>NZ_JCAJZQ010000003.1:0-828106 GCF_059510335.1 Nocardia sp. PLKS1-43 | reverse complement strand
GATCACTCTCCCGGCATCCGGGTATCAGTCCCTCCGTCGCCGGAAACCGAGCAGCAGTCCGAAGAGCCCGCTCAGCGCATAGCCGGCCGCGCACACCGTGATGACGATGAGCACAACGAACAGCGGTAGCCAGCTGTTCTTGTGATGATCGACGCCCCACCACACTCCCGTGAACAGGATCGTGCTGACGAACAGCAGGATGTCGCGCAGGCCGGCCCGATATGAGGCGGCGGCGCTGCGCAGCGGCCGGTGCCGGTGGACAGTGGCGACCAGGTCGTCGATGCGGCAATCGATACTTCGTTGGAGTTCGGCTCGCCGCTCCACATCCTGCGGAGACAGGTGCTCCAGAAGCTCCATATCCTGCTTGATCGCCTTGCGGACATCGGGGCCCTTCAGATACCCCGCGACGGCCCCGAGAGCCAATCCACCCGCGATGGGCGCGAGCCCCAGGGCAAGGTCGGCGACAGCGGGCATGAGTCGGCCTCCTCTCGATGCGCTCGGTCATACTGGACGATAGATCTGCTGCGCATCGAGACGTGAGCGGCGAAAGTAACCGCGTTGGGCCCTAGCCGCCCTGTTCAGGACTCGTGGTAGAAGCCCATGTTGACGCTCCGAGGCGCGCTGCGATCCGAGATGGTGATCTCGCCGTGTCCGCCCTTCGGCAGGGCCACCACCCCGCCTTGCTCCAGCGACTGGCCGAGATTCCCCACGACGATTCGCACTTCGGAAGCCGGCTCGGCCTCCGGATCCGGCGTACGGCTCACCTCCCAGGTTCCTTCGGGACCGCACGCGAACTCCAGGTGCACCGGGGAAACGAATACCCAGTCACCCGGCACGACGATCCGGCACACCGACTTGTCGCGCCCCACTCGCAACACGGCGCCGGCCTCGCTCGGGGCATCGGCCATCATCATGCCGCCCGTGGCGGCCTCCGACCCGGACACCGTGGCCATGGTCAGTTCGAGCACCTGTTCCTCCTCGAGAGTCACTGCACAACAACGAATTCGGTCCACAATGCCAGATCGGGGCCGCCCGGCGCCATCACGAAGCCACCAGCCGTGCATCGAACCCGCCCGGGGGTGAGCACATCACCACCCGGGTTCCCGATCGAACCGGACATCCTTCGCACACAATGGATCTCGATTCGGCAAGCGCCCCACACATACTCTCGCCGCAAGTGCTCGACGCGATCGCTACGGCGCCGCGCTACGCGACCGGAAACACTTCGAATCCCTGGCCGCGCGGCGGCCGGACCACGGCGATCGCATTCGTGATCCGGCCCGTTGCCGGCGTGATCGAGCCGGTGAAGCCGGCAGGCCCCGGCTACGGCAGCGCCCCGCAATTGACCGGAGCGGGAACGTTGGCCAGGCGATCGGTGATCCACTGCTGCGAGTCGGCGATGGACGGGAAGAAGGCCAGGTCGTGAGTGCCGATGACGCTGTTGATCGGAGGCAGCCAGGGGTCCGCCTGCAACTGCACGGCCCCGCCGCGACCGCACCAGTTCGCGGCCAGATCGCGCACGGACGCGTAAGGCGTCGCATCGTCGTTGCGAGCCGCGTACAGCCGCACCGGCACGGATGGGGCGAGCCCGCCGAGCCGCTGTTCGTCGAATGCCTTCTTCAAGACCGGGGTGCGGTCGATAACGGCCGTGATCGGCTGGCCACTGGTCGTCCATCGGGACGTATTCTGCGGCTGCGTCAAAGAGCCGCCGAGACCGCCACCGCATTTGCTGGTCGCATCGCGCAGAATCGCCTTACCCGTGTCGTTCAGGGCGGCATCGAGCGCGGCGCGGGTGGCCGGATAATCGGCGGCGATACCGTTCAGGACCCACGCGATGGCCGGTGCGACGCCCGGGCGGCCGTCGTTGCGCCCGATGTAGAACTCCGGATCCACCAGGGGCGCTCCGACATATGCGCCGCGCACGTTCAGATCGGGGGCGTATCGACGTTGCAGTTCGGCCGCTGCGCCGGAGGCCATACCGCCCTGGGAGTAGCCGTAGAGCACGACCGGTGAGCGCGGATTCAAGCCGCTGCCCGGCAACCGCAGCGCGGCGCGTGCGGAATCCAGCACCGCGTAACCCTGCGTCTTACGGTTCAGGAAGTCGTGCACCGGCGGTGTGCCCAGGTCGTGGTAGTCGGTCATCACCACCGACATGCCGCGGGTCAGCAACTGATAGATCGGGGCGAGGTCGTATTCCAGGATCGCGTCGGCGGGCGGCTGAAACCGCACCCCCTGCGCCAGCATCGCCGACGGTGCGCACTGATCGCTCTGGCCCTGCGTGCCGCCCGCGTACGCGACCAGCGGGCGCTCCCCCGGACCGGTCCACGGGGCGATCGGCTCCAGATATGTGCCGACCACCGTGGTCGGCGAGTCGTTGGTCGTGCTGCTGGCGTAGGTGAGGCGGGTGGACCTCGCCGCGACGGTCCCCGGCAATCCCGGCGCCGACAACGTCACCCGCGACGTGTCGGCGCGGATGATGGAGCCCAGAGCCTGTCCGGACTGGGGTGTGGTCGGCGCGGACCATACCTGCGGTGCGGCGATCGCACCGCCGACAGTGATTACGGTTCCTGCCAGCGCCGCGACCCAGGCGCGTTTACCGCTCCTCATATTCGATCCTTTCTGCGATGGAGTTGTCCAGAGCGAGCTGGATCCAGATCGGATACCGAATCCATGTTCGAGCGCAGAAATCAGGCACACCGGCTATAGGCGTTACCGAGGTCACAGCTTAAGACATCCCGGGCCGACAACTCCGGAAGTCGCCGTTCTGGCCGGGCAGCCGTCGAATCGAATACCAGGCAGATCGAAACCGGTTGCCTCCCAAGGGAAGCAACCGGCACACCACCCGGCCGCGCGCCGCACGCGCCCGGCCGGGAGGACTCGGACTACTTGATGCAGTCGGTGAGGATCTTCTGGGTGGCGGACTTGGCCTTGGCCGCATCGTCCTTGCTCAGTCCCATGGTGTTGGAGTCGAGCTTGTTGGTGTCGGTGCCGGGCTTGGTCATCAGGCGCAGGCCGTCCTGCGAGATGCCTTCGCCGACATAGATTTTCGCGGCACAGTCGGCCAGCTTCGGGTCGTTCAGACCGCTGCTCTGCAACGCCTTGGACAGATCCGCCTGGGTGACCTCGGGCTGGGCATTACCGGAACCACAGCCCGCCAGCAGGGGCAGAGCGACCAACGCGGCGGCGATCAGCGTAATCCTCAACTGATTTCCTCGATTCTCGTCAAATACGGCTACAGCGGCGACACACAACCGCCGTGGTGATACTGCCGTATCCCACCGCTCCAGGACAGTCCGAGGTGAGAATCCACAATGCGGGGCGCTACAGATCCATCGCGGCACGCAATGCGGTATCCAGACGCTCCAGGGTGTCGTCCTCGACCGAATCCAGGCGTTCGGCCAGCCAGCCTCGATAGATGCGGCCCAGATTGCCCGCGTGCACCCAGCCGTGGCCGGGAATCGACACGGCCAGGATGTCCTGCGGATCCTCGTCGAGCAGTTCGGCGGCGATCAGCCAGGGGCGCGGCGACTCGTTGATGCCGTCACTCGAGATCAGCACGACGTTGCGACGTCGAGGCAAACCGTGCGGGTTGTAGCTCCACAGTTCACCCCTGCGCACGCATCAACTCCTCGGCGGCCGCGAGTTCCGCCTCGTCGGCGGCCGCGGCGGCGGCCGGATCGGGCACCGGACCACAGCCGGTGCGCACCGCCTCGCGCCGGGCGGCGCGAGATATCCACGCGGACGGGGACATGCCCGCACGCTGGGCGGCCTGCTCGGCGAACGACCAGGCCGCCGCATCGAGTGACAACGTCACCTTACGGGTAGCCATACCATTCATCGTACCGCCGAATCGCCCCGAAACGAACCCTGTTGGCGTGACGCCAACCGTTGCTACCCTGTGCCCGTGCTGAATCACCACCGCGTCGGCAGCGGGGAGCCCCTGGTCCTGGTCCACGGCGTCGGCAGCCGCTGGCAGGTATGGGAGCCGGTGATCGACCGGCTGTCGCGATCGTTCGAGGTCTACGCCGTGGACCTGCCCGGATTCGGCGAATCCGCACCCCTGGAGCACACCACCGTCGACATGCTCACCGACGCGCTGGCCGCCTTCCTCACCGAGAACGGCCTGGCCACACCGCATCTGGCGGGCAACTCGATGGGCGGGCTGATCGTGCTGAACCTGGCCGCCCGCGGGCTGGCCCGCTCGGTGACCGCCTTCTCGCCGATCGGCTTCTGGGCCACCGCCGGACGGGTCTGGTGTCAGCAGTCGCTCGGCCGGTCCGCGACGCTCGGCCGATTGCTGCGGCCCGCGCTGCCGGCGATCCTGGGCGCGCCCGCCGGCCGCACCGCGTTCCTGAGCCTGGTCTTCGGCAAGGCATGGGCGGTGAGCGGCGACGTCGCGCTCGCCACCGCACTGGGCGCGATCGAATCTCCCGGATTCGCACCCGCTCTGGCTTCTTTCGACCACGCTCGCCTGCAGGACTCCGGGCGGCTGGCCCGCATTCCGGTCACCGTCGCCTGGGGCGACCGCGACGTGCTGCTCACGTACGCCACGCAGAGCCGCCGCGCGCGCGTACGTCTGCCCGAGGCGCGGCACCTCACCCTGCCCGGCAGCGGGCACACCCCGTTCTACGACGATCCCGAGCGCTGCGCACAGGTCATCCTCGAACAGCTCGCCGCAGCGGGCCGATGAGCACGGTGGCGCTGAGCGTCGACGGGAACCTCGCCGACGTCGCGTTGGACCGGCCCGGCAAACACAACGGCCTCACCATCGAGATGATGCGCGAACTCATCCGGACAGCGCGAATTATCGAGGGCCGCAGAGATATTCGCGCGGTGATTCTGCGCGGTAACGGTCCGAGTTTCTCCAGCGGCCTGGACATCGCCGGGACGATGCGCGATCCACTGGGCGTCGTGCGCAATTTCGTGCCGAATCCGTTGCGCGGCACCAATTCCTTCCAGGAAGCCTGCTGGGCGTGGCGGCGACTGCCGCAGCCGGTGATCGCCGCGGTGCACGGACATTGTTACGGCGGTGCGCTACAGCTCGCATTGGCGGCCGATTTTCGTTTCGCCACACCGGATTCGGATTTCTCGGTGATGGAAGTGCGGCACGGCCTGATTCCGGATATGACCGGCGCGGCGACATTGTCGCGGCTGATCGGCCTGGACGAAGCGCTGCTGCTGACCATGACCGCGGACCGGATCGATGCGGCACACGCCGCGCGCATCGGGCTGATCACCGAGATCAGCGAGGATCCGATCGCGTCCGCACGGCAGCTGGCCGGGCGGATCGCGGAACGCCCACCGCACGCCGTGGCCGCCGCCAAACAATTGTTCGACCGGACCTGGCATTCGTCGGCGCGGCGCGCATTCGGCATCGAACGCGCGACTCAGCTGCCTCTGATACTTCGCCGAGCCCGTTTTCGCAGGTAATCTGCCTACCGGCTGTACGCTACGAAAGCGGTGGTAATTCACACCGATCGATATCTGCGGTACCCCCGTCACCGGGGCAGCTAAACCCGTGCCGAATGTGTGCGCAGCTTGTATTTCACATTTTGCCAGCCAGTCGACGATCGTGTGTGGCCGCCCTGAGTCTCCACCGGTATCGGCCGCCCGTTTCTCGACACGACTCGGGAAGGCCGACTACGTTGTCCAGAGCAGTTTCGATCCTGCTGTCCGCGATAGCCGCGGGTTCAGCGGTGATGCTGACCATGACCGCGCCCGCCGACGCGAATCCCAACGCCATCAACCCCATTCCGGTATTGAACGGCACCGCCGGACTGCCGCACCTGGACGGTCGCAGCCGCGCGATCTTCCAGGTGACCGGCATGATGAGTCCGAACAACACCCAGAACTACAACGTCCTCGGCACCGATCTGGGGATCATGTGGGACAACGGCAAAGGCCAGATGCTCACGGCGTTCGGCGATTCGGCCGGACTGGGGCTGCCGAATCTGCTGGCCGGCAGCACCTGGGCCTGGCGCAGCAATATCCTGCTTCGCAGTCACACCCGCAATCCGGCCAACGGCATCTATTTCGACAGCGTGGTGCGCGACATGTTCGGTCAGGCGCGGGACCTGATACCGAGCCCGAAGATCCCGTTCATCGAGATAAGCCGGATTCCGACCGCGGGCATCGAGGTCGGCGGCGTCCAGTACATGAGCCTGATGTCGGTGCGCAGCTGGGACAACGTCGGGCAGTGGACGACCAATTACTCGGGCCTGGCCGCATCGGCCGACAATGGCGAGACGTGGGCGGACCTCGCGCTCACCCGGCGGCCCAATTCCGGTGCGAACACCAAATTCCAGATGAACGCGTTCACCAAATCCGGCGGCTACGTGTACGAGTACGGCACGCAGTCCGGACGCAACCACCCCGCGTATGTGGCCCGGGTGCGCGAGCAGGATATTCAGAATCTCGGCGCGTACGAATACTGGGACGGCGGCCGCTGGCGCCGCGGCGACGTGAATGCCGCCGCACCCATCGCCGGCGGGGTGGGCGAGCTGTCGGTGGTGTGGAACCAATACCTCGGGCAATATCTGATGCTGACCACCGACCCGTTCAACTCGGTGGTCATGCGCCGGTCCTCCTCCCCGCAGGGCCCCTGGAGCGCACCGGAGGTCCTGATCGACACCCGGGAATTGCCGACCGCCTACGCGCCGTCGATCTTCCCGTACCAAACCGGCCGTGACCTGTATTTCCTCACCACGGTCCACAGCCAGTACAACGTCGTCCTGATGCACACCACGCTGTAACGCCGCCTCCGCTCCGCCGTGGCGGGCCGGGGGCCTGTCGGCCCCGGTCCTTCCCTCCGCTGCCCCGCTTCGCCCCTGGGACTCCGGTTCGTCCAGGCCCGGGACGGGTCCCGGCCTCGGAACCGGCGTTGCCGGGACGGGCGGCACTCGGGTGCCCGTGGCACCTGCCTGCTATCGATCGTTCCAGGGCTCGGTTCCCGGCTCGGCCGTTCCCTGGGCCCGGCCGCACCCGGGCGAAGCCGAGGCCGGAAGATTACAACCATGGACGCGGCCGAATGGGATGCCCGGTACACCCAGAGCGAGTTGGTGTGGGGCGCACCGCCGAACGCGACCGTGGTCGAGCACGTGTACGGGCTCGAGCGGCGGGTGGTGCTGCAGCCCGACACGCCCGGTGAGCCGGTACCGGAGCTTCCCCGCGCGCTGGATCTGGCGTGCGGGGAAGGCCGCAACACGCTGTGGCTGGCCACGCACGGGTGGCAGGTCCGGGCGGTGGATTTCTCGCAGGTCGGGATCGATAAGGGCCGGACGGTGGCGTCGCGGTTGTCGCGCTCGGTGCGCGGGCGGATCGACTGGCAGTGCGCCGACGTCACCGATCTCGACGCCGCCGGGATCACCGGGCCGTTCGAACTGGTGCTGAGCGTCTTCCTGCACCTGCCCGCGCGGCAGCGCCGCACGACGCTGACCCGCGCCGCCGAACTGCTCTCGCCCGGTGGCACGCTGCTGGTACTCGGCCACGACACCACGAACATCACCGACGGGTTCGGCGGACCGCAGGATCGGTCGATCCTGTTCACCCCCGACGACGTGGTGACCGATCTGGCCGGGGTCCCCGATATCCGCATCCGGATCGCCGACCGGGTCCTGCGCGAGACCGAGGACCGCGATGCGATCGACGCGCTGGTCGTGGCGACGAAGATCGTCCCCGATCTGGCGGAGCAGGCCGCGGCCGACTGAGACCGCTCAGTCCGGGCCGGCCCACCGGCGCAGCCACGGTTCCACCGCGCCGACGATGACGTCGAATCCGCTGCGGAACGAATGCGGTTGTCCCGGAACGACTGTCACCTCGGCGGCATCGGCCGGATCCGGTATTCCGAACGGGTCGCGCGCACCGTTGACCACCACGACGTCGACCGCCCGCGATGCGGCCAGCAACTCCTCGCGCCGCGTCTTCTCCGGCTTACCCGGCGGATGCAGCGGAAAAGACAGGGCCACAATGCCTTTCGCACCCACATCGACGGCGGTCCGGCACACCACCCGGGCGCCGTTGCTGCGCCCGCCCTGGATCAACGGCACCGACCGCACCTTCTTGCGAAGTGCCGCAACGATTTCCGTCCAGGCCGCATCCTGCGTCGTCACCGATCCCGGAGCCCGCCGCCCCGCCGCCCGGTAGGGCTGCACCACCCGGGCGACCGCCCCGCCCAGCTCCACCGCGAGATCCCGCACGGCGAGCAGATCCTTCGCATCCACCCCGCCGCCGGACCCGTGCGTCAACAGCAGCAGGAATTTCGCCGCCCGCGGCTTGTCGAGTTCGACCTCCGCGGGTCCCGCACTGGTCTCGATCCGCACGACCGCCGCCTCTCTCACCTCGACCGCTGTCGGCCGCCTGCACCGGCTGTCCCCACCATGGACAGTAATCGCCTTTCGCGCTGTTCAACCCGCTGGGCCGGCGGCGCCCGCACCCGGCCCGCAACGCGGTCGGCTGCGAACCACGTCCGCGCACGACGCGCGGACCGCCGCGACACAACCGTGCCGCGGTTCCGCCGCCCGTCCCCGGTGCGCCCCGCGGCACATGCCGGCGAACCCGGCCATCGCCGCAGGCCACCCGGCCCTCCCCGCGCAGCGCGAGACGATTCGCGACCGCCGGGAGCGCCTTGCCGCCCACCGCGACCACCGCGCCGCTGCCGATATCGGCCGCACCCGACCTCAGCAGCGGTTGTTCATCGCATCACACTGCCCGGTCAGCTGTTTGACGGCGGATTACCCGCGGGTAATATACGCTGTAAGTTACCCGCGAGTAGTCGACGGTGAAGTCCGGCGGCCACCCGGCGGAGACCGCGGGCGGGAACGGGCAACGTCCGACCGCACCAAACTCGATGGAGAGTGAGTAGACAGATGGGTCACTACAAGAGCAACGTCCGCGACCTGGAGTTCAACCTCTTCGAGGTGCTCGGCCTCGGTTCGATTCTCGACAGCGGCGCGTACGGCGACCTGGACACCGACACCGTCAAGGAGATGCTGCGCGAGGTACGCCGGCTGGCCGAGGGCCCGCTGGGTGAATCGTTCGCCGATGCCGACCGCAACCCGCCGGTCTTCGACCCCGAGACGCACAGCGTCTCGATCCCCGAATCGTTCAAGAAGTCCTTCCGCGCGATGCAGGAGGGCGGCTGGGAGAAGCTCGGCCTGCCCGAGGAACTCGGCGGCCTCGCCGTGCCGCGCACCGTGCACTGGGCGATCAGCGAGCTGATCCTCGGCGCACAGCCCGCCGCGTACATGTACGCCGCAGGCCCCGGCTTCAACGCGATCTTCTGGAACAACGGCACCGAAGAGCAGAAGAAGTGGGCCAAGATCGCGGTCGACCGCGACTGGGGCGCCACCATGGTGCTCACCGAGCCCGACGCCGGTTCCGACGTGGGCGCGGGCCGGACCAAGGCGATCAAGCAGGAGGACGGCTCCTGGCACATCGAGGGCGTCAAGCGCTTCATCACCTCCGGTGATGCCGACGACCTGTTCGAGAACACCGTGCACCTGGTGCTGGCGCGTCCCGAGGGCGCGGGCCCGGGCACCAAGGGCCTGTCGCTGTTCTTCGTGCCGAAGTTCCACTTCGACCACGAGACCGGTGAGCTGGGCGAGCGCAACGGCGTCTTCGTCACCGGGGTCGAGCACAAGATGGGCCTGAAGGTCTCGGCCACCTGTGAGGTCACCTTCGGCGGCCACGGCATTCCGGCCAAGGGCTGGCTCGTCGGCGAGGTGCACAACGGCATCGCGCAGATGTTCGACGTCATCGAGAACGCGCGAATGATGGTGGGCACCAAGGCGATCGCCACGCTGTCGACCGGTTACCTGAACGCGCTGGAGTACGCCAAGACCCGCGTGCAGGGCGCGGACCTGACCCAGATGACCGACAAGGCCGCCCCGCGCGTCACCATCACGCACCACCCCGACGTGCGCCGCTCGCTGATGATGCAGAAGGCGTACGCCGAGGGCCTGCGCGCGGTCTACCTCTATACCGCCGCGCACCAGAACGCCGATATCGCCGAGCTGGTCTCCGGCGCGGACGCCGATCTGGCCGCCCGGGTCAACGACCTGCTGCTGCCGATCGTCAAGGGTGTGGGCTCCGAGCGGGCCTACCAGTACCTGACCGATTCGCTGCAGACCTTCGGCGGTTCGGGCTTCCTGCAGGACTACCCGATCGAGCAGTACATCCGCGACGCGAAGATCGACTCGTTGTACGAGGGCACCACCGCGATCCAGGCGCAGGACTTCTTCTTCCGCAAGATCGCTCGCGACCGCGGTGTGGCGCTGGCGCACGTGGCCGGCCAGGTCAGCAAGTTCCTGGAGCGCGAGGGCGGCAACGGGCGGCTCAAGGCCGAGCGCAAGCTGCTGGCGACCGCGCTCGAGGATGTGCAGGCCATGGCCGCGACCCTGACCGGACATCTGATGGGCGCTCAGGAGGACGCCACCGAGCTGTACAAGGTCGGGCTGGGTTCGGTCCGCTTCCTGCTCGCCGTCGGCGACCTGCTGGTCGGCTGGCAGTTGCTCGCGCAGGCCGAGATCGCCATCCAGGCGCTGGACAACGGTTCGGACGAGGCCTTCTACCGGGGCAAGATCGCGACCGCGCAGTTCTTCGCCCGGAACGTGCTGCCCGAGCTGACCGCGACCCGCGCGGTCCTGTCCAACCTGGACAACGACATCATGGAGCTGGACGAAGCAGCCTTCTGATCTCGCGTCCCGAACAGCCGCAACGCCCCGCGATCGGACTCGGCTCCGATCGCGGGGCGTTTGCTATATTCCGCCTCGATCACATCCGAAGCATCGTCCGCTATCGGTCGTTGCGATGCGGCGACGATACGGTCCGTGGCGGACCGGAGACCGGAACATAACGATCACGTAACGGTCGACGCCGGGCGATGTGATCGATGTTGCGTGGCGCAAGTCGCACATCCGCGGCGCAAACCCGGCACAATACCCTCGGCGCGACTGATGGAAGGGAACAGACTTATGAAACGACTGTCCGCATTAGCGGGAACGTGTGCGGCGGTCGCGATAATCGCGGTCGGGGCTGCTCCGGCCGGAGCCGACCCCAACAACATCAATCCCTTCCCGGTCCTGAACGGCAGCACCGGCCTGCCCAACCTACCCGGCCCGGCGAAGGCGATCTTCCAGCTGACGGGAATGGCCAGCCCGAACCACACCGACCAGCAGAACGTGCTCGGCACCGATCTGGGCATCATGTGGGACGACGGGCGCGGGCACATGATCAGCGCCTACGGCGACACCGCCGGATTCGGCGTGCCGAATCTGCTGGCCGGAAGCGTGTGGGCCTGGCGGTCCAACGTGCTGTACCGCAGCCCCGCCGGAGCCGGCCCGTCGCACGGCATCCACTACACGAGCTTCGTCGACAACCCGCTGCCCAGCCCGAAGATCCCCGGTATCGAGATCAGCTTCATCCCGACCGCGGGCATCTCGGTCAACGGCGTGCAGTTCATGCGGATGATGTCGGTGCACGACTGGGGCGCGGACGGGAAGTGGCACACCAACTTCTCCACCCTGGCCGCCTCCGGTGACGACGGGCAGACCTGGGCTCAGCTGCCCACGACCCGCCGCGCGGCGGACGGCCCGTGGGTCAACTTCCAGCAGAACGCCTTCCTGAAGGCCAACGGCTATCTGTACGAGTACGGCACGCCCTCCGGCCGCAACAACCCGGGGTTCATCTCCCGGGTCCGGGAAGGCGATATCGCCAACAACGACGCCTACGAGTTCTGGGACGGCAAGACCTGGAAGCCGAAGGACCCGATGGCGGCCAAACCGATCGTCGGCGGCGTCGGCGAACTGTCGGTGATGTGGAACGAATACCTGCACCAGTTCGTCATGCTCACCACCGACCCGTTCAACTCGGTGGTGATGCGGACCGCGCCGAACCCGGAGGGTCCGTGGGGCCCGCCCCGCACACTGGTCGACGTACGCAACCTGTCGACCGCCTACGCCCCCATGCTCTACCCGTACCAAACCGGCGACGCCCTGTACTTCGCCCTGGGCATCCACAGCCAGTACAACGTCGTCCTGATGCGCTCGCAGTTATAGTCTGCCTCCGCTTCGCTCCGGCGGGTTTTCCGTCGGAGCGAAGCGGAGACCAAAAATACAGAGAGCTCCGTGCGGTTGCCGGGTCGGGGGTCTGGCAACTGCACGGAGCCGATCTGTGTATCGCGCCCCACGCGGGAGTGTTACACCGCCCCGGTACGGACCTCAGAAATTTTCCGGACCTGACAGAGTGGACAATCGAGAAGGCTGCGGCGTGGAAGTGACGGGTTCGCCGAGTGCGCCGCCGTGAGAGAGCTCGGACCCGCCGGAGCTCGGAGACGACTCGAGGAGAATGTATGCAGCTGGGAATGATCGGCCTCGGCCGGATGGGCGCGAATATCGTGCGCCGGATCGTCAAGGACGGGCACACCGCGGTCGGCTACGCCCGTCGCGAGAGTCAGATCAAGGAATTCGTCGACGAGTTGGGCGACAAGTTCACCGGCGCCACGGATTACAAGTCCTTCGTCGAGCAGCTCGAGAGTCCGCGCGTCGTGTGGGTGATGATCCCGGCGGGTGCGACCGGCGCGGTCATCGATGAGGTCGCCGAACTGCTGGATCCGGGCGACATCATCATCGACGGCGGTAACAGCCGGTACCACGAGGACATCAAGCGGTCGCAGGCGCTGGCACCGAAGGGCATCCACTATCTGGACATCGGCACCTCGGGTGGCGTGTGGGGCCTCGAGCGCGGCTACTGCCTGATGATCGGCGGCGAGGCCGAACAGGTCGCGCACATCGAACCGCTGCTGCGTTCGATCGCGCCCGGCGTGGACGCCGCCCCGCGCACCCCCGGACGCACCGGTGAGCCCTCGCGCTCCGAACAGGGCTACCTGCACTGCGGACCCGCCGGCGCGGGTCACTTCGTGAAGATGGTGCACAACGGCATCGAATACGGCGCCATGGCCGCGTACGCGGAGGGAATGAACATTCTGCACAAGGCGAACATCGGCGCGCAGCTCGAGGCCACGCACTCCGCGGAGGAGACTCCGATGGACAACCCGGAGTACTACCGGTACGACATCGACGTCCCGGAGGTCACCGAGCTGTGGCGGCGCGGTTCGGTCGTCGCGTCCTGGCTGCTGGACCTGACCGCGCAGCAGCTGCTGCAGGATCCCGAGCTGTCCTCCTTCGGCGGCCGGGTGTCCGATTCCGGCGAGGGCCGCTGGACCATCTCCGCGGCCATCGACGAGGGCGTTCCGGCACCTGTGCTGTCCGCGGCCCTGTTCGCCCGGTTCTCCTCTCGCGGCGAGGCGCTGTACGCGGACAAGGTGCTCTCGGCGATGCGCAAGGGCTTCGGCGGCCACAACGAGCTTCCGGCGAAGTAATCTCATCGAAACCCGCTGCCCCGCACCGTCGTTCGGTGCGGGGCAGTGCTTTCGCCTGGGCGTTGGCGGATATCCGGAACGCATCCGCGCCCGGGGGTCGGGCGGCCGAATACCGATGTCCGGCCTCCGGTGCTGTTGCCGACCGGCTGCTGCCCTTCTTCCTGCGGGAACGCCACGGACGGCATGTTCGCGACATGCGCCGTGCCCGTCTTGGTCGGATGCGGCGAACCGGCTACCGTCGAACTCCATGCGCAACGTTCGCGGGATCGTGCTCGCTGTGATGGCCGTCGGTTTGACCGCGTGTTCGAGCGGATCCCCGACTTCGTCGCCGTCACCGTCGCCGTCGCCTTCCCCCACCGCTGCCCGCGGGACCACACCCGCCACGACGACGACCAAGAGCCAGCAGGACTGCAATGCGAACTATCTCGCGCAGTTCAGCACGCGCCAGAAGCTCGCGCAGTTGCTGACCGTCGGGGTGACCGGGACCGCGGACGCGACGAACGTGGTGCGCACCGATCAGGTCGGCGGGATCTTCATCGGCAGCTGGACCGATCAGGCGCTGCTCGCCGATCATCAGATCGATCAGGTCAAGGCGGCGGCGAAGGTGCCGCTGCTGGTCACCATCGATGAGGAGGGCGGCCGGGTCTCGCGGCTGAAGAACCTGATCGGCGCGGTTCCCCCGGCCCGGACCGTCGCGCAGACGATGACCTCGGACGCGTTCTACAACCAGAGCCTGGCCCGCGGGAAGGCGATGAGGGATCTGGGCATCACCGCGGATCTCGCACCGGACGCCGACGTCAGCGACCAAGCGGCCGATTCGGTCATCGGCGATCGTTCGTTCTCCGACGACCCGAACGTCGTGACCGATTTCGCGGGGGCGTTCATCCGGGCCATGCACGACGCGGGCCTGGGCGCGGTCATGAAGCATTTCCCCGGGCACGGCCACGGTTCGGGCGATTCGCACACCGGCGCGGTGCACACGCCGCCGCTGGCCCAGTTGCAGAACAACGATCTGGTGCCGTTCCGCAATCTGATCGGTTCCGGGGCGGCGGTCATGGTCGGCCACCTGGACGTTCCCGGGCTCACCACGCCGAACGTTCCGGCCAGTATCAGCCCGCAGGCGATGGCCCTGCTGCGGCACGGCACCGGCTACGGCGCCGCGCCGTTCGACGGCCCGATCTTCACCGACGACCTCGGCGGAATGGCCGCGATCAGCGCCCGGATGAGTATCGAGGAGGCGGTCGCCGCGGCGCTCGAGGCCGGTGCCGACAACGCGCTGTGGACGACCAGCACGGCCGTTCCCCAGGTGCTCGACAAGCTCGAGCAGGAGGTGAACTCGGGTCGCCTGCCGATGGCCCAGGTGGACGCCTCGGTGCTGCGGATGGCCAAGTTCAAGGGGATCACGCCGCACTGCTGATCACGATGGCCCGAATGCGACAGCGTTCCGGTCGGCGAGCCCGTGAGCTGCGCGCTCCGGCGGCGGCGCGGGCGACTTTCCGGCAATGGACGGTTCGCAGAACTTACCTAGGAGTAAGATAGGGCTTTCATCATGGCCTAGGAGTGTGAATGGCGGGCGGTACGAAACGGCTCCCCCGGGCGGTTCGTGAACAGCAGATGCTGGACGCCGCCGTCGAGGTGTTCTCCCGCAAGGGTTATCACGACACGTCCATGGATGCCATCGCCGCCGAAGCCAAGATATCCAAGCCGATGCTCTATTTGTACTACGGGTCCAAGGACGAGCTGTTCCGCGCCTGTATCGCTCGCGAGAGCATGCGTTTCATCGAGGCCGTCGCCGTCGCGGGCAACCCTCAGCTGACCCCGCACGAACAGCTCCGCGCGGGCCTCGAGGCATTCCTGTCCTACGTGGACAACCACCGCCTGTCCTGGCAGGTGCTCTACCGCCAGGCACTGGGACAGCAACCCTTCGCCTCGGAGATCGCCAACAGCCGCGAGCGCGTCATCGAACTGACCGCCAAACTCCTGGAATCCAGCGCCAAATACGCCGAGCCGGGAACGAATTTCGACATCGTCTCGGTGGCGGTGATCGGCGCGGGCGAGGCCATCGCCGACCGCATCGCCAGCGGGGAAGTAGCAGTCGCCGAGGCCGTCAACCTGCTCGACGACCTGGCCTGGCGCGGTCTGGCGGGTAGGAAGAAGTCCGAATAGCGTTCAGCGGCCGGTGGTCACGGCTGCGACGCGGGACGAAGCCTGACAGGCCGTCTCCGAATTTGTAGCAGCACAACCGCGGCGCTTCGGCGGCGGTTGGATCGAGGGGGCGGGCTTGTTCGGACTCTTGCGGCCCTGTGCGCACGGGGAGGCGAAATCGGTATCGGCGCAGGGGAATTCGTTACGCAGATGTGCGGGCTGGGTCTCGGCCTGCGGGACGGGCACAGCCGGATGGCGTGCGCCGCAACCAACCGATGCGATCGTGCTGAGCATTCTGACCGAGGCGCAGCGGCCGGAGTGAGCCGCGCGTGCGGCGGCGGGGCCGTGCCCGTTGCGCGGGATGCGTAAGGCCACGGTCGCCGACGCGGCCGGTCCGGGCGTTCGGTTGGCCGCGACGGCGTCATTGTTGTTGGGGGCCGCCAAGATTCGTGACCACGCCGACGACGGTGAGGCCGGGGCGTTGCGGGCGCGGCCGATGGCCCGGGCGGGCCGGAAGACTGTCGACCGGCCGGGGTGGCTTCAGTGGTCGCGCGCTTGCTGCGGCGTCAACCCGAACTGCGCCTTGAACGCGGCGCCGAAGGCACTGAGCGAGCGAAAACCGCTGGCGTGGGCGATCTGCGCCACGGTGCGGTCGGGGGAGTTCTCCCGAAGCAGGCGACGGGCGTGACCCAACCGCTCGGTGCGGATCAATCGGCTCGGTGTCGTACCGGTGTGCTGCAGTGCGAGTTGGACCTGTCGCATGGACCAGCCGAGGTGGTGCGCGATGGCCGCCGGTGTGAGTTCGGGGTTCGTGGCGTTCCGGCGGACGTAGTCACGGACGGCGGCGTCCACCGCGTCCAGCGTGGTGGACGACTCCCTGCCGGACCGCAGGCACAGTTTCAGCAGTTCGATCGCCATGTCGTACGTCGTGGCGAAGCCGACCCCATCGACGACCGCGCGCTGCTCGCTGAGTTCGCTGATCATGCCGAAGGCGACCGCCCCCACCCCCTGCCTCAAATCGAGCACCGCGGGTCCGGCACCGGCCGCGAGCGGGAGCGAACCGGCGGGTATGTTCATCACCCACCCTTGTGCGCGCTGCGCCTGCGCGAAGTCGAACGGTCGCGCCTTGGTGACCACCGCGCACTGTCCCGGTGCCACCTGAACTGCGTGGTCGTCCTGCCGGAACCGCATAGCGCCGCTGGTCGGAACGACCACCCGCAGGCTCGCGTCGTCATCCCGGCGAACATCCGCCGGCGTGCGGGCGTAGGTGATGCCATCGGACCGGAAGCCGATCAGCTGGTAGCCCGCGTAGTGCTGGGCCCTGGTGGTGCCGTGGAACGTCGGGGCATCGGCGAACCGGAACTGGAGCGTGCCCTGATTCCGGCAGATGTGCTCGGCCCAGAAATCCGCGGACTCACCGGCCGAGACCGCGGCGGTGTCGACCTCCTCGACGCGATACGGCTCGCGATCTCTCACGGGACAACTCTCCAGCGGCTTGCGCGTGTGCGTGCATTCCATGCGCGCACCCGGTCGAACGGGCGCGGACACTCTCATAACCTGAAGTCGAATTATGGCACCGATCACACCGTGGGAAGCCATCTGTCCTGGCTGTGACGAACTTTCAGGCCCGTGATGCGCCGGGGAGGACCGAATGATCCATCCGCCCACCTATGCCGACAGTGATCGCATCGCTCTGTACAGCCCGGAATTCGCCGCCATGCCGCACGAGTGCTACCGGGACATGCGCGAACGCTACGGATCGCTGGTTCCGGTCGAGTTGTCGCCGGGAGTTCCAGCGACCCTGGTCATCGACTACCGCACGGCCGTGCGGGTGCTGCACGATCCCGCGCATTTCCCGGTCGACCCGCGGTCGTGGGAGCAGGACGTCCCGGACGAGTGCCCGGTGAAACCGATGCTGGCCTGGCGGCCGAACGCGATACGCAATTCGGGTGAGGAGCATCGGCGCTATCGGGAGGCCAACGTCGCGGCCCTCTCGGCGGTCGACCTGCACGGGCTGCACGCCGTTGTCGAACGGATCGCGGTGCCGCTGATCGCGCGGTTCTGCGAGACCGGCTCGGCCGACCTGATCGCCGATTACGCACGGCCGCTTGCCTTTCAGGTCGTCAACGCGATGCTCGGCTGTTCGGCCGAGATCGGGCAGCGGGTCAGCACCGGTGTGATCACCCTCTTCGAGGGGGCCGATGCCGCGGCCGGGAACATGATGCTCACCGACGCGCTGAGCGAACTCGTCGCCGGTAAACGCGCGCGGCCCGGCGACGATGTGACCACCCGATTGGTGCACCATCCGGCCGGGTTCGACGATCAGGAGGTCATCGAGCAACTCGTCACGCTCTACGCCGCGGGTGTCGAGCCGGTGCACAACCTCATCGCCAATACGCTGCTGCTGATCCTGACCAACGACCGCTTCGCGGGCAGCCTGCTCGGCGGCAGCCTGTCCACCCGCGACGCCCTGGACGAGGTGCTGTTCCTGGACCCGCCGATCGCGAATTTCTGCATGACCTATCCGCGGCAGCCGGTGTTGCTCGACGAGGTGTGGCTGCCCGCCCATCAGCCCGTGATCATCAGCATCGCGGCGTGCAACAACGACCCGGCCATCGGCGGCGGCGACCACACCGGCAACCGCTCGCACCTGGCCTGGGGCGCGGGGCCGCACGCCTGCCCCGCTCGCCGGGCCGCCTACCTGACCGCCCAGGACGGCGTGGACCAGCTTCTCGACGCGCTGCCCGAGATCGAACTGTCGGTCGAGCCAGACGAATTGGCCTGGCGCCCAGGGCCTTTCCACCGCGCCCTGGCCACCCTCCCGGTCACCTTCGATCCGGCCCGGCCGTTCGCGAGCTGGCACCCCGGCTGACACCCATCGGGACACTTCGAAACGGGAAGAGCCGCACGCCTTTCCGTGACCATCGAATCCCCCATGCGATTCGACGGATTGCGGAAAGAGCGTGCGGCTCGGGCTGTCCGGCGGAACCGGATCAGTTCAGGGTTGCGGTGAGGTAGGGATATCCCTTCGTGGGGTGTTTCAGGGACAAGTCCCAGCCCGCGGATGTCTGGTCGGCGTAGGCGTTGATCGTCGACGGAAGCAGGATCGGTTTGCCGAAGCGGACCGAATACGTTGCCGCGGCGGGGATCCGGCCCTCGATGACGCCGAGAATGGCTGCGGCGGACCACATTCCGTGCGCGATCGAGCGCGGGAAGCCGAACGCCTTGGCGCTCAGCGAGGACATGTGGATCGGGTTGCGGTCACCCGAGGCCGCGGCGTAGCGGTGGATGGTGGACTGGTCCACCGCCACGGTGCGCAGCGGCGGTGGGGGAACCTCTTCCGGTTTCGGCTCCGGGCGCGGGCCGCCGGACAGCGAGGTCTTCTGCTGGTGCAGGAACGAGGAGGTCTGCCGCCACACCAGTTCCCGACCGACGTTGATCTCCGTGATCGCGTCGACCACGAGGCCTTTCGGGTGTTCGCGCAGATTCTCCACATGGGTATGGATATCCAGCGGCTCACTGGCCGAGATCTCGCGCCGCCGCTCGATCACGTTCTCCATGTGCACCGAACCGACCGCCGTGAACGGGAAATCCCGGGCGGTCAGCAACTGCATCACCGTCGGGAAGGCCAGCACGAACGGGTAGGTCACCGGCAGTGCGTCGCCGAAACGCAGCCCGGTCGCGTGGCAGTACGCGGCCAGGTTGTCGATGTCGACGCGCAGGCCGTTCAATTCCACCGCGCGGTCGGGAATCTCCGACTTGCGCGCAGACACCAGCGGCAGCGGAACGGCTCCCAGGGCGGCCTTGAGGTACAGGCTGCCGGTCTTGGGCGGCTCGTTCAGTTTGATGGTCCGGGTCATCGCGCGCTCCGCTCAGGCACCGATCAGGCCCTGGCCGCACACGCGAACGACGTTGCCGTTCACCGCGTTCGAGGCCGGGCTGGCGAAATAGGCGATGGTCTCGGCGACGTCGACCGTCTGCCCGCCCTGGGACAGCGAGCTGAGCAGCCGGCCGGCCTCGCGGGTGCCGAGCGGGATGGCGGCGGTCATCGCGGTCTCGATGAAGCCGGGCGCGACGGCGTTGATGGTGATGCCCTTCTCCGCCAGCTTCGGGGCCTCGGCGTTCACCATGCCGATCACGCCGGCCTTGGACGCGCCGTAGTTGGTCTGGCCGCGGTTGCCCGCGATACCGGCGATGGAGGACACGTCGACCACGCGGCCGCCCTCCTTCAGCGCGCCCTTGGCGACGAGCGCCTCGGTGATGCGGTGCGGCGCGGCGAGATTCACGTTGAGCACGGCGTTCCAGCGGGCGTCGTCCATATTGGCGAGCAGCTTGTCGCGGGTGATGCCCGCGTTGTGCACGATGATGTCCACACCGCCGAAACGCTGGGCGAATTCGGCGATCTTGTCCGCGGCGTCGGCGGCGGTGACGTCCACCGCGAGCGCGGTGCCGCCCACCTTGTTGGCGGTCTCGGACAGCGCGTCACCGGCGGCGGGGATATCCGCGGCGATCACGGTCGCGCCGTCCCGGGCGAACACCTCGGCGATGGTCGCGCCGATACCGCGCGCGGCGCCGGTGACCACGGCGACCTTGCCCGCCAGCGGCTTGTCCCAGTCGGCGGGCGCGGTGGAATCGTCCTTGCCGACGCGGAACACCTGGCCGTCGACGAAGGCCGACTTACCCGACAGCACGAAACGCAGCGTGGATTCCAGGCCGGTCGCGTTCGCGGACGCCTCGGGGTGCAGGTAGACCAGGTTGGAGGTGGCCCCGCGCAGCAGTTCCTTGCCGACGCTGCGGGTGAAGCCCTCGAGCGCACGCTGGGCGATCTGCTCCTCGACGCTCGCGGCGAGCTCGGGGGTGGTGCCGATCACCAGGATCCGGCCACTGGGCGCGATCGAGCGCATGACCGGCTGATAGAACGCGTACAGCTGGGCCAGTTCCTCGATCGAACCGAGGCCGGTGGCATCGAAGACCAGGGCGCCGAACTTCCCACCCTGTGTGGATTCCTCGGCGAAGGTGTAGTCCGACAACAGGTTCCGCACCGCGTCGGCTACCCGCCCCTTACCGCCGAGCAGGACCGGGCCCGGCAGCGCGGGCTCGCCCTTCCGGTAGCGGCGCAGTTTCTCCGGCTTGGGCAACCCCAGCTTGCCGGCCAGGAACGAGCCGGGTGCCGAGTTGACGAACGATCCGTAGAGGTTGGGAGCGCCCTTGCTTTTGCTGGCTGCCACTGTTCCTACCTTTTCTTGTGTCGTAGGGGACTCATCGTCGTATCGGCCCGGCTGTCCGGACGTGTCGCATCCATCTTGGGGTACGTATCGACAATGAACTTACTCCAGAGTAAGTTTAATGTAAACCGATAGCGAAGAGGCACCGGACTGCGCCGCTACTTCGGCAGGCCGGGACGCGACACCCACCGACATACCCACCCCGCCGGCTCGCAAGCGCCGCCGGCTCACCGTCCCCAAGGAGACTCGAGTGACAACCAAAGCCCGTTCGGCGAATGCCTCCTCGGCCACCGGCAGCAAGCAGGCGCGCCCTGTCGCCGTGCTCGGCGGCAATCGCATCCCGTTCGCCCGCTCCGACGGCAAATACGCGCACGCCTCGAATCAGGACATGTTCACCGCGGCGCTGAACGGGCTGGTCAGCCGGTTCGGGCTGCAGGGCGAGCGGCTCGGGCTGGTGGTCGGCGGCGCGGTGCTCAAACGTGTCGGCGAGCACGGCATGATTCGCGAGAGCGTGCTGGGCAGCGAGCTCTCGCCCTACACCCCGGCGCACGATCTGCAGCTGGCGTGCGGCACCGGGCTGCAGTCGATCGTGACCGTCGGCGACGGAATCGCGTTGGGCCGCATCGAGGTCGGCGTCGGCGGCGGCACCGACACCACCTCCGACGCACCGATCGGAGTGAGCGAGTCGATGCGCGAATGGATGCTCGACGCCAACCGCGCCAAGAAGAACTCCGACTACGTCAAGCTGGTCGGCCGGTTGCGGCCGAGCATGGTCGGCATCGAGATCCCGCGCAACGCCGAACCGCGCACCGGCCTGTCGATGGGCGAGCACGCCGCGATCACCGCCAAGGAGTTCGGCATCGCCCGCGAGGCGCAGGACGAGCTGGCCTACCTCTCGCACCGCAATATGGCCGCCGCCTACGACCGCGGCTTCTTCGACGACCTGGTCACCCCCTTCCTCGGGCTGACCCGCGACGACAACCTGCGCCCGGGCTCGACCATCGAGAAGTTGTCCACGCTGAAGCCGGTGTTCGGCGTCAAGCTCGGCGATGCCACGATGACCGCGGGCAATTCGACCCCGCTCACCGACGGCGCGTCCGCGGTGCTGCTGTCCAGCGACGAGTGGGCCGCCTCGCGCAACCTCGAGCCGCTGGCCCATCTGGTGGACAGCGAGGTCGCCGCGGTGGACTACATCCACGGCCCGGACGGCCTGCTGATGGCGCCGACCTACGCCGTGCCGCGGCTGCTGGCCCGCAACGGACTCACCTTGCAGGACTTCGACTTCTACGAGATCCACGAGGCGTTCGCGTCGGTGGTGCTGGCGACGCTGCAGTCGTGGGAGTCCGACCAGTACTGCAAGGAGCGCCTGGGTCTGGACGGGGCGCTGGGGTCGATCGATCGCGCCAAGCTGAACGTCAACGGATCCTCGCTCGCCGCGGGTCACCCGTTCGCCGCGACCGGCGGCCGCATCATCGCGCAGGCCGCGAAGCAGTTGGCGGAGAAGGGGTCCGGCCGCACGCTGATCTCCATCTGCGCCGCCGGCGGTCAGGGCGTGGTCGCGATCCTGGAGCGCTGAACCGGATCGATACACTCCCGAGGCGTGAGTGACATCTCGACGGGCGAGCAGGTGCCCACCTCCCGGTTGGCCCTGCTCCGCCCGGTTCCGGCCGATGCCGGGGCAATTCTGCGCATCTGCGGCGTCGCCGATCCGTGGGTGTCGGTGGTGCCGGATATCGCTGCGGCACAACGTCTTTACGCCGAGTGGGACAGGCACTGGCAACAGCACGGCTACGGCTACTGGACCGTGCGCGCCCACTCCGGCGACACCGTCCTGGGCTTCTGCGGAATCCGTTCCATGACCATGCCCGCGGGTCCGGCCCTCAACCTCTTCTACCGCCTCGACCCGGCGGTCCGAGGCCGCGGTTTCGCCGCCGAGGCCGCCGCCGCGGTGGTGGCGTACGCCCGCGCCTACTTGCCCGGACTACCGGTGATCGCCCGCATCCAGCCGAGCAACGCCGCCTCCCACCGCGTCGCCGAACGAGTCGGCCTGTCCCGCGCCGAATATCTCGACACCGACAGCTGGCATTATTACCTCACCCCGGCCGGCTGGGGTCGTCCGTAACCAAACCGCTTGCCGTGCGGTTCATTACGCCGGAGCATTGGGCCCTCCGCGCGCCGCGGGCGGACCCGCGCCGGCGAGTTGGGTCGCACGCGGCGAGCGGCTGCCGGGCATCGGTTCGCCCGGCAGGTCATGACCTCGCCGAAACACCCTCTCGCCCGAGCAGATCGGCGCGGCGGCGGTCCTCGCGAACTCGACGAAGCCCGAACTCGGCAGCACCGGGGGCAGACCGGTCCGAAGGCCGCCGACGGGGGTGAGCCGCACTGCGCGACCTGCACTAAGGACGTCAGCCCCGCCGGGCAGGCCGCGCGTACCCGGCCGATCACCCCGAGGCGACCTGGCGGCGGGCCAGATCGAAGGTGCGGCGGGCGAGGTCGGAGATGCGGACGTTGTCGTAGCCGGAGACCGCGGTGCGGAGGCGATCGGCGAGCGGGTCGGTCCAATGACCGGGAATCGCATTGGCTCCCAAGAGGATTCCGGCTACCGAACCCGCGGTCGCGGCGGTGGAGTCGGTGTCCCAGCCGGCCTGCGCGGTGAGGCCGATGGTTCGGGTGAAATCCCCTTCGCCCCAGAGTAATCCGACCGCGACCAGACATGCGTTGCCGATCGCGTGCACCCAGCTGTAGTGGCCGTGGCGGGCGTGCACGGTGGCGACGGCCTGGTCGTAGCCGATGCCGCGCTCGTGATCGGCGACCACCTGCGCGAGTGCGACGGCGAGCCGGGAATGTTCCGGGATAGTCTGTTGCGCAAGGTGAATCGCTTTCAGCGCGCTCCCGGCGGTGAAGGCCGCGGCGGTCAGGGCCGCGACCCAGATGGCCGCCCAGGCGCCGTTGCCGGTATGCGAGACCGAGGCGTCCCGGGCGGCGAGTTCGGCGGCGCGACCCGGATCTCCCGGACAGAGGTAACCGTAGATGTCGGCGCGGATCATCGCGCCGACCCACTCGCGGTACGGATTGCGGTAGGTCGCGGTGGCGGGCGGCGCCAGGCCGTCGATCAGGTTGCGGTAGGCCACCCGGTCGGCGGTGTACGTCTGCAGGAACGGCAGCCGGCCGAGCCATTCGGCGGCCACGTCGGCGGCGGTGAACTCGATGCCCTGCTGCTCGAGCATGTGCAGACTCAGCACCGGATAGTCCAGGTCGTCGTCGCGCGGGCAGCCGTCGATCCGGCCGCGTACCGACTCCGGCCAGCCCGGGGCGAGCCGATACCCCTCCGGCATCGGGCTCAGCACCGGGATGTAGTCGGCCAGCGGATAGGCCCCGGCCTGTTCCAGATAGGTCCGAATATGCTGCGGTGACCAGGCGAAACCGTTCTCCAGCGGTTTACCGAGGGTGCAGCCGACGCACCGGCCCAGCCAACCGCCGTGCACGCGGTCGTAGAGATGGGTCGGATGCACCGGCGAACGCGGCAGTGCGGCGGGCAGCAATGCGCTCGCGGCCTCGTCGTACGGCCAGCCCGGATCGCGCGGCGCGGCCTCGACGCGCTCGAGCATCAACCAGCACGCCGCGGCGTTGGGCAGCCGGGTGTGCGTGAGCTCGCGCACCTCCTCGGCGAAAACGTCCACCGCATAACCGGATTCGCGCCGTTGCAGCCACTCGTAGTACAGCAGTGCGCGCGGGTCGCCCTCGGGATGGCCGAAGAAGGCGGACTCGATCGGCTCCACGATGTCCACGGAAGTGATGTCCACAGAAGTATTCACAGGATGGTGATGACCGCCTCGACGACCTCGGACAGCAGCGGTAGCGATTCCTCACGCTGCGGGGGACGAGCCCACCAGCGCCCCTCGTGGGTGTGCCTGCCGAATCCGGTGGGCAGGATGACATTGCTTCGAGCAGGACCGATATCCACGCCGTGACGCTCCAATTGGACGGTGCATTCCAGATTCGGGTACCCATCGAACACCGCGAGGAACGTCCGGCGCGCCGGTCGTTCCCGGACCAGTACCGGGCCGGGCACCCCGCGAACGGTCAGCTCGTCCAGTATCACCGAGCCCAGCGGTTCGGGCGTGTTCACCGCGGCGATCTGATCGACCAGCGGTAGCACCACGAATCCCGGCGCGGTCACATGCACTCGGGGCAGACCGAACTGCGTCCTGTACGCCTCGGCCCAATCTTGTGGAGTTGCAAGCTGTTCCGATCGCACATCCGACCTCGGCTCCGATGTCCACCCTCCGGCGACGGGTTCGGCCGCCGGGTTTCAAGTGAAACCCCGAAGTAGCGTTCTCGGTGCAAGTTTCGGTGAACCGTGAGCGAATTATGCAGAACGAAAACACATCTCGCTGACATACCGACCGTCCGCGTTGCCGGGGGAATCGAGCCGCTGGCCGTCGGCGACCATATCGTGCCCGGCCACCGATGCGCCGCACCGCGCCGCTGCCGCGGGACACATTCGCGCTGGCAAGAGGGCTCGACATCCCTGTGATGGGCCGCCGCGGCGGGTACTCTCGGCGAATAGTCGAGGCGCCGGAACCCAGGAGGTCCGCCCATGCCCTGCGATCTGATGCTCATCGCCTACGACGGCTCGGACAATGCCAAACGGGCCGTCGAATACGCCGGGCGGTTTCTCGCCGCGCCGAAAGCGGTCGTCCTCACCGCCTGGGAGCCGATGGTTCGCCAAACCGCGCGATTGTCCGGAATGTCCGGCGTGGTACAGCCCGAATGGGTCTCCGACGAGGAGATCGAGGACATCGCGTACATCGACGCCAAACAGATCAATGCCGAAGGGGTGCGGCTGGCCAAACTGGCCGGACTCAATGCCGAACCGCGCACCGCCGAATGCACCTCGACGATCTGGAACGCGATCGTGGACGTCGCCGACGACCTCGACGTCGACATCATCGTCGCCGGAACTCGCGGCGCGACGGGTATCCGGGCGCTGCTGCACTCGAGCGTCGCCGAAGCCGTGCTCAAACACTGCCACCGGCCGATCCTGCTGGTTCCCCCGGGCCGAAAAGCCGAATGCCCCTGAGGTCGCGCGCTGTTCCCGGCGATCGATCGCCCAGCGCCACGCCGGCAGGCTTCGGGCACACGGCGCGCCCGCACCGCGTCGGCTGCGCGATACCTCCTGGCCACGCGGTGCGAACACCGCGAGCCGGGGTGCGAGCCGGCATCCGGGTTGCCGCGCATCACAGTGAGATGTGCGTCCCTGCCCGGGCTCCGCGCGGTGCCGGGCGGACTATCGTCGGGGCACTATGGACGGATTTCTGCTCGCTCAGCCCGGCGGTGTCGTACGAACCGAGGGCGTTCGGCGCAGCCTCGACGACGCGGAATCCGCGGCGGCCGACCTGGCGAACGGAACGGCCGAGCTGATCGTCGGGGCGCTGCCGTTCGATCCGCGCACTCCGGCGGCGCTGTGCGTGCCCGAGCGGGTGCGGCATACCGCGGGGCCGTGGCGTCCGGCGGCGGTGCCGCCGCTGCCCGAGGTTCGGGTGCTCACCGAAATCCCCAGTGCCGCAGAACATATCGCGCGTGTGACGAAACTCGTCGAGCAGCTCTCGGATCCTTCGCAGCCGCTGCGCAAGGTGGTCGCGGCGCGTTCGGTGCTGGTGCGCGCCGACGAGCCGCTCGATCCGGAGGTGGTGGCCGCACACCTGCTGACCAGGCATCCGCGCGCCAATGTGTTCGCGGTCGATCTGAGTCCCGCCGGACGGCCCGGGGCGACGCTGGTCGGCGCCACGCCCGAGGTTCTGGTCGCCCGGCACGGCGAGACGGTGACGTTGCGCCCGCTCGCCGGGACGATCGCGCGACATCCCGATCCCGAGGCCGATGCCGAGCGGTCGCGGGAACTGCTGGCCAGCACGAAGAATCGCGCGGAGCACGAGTTCGTCATCGAGTGGATCCGCGAGCGGCTCGCCCCACTGTGCGAACTCACCGTCCCGGACGGCCCGGAACTGATCAACACCCACGAGGTATGGCATCTGGCCACACCGATCAGCGGCCGGGTCCGCGCGCCCGGCACCACCGCCCTCGACCTGGCCCGCGCCCTGCACCCCACCCCCGCGGTCTGCGGCACACCGACCGGCCTGGCCCTGGACACCATCACCGAATTCGAGGAGGACCGCGGCTTCTACGGCGGCGCGGTCGGCTGGTGCGACGCCCGCGGCGACGGCGAATGGGTAGTCGCGATCCGCTGCGCGGAACTGTCCGCCGACGGCCGCACCGCACGCGCCTTCGGCGGCGGCGG
Source organism: Nocardia sp. PLKS1-43 (assembly GCF_059510335.1). Classification (NCBI taxonomy): domain Bacteria; kingdom Bacillati; phylum Actinomycetota; class Actinomycetes; order Mycobacteriales; family Nocardiaceae; genus Nocardia; species Nocardia sp. PLKS1-43. Next base: position 801,063 of record NZ_JCAJZQ010000003.1, on the reverse strand, counting down.
AATCGTCGCCGCCTCGGACCCCCGCACCGAACTCGACGAAACCACCGCCAAGCTCAGAACATTCCTGGGCAGCCTGAACTGCGCTGTGTGAGCGGCCTCTCCCCGCGCCCAAGCCGGTACCCATTGGCGAAGCCTGTCCGTCCCGCTGGAAGCCGCCCACGAAACGAACGCTGCAACAACGCCAACCCCCAACGGTTTTCGGTGCGCACCGCACCAGAGCCCCACCGAAGCGAAGCCCACCGCGCCCAGCGGCGAACCGTCTCCGGCCCGCTGGAAGTCGCCAGCGAAGCGAAAGATTCGACAACACCACCCCCAGTATTTTCGGCGCACCGCACCCGATACCCGCCGAAGCGAAACGAGGCGAAAGCTGACGCACCCAGCGGCGAACAGTCTCCGAACCACTGGAAATCGCCAGCGAAGCGAAAGATTCGACAACACCACCCCCAGCATTTTCGGCGCACCGCACCCGATACCCGCCGAAGCGAAACGAAGCGAAAGCTGACGCACCCAGCGGCGAACAGTCTCCGAACCACTGGAAATCGCCAGCGAAGCGAAAGATTCGACAACACCACCCCCAGCATTTTCGGCGCACCGCACCCGATACCCGCCGAAGCGAAACGAAGCGAAAGCTGACGCACCCAGCGGCGAACAGTCTCCGAACCACTGGAAATCGCCAGCGAAGCGAAATTCAACAACATCAACCCCAGGATTTTCGGCGCGCGCCTGGAGGCAGCCCGCGGACGATCCCGCGGTCACCGCGAACACGAGCACGAGCAGACGGGTGAGCCGGGCCTGCTGCGGCGCGGCGACGGTCGGACCCGATACCCGCCGAAGCGAAGCGAGGCGAAAGCCTGACGTGCCCAGCGGCGAACCGTCTCTGTCGGGCTGGGAGTCGCCCGCGAAGCGATAGGTTCAGCAACACCAACCCCAAGGTTTTCGGCGCGGGCTCGTCGTTCAGCCCTCGAAGCGCATGGCCGAAGGCCGAGTCTCGAGGGCTGAACGACGAGCCTTACAGCGCCGAAAACCCGCCGCAGCGAAGCGGAGGCCAAATACACAGTGGTAGGTTGGCGCGGATACGTACGGGCCGATGTATGGGAGTTCCGCGATGAAGTTTGCCGTTCCCGGGGTAGCGAGCGCTGTCGTCGGAGCCGTGCTGGGCGCGGTCGCGGTGTTCGTGGTGACGGCGGCGGCGGCCCAGAACTCGCGGCCCGACGTCGATCGCAGCGGCAACCAGTCGTCGTCGCTGCTCAACAACGTTGAGTACGGCAGCCGCTGAGTCGCCGACCAACGCTGAGTCCGATCCGGTCGCGCCGCTGGGGCGGCGCTGGGTCGCGGGCACGGTAGTCGGCGCATTCCTGCTGACCTTTCTGCAGGCTCCCGGCCTCACCGTCGCCGACACCAAATACGACCTCGCCCAGAATCCGCTGGGCTTCCTGCGGCGCGCCGCGCATCTGTGGAGCAGTCAGGCCCCCATGGGGCAGGTGCAGAACCAGGCCTACGGCTATTTCTTCCCGCACGGAAGTTTCTTCGCCCTCGGACATGCGCTGGGCCTGCCCGCCTGGGTGACCCAGCGGATCTGGTGGGCGCTGCTGCTCCTGGCCGGCTTCTGGGGCATCGTGCGATTGTGCGAGGTGCTCGGCATCGGCAGCCGCGGTTCCCGGATCGTCGCGGCACTGGCCTTCGCCCTGTCGCCGCGGGTGCTGACCACACTCGGGTCGATCTCGTCGGAGACACTTCCGATGATGCTCGCCCCCTGGGTTCTGCTCGCACCTGCCGCCTTGGGACGTATCTCCAAGTCGCGCAAGGGAATACCGCGGTGGGGCGCGCTGTCCCCGGCCGGCAGCGCGCTGGCGCTGGCGTTGATGGGTTCGGTGAACGCGGTCGCGACGGCGGCGGCGTTCGTGCCCGCGGTGATCTGGTGGGCCTCGTACCGGCCGAATCGGGCGTGGTGGCGGTTCACTCGCGCCTGGATTCCGCTGCTGGCGCTGGGGACGCTGTGGTGGGTGGTGCCGCTGCTGCTGCTGGGCAAGGTGAGTCCGCCGTTCCTGGACTACATCGAATCGTCCGGTGTCACCACCGAATGGGCCTCCCTCGGCGAGGTGCTGCGCGGAACCTCCAGTTGGACGCCGTTCGTCTCGCCGGAACGCATCGCGGGAGCGGTGCTGGTCACCCAGCCCGCGGCGGTGCTGGCGACCGGACTGCTGGCCGCGGCCGGGATGGCCGGTCTGGCGCTGCGGTCGATGCCGCACCGCGGCCGGTTCGTGCTGATCCTGGTGCTCGGGCTGGTCGGGCTCTGCGCCGGATACGTCGGGGATCTGGGCGGTCCGTTCGCCGAATCGGTGCGGGTATTCCTGGATTCCGGTGGTGCGCCGCTGCGCAATGTGCACAAGCTCGAACCGCTGATCCGGCTTCCGCTCATCGTCGGGCTGGCCCATCTGCTGCATCGCGTTCCGCTGCCCGGTGCCGTGCCGATGCCGGTGTGGCGCAGTGCGTTCGCTCATCCCGAACGACAGCGGATGGTGGCGGTGACGGCCTTGATCCTGTGCGCGCTGGCCCTGTCCACCTCACTGGCGTGGACCGGGAAACTCGCCCCGCGCGGTGCGTACGACCGGGTTCCGGCCTATTGGACCCAGACCGCCGACTGGCTGGCCGACCATGCCGCAGACACTCGCGCGCTGGTGGTGCCGGGCGCGCCGTTCGGCAGTCAGATCTGGGGGCTGACCCGCGACGAACCGCTGCAGGCACTGGCCAGAACCCCCTGGGCGGTGCGCGATGCCATCCCGCTCACCCCGCCGGGCACGATCCGGGCGATGGATTCGGTGCAGCGGTTGATCGCCGACGGACGGCCCTCGGCCGGTCTCGCGTCGACGCTGATCGATCAGGGCATCGGAATTCTGGTGCTGCGCAACGATTTGGACCCGGACACATCGCGCTCGACCCGGCCGCTGCTGGCGCACGAGGCGATCGAGGGCTCGCCGGGACTGACGAAGGTGGCCGAGTTCGGGGACGAGATCGTCGCCTCGCACGGCAAGGGGTTGGTCTCCGACGGCGATCTGCGGCCGTCCTATCCGGCCATCGAGATATACCGGGTGAGCGCGCCGCATCCGGGCGAGGCCGCCGATATCCGCAGCGGGTCGGGCGCGCCCGAATCCTTCCCGGGCGCTTATACCGTGCCGCTGAACTCGGTGCCGGTGGTGCAGGGCGGGCCCGAGGTGCTCGAGCGGTTGCGGCGGGACAGCTCCGGGCCGAACGGTCCGGTGCTGCTGTCCACCGATGCCGCGCGAGCCGGATTATCCGGCAACACAACGACTCTCACCGATACTCCGATGGACCGCGAGACCGATTTCGGCCGCGTCGACAATCACAATTCGGCGCTGCGCGCGCCGACCGACGCCCGGCGGACCCGCAATCTGGTGCCCGATTACGCCGTTCCGGGAACGCCGCGGGTCGCCGGGCGGTGGTCGGGGGCGACGATCACCGCCTCGAGCTCGGCTGCCGACGCGACCCAACTGGGCGGCACCGCGCCGGGCAGCTCCACCGCCGCGGCCGTGGACGGCGATCCGTCCACCGCATGGCTCAGCAACAGCGCCGAACACGCTGTGGGCCAGTGGCTTCGGCTCGATCTGGATCATCCCGTCAAGGCGGGGGTGCTGCAGCTGACCACGAGCGCGGCCGCACTGGGTGATCCGGTCGGACTGGTCGAAGTGCGCACCGCACACGGCACTACCGCGGTGCGCGTCACCAAACCCGGTGAGCCCGTTTCGGTTTCACTGCCGCCCGGTCTCACCGGGTGGGTGAGCATCACCGCGATCGAAACCGAGACCGGAAGTCTCGGCGGGCAATTCGGCATCTCCGAGGTCTCCCTCGAGGACTATTCGAACCGGGACGCGCCAGTGCCCGTCGCGATCCGGCACCGCACCGTCCTGCCCGCGGTCCCGGCCGGGACACAGGTGCAGGGCTGGAGCCTGGGACAGGAATTCCCTGGGCGCAGCAGCTGTTTCGACGCGCCCGATCGAGTCCGGTGCAGTAACGGCCTCGCGCTGCCCCCGGAGGAACCGGGCAGGTTCGAACGCACGCTGAACGTCCCGGCGCCGATGAGCGTCACCCCGCGACTGACGGTGCGCGCCCGGCAGGGCCCGTCGCTCGAGGCGCTGCTGACCGACCACGAGCGGCCCATCGCGCGCGGTAAGGCCGACGTCGGCGACCTGCGCGGATCGGCATTCGCCGCCACGGACGGCGATCCGGGTACGAGCTGGGTCGCCCCGCAGGACACGGTGCGGGATCCGGCGGGCCCCAAGCCGACCCTGACCCTCGAACTTCCCGCGCCGGCCCTGGTGAACGGTCTCGAGATCACCCCGCCGCGCGGCGCGCTGCCCGCCCGTCCCACCTCGGTCGCGGTCGATCTCGGCGACGGTCCGCAGGTCCGCGAACTCGACCCCGACGCACCAGCGGGCGAGCCGATCCGAATCCCGCTGCACCCGCACGTCACCGACCGGATCGAACTGAGCATCGCCACCTGGAATGCCGTATTGGACCGCACCGCACTCGGTTTCGATCAGCAACAGCCACCGGGCCTGGCCGAGGTGAACGTCCTGGGCCCGGACTATCCGGCGCCCGCGCGCGGCGACCGCCCGATCACCGTGGATTGCGCGCACGGGCCCACCATCGCCCTTGCCGGACATCTCGTGCACACCACGATCACCGCGACCGCACGTCAATTGCTCACCAGCGCACCGGTTCCCGCGAAGGTCTGCGGTATCGATCCGGTGACCGCTCCCGGACGGACCGCACCCGAGCTTCCGGCCGCCGGGCCCGGGGCGGTCGCGCTGCCGACCGGGGACGTCGACGTCGACGTCGCACCCACCGACCTGTTCTCCGTCGACGAATTGCGTTTGCCGCGCACCGATCCGGCTCCTCGCCCGATCGCGGCTCCCCCCGGCACCCGGCTGTTGGTCCTGCCGCTGAGCACCAACGTCGGCTGGCGCGCCCGCACCGCCGACGGCCACGAACTCACCCCGGTGGTCGTCGACGGCTGGCAACAGGCCTGGCTGCTCCCCGCCGCCGCGCACGGCCCGATCACCGTCGACTTCCCCCTCGACCGCTGGTACCGCCTGGCCATCTTCGGCGGCCTGCTCCTGCTGCTCCCGCTCATCGCACTGGCCCTGCCCCGCCCGCGTCTCCGTCGGCGGCGGCCCGCGCGCGCACCTGTCCCGGTCCCCGAGAACGGTTCGGCCGCAGGCACGCAAAAGCGCACAGGCACGGGCGATGCCGGTGCGCAGCGATCGCCCGCCGAGGACAGCGACACCGATTCACCGGCGAAGGGGGCTGCGGCGCAGGGTGCTTCGTCATCAGGCGAGAACTCCGCGACCGAGGACCGGACGACAGGCGGACCCGCCGACGGAACCCTGACCGAAGACGCTGCGTCGCACGAGGATCCGCCGCCACGCACCTGGAACCCGCGGATACCGGCCATGATCGGGCTGACGATCGCGGTATTCCTGATCTCTGGACCGGTCGCGATCGCGTTGGCCGCGGCCGGTTTCCTCGCCCGGTGGCGGTATCCGCGGATCACGGCGCGAGCGCTGGTGCTGGTTGCCGGAGCGGGGACGATGGTGTCGGCGGCCGCCCTGTCGACCGGGCCGTGGCGTTCGCCGGACGGGTACATGGGCGGGTCGCTGTGGGTTCAGTTCCCGGCTCTGGCGGCGGTGGTCGCGCTGAGTATCGCCGCGATCGCGGATCGGCGGCAGAACTAGCCGACGCGGCGGCGGACCCAGCGCCGGACCGGCTCCTCGATCAGCGCGTAACCGGCGGCCGACAGGGGCAGGGTGAACGCCACGGTCAGCACCAGCACCTGCGGGAACATCCCGTGGAACGGAATGATGCCGAAGATCTGGAACACCACGCTCAGCACCGCCAGATGCCAGATGAAGATGCCGTAGGACCAGCGCCCGATCGTGGCGGCCAGCCGGCTCTGCAGCCACCGATGCCGGGCCTGCCCCAGAATCAGCGGCGCGAGCAGGCCGAAACCGATCAGCGCCCCGAGGCCCATCTTCGCCACGTACTGCCACGGCGCCCCGCGCTCCAGCCCGGCCGGTCCGGCCAGATCGGTGGCGGAGGCCAGCAGGGCGATCAGCGCCAGGGACCACATGACCCAGCGGTTCGCGGCGATCCGGCGCCAGCGCGGTGGATGCGCGACCGGCGTCTCGACCAGTTCGGCCAGCAGCATTCCGCCCGCGAACCAGGGCAGATAGCCGGGCAGCCAGTTGTCGGCGTGGATCGCGTTGGGGGTCGGTACGGGCAGCAGATTCCAGCCCAGGCTGATCAGGCCCAGGGCGAGCACGATCGGCGCGCGCCACCGCGCCCACGGCCCGCGCAACCACACCACCGCGAAGGCCAGCAGCGGCAGCACCAGATAGAAGGCCATCTCCACGGACAGACTCCACATCTGGGTCAGCCCGTCGGTCAGCGTCAACGGCACGAAAACCTGGAGCAACGCCAGATTCGCCAGCCACACTCGCCGCCCCGCCGAATCCGCTGCCGACGGCAGCAGGATCAGCACCGCGCACACCACCACCCAATAGGCGGGCAGGATGCGCGCGGCCCGATGCAGCAGATAGCGCCAGGCGGGCGGTGCGGTCCCGGTACCGCGGGCCGCGGCGGCATGCGGACGCCACAGCAGGAATCCGGACAGCCCGAAGAACACCGCCACGGCCATGTCGAAGCGCTCGAACACGCGCCCCAGCAGCGGAATGCCCGAGGCGCCGGTCTGAAAGGCGACATGGGTCAGCACCACGCCCAGCGCGGCCAGCCCGCGCATTCCCTCGAGCGCCGGCACGAAACCGCGCGCCGCCGCGGGCCGGGGCGCGGCCGATGTGCCGGGCATGATATTGGTCGTGGTCATCGGGTTCCAGTCTGCCGCGTGGTTATCCGCACCAGGATTCGGGATGTTTCCGGGCTCGGATCGGCGCTGGAGGGGTCCGGACTGTTAGTGTCGGGGCTCACGAGTGCTACGCCGTGTCCGCAGCGTTACTCGGAACTGCTTGGTACGACGACGAGGAGAGTTTGCATGGCACTCAGTGCCGGTACCAGAAGGACGGTGGCCTGCGTGCTCGTGGGTCTCGGTGCGCTGCTGATCGTCGCGGCTCTGCTGATCCCGACGTATGCCCTCGGCCAGCTGGCCAAGACTCCCCTCGACCTGGAAATCACCACGATCGCACCGAGCAACGCGAACGCGCCCAGCAAGGTCCTCGACATCAAATCGCTCACCTCGGGCACCGGCGCGGCGAAGGTCAACTCCAATGTGCGGCTGATCTCGCAGCGCTATCTGACCGTCGAGGATCCCTCGGACAAAACCCAGATGACCATCCAGGCCGGTCAGACCCTGCGCAATATCGACGCGCAGGGCGATACCGGTCTGCTGTCGGCGGTCATCGACCGGGTCACCATCAACCGCAAGACCGGAATGCCGGTCGATGACGATCCGAACGGTTCGATCGCGGTGAACACCGACAGCAACGGCAACAGCATCGCCGACCCGGTCCAGCACGACGGGTTGCAGTACCGGTTCCCGATCGGTACCGACAAGAAGACGTACCCGTACTTCGACATCAACGCGCGCAAGTCGTTCGACATCAACTTCGTCGAGCAGACCGAGATCAACGACCTGAAGGTCTACCACTTCCAGCAGAAGATCCCGGTGACCGATCTGTCGAAGGTGGTCAGCGCTCCCAGCAACCAGGTGAGCCTGCCCGCGTCCAAGTGGGGCATCCCCGGCGGTGACACCCCGGTCACGATGGACCGCTTCTACACCAACACCCGCGACCTGTGGGTGGAGCCGCAGACCGGCACCATCATCAAGGGCTCCGAGCAGCTCCACATGTACTACGCGCGCAACGCCGACAAGCCGGACGTCACCGCGCTGCAGTCGACCCTGGTGTTCGACGACAACACGGTGAACTCGCAGATCGCGATCGCCAAGGACAATATGGACAAGCTCTCGCTGTACGGGCGGACGCTGCCGATCATCCTGGGCGTGGTGGGCGTGATCGTGCTGATCGCCGGCCTGGTGCTGGGCCTGCGCAGCAGCGGCACCGAGAAGCCGGGACGCCTGGTTCGGCCGAAGAACCCCAAGGGCGGTGAGACCGTCGAGCCGGGCCGGGGCTCGGGCTTCAATCTCACCGACCAGCCGACGACTCAGATCAAACTGCCGCGCAGGGACATCTGAATATCCCAGTAGCGCAATATAATTCGCCGGTGGCTCCCCGTTACGCGGGGAGCCACCGGCGTTTTCGCAGCTGGTGAGTCGAATACCGTTGCGCCCGACAGTGACCGCGTGACCCACCCGGCGCGGTGATCACGCCGGGTGATCGACCGGCACATCGTGCTCGCGGGCGGCGGCACGCAGTACGACCACGATCATCAGCGCGGCGACGACGGCCACGACCAGCGTCGAGATGCCGATCAGGGCAGGCAGAGTGTGTGCGAACAGGGCGATCGCGGACACCTCGACGGCCAGGCCCACCCAGGTGATCACGGCGGGTGCGGTGCGGTCCAGGGCGATCGCGGACAGCAGTGCGCCCTGCAGCAGGGCCAAGAGTGCGCCGTCGAGGGCGAACAGCCAGAGCCAGTGCTCGATCGGGGCGTAGTCGTGTCCGGCGAACAGCGGCGCCAATGGCGCGAGCACCGCCGCACCCGCCACCGCCGCGACGCCGACACCCAGCAGCACTCCCAGTGCGGCCCGGATCGCGCGGGCCGAATTCTGCGGCTGCGCCATCCGCGGATACAGCACCACACCGACCGCCTGCGGCAGCCAGAACGCGATCTTCGTCGCGATGGCGCCCAGCGCATAACGTCCGGCGTCGTCCCGTTCGAGCACGATCCGCGCCACGATCAGATCCACCGAGGACATCGCCATCAACGCGGCCTGCACCTGCACGGCCCGCAGTACCGCCGACCCGCCCGCGCGGATCCGCAGGGTGTCCGGGACGTCCGATTCCTCGGGGTTCGTGACCCCGGCGGCTGCCCGACGTGCGCCGACGGCCGCGGCGAACAGACCGAGGGCGGCGGCCCAGAGCGCCGCGGCAGCGCCCGCACCGGCGGCCAGCACGACCAGCGCCGGTACGACCCGCGCGACGCCCGCACCGCCGAGCACGGTCGCCAGCGCGCGAAACCTGCGGCCGCCCTGCAGGATTCCCTGTTCCCCGGAGATCAGCACCTGCGCGGGCGCGGCGAGCAGGGCACCGGCGGCAGCGACCGCGCCGACGTGCAGCACCGCACTCACCACGGGCACCAGAACCGCCGCGACGACCGCGACAACCGCCGCGCACCACCACCCCAGCGCTCGCACCGTCGCCGCCCGCGCCCCGCGCACCAGCTCGCGCGCCACGACATTCTGCAGGGCCAACGCCGGAACCGCGCACAGCAGCTGCACCGCCAGCAGACTGGCGAACTCGCTGTATCCCGCCACCCCGAGCCACCGCCCGGCCAGCAACTGCAGCAGATACCCGGCCACATTCGCCGTCATCGCCCCCGCGGTCACCAGGGTCAGATCCGCGACAGCGGGCAGACGACGGACAGCGGGCATCCCGCCATGCTGCCACCTCCAGCCCGCCCCGCGCCGACGCGGCCCGCCGCACACCGAACCGGGCCCACACCCGAGCGGACGCACGGTCGAGTCGCCGACCGGACACGGGCGGACTGAATCGTCGCGGGTAAGGGACCGGCTACGGTTTCAGACCAGCGCCGGTCGGCGTGGCTGTTGTTGAGAGTTAGTGCGCGGCTTCGTATTCAGCCGGTGTCAGGTAGTCCAGCCGGGAATGCAGACGGGCGTTGTTGTACCAGTCGCACACGCGAACGGACCGCACACACGAGCGGACCGCGCGCACGAGCAGGCCAGATACACAAGCCGACCAGACGCACGAACAGACCACACACAAGCGAGCCGGACACACAAGCCGACCGCACACACGAGCAGGCCGCACACAAGAACGGGCCGCGCACACAAGCGGGCCGGACACACAAAGCCGACCGCACACACAAGCCGACCGCACACACAAGCAGGCCGGACGCATGAGCCGGTGGGGTGGGCAAGCGTGGGTGGGGGCGGTGGGGGGAAGCGCACGACGTAGGGTGGCTCAGCGTGACTGGGCGCGGGCGCGGGGTGCGGTGGGGCCGGATCCGGCCTGCCGCGTACAGCCTGCTGTTGGCGTTGGTTGTGGCGGGGCCGCTGCTCGGGCCGGGGTATCTGCTGTTGCGGGACGGGGTGAGTACGCCGCGGTCCTATCCGACCGATTCGGCCCTCGGGTTGGGGGATGCCGCGCCGCGGGCCGTGCCGCAGGACTGGTTGCTCGCGACGGTGTCGTCGGTCGTGGATGGCGGGATCGTGGTGAAGGCGATCCTGGTCGGCGCGTTGTGGGCCGCCGGATGGGGCGCGGCCGCGTTGTCCCGCCGGCTGCTCGGCGTCTCGCTCGGACCGCAGCTGCTGGCCGCCACCATCGCGGTGTGGAATCCCTATGTGGCCGAACGGCTGCTCCAGGGACATTGGAGTCTGCTGGCCGGATACGCCGCCTTGCCGTGGACGGTGCTGGCGGCCATGCGGATCCGGTGCCGCACCGACGAAAGACGCACCGGCACAGAGCAACCGGACCTGAGCCCACAGCGCGACGACGGGAACGCATCCGACGAACCGAGCGAGCACAGCGGGACAACCGAAGACGACGAGACCAGCACGCATTCGAGAACTGTCACACCGAACCGGGCGCGCACACGTCCGAGGGAAAGCAAGCACAGCGGGACAACCGAAGACGACGAGACCAGCACGCGTTCGAGGGCTGTTATATCGAACCGGATGGGCACTCATCCGGAGGAAGGCGAGCACGGCCGGGCGGATACACCCGATACGACGAGCGAGCATCTCCGGGCCCGCGCGAACGGACGGGCCCGCGCGAACGGACGGGGTCACGCAGTTCGGATGTGGCTGGGGCTCGGCGGTTGTCTGGCCGCGGCGGGCTTGACGCCGACCGGTGCGCTGCTGGCGGGGTGTGTGGCGCTGGTCGTGGTCGGCCGGCGGAAACTGGCCGGGACGCTGGGGTTGTGGTGTGTCGCCTCGGCACCGTGGCTGGTGGCCGCCGTGCTCTCGGAGACCGGTGCCGAACCATCGGATCCGGCGGGAATCACGGCGTTCGCCGCACGCGCCGAACCCGGACTCGGCACGATCGGCAGTCTGGCCGGGCTCGGCGGAATCTGGAACGCCCAGGCCGTACCCGGTTCGCGCACAACATTGTTCGCGCTGGTGGCGACGTTCGTGCTGCTGCTCATCGTGGCGGCTGGCATCCGTCGCGTCGCCGCCCCCGGCGATGCCCCGACACGGTACGTCCGTCGTGCGCTGCTGATCCTGGCGGCCGCGGCCATCGTGCTCCCCGCACTCGGCGCGACCGGCTGGGGATTGCACCTCGGCCAATTCCTCGTCACCCGCATCCCGGGCGCCGGATTGCTCCGCGACACACAGAAATACGCCGCCCTGGCCATGCCCGCATTCGCGCTGTGCGCCGCAGCGGGCTGCCGCGCAGTCGCCACGAGGTTCGGATCGGCGCCTGCGGCACCGGCTCGTACTCCGCCAGATCCGCTGGCGCGGAGTCCTTTCGGCGATGCCGCGGACAGCCGGGCCCGCGCCGCCGGGTATCGCGGCCCCGCGACGGGCCCCGACCCGGCAGGAAAAGACGATGTGGCACCCGCAGACGCCGCGGCGCGAAACCGCGACACGGCGCAAGGGAACGACACCGCCCAGCGACCAGCGCCCAGCGACGACCGCGCCCACGACGCGAGGTACACGGCACGAGCGGACGACGCGGCGGGACGGCCGGAATCGGCCGGCTTCACGCGCGGTGCCGGCGGCGGCGGAACCGGTGTGGTGGCGGCGTTGTGCATCGCTGCGTTGATCGTGGTGCTGCCGGATCTGGCCTGGGGCGTCGGTGGGGCGATGCGGGCCGTGCGGTATCCGGCCGGGTGGCAGGCAGTCGCCGAGCGAATGGACGGTCCGGGCGACGTCGCGGTGCTGCCGGGCGGGATGTTCCGCGAATTCCCGTACAGCGGAAGGGTTCCGGTGCTCGATCCGGCGCCGCGCATGCTGCCCCGCGACGTGTTGCAGACCGGGGAGCTGCCGGTGCGCGGCGGCAGCGTCGCGGGCGAAGGCGCGCGGGCGCGGGCGGTGGAGCGGTTGCTGCTGGACGGCGCGGGACCGGACGAACTCGCGGCGCACGGGGTCGGCTGGGTCCTGGTGGAGCACACCTCACCCGGGCCGCTCGGGCGTTCGAGAGCGACTCTGGATCGTTTGACCGCCGTCTACGCCGATCACGAGCTGAGCCTGTACCGGGTACCGCACCCGCACGACGCCGGGGCGAAATCCGCTGGCGCACATCGGTTCATCGCGATCGCCGCACACCTGGCCTGGGCGCTGCTGCTGCTGGCGGGCGCGCTCGCCGCGGCCTACGACCGGTGGCCTATCCGATTTCCCGGACGCGCGGGGCGACCAGGCCGCTGACGTACTCGCCGCGTGCGGCGGCCGACAACACCTCGTGCACGCCGTTCGCGGTCAGCTCCCAGGAGAACTCCCGCGCGCGAGCACGCGCCTTCTCCCCCATCACCGTTCGGGTCTCGGCGGTGGCGAGCAGTTCGCCGACGGCCTCGCTCAGCTGCTCCGGATCGTCCACCAGCAGCCCGGTCACCCCGTCCACGACCGAATCGGTGAGTCCGCGCGAACTGCGATATCCGACCGTGGGCACCCCGTGCTGCGCGGCCTCGATCACCGCCAGCCCCCAGCCCTCCTTGCGCGAGGGCAGCACGTGCACCCATGCGCGCGAGAGCAATTCGTGTTTGCGGGCCTCGTCGACGTGACCGTGGAAGGTCACCGATCCGGCGATATCCAGTTCGCGCGCACGGCTTTTCAGGTTCTCCGCCCACCAGCCGCCGCCGATGACGTCCAGGTGCAGCCCGGGATGCCGGGCCCGCAGCGCGGCCACGACAGCGAGCGCGTCCTCGATCTGCTTGTGCGGCACCAGCCGCGAGAGCACCACGATGCTCGGATGCGATGTCCGGGTCTGCGCCGCACCGGTCGGCACCCGAGCCGGAACGGGTTCGGCGCCGTTGCGCACCACGGCGATTCGCGATCTGTTCACCCCGAGCGAGGCCAATTCCTCGGCGGAGGGCAGCGAGACCGTCAGATACTGATTGCGCCGGTGCGCCCACGGCGACAGCCGCGACTCGATCCACCAGCCGACCCGGCCCACCCAATGCCCGGCGACCGGCCACTGCTCACGATGTCCGTGGTGCACCAGCACCACCGCGGGAGCACGCGTCACCGCCCGCGCGAAGAAGGGAATGCCGTTCTGCGTGTCGATCACCGCGTCGGGCCGCACATCGCGCAGCGGCCCGAGGCCCAGGCGCCCGGCCAGCATCGCCGCCAAGGCCCGCGGATACACCGTGTAACGACCACCGGCCCGGCTGATCTCGATCCCGTCGACCCGCTCCCGCCGCGCCGCGCCGCGATATCGGGCGGTACGCAAGGTCACCTTCACCCCGCGGGCGGCGAGCTGCGCGCCCACCTGCTCCAGATACCGCTCACTGCCGCCGCCCTGCGGATGGCCGGTGTCGCGCCAGCACAGCAGCAACACCTCCCGCACAGCGGCATTCGCCCGCACTGCAGACGCGTAATTCGCGCCTCCGGGATCGGCAACTCCAGTCACCGCGGACGGCCCGCGAGGTCCGGGGTCGAGCACTGCGCACTCCAGAGTTTCTCGGAACGGATGAGGTGACAATCCGCTCCACCCTAGCGGCAGGATCCGCTCCCCGGGATGTGGGATCTCTGTGGAAAGCTCGAGACACCATGCTTCGATCACAATCCCCGAGCTTCACCCGGCGCGCAACATTGCGCCGGTCGCTGCGTTTGCTGCGCAGTTTCCGCTTCGAGCAGACCGATCCCGCGCTGTTCTACGGCGGAATCGCCACCGACACCGCCGAACTGATCGCCGACTTCTATCGCGATCTCGCCGGCTGCTCGCTGACCGGCGCGACGGTCCTCGACGTAGGCGGCGGGCCAGGCTATTTCGCCGACGAGTTCACCGCGGCGGGCGCGCGCTACCTGCCGGTCGAGCCGGATCCGGCCGAGATGCACGCCGCGGGTCTGAGTGTGCGCGGCGCGGTCCGGGGTTCGGGGATGGCGCTGCCGTTCCGCGACGACGCGGTGGACATCTGCCTGTCCTCCAATGTGGCCGAACACGTTCCGCACCCGTGGCGGATGGCCGAGGAGATGCTGCGGGTGACCAGACCGGGCGGTCTGATGATGCTGTCCTACACCGTGTGGGCGGGCCCGTTCGGCGGACACGAGACCGGGCCCTGGCACTATCTGGGCGGGGAGTACGCGGCCCGGCGCTATCGACGCCGCACCGGCCACGAACCGAAGAACCGCTTCGGCACCTCACTGTTCGCGGTGCGCGCCGCCGACGGGCTGCACTGGGCGGGGCAGGTCAGCGACCGGGCCGACGTGCTGGCCGCGTTTCCGCGCTACCACCCGCGCTGGGCCTGGTGGCTGGTGCGCGTACCAGGCATCCGGGAACTACTGGTCAGCAATCTGGTCCTGGTGATCGTCAAGCGGTGACCCGGAATTCACCCGCGCTGCCAGAACCTGCGTCCGGCCAGGCGCGCGGATTCTTCCCACGGCGGTTCCTGCATGGCCAACCCCACCGTCTCGAGCGGCGTCAGCCCCACCGAACCGGATAATTCGCGCACCGCGGCAACCGCCTCCGCGGCCTGTAACGCGGCCGTCGCCTGTTCGAGCGTCAGCGTCCGGCCGGGCAGGAAAGATACGACCCACCCGCCGGTTCCGACGGATCTTGCCTGGTGCGGCGTCTGATCACTGGTCATCAACGATCTACCGACTACTTGCACCGCCACGACTCGGACTCCCCTGCAATTGCATTTGAAAAATCGGCCAAAGCAGCTAGCTATCAGCATGCGCCGTCGGGTGGCCAAACGCAATAGTGCGTTCTATGAAAAGCGAACCGGCAGGTAGGGTTTGGAGACTCGGGATGCCTGCAGACAACCAGCGTGGTCGCTGTGACGCAGGAAGCTCACCTCGGCGTCTGCACCCGCAACATCGCCGCCGGAACCTGCCCCGGCCGCCGCGGAGCGTCGACGACCTCGACCTCCCACCCGTCCGGCAGCGCCGCCTGCAATTGCCGCGCGGCCCGGCGCATCGGCGTACTCGCCGGCGACAGCTCGAACTCGGCTGCCTGCGGAACCACCGGCGAATCGAACCCCAGCTCGGTCATGCCCACGCACCTCCATGATCGGCCTGCGCCGACGTGGGACCGAAATGATCCACCGAGGCGGCGAGGCATTCAGTTCAGCCGATTAGTTAATTTCCCGCAATCGAACCGGTCGGACATGAGATGTAGAACACATTCGAGAATAAAGCACGGACGCCCGATTCATACCCGTCCGAACCCAACCGGCTCGTGGAAAAACTCACACCGCCCGACGAGGGCTCGCGAGAGGCTCACCGCTACAAGCAAAACCGCCCGCACCGTCGGCAAGACGGTACGGGCGGTGCGTATTTCGCGGCGACTCAGCCGAGACGCTCTTTGAGCGCTTCGAATTCGTCACGCACACCGGACGGCAACTTATCGCCGACGAACTCGAACCACTCCTCGATGAGCGGAATCTCCCGGCGCCATTCGTCCAGATCGACCTTCAGCGAGGCGTCGACATCGGCCGGATCGACGTTCAGGCCGTCCAGGTCGAGATCCGCGGCGGTGGGCACATTGCCGACCGCGGTCGACTCGGCCCCGGCCTTGCCCTCGATGCGGTTGACGATCCACTCCAGCACGCGGGAGTTCTCGCCGAAACCGGGCCACAGGAAGCGGCCGTCCGCACCGCGACGGAACCAGTTGACGTAGAAGATCTTCGGCAACTTGCCGGCGTCGGCGTTCTTGCCGAGGTTGATCCAGTGGTTCATGTAATCGCCGACGTGGTAGCCCATGAACGGCAGCATCGCCATCGGGTCGCGGCGGACATTGCCGACCTTGCCCTCCGCCGCGGCGGTCTGCTCCGAGGACATCGTCGCGCCCATGAAAACGCCGTGCTGCCAATCGAAGGACTCGGTCACCAGCGGGATGGTGGTCTTGCGGCGGCCGCCGAACAGGATCGCCGAAATCGGCACACCCTGCGGATCGTCCCATTCCGGAGCCAGCGTGGGGCACTGCGACATCGGCGTGCAGTAACGCGAATTCGGGTGCGCGGCAAGGGTTTCGGTCTCGCGCAGGAACCAGTCGTTCCCCTTCCAGTCGATCAGGTGATCGGGCTCGCCCTCGAGGCCCTCCCACCAGACGTCGTGGTCGTCGGTCAGCGCGACGTTGGTGTAGACGGTGTTTCCGGCCTCCAGGGTGGCCATCGCGTTCGGGTTGGAATTGCGGTTGGTGCCGGGCGCGACACCGAAGAAACCGAACTCCGGGTTCACCGCGTACAGGCGGCCGTCCTCGCCGAAACGCATCCAGGCGATATCGTCGCCGAGGGTCTCCGCGCGCCAGCCCGGCACGGTCGGCTGCAGCATCGCCAGGTTGGTCTTACCGCAGGCGCTG
This sequence comes from Nocardia sp. PLKS1-43, assembly GCF_059510335.1. Lineage (NCBI taxonomy): Bacteria > Bacillati > Actinomycetota > Actinomycetes > Mycobacteriales > Nocardiaceae > Nocardia > Nocardia sp. PLKS1-43. The sequence continues at coordinate 784,432 of NZ_JCAJZQ010000003.1, read as the reverse complement.
GGGAACGCCGCCGCGATGTAGTAGCTCTTGTTCTCCGGCGAGATCAGCTTGAGGATCAGCATGTGCTCGGCCAGCCAGCCCTCGTCGTGGGCCATCGCCGAGGCGATACGCAGCGAGTAACACTTCTTGCCCAGCAGGGCGTTGCCGCCGTAACCCGAACCGTAGCTCCAGATCTCGCGGTCCTCGGGGAAGTGCGTGATGTACTTGGTGTCGTTGCACGGCCACGGCACGTCGGCCTGGCCGTCCGCCAGCGGCGCACCGACCGAGTGCAGGGCCTTGACGAACGGCTTGTCCGTGCCGAGCTTCTCCAGCGCGGCCTTGCCCATGCGGGTCATCACCCGCATCGAGACCACGACGTACTCCGAATCGGTGAGCTCCACGCCCAGCTTCGGATCCTCGGCGCCCAGCGGGCCCATGCAGAACGGCACCACGTACAGGGTGCGACCCTTCATCGAACCGCGGTACAGCTCGGTCATGGTGCCCCGCATCTCGGTCGGATCGACCCAGTTGTTGGTCGGTCCCGCCTCGGCCTCGGTGCGCGAGCAGATGAAGGTGCGCGACTCCACCCGCGCGACGTCGGAGGGGTCCGACAGCGCCAGGAAGGAGTTGGGCTTCTTGGCCTGGTTGAGCCGCTGGAACGTGCCCGCCTCGACGAGCTGGGTGGTCAGCCTGTCCCACTCCTCGTCGGAGCCGTCCGCCCACACGACCCGTTCGGGCTGAGTGAGTTCTGCGACCTCACGCACCCAGGCGAGCAACCCCGCGTGCTCCGTCGGTGCGGTGCCATCGGATCCGTGAAGACCAGGAATGGTCACTGAGGTCATGAAAACTCTCCTGAGATGGGCGGCCGGGGTGTTGTGAGCGAGCAGCCGGAACAGCTCACGACACCGGAACAGCCACCATTGGCGGTAGGCACCCGTTCCGTCTCGCCGACTTCAGGGCGGCATAAGAGTGGGAGCGGATGCCGTTGTTCCTTAGATAAAGAGGTTAACGCGATGTGACGGTGAGTACGGAATGGGGTTGCTCACTCGGTACCCCGACTACATGGTCATCAACCGCGGCCGCGAGGAATATCACGAAAATTCTGTTTCCGAGAAATACGCGGGCCGGAGAGTTATGGCGACGATCACAGCGAACTCGCCGCGACACGAGGATCGACCGCGTTCACCGGGCTCGTCATCGCTGCGTACGAGCCGAATCGAGGATCTGCAGATCGCGTCGGCAGGCGGCCAGTTGTGCGGGCCGGCGAGAATTCAGCTCTCGCACTCGCGACTCCAATTCCGCGATGCGGCGATCGGTTTCGACCACGCGCGCGGTCGTCGCGCGGACCGCCTGATCGGTGAGTTGCGATTCGGCTTCGACCAGTGCGGTCGACACCCGCTGTTCGAGTTGGGCCTTGACGTTCACCAGAGCGTCGGAGACCCATTGACGCATATGCGCTCGATCGGCGATATGGCCGCGGGCGCGCACCACCCAATAGGCGACGGCCGCGCCGAGTAGCAGGGTGACCGGGATGGTCGCGTAGTTCAATGCCGGGACCAGCGTCAACGGCGCGACCGCCAGACGCCCCAGGCCGAATCCACCGGACGCGCCCAGCGCGATCATCAGATGGTCTTCCACGCCCCGGTGCCGGGGTTCGGGATCGGGGCCCAGCCGCGGCGGCGGGTCGGTGCGGGCCACCGGCGGCCGGGCGGGCGCATCGGGTGTGGGCCCGGTCGCCGCCTCGAGCTGCCGGGACAGATCCTCGAGCCGGTGCGCGAGGGCGGCGTCGAGCTCGCCGGTCAGCTGGTTCACCGCCTGCTGCAGCTCGGCCGGGTAGGTCTTGGTGGCGCGGCGGCCGAGGCGGTCGAGGTCGGATCTGGCGGTGGCGTTCAGCGCGCGGATGCGGGCGCCGACCTCGTGCAGCAGATCCATCCGGGCCAGATGCACGCGGTTGCGCAGTGCGGACATCGCCTGGGCCCGGCCGCCGTCCCGCGCGGCCAGCAGCGTCGCGCGTTCCTCACGCAGGCGGGCCATCTCGGCGCCGGAGTTCAGCTCGGCGGACTGGCCGGCGATGCGCTGGCGGGTGTCGGCCAGCACCCGGTCCAGGACCGCGGCCAGACGGTCCGGTCCGCTGTCGGCGCCGGCCGCCGCGGTCAGCCGGGCATGCAGCACGGCGAGGCCGGACCGGTCCAGCAGCGCGGCGTCACCGGATTGGCGCGCGGCCGCCGACAGGCGGGCCGAGACCGGCACCACGGCCGGATCGCCGCCGAGCACCGGAGTCAGCAGGGCGGTGTTGCGGTCCAGGACCGCCCGCCAGTCCGGATGGGCGTGAATGTTGTTCATGGCGAACAGGACTCGAGTCCCGCCCGCTCGCAGCCGGGACACCGTGTTCAGGGTGCTCGCGCCGAGTGCGGCGCCCGCGTCGAGCAGCAGTAGTGCCACCGCGGGCGCGGCGCCGGCATCAGCCATCGGATCGGTCAGGTCGATCCGCGGTTCGAAGCGGGCAAGTTCGGTGCGCAGCAGCAGGGTGCCGGCGTCGGCCGGACCGATCAGCGCGACCGCCTCGGCGGCGGGCAGCACGGGACCGGCCCCGTCCGTCTCGGGGCCGGTCGCGGCCCGCAACAATGCCGCGCCCTGCGGATTCCAGCGTGCGAGCACCGCCTGCACTTCCGGGGAGAGCGAGACGGTGGCCGAACCTGCGGGCGGGTCAGAGTCCGGCACTGCAACAACCGGACGTAGCCGTGGTGCGCGCGCAGCGCGGCACGGCGAGCCGCGGCGGGCATATCGCTGGACACCACCGCGCGCCAGCGCTGCGCGCGGGCGATCGCGTCGTCGGCGGCGGCCGGATACGGCGACGGGTAGCCCGCGGCCAGATGGACGACCTCCGGACAGGCCAGTCCGGCCCGCAGACCGGTCCACAGGGCCTCGTCTCCGGCCAGATAGTCCTCGACCAGATCCCGGGCCCGCCCCGCGCCCGCACCACCCGAGCGGGCGGCCAGTCGGATCAGCTCGTCGAGGAATTCGCCGCCACGCTGTTCGGCGGACCGCTCGTAGCGGCGGTGCAGCAGGGTGTGGACCGCGTCGATACCGCTGACCGCGTGCAGTATCTGCCGGATCGTCTGCGGGCCCAGGTCCGGGTCGCCCTGCAGCGCCGCCAGCGCGGTCGACACCCCGAACAGGCCCCAGCGCGCGATCACCGCCTCGCGCTCGGCGGTATCGGGGCCGAAGTCCGCAGAGCAGAACAGTTCGGCGGTCAGCGTGAAGGACGGATCGGTGGTGGCGATATGCCTTCGCAGCGTGGTCAGATCCTGCTGCGACGGTGTGCCGGATCTGGTCCGCACGGCCAGTTCGGAGACCACCGGCAGGGTCGCCATCCCCATTTCGCCGGCGCACTGGTCCACCGCCGCGACCGCATCTGCCCAGCGGGAACCGACGGCATCGGCCTTGTTCAGCACCACGACGGTCCGGTCGCGCGGCAGCCGGGACAGCACCGCGCGGTCCCCCGGCTGCAACGCCGAGGACAGCACGTACACCAGCAGGTCGGCGTCCAGCACCGGATCCGCGCGGCCCGGTTCGTCGACCGGGGTGGTCTCCTCGGCCGAGATCAGCGCCAGCGCCCGCAACAGGGTGGACTTGCCCGCGCCCGCACGGCCCGTGACCTGGATGCGCACCGGACGCCGCCACGCGCTCGCGGCGGCGGCCACCTGTTCGGCCACCCGCGGATCCGTGCCCGGACCCGTGCGCAGATTCCCGATCAACTGGTCGAGTTCCGGTGCGGCCCCGCCCGATCCGTCGACCGGCCTGGCTGCCGCGGAGTCTGTCGGCACGGTACTACCCCCTTCCGGCGGGCAATTCTCGCAGAACTCGCCCGGATTGTCGGCACGGACCACCGTATTCACCCCGCCGAATATCGAACCTGAACCCCGGCCCGTCAACCGTCCGCCGCCAGCCGCACCCGACACGACGAGAACGCCGTGCTCGAGAGCCATGGACCGGGTGCGGTTCGGCGGACCGGGTGCGACGGAATCGAAGGCCGCCGCACCCCACCGGTCCGCGCCGCGCACAGGCCCCGACCACGGCCGGAACCCCGGCCGGCCATCCGTTCGTCCAGCGGATCTCGGCGACCTCGCACCCGTCCGAGGCGTTGAACCCCGGGGAGCCGACAGCACATGTTGTGTCATTGATCACAGGACGCAATCGGGAATCGACCTCGGATGGCGGCTGTTTTATTGAGACACAGCACAATTCGGATGTGGCGCGGTTTTCGGGTGAACATCCGGTCGCCTAGTCTGAGGCCGTCGGCGGCACCGCCGATGTGGGGCAGGGCTGTGCCCGGCACCGGTCCGCGCGGACGGGTGCGGGTGAACGGCCTGGTCACCAGGCTCAGTGAGGAGGTTGCGATGACCGTCATCGAGGACGTCATCGGACAGGGCGACGCGGCTTCCCGCGTCCGGAACACGATCGACACGCGTCCGTTGCTGCCGTCACAGGATCCGTTCCTGGTCCCGCCGACCGACCTCGCCCGCCACGCCCCCGGCGCGATCCTGCGCAGCCGTGCGGTGCGGATCGGACTGTTCGGCCTGGTCCCCCAGCGGGTGTCGGCCTGGCAGCTGCTCTATCGCAGCACCGATATGCACGGCGGGCCGGAGGTCGCGATCACCACCGTGCTCCTGCCCGACGGCGCGGACCCGGACGCCGAACGCCCGCTGCTGGCCTTCGAATCGGCGATCGACGCGACCGCCGAGCAGTGCGCGCCGTCCTACGCGCTGCGCCTGGGCGCGTGCGCGCCCGGTTCGATCACCCAGCTGGAGTGGGTGCTCGTCGCGGGCGCGCTGCGCCGCGGCTGGGCGGTGAGCATCGCCGACCACGGGGGTTCGAACGGTAATTTCGGCGCCCCGCGCGAACCCGGCTACCGCTCGCTGGACGGTATTCGCGCGGCACTGCGCTTCGCCCCGCTGGGCCTGCACGCGCGCACCCCGGTCGCGGTGTGGGGCTATTCCGGCGGCGGTATGGCCGGCTCCTGGCTGGTCGAGATGGCCCCGGCGTACGCACCCGAACTCGATATCGTCGGCGCGGTACTCGGCGCACCGGTCGGCGACCCCGGACAGGTGTTCCTCGGCCTCAACGGCGGACGCTTCGCCGGATTCCCGCCGATCATGATCGGCGCGCTGCGCCGCCTCTACCCGGCCCTGGACGAACTCCTGGAGGCCGAACTGAACGCCGAGGGCCGGCTCCTGCTGGAACTGGCCGGCCGTTCCGCGCCGATTCTGGCGCTGTCCCGCCTCACCGGACGCGATGTCGGCGACTACCTCACCCGGCCGCTGGCCGAGGTGCTGGCCGAACCGGACATGTGCGCGATGTTGGACGAGCTGCGGCTGGGCGGTCAGATCCCGAACTGCCCGATCCTGATGATCCAGCCGGTGAACGACCAGGTCATCAACGTCTGCGCCATCGATGAGCAAGTCGCGCGCTACCGCCGCGGCGGCGCGAACGTCACCTATCTGCGCGACCGGCTCAGCGAACATTTCTCCCTGTTGCCCCTGGCCACACCGCTGAGCCTGGACTGGCTCGCCGACCGGATCGCCGGACGCCCGCTGCCCGAGCCGAGCACCCGCACGGTCTGGTCGGTGGTGACCGATTCGTCGAGCTGGCGAGGTCTGCTCGAAATGACAATCACCGCAACGCGAGTCGCGCTCGGACGACCGCTGCGCGGCGAGTCGGGCCCGCGGCCCGGCCCGGCCCGCACGCTGGCGGCCTGATCGGACGTCCGGGAAGGGTTGCGCGGTCGCTTGCTGTGCTGATCATCCGATACTGGACAATGGACGCCGTGAACGACGCCGCGAACCACACTGCAGAGCCGGTCCCAGGGCCGCGGTCCACGGCTTCGACGACGGTCGACCGCGCGGTCGGCGCGCCGGATCCGGCCGCCTCGGGGACCACCGGACCGAGCCACCCGACCGGCTCGCGCCTGCACCCCCGCGTCACCAGCTTTCGCTCCCGCCGTGGCGCACTCACCGCTACGCAGCAGCAATCCTGGGCCCGGACGTGGCCGCGAATCGGCCGCGATGTTTCGGATGAACCGCTCGACGCGGCGGCCTGGTTCGGCCGGCAAGCCCCGCTGATCGTCGAGATCGGCTGCGGGACCGGCACAGCGACCGCCGCGATGGCCCAGGCCGAACCGCAGTTCGATCTGATCGGCATCGAGGTCTACAAGCCGGGCCTGGCGCAACTGGTGCAGCGCATCGAGCGCGAGGGCATCGAGAACATCCGGCTGCTGCGCGGCGACGCGGTGGACGTCCTCGAACACATGATTGCCAAGGATTCACTGACCGGGGTACGGGTGTTCTTCCCCGACCCGTGGCCCAAGGCTCGGCACCACAAGCGCCGCCTGCTGCAGCCCAGCACGATGACGCTCATCGCCAGCCGCCTGCGCCCCGGCGGAATCCTGCACGTGGCGACCGACCATGCCGGCTACGCAGAGCACATCGCCGCGGTCGGCGCGGCGGAACCGCAGTTCATCGGCCTCAACGAGGCCGCGGGCGGCGATCGCGACAGTTTCGCCGAATCCGCTCCGATCGGCTTCGACCGGCCCGTGACGAAATTCGAAAGTAAGGCGCATCGGGCCGGAAGCGACATCACCGAGCTGATTTGGGGGAAGATCGACTCATGAGCGTGCGACGCGAGCGAACAGTTAGCTCAGCCATTCCCGCCATCGATGGCGCACTGTCATGACGGTCAGCGAGATCGACCATGACGTGATGGACGTCACAGGGATGCCGCACGACGCTCCGTCCGGGCGCGCGTCCTCCCCGTCCACGGCGAGTTCCGGGGCCGGATCGGCTCCGCAGGGCAGCGGCACCGACGTGCGGCGGGTGCTGCTGGTCTGGGACGCGCCGAATCTCGACATGGGCCTGGGCGCGATCCTGGGCGGGCGTCCCACCGCGGCGTACCGGCCGCGTTTCGACGCGCTCGGCCGCTGGCTGCTGGCCCGCACCGCCGAACTCTCGGTCGGCGGCAGCGGCCGGGTGGAGGCCGAGGCCACGGTGTTCACCAATATCGCGCCCGGCACCGCCGATGTGGTGCGGCCCTGGGTGGAGGCGTTGCGCAACGTCGGGTACGCCGTCTTCGCCAAACCCAAGATCGACGAGGATTCCGACGTCGACAGCGATATGTTGGCGCACATCGAATTACGCCGCCGCGGCGCGGGGCTGGCCGGGATCATGGTCGCCTCCGCCGACGGCCAGGCGTTCCGCGAACCCCTCGAGGAGATCGCCGCAGGCGGCGTCCCGGTGCAGGTGCTCGGATTCCGCGAGCATGCGAGCTGGGCCGTGACGTCCGATATCCTCGAATTCATCGACCTCGAGGACATCCCGGGAGTGTTCCGCGAACCACTTCCGCGGGTCAGCCTCGAATCGCTGCCCGACGAGGGAGCCTGGCTGCAGCCCTTCCGGCCGCTGTCCGCACTGCTCACCTCCCGCCCCGCGCAAGGAGTCGCTTAAAGTGTTCACCCGCTGGGGCGATTTGGTCTACCGATTCCGTTTTGCCGTACTGGGCGTGATGGTGGCCGCACTGCTCGGTCTGGGCGCGTTCGGCCTCGGTTTGGACAAACATCTCAGCTCCAGCGGATGGGACGATCCCGGTTCCGAGTCGACACAGGCGGCGCAGCTGCTGGATTCGACGTACGGCCGTGACCACACCGGTGACGTCATCGTGCTGTACACCGCGCCGGACGGGAAGACCGTCGACGATGCGGCGTTCAGCAAGCCGATCATCGAGAGTCTGACCAATCTGCCCAAGCAGCATCCGGACGAGATCGACAAGGTCTACATCTCACCCTGGAACGTGCCGGGTGCGGCGCAGTTCTCGCCCGCGGTCACCGTGAGCAAGGACCGCAAGGTCGCCTTCGCCGCGATCGAACTCAAGGGCGACGACGACACCTCCACGATGAACAACTACCGGGAGGTCAAGGGGGCCTTCGACATTCCCGGGGTGAAGGTGCAGGTCGCCGGTCTGCAACCGGTTTCGGGCACGCTGAACGACACCATCGCCTCGGATCAGCGGCGCATGGAGGTCCTGGCCATCCCGGGCGTCGCTGTGCTGCTGTTCTTCATCTTCGGCGGCATCGTGGCGGCCGCGCTGCCGCTGATCGTGGGTGGTCTGACGGTCATCAGCGCCAACGGCATCGTCATGGGCATCACGAAGTTCACCGAGGTGAACTCGTTCGTGGGCGCGGTGGTGTCGATGATCGGGCTGGGCCTGGCGATCGACTACGGATTGTTCATCGTGAGCCGGTTCCGCGAGGAACTGGCCGACGGGTACGACACCCGCGCGGCCGTGCGACGCTCGGTCATGACCGCCGGACGCACCGTCGCGTTCTCCGCGACGATGATCATCGCGGCCAGTGCGAGCATGCTGCTGTTCCCCCAGGGCTTCCTGAAATCCGTCGCCTACGGCACGATCGCCACGGTCGCCCTCGCCGCGGTCGCCTCGCTGACGATCCTGCCCGCCATCCTGAGCATCCTCGGCAAGCGCGTGGACATGTTGGGGCTCAAGTGGTTCCGCAAGACCAAGACGACCGAGGAGATCGAGAACGGCTTCTGGGGCCGCAGCACGCAGTGGGTGATGAAGCATCCGCTGAAGGTCGCGGTCCCGCTGTGCATCGTGCTGCTGCTGCTGATCATCCCGGTGAAGAATCTGCAGTTCGGCGGGATCAGCGAAACCTATCTGCCGCCGGACAATCCGACCCGCCTCGCACAGCAGCAGTTCGACGAGCTGTTCCCGACCCGGCGAACCGATCCGATCAACCTGGTGATCGTCACCCAGGACCCGACGAAGATCTATTCGATTCTGCAGCAGGCGGATCAGGCTCCCGGGCTGACCGGACAGTTCGCGATTCCGGGCCAGCCGCCCACCGGATCGGACGTCTGGAAGACCTCCACCACGCTGAGCGATTCGGACAACGCCAACGCCACCATCGACTATCTGCGTTCGATGAGCGTGCCCGACGGTGTGGACGTCTACATCGGCGGAACACCGGCCATGCAGAAGGACAGCGTCGACGCGCTGCTGAACCGGATGCCGCTGATGGTGGTGCTGGTCGTCTTCGTCACCACGCTGCTGATGTTCCTGACCTTCGGTTCGCTGGTGCTGCCGATCAAGGCCGCGTTGATGAGCGCGCTCGGCCTCGGATCGACATTGGGCATCCTGACCTGGATCTTCATCGACGGTCACGGGGCCGGGCTGATGAATTTCACACCGCAACCGATCATGTCGCCGGTGCTGGTGCTGATCATCGCGATCATCTACGGCCTGTCCACCGACTACGAGGTGTTCCTGCTCTCCCGCATGGTCGAGGCGCGCGCGGTGGGCGCGAGTACCACCGAGGCGGTCAAGTCCGGCACCGCGCAGACCGGCCGGATCATCACCGCAGCGGCGTTGATCCTGCTGGTGGTCACCGGCGCGTTCGCCTTCTCCGATCTGGTGATGATGCAGTACATCGCGTACGGCATGGTCGCGGCGCTGCTCATCGACGCCACCGTGATCCGCATGCTGCTGGTGCCCGCGACCATGAAGCTGCTCGGCGACGACTGCTGGTGGGCCCCGGCCTGGATGAAGCGGATCCAGGCGAAGGTCGGTCTGGGCGAGCCGATGCTGGGCGATGAACGTCCCGGCGGCGGCGAGGTGGTCGACCTGGTCAAAACCACGCCCGTCACCGATCCGGTGACCATGCAGATCCCGATGATGCCGGATGGGACGCCGGCCAAGTCGAGCCGTAAACCCAAGCGCGCCAGGCTCATTCGGCATGCCGATCCCGAAGCGCCGACCGAGCGGCTGGACACCCCGGACACTCCCGAGGCGAAGGCGGACGCGAATACGGACACCACGGAGTCCAAGGCCGCGCGCAAATCGCGGGCCAAGTCGCGCATCCTGCCGCCGCCGGGCGTGCTGCAGCGGCCCGATCAGCCCGAATCCCGCGCCGACACCCCGGCTCCGGCTCCCCCGCCGCCCGGATCGACGCCGCCGCAGTCCTCGCTGAATCTGCCGGGCGTCACGCCGGTGACCGCCCGCGAGACGACCGCGCGCCCGCCCGAGGTCTCACCCCCGCGCGATCTGCCGCGTCCGCCGGTGCCGCCGGGTTCGGGGATGTCGGATCCGGCCGAATCCGGTGCGACGCCGGACACGCCGGCCGGCCCGACCCCGCGCATCCTGCCGCCGCGACCCAAGCAGTCCGCCGTGCCGCCGCATCCGGCCGCCCGCGCCCAGCGTTATCAGCCGCACGACGAGACCGAACCGACCGAGGCCGAACCCGCGGTCCCCCCGGCCGATTCCGCCGCCGACGCGCAGACCACGCCGACCCCGGCGACCTACGCCTCGCCGGCCGATTCCCGGCAGGAGGCCAACCGCAGCAGTATCGAACAGTGGATGGCCGATCTGCGCTCGTCTCGGAACCGCCCCGCCCAGCCCGACGATTCCGAGGAGGGCAGGCACCACGGCGGCGGCAGTAACCGGACCGTCAGCGTGAACGAACTACTCCGCCGTCAGAACCGCGAGTGAGTACCGCGCTCGGCCGGTGACCGTGCCGCGCGGATCGGAATTCCCGTGTCGCATATATGCCATCCGACGCGAATGCGCCGACGTTCCGGCGCTGGCGCACTTTCGGTGGTTGTACCCGCCTCTGGCCTTCCGTGGCGGCGATCAATTCTGCCTGCTGCGCGAAACACCGACTACAGCAAGGTCATTCACTTCTCATGCGATGCAGCGGACCCGGCGGCACTTGCATGACCACCGAATGTGCACCAGAGCCGACGTTCGGATACGCCCGGCGACCGATCAGAATCCGGACATCATCCGCCGCCACTGCACCGCGAGCGGCTGTTTGGCGGTGACCGAACCGAACCGCAGCCGGCCGTGCACGACCACGTGCAGCGGCCCGATCGGCGGGCCGGTGCGCACCTTGTTGTTCACGCTGGACCCGATCAACTCCAGCCCGTCCACGTCCACGGTGGCCGCGCCGGGCAGGATCAAGGTCAGCGAACTGCAGAAATCGTCCATGCGCAGCTCGACCACCTGTGTGGACATCACCGCCTGGGTGAAATCCAGACTGACGCTGGAGCAGTAGTTGTTCAGGTACATCGTCGGGGGCACATGCCACGCGCCCTTGCGGTTCACCGAGGAGATCCGCGAGCGGATGGTCGCCGACGCGGCGGGCGGGGGTCCCGGCGGCGCGTACGACGGCGTCGCCCGCACGGCCGGATCGGGCTGACCCACCAGCCGCACCCCCGGCAGGTCGATCAGCACAGCGTTGAGTTCGCCGCGGGTCTTGGCGGCCAGCGCGGTGTCCATCCGTTCGGTGAACTCGCCGAGCGAGAGCATCCCCAGCCCGACCGCCCGTTGCAGCAGCATCCCGACATGTTCGCGTTCCGCGTCCGAGACCCGCAGATCCCGATCCCCCGCCGCACCCCCGGTCTCGGGAACCGGCCCGGCGGAAACCGTTTCACCAGCCATGACATCGAGGCTACCGACGTCACGGCCCTGGCACATCAGGGCGATCCCTGATGTTCCGCCCGATCCGAACCCCCGGTCGGCGTGTGGTCGACGACACCGGAAACCGGCATTCCCGTCCGGTGCGCACACGTGCCCGCTGCGGTCGCGGCGGTTAGGCTCGGCCGGGTGACTGACGTTGATCCGGGCCGGGACGGGGCCGATGCGCAGGACTCGACGGCGCGCGAGGGCGGGACCGGCCGACGGATCGCAGCCGACTCGGTACATCCGTTCGTCCGGGTGAGCGCCGAATGGTGCTGGCGAATGCTGGTCATCGTGCTGGCGGTCGTGGTCATCGGCTACCTGTCCCGGCGGCTGGCCACCGTGGTGATCCCGGTCGCGATCGCGCTGCTGGTAGCGGCGCTGCTGGTGCCGCTGGTGGATCTGTTGCAGCGCCTCGGCGTGCCGCGCTCGATCGGGGTGTTCGTCTCGCTGGTCGGCTCGCTCGGCGTGATCGCCGGGGTGTTCACCTTCGTGATCGAGCAGTTCGTCACCGGTGTTCCGCAGCTGGCCAACGAATTCAAGACCAGCGTCCAGTCCATTCAGGACTGGCTGATCAACGGCCCGCTGCACCTGAGCAACGACCAGATCCGCAATGCCGGCGACACCATCGTGAAAACGCTTGAGCGCAACCAGGATTCGCTCACCAACGGCGCGCTGACCACCGCGGCCGCGATCGGCGAATTCCTCACCGGCACCTTCCTGACGCTGTTCATCCTGATCTTCTTCCTCTACGGCGGCAATCAGATCTGGGAGTTCGTCACCCGCGTGGTGCCGACCCCGCAGCGCGAACGGGTGCGCACCGCCGGCCGGCTCGGTTTCGGGACGCTGGTCGGATTCGTGCGCGCGACCGTCGCGGTGGCCGCGGTGGACGCGATCGGCATCGGCACCGGCCTGGCCATTCTCGGGGTGCCGCTGGCGCTGCCGCTGGGCACGCTGGTGTTCATCGGGGCGTTCATCCCGATCATCGGGTCGCTGCTGGCCGGTTTCATCGCGGTGTTCCTGGCCCTGATGACCAAGGGCCTGGTCACGGCGCTGATCGTGCTGGGTATCACGGTCGCGGTGATGCAGCTGGAAAGCCATGTGCTGCAACCGTTGCTGCTCGGGCGCGCGGTGCGGATCCATCCCCTCGCGGTGGTGCTCGCGATCACCACCGGCGTGGTGCTGTACGGCCTGGTCGGCGGGCTGCTGGCGGTGCCGTTCGCGGCGGTGATGAACACCGCGATCCACTCGCTGCTGTCCGGCAGTTCCGAGGAGTTGTATCAGGAGCTCAACAGCGGCGCGCCGCGACAACCGATGTTCCACGCCCAACCCGACGAGCCGGATCCGGATCGGTACCGACTGCCCGATCCCGATGCGGGCGAAGCCGAGCCCTCCGAGTCCGCCTCGAGCACGCTCACCCCGAAGACCGGATCCACCGAAACCGGCAAGAGCGAGTCCGGTGAGACCGCGGGGACCGAGGATGCGCGTTGACGGACGCTGCTGATGGCCGTCCGCATGAAACGTGAACCGCGGACGTCCACGGGCACAGCCGACGGTTCCGGCTGATGCCCCTGGGCGTGAAATGCGCACCCCGAACAGCCGCTGATACCGGGGCGACCGCGCCGCTGTGGCGTGCCGCGCAGGCATTTCGGCTGGTCACCGCGCTCTATGCGATCGGTCAGGAGGTCGCGTCGGCGCCGCACTACATCCATCCCGGACTCAGCTGGCTCCTGATCGGGCTGCTCGTGCTGTGGTCGATCGTCTCGGCGCTGTTGTTGTCGCAGTGGCGGATCAGCGCGCCGGCGCGGGTCCGCACGGCCGTGGTGATCGGCGATCACCTGGTGGTGATCGCGCTGATGGCCGCAACCCGGCTGGTCGCCGATTACGCCTGGTTCCACGGACATCAGACCGTGCCGACGACGTTGTGGGCGGCCAATGCGGTGATCGCCGCGGCGATCGCGTCGGGACCGGTGGGCGGGGTCCTTTCGGGTGTGCTGATCTCGGCGGTGAGCATCGTGGTTCGCGCGCAATGGGAGTTGGATCTGTGGTCCGACGCGACCGCGCCGATGCTGGTCTCGGTCGGCCTGGCGCTGGGCCTGGCGGCCGACACCGCCCGCCGCGCGCACCGGCAGTTGCAGCGCGCGGCCCTGCTCACCGCGGCCGCCCGCGAGCGCGAACGGCTCGCCCGCGAGGTGCACGACGGCGTGTTGCAGGTGCTCAGCTACATCAAACGTCGTGGCAGCGATATCGGCGGTGCCACAGCGGAATTGGCACAGCGGGCCGCCGAACAGGAAGTGGCGCTGCGGGTGTTGCTCTCCGAGCAGAGCGCGCCCGCGCCCGACCTGCCCGATTCCGCCGGCGCCGAACAGGATCTGCGTCCGCTGCTGACCGCGCACGCCTCGCCCACGGTCTCGGTCTCGGCCCCGGGGGATCCGGTGCCGGTCGCCCGCGAGACCGCCCGCGAACTCGCCGCCGCGGTGGCCGCCGCGCTGTCCAACACCGCCCTGCACGCCGGTCCGAACGCGAAAGCCTATGTCCTGCTGGAGGATACCGGCGACGAGGTGATCGTCTCGGTTCGCGACGACGGTCCCGGCATCCCGGACGGACGCCTGGTCGAGGCCGCCGCCCAGGGCAGAATGGGAGTGTCGCGGTCCATCCTCGGCCGCATCACCGCCCTCGGCGGCACCGCCGACCTGCGCACCGACGACGGCACCGAATGGGAGTTCCATATCCCCAGGCACCGAGAGGCGAGGAGATGAGCCGGTACTCCGATCGGCACGGGGCCGCCGCCGCCCCGGAAGACTCCACACCATCGAATGCGCCCGCGCCACCGGCGAACCCGGCGGCTCCGGGCGTACCGGCACGTCTCGCGCCACCGCGCGGTCCGGCGGGCGAACCGGCCGGTTCACCGGAAAGTACCGCGCACCAACCAATTTCAGTGATGGTCGTGGACGATCACCCGATGTGGCGGGACGGGGTGTCGCGGGATCTGACCGAGGCCGGATTCCAGGTGTGCGCCACGGCCGACGGGGTGGCCGCGGCCGCGCGACGCGCCGCGGCGGTGCACCCCGACGTGGTGCTGATGGATATGCAACTGCCCGACGGGAGCGGCGCGCAGGCCACCGGTGAAGTTCTGCGGGTGTCGCCGGACAGCCGGGTGCTGGTGCTGTCGGCCTCGGCCGAGCGCGCCGACGTCCTGGACGCGATCAAGGCCGGGGCCACGGGATATCTGGTCAAGAGCGCGTCGGCGGCCGAGCTGATCGCCGCCGTGCGCGCCACCGCCGCTGGTCAGGCCGTTTTCACGCCGGGTCTGGCCGGTTTGGTGCTCGGTGAGTACCGTCGCATCGCCGGCGCGCCCGCCGACCGCGACGCGCCGCACCGGCCCGCCCTCACCGACCGGGAGACCGAGGTTCTCCGGTTGGTCGCCAAGGGGTTGTCCGCCAAACAGATCGGCACCCGGCTGAGCCTGAGCCACCGCACGGTGGAGAACCATGTGCAGGCCACGCTGCGCAAACTGCAACTCGCGAACCGGGTGGAACTGACCCGCTACGCGATCGAACAGGGCCTCGAATAACGCCCCGGCACAGCGGGACACCGTTCCGGACAGAGTCACGGACCCGCGAACGCGGCTACGACGCGCGGTAGATTGGTGATCGTGTCACCGTCCGCGCGAGCCGCCTGCGCCGCACCTCCCACATCTCGGTAGCAGGCATGGACTCGACACATCTGGAAGCGGTCAAGCAGACCATGCGGACGCGCTGGCCGCTGTACCTGGCCTCGATGCTCGCCGCCAACGCCTTCGGCGCGATCCTGGTCTACGCCTTCATCCAGTACGGCCTGCCCGCCCCGGAGGGCTCCCCGACCGGCGTGCGCCGCACGGGTCTGCTGGTGCCGGGCCTGGTCTTCGTGATCGGCGGCGTGCTGAGCCTGACCGCCTCGGCGCTGATGCTGCGGCCGGTGATGCGCTGGCAGGTGCGCGGCGGACCGCCGAGCCGCCAGGAACAGATGGCCGCCCTGCACGCCCCGCTGCGGCAGGCGATCGTGCACCTGCTGCTGTGGCTGGTGGGCGGCGCGGTGCTGGCCGCGACGATCATCGTGGACACGCCGCAACTCGCGGGCGCGGTCATCGTCACCGAATGTATGGCCGCCACCATCGTGTTCGGTTTCACCTACATGCTGGGTGAGCGGATTCTGCGTCCGGTCGCGGCGCACGCGCTGTCGATGGGCACCTTCGATCACACCCTGACCCCCGGCGTCGGCACCCGGATGGCGATGACCTGGGGGATGGGCACCTTCGCACCGGTCATCGCGATCGTGCTGCTGTGCACCACGCAGATCACCTCCCAGGTGCACTTCTCCTCGCGCTCGCTGGCGGTGTCGATCCTGCTGCTGTGCGGCGTGGTGATCATGCAGGCGCTGGCGCTGTCGATGCTGACCGGCGCGAGCATCTCCGATCCGGTGCGTCAGCTCTCCCGGGCCATCGACCGGGTACAGGAGGGCGCCCGCGACGTGCAGGTGGAGGTGTTCGACGGTTCCGAGATCGGCCTGTTGCAGGTCGGGTTCAACCGGATGATGGAGGAGGCCGCGCAGCGCCGCGAACTTCAGGAACTGTTCGGCCAGCACGTCGGCGAGGAGGTCGCCCGCCGCGCGCTCGAGTACGGCACCGAACTCGGCGGTGAGACCCGGTTCGTGGCGGTGCTGTTCGTCGATATGGTCGGCTCCACCGCGACCGCCGCGGAACGCCCGCCGACCGAGGTGGTCAGCCTGCTCAACGAATTCTTCCGCGTCGTGGTGGACGTCATCGACCGGCACAACGGCCTGATCAACAAGTTCGTCGGCGATGCCGCGCTGGCCATCTTCGGCGCGCCGCTGGACCGGCCCGACGCGCCCACCGCGGCCCTGGCCGCCGCACGCGATCTGCGCGAGGCGTTGCGCGAGGTGCCCGGCCTGGACATCGGCATCGGCGTCTCGGCCGGTCTGGCCGTCGCCGGGAACATCGGCGCGGCCAACCGCTTCGAGTACACCGTGATCGGCGATCCGGTGAACGAGGCGTCCCGGCTCACCGAACTGGCCAAGGAACGTCCCGAACGCGTGCTGACCTCGGGCAGCGCACTGTACTTCGCGGATCCTTCCGAACAGGCGCACTGGGAATCCGGCGAAGAGGTGCAGTTGCGCGGCCGCCGCCGCAAGACCCGGCTGGCCTGGCCCGTCTCCGGTGCGGACGGTGACCCTACTGCCGGTTCGCCGCACTCATTAGGCTGACCCTTGTGACGGCCCATCGCGAATCAGCCGGTGAACCCGTGCCGGTCCCGGCACGGGCCCGGCGAGGCCGATTCTGGTGGGTGAAATGGCTGCTCGGCATCGCGCTTTCCGCCCTGCTGATCACCGAGGGCATCTACATCTATCCGCGCCTGCACGAGTCCTGGGAGAACCTGACCGAACTGCACTGGGGCTGGGCCGCGGTCTGCGTGCTGATGCAGGCGATCTCGATGAGCGGATTCGCCCGCATCCAGAAGCAGCTGATGAACGCGGGCGGAGTGCAGGTGAGCCAGCGCCGCTCGCTGTCGGTGGTCTACGGCGCGACCGCGATGTCGGTGACGTTGCCCGCGGGCCCGATGTTCTCCACGGCTTTCACCTACCGCCAGACCAGGCGCTGGGGGGCGAGCCCGATCGTGGCCTCCTGGCAACTGGTGTTCTCGGGCGTCATCGGCGCGGCGGGCATGGTGCTGCTCGGGCTCGGCGGCGCGGCGCTGGTCGGTGACCGGGTCGGGCCGTGGAAGGTGGTGCTGTCCCTCGGCGCGCTGGTCCTGATCGTGGTCGCGGGCAACTACGCCTCCGGCAACCCGGGCTCGCTGCGGACGGTGCTGCGCCGAATCCTGCACCTGTTCAACCGGATTCGGCATCATCCGCCCGATGCGGGGATGGATCGGATCGAGGAGATCCTGCATCAGCTCGAGTCGGTCGAACTGGGCCGGCGCGACGGCGCGCTGGTCACCGTCTGGGCGCTGATGCACCGGCTCGGTGACGTCGCCTGCCTGGGCGCGGCCTGCTACGCGGTGGGTGCGCAGCCGCGGGTCGCCGCGCTGATGATCGTGTTCAGCATGGGCAAAGCGGTGGGCAGCATCCCGTTCGCGCCCGGCGGGATCGTCTACGTCGACGCCATGCTGATCTACGGGCTGACCGCCATCGCGGGTCTGCCCACCGCCCAGGCGGTCGCGGCGGCGGGGGTGTATCGGCTGGTCAGCTTCATCCTGGTGGCGATCATCGGCTGGATCGTGTTCGCCTTCCTGTTCCGCGGGCGCCAGGCCGGGGATGCGGAGTACGAGAAGGAGTTCGAGGAACGTTCCCTGCTCGCAGATCAACGATCGCGCGCGGAGAACCGGCCGGCCGCGGTCGCCGACGACGAGGAGCAACCGCCGCCCGGGTGAGCGGCACCCGCCGATTACGCTGAGCCGCGTGAAGAAATTGGCGCCGTTCGTGGTGGATGTGGTGTTGGTGATCGTGTTCTGCGTGATCGGCCGGCGCAGCCACCACGAGGGCATGATCAGCGCCGGGCTGTTCCGCACGCTGTGGCCGTTCGGGGTCGGACTGCTGCTGGGCTGGGCACTGGCCCCGCTGCTCGGCGCCCGCGGCCGGTTCGACGACGTACTGGCACGATTCGACGCCCGGCTGCTGTGGCCGGCGGGCGTGACGGTGTGGCTGTCGGCGTTGATCATCGGCATGGTGCTGCGGGTGATCAGCGGTCAGGGGATCGCGTTCAGTTTCGTGCTGGTGGCCGCGTCGGTGCTGGCGTTGTTCCTGCTCGGCTGGCGAGCGGTGTGGAAGGCGCTGAGCTGACCCGTCACTTGTCGGGGGTGGCGAACGACTTCAGCAGGAGCGCCGCCATTCGCGCGGTCGCGTTTCCGCTGTCGATATCGTCGATGTGGATGGCGAACGCCAGATCGCCCATATCGCCGATCAGCCAGCCGCTGGTTCCCGCGGTCGCGGCGAACGCGTTGACGCCCTGAAAAGTGCGCAGACTCGCCAGATCCGGACCGCCGGCCGTCGAATCACGCAGCATGGCACGCAATTTGTCGAGTACCGGTCCGGGCAGCGGCGAGAGCTGAGCGTCGGTCGTGGCGGGACGGCCGATTTCGATCATCGGCGGCGCCACCGAGCCGCGCACGATGCTGGCCGCCGCGATCGCCATGCCGAACGTGCTGGCCAGGATGGGGTCCGAACCGCCGTCCTTGACCTGCTCGAATCCGCGACCGGCGATGGGCAGCCGGCCGCTGGTCTCGTCCAGGCCCGGCACCTTGAACCCGATGCCGACGCCCAGGTCCGCCGCGGCCTGCGCGGCGTCCTGCACCGAAACGTCCTGCGGGGACTTGTTCTTCATGATTCCCGCGGCGGCCTTGAACAGGTCCATATTGCTGCCGGCCGGGTAGGCGCTGGTGAACGCGGGTGATCCCTGGGCGCTGGCCTGATTGTTCTGCGCGGCGGCGACGACCGCCCCGGTGGAGGGCTGGATCGCCACGATCGAGGCCGCGGTGCCGACGCTGACCACCGCGTCCTCGGCGGCGCGCTGCAGTTTCTGATCCATGGTGGCCGCGATGTCCGGGCCCGGCGGGCCCTGGTGTCCGGCGAGCTGGGTGATCATCGCCCCATCGGGCCCGAACAGCTGGACGCCCCAACCGCGGTGCGCGTCCTTGTTCGCCTGCCAGACCTTGGTGTACGCATCGGTCAGCGGTGACCACACGCGGCGATCGGCGACCACGAGTTTGGGCTGCTTGTCCATGACCACGCCGGGAATCGAGGCCATCCGCGGTTCCAGGATCGCGAAATCGTCGTCGCGCAACGAGACCGCGACGACCGGTTTACCCTGCGCGGCCTGCAACTGCTGCATCAGGTCCGCACCGGTGATCAGCGGAGCCACGGGTGCGATGGCGTCGGCGAGGGCGTTGGTGGTGGCGACCGGATCGGTCGTCTTGGCCGGATCGATCTTGACGGTGTTGATGTTCTGCTCGGACATCAACGGCGCGCCGACGTTGTCGTTCACCTTCGGCGAGGGGGTGGCGTCGGTGCGCACCAGCTTGACCGTGCGGGTGTTGTCCAGCTGCGGAACGACCACGGTCGGATCCCAGGAGATTCGCCAGCCGACCGCCAATTTGCGGATGCTGCCCTGCAGGTCGAAATTCCAGTCCTTACCGGGGCCGAAGTTCCAGTCCGCCCGGAGGTTGAACATGGCCGACGTGTCGTCCAGCCCGATGTACTGCACGACCTTGTAATCGGGCTTGCCGGACTCGAGCCCGTTGAAGAGTTGCTTCAACGTTGCCTGCGCACCACTGGGGTACGAGGTGAGATCCGCTGCGTCCGCGGCGTTCTTGTCGTCCAGAAGGCCGGCGAAACGATTCACTATGGATTGCGGATCGGTCGGATTGCCCTGGAGGCCGCATGCCCCCATCGTGATCGCCAGGACAGCCGCCCCCACGAGTGCCGCTGCGCCCCGAACGCGAATGCGGCGGGATCCCCACACATCCATATCGCCCACTCTTCACTCTTGTCACTCCAGCAACGAGAACAACCGTACCCGACAGATTCGTTCGCGATGGCCGCCTTGACACCGTCCGCATTCTCCATGCTCAGCGACCACAATAATGCCCGTTCATGGACATCCGTCGCACTGGCTCCGGATTCCCTCCGTGTTCACACTCTGGTCTGCTCAAAGACCGTTCTCCGACAGCAGAATTCGGCGACCGCTTATCGGCGTAATCTTGTAATCACTGTTACAGAGAAGACAATGCAGAAGTGAGGTCGCAAGCTCATGAGACATGGACAACGCGGGCAGGGATTCGGCCGTCCCGGCGGCTGGCAGCAGGCCGATCTACCCGACGCCGCCGATGCGCCGGACTGGTTCGCTGGTCGATTGCCAACTGAATGGTTCAGCGGCGCACCGATCATCGAGATCGACCGCGACGAGATCGTCGTGATCGGCACGCTCCGGCCCGGCGCACCCGAGGGCTCCGCCGACACACCCGAGGCCGACGCCGATCAGCCCACCGCCAAGATTCCGCGCGCCACCCAGGAAGGCCAGGTCGCCCGCTTCCGCGAGTCGACCCGCCCGGCCCGCATGCGGATCGCGCAGGAAGCGCAGGCCCGGTTCGGCCGCACGGTCTCCTGGGGTGTGCTGCTCGGCGACGAACGAGTCCTGTTCACCCACCAGGCGGTTCCGGTGATGACGCGGCTGCGTCAGCCCGAACGCAAGGTGCTGGACACGCTGGTCGATGCCGGGGTCGCCCGTTCCCGTTCGGACGCGCTGGCCTGGACGGTGAAACTGGCCGGTAAGCACGCCGAGGAATGGCTGGACGAATTGCGTGCGGCGATGAGCAAGGTGGACACCCTGCGTGCGGAAGGCCCCAAGGGCCTGTAGCACGCCGGGTGCCACGCCCCGGCCGATAACGCCGGGCCCCGCGGCCCGCGGGAGCCGAGCGTAGGCCAAAATTGCAGCATGCCAGCTCCGATACTCGTGTTGAACGGGCCGAATCTGAACATGTTGGGCACTCGTCAGCCCGAGATCTACGGTTCGGACACCCTCGACGACGTGGTCGGGCTGTGCCGCCGGACCGCGCGGCGGTTCGATCGGGAGATCAGCGCGTTCCAGTCGAATTCCGAGGGCGCGCTGATCGATCGGATTCACGCCGCGCGCGGCGTGGAATCGGCCATCGTGATCAATCCGGGCGGACTCACGCACACCTCGGTCGCATTGCGCGACGCGCTGGTGATCCCGGAGGTGCCGATCGTCGAGGTGCACATCTCGAATGTGCATGCGCGCGAGGAATTCCGGCACCATTCCTACATCTCCCCCATCGCCGCGGCCGTCATCGCCGGACTGGGGATCCAGGGGTACGCGGCGGCGATCGAATACCTCTGCACCCGTTGAACCCCCGATCGCACCGAATCGGGCATAACGCGCGGCGGCAGGAATCGATCCGGCAACATCGGCCGGACCTCGCGCCACCGCCCGCCCGGACGTTCTACGCTCGGGCGATGACATCCGGCCCGGAAGTCCGCGACAACTCCGTCGAGGATCGGTTCGAATTGTTCGTCGACGGCAATCTCGCGGGTATCGCGGAATATCAGGACACCGCCTCGGAGCGGGCCTTCGTGCATACGGAGGTCTTCGGAGACTATGCAGGGAAGGGGTACGCGCGCACGCTCGTGGACGCGGCGCTGGACAGTACGCGACAAGACGGGTTCGGGGTGCTGCCGCTGTGCCCGATGGTCCGGCACGTCGTGGAGACGAAACCGGACTATCTGGCGCTGGTCCCGGCGTGGGCGCGGGAGCGGTTCGAACTGCCGCGGTGAGCGCGGGTCAGTAGGCCGCCACCGCACCGTCCAGGGCCTGCTGGAGTTCGGTGCGCACCAGCCGCGCGACCTCGGCCGGCCGGGCGGGTAGTTCGGGCACCGGAACGCCGAAGTGGAAACTGGCCGAAATCGCCTCGGCCCTGGTCGGTTCCACCGCGGGGTCGGCGCGCGGGCCGTAACTGAGCCCGAGACTGACCAGCGCCGGGCGGGCGCCCAATTTCATCGCCCGGAACGCGATGTGCCCGACGCCGCTGCCGACGGCCTGCACCTGCGTCGGGTCGACGTCGTTGCAGGTGCCCTCCGGAAATATCGCGATCCCGTCGCCGCGCGCCATCCGTTCGGCGCAGATGTCGATCATCCGCTGCCCGGCCGCGTTCACCGCCCGCAGACCGTGGTCCCGCCCGCGGAAGACCGGGATTCCGCCCATCATGTCGATCCGCCGGCGCAGCCTGTCCTCGACGAACAGCTCGTCCTTCGCCAGCACCCGCGTCCGCCCGATCACCGGCCGCAATCCGCTGCGCCAGGCCGCCGCGGCGACGGTGTACGGATCCTGCTGCGACAGGTGGTTGATCACGATCAGCAATGGCCGCCGCTCGGATATCAAGCGCCGCAGCGCTTCCCGAGCCCCGGCCGCATATCCCACCCGCGGCCGGTAGCGCCGCGCCAGCACCGCGTACGCACCCCACGCCTGCAACCGATTCTGCCGATGTTCCCGATAGAAGTCGTACACCACATCGCTGCTGTCGAGCACGACCTCGGGCCGTTCCATACCTTCGCGCCTCCACTTCGCTCCACCGGGGCCGGGCCCCCGAAGAGAACCGATTCTGCACCCTGAACAACGAGCCTCAGCCTTACACCTGCCGCCATATATGGTGAGTGAAACACCGAAGCCCCGCGACCCGGCGCCGCCAGAGCATCGGAACTCACCCGAGTTCCGCCCGCACCGGCAACTTCCACTTCAGGCCAGTACCCCCGTCAGGACCGACGCTCGCCCACCGCCGCCGACCAAGCCGCCGGGTCACCCGAGTTCCGCCCGCACCGGCAACTTCCACCTCAGGCCGGTACCCCCGTCAGCACCGACGCTCGCCCACCGCCGCCGACCAAGCCGCCGGGTCACCCGAGTTCCGCCCGCACCACTTTCGACTCCAGGCCGGTATCCCCTTCAGCACCGACGCTCGCCCACCGCCGCCCACCGAGCCCCAGATCACCCGGGTGACACCCGCGCCGAGGCCGGGGCTCGCCCCAGTCCTGGACCGACCGGAGCGCCAGGAGCGAAGCGGGGAGCGGAGAAAGGGAAGGACCGGGGTTGATCGGCGCCGGCCACGCCGGAGCGAAGCGGCGGCCATTAATACAGCGCCAGGGGGGAAGCGGTGCGATGATGACTGGGTGGCACGCGCAGAGGAACACGGCGACCGCTCTCGACGGGAATTCCGGCACGAGGATCAGGCGGTGCGGCCCGGGACGCTGCTGGTTTCGGCGACCGACCTGGTCGAACCGTCGTTCCGGCGGACCGTTGTGTACATCGTCGAGCACAACGACGCGGGCAGTCTGGGCGTCGTGCTGAATCGCCCGAGCGACACCTCCGTGCAGGAGGTGCTGCCGCGCTGGGCGGACCTGGCCGCCGCACCGCGCACGCTGTACGTCGGCGGGCCGGTCAAACGCGATGCCGCGCTCTGCCTGACCACGGTGAAGGTGGGGACCGCCATCGATCGCATCGATGGCCTGCGCCGGGTGGACGGCCGGGTGGCGCTGCTGGATCTGGATTCGGATCCGGACACGATCTCGCCGCTGGTCGAGGGTATCCGGATCTTCGCCGGATACGCCGGGTGGACCTTCGGCCAGCTGGAGGGCGAACTCGAGCGCGGCGATTGGATCGTGCTCTCGGCACTGCCCTCGGACCCGATCGCACAACCCGGTGACCTGTGGGCGCAGGTGCTGCGCCGCCAGCCGCTACCCTTGTCGCTATTAGCGACGCATCCGATCGAACTAGAACGCAATTGACCGCGTATATAGCTAGTGTGGCCACGATATCCGCGCCCCCACCGCGGCGCCTGAACCGGTGAGCCGATGGCGACATCACCGCGGGCGGCCGGTGCGGGCGCGGGAACCGGAACCTTCAGGGGCGTTGTGCTGCCGATACCGGACGGAGCGTCCGAGGCTCAGGCCAAGCTGCTGCGGGCGCTGTACGACCAGCATGCGCAGGCACTGTGGCGATACACCTACAGCCTGGTCGGCGATTCCGGCCGGGCCGAGGACATCGTCCAGGAAACACTGTTGCGGGCCTGGCAGCGCCCGAACGTGCTCGACCAGTCCACCGCCTCGGCGCGGGCCTGGTTGTTCACCGTCGCCCGCAATATGGCGGTGGACGAATACCGCAGCGCGCGGCACCGGCACGAGTTCCGCACGGACAATCCGCCCGAACAGGCCAGTCCCGATCAGGCGGACCGGACACTGGACAGCTGGTTGATCACCGACGCACTGGCCCGGTTGAGCACGGACCACCGCGAGGTGATCGTCCGCGCGTACTACCGTGGCCTGTCGACTCAGCAGATCGCGATGGAATTGTCCATACCCGAGGGCACCGTGAAATCCCGTATGCACTACGGGATGCGCGCGTTGCGTTCGGCATTACAGGAGATGGGGGTGACGAAGTGACGGATGTCCCCCGAGTCGGGGAGGGGGAAGCGGTGGTCCCGGACGGGGGCGACGACTACGTGATGTGGGATGCGCCGTACGTCCTGGGCTCCCTGAGCCGCACCGAACGTCTGCGTTACGAGGCGCATCTGGACGAGTGCGCGTCGTGCCGGGCGGCCGTGGCCGAATTATCCGGCCTGCCAGGCCTTCTCGGCCAGGTGGACCCCGAAGTTGCTCTCGCCCTGATCGATACACCCCTCGCGCCGAAACCGGGTGCGGTACAACCGGAACGACGGCCCGAGGAACCGATTCCCGAACCTCGGCGGCCCGGCCGGGAACGCTGGCTCGTGATCGGCACGGCAGTGGCGGCGGCGGCCGCGGCGGTGGTGATCACCGTCCCGATCACCGCCGGGTTCGATCACCAGGTGGAGACGCCGTCGGGTGAGCAGGTGGTCGCCGAACGTCAGCTGGCACCGGTACAGCCCTCGCCGATCACCGCCAGTTACAAGCTCGTCGACGTGCCCGGCGGGACGCGTATCGAAATGACGTGCAGCTATTCACCTTCGGAGACCGAGTACAGCTGGCACGGTGCGCTGTGGGTGGTCCACACCGACGGTACCGAGGCGATGGTCGCGCAGTGGACGGCCCATCCGGGCCAGACCCTCACCCCCGACGGGACCACCGCCGTGCCCCCGGATCAGATTCGCGCGGTGCAGATCCGCGACTCGATGACCAATCAGGTCATGCTCGCCAGTTCGCTCTGAACGCGCCGCGCGCACGGTACCGCGATGGCAATACCGTGCGCGGCCGCGTTGTCCGGCGTCAGCAGATTCTCCAGTTGCGGGTCCGGTCCGGATCGGCGGGAGTGGTCGGCGAGTGCACGCCGGATTCCTCGGCCGGCGCACGCCCGACCCGCACCAGCTCAGGACCGCACAGGGCCCGTTCCACCGCGCGATCCGCGGCCGGATCGCCGACCGCGATTCGCGCGCTGCCGTCGGCGTACCCCTTGGCCGCGATTCCCGCCCGGGTCAGCGTCTCGACCCGGCCCGGCCCGGGCAGGTACAGGAAGTTGGCCCGACTGCGCGGAACACGAATACCATTGCGCCGCAGGGATGTACGCAGCGTCTCGCGCTGGACGGTGATGCGCAGCACCCGCTCGTTCAACTCCGTCTCCGCGGCATACGATGCCGCCACCGCCGCAGTCGCGGTCTCCGGCGTCCCGAACGGCAGCTGTAACCGGCGCACGCGGCGGATCAGGTCGCGCCTGCCGAGTGCGTAGCCGATCCGGAGTCCGGCCAGCCCGTAGGCCTTCGAGAACGTGCGCAGTATCAGCAGATTCGGATATCGCGCGATCAGCTCCCGCGGATCCAGCATCTCGTCGACGCTCAGGAATTCCACGTACGCCTCGTCCAGGATCACCGGAATATGCCGGGGCACACCGAAAAGGAAGGCCTTCAGCTCACTCGCGGGCGGCACGGTCCCGGTCGGATTGTGCGGGCGGCACACCGCCACCAGCGCGGTGCGCTGGTCGATCGCCCGGGACATCTCCCACAGATCCTGCCGTCCCGACGAATCCAGCGGCACCGCAACGGTTTCCAGCCCCGTCATGGACGCCATCACCGGATATCCGTCGAAGGTCGGCGAGGCGAGCACGATCCCCTGCCCCGGCGCGGCGAGGGTCTGCATGATCTGCAACGCCACCCCGGTCGCCCCGGCACCGACCACGACCTGGTCCGACGCCATCCCCACCCGGTCCGCGATCAGCCCGGGCAATCGCTCGGGCAGGAACTCCGGATACCGATTCGACCGCGCCACAGCGGAATTCACCGCCTCCATCACCGAAGGCAACGGCGGAAAGGGATTCTCGCTCAACGTCAGGTCGAATCGCCCCGGCCCGGGCGCCCGTCCGCGCGCACCCCCGCCGGGCCGGCCGAGCACGGCCCGGGCCCTGCGCCGCACCGACCACTCCGAGCTGCCGCTACGCAGCACGAACCGTCGCGTCTCGTCCCCAGGGGTCGGGATACTCATCGCGCCGCTCCCCAGCGCACCGCCGCCGCCCCGGCGAAGTCACCGGCGTGCGCGAAGGCCGACATCAGTACGACCGACCCGTTGCGCAGCCGCCCGGCCTGGTTCTCGATATCGAGAGTGACGGGAATGCCTGCGGCGAAGAGGTTTCCGCACCGATCGAAGCTGTCCGGGTGACGTTCGGCGGGAAGCTCGAGGGCGTCGTGCCAGTTGCGCAGGAACAGGCGGTTGGGCTGGTTGGTGACGAAGGTGTCGATATCGCGGCCCTTCACGCCGATGCGGTCACAGACCGCGAGCGCGACCTCGGGCACGAGCCGGTTACCGCGGGCGAAGACCTTGGTGATCTTGGATTCGGAGAAGCTCACGCACGGCTGGCCCTCGCCGGGCTCCCACCATTTGCGCTCGGAACCGGTGTTGAAATCCATATCCCCGGCGAATTCCGGATACGTGCGGGTCTCGACGTCCAGAATCGGCGCTTCGTCGCCGCGGACCAGCAATCCGACGCCGCAACCGTCCCCCGGCACCGGCGCTTGGGCCAGCTTGCGGATATCGGGCTGAGTGAACACCGCCCCGGCCGAATTCTGGATGGTGGCGATGAGCGCGGAACGAGCGTCGGTGGTGCGCAGGATCATTCGCGCCAGCTGCATCATGTACACGAAGGCCGCGCAGCCGCTGTTCTGGATGTCCAGCACCGTCGAGGGCCGCATACCCAGCCGGCGCGCGACCTCCGGACCGCAGCCGACGATCGGGTTGTACGGCAGCTGGGTGTGCGTCAGCAGCACGTCCACCTCGGCGATCGCCCGCTCCCCATGGCGTTCCACGAGCGGTTCGACGGCCCTGGCGACCATCTCCATGGCGGTCTCCTCGCGATCGACGTGATGTCGGGTCGCCGGGGAACGGAACATGACGTTCTTGGCCATTCGCGCCGAACGCATATAGGGGGTGAAGTACTCGGTGCCCACGGGTTCACCGGGCAGATAACTCGCCACGTCGATCAGGCTGACCGGCGCGAGGCCGGGTTCGGTCGATTCCATCGCGGGCCTCATTTCATCCAGTCGGGCTTGATCGGAAGGCCGTGTGCGGCACGGTATTCGCAGATCGCCTTGAGATTGTCGAGTTCGAGCTGGTGTCCGGCGGAGAACATCTCCCAGAAATCCCCCACCCACACCGGACGTTTCGGCGGCGCTGCCTCGGGAAAGGGGTTCTCGTCGTAGAACGGGTGGCGGCAATTCACCCACAGCACAACCGATCCCGGCTTGTCGAACACCACCTGCGCATCCACCACGCGCATCAGGTAGATCATCCACAGATGCCTGCCCTGATCCCAGGCGCAGTGGTAGTCGACCGTCATCGCCTCGGGCTGCGCGACCGTACGGGTGTAGATCCGCGTCTCCGGGCCCAGCCGATCGTTGGCCAGCCACAGTCCCGGTTCCTCGGTCTCGGTGAATCCGCGCAGGCTGTAGGTCCACTCCTCCAGACAGCGGGTGTCGGCCAGATACTCGAACACCTCGCGCGGCGGTGCGGCGATGTAGGACTGCACCGGGCAGAACTGCCCGAAGATCTGGTCGTGCGGATAGACCGACCGGAGCATGTCCATGATGATCGGTGTGGTCTCCTCGCGATCGGAATTCTCGATGCGCAGCAGCCCCGGAATCTCGCGATCCGGGATATCACTGAGTGCGGGCAGGGCGCCGGTGGTCACGAATGCCTCCTCGGTACGGACAGGAACGGACTGAACGGGGGGATCTCGTCGGGATCACAGTCGATCGAAATGAAGGACGGCCCGGGGTTTTCGATGCAGGCGCGCAGCGCATCGGCCAGTTCCGCGGTACTGCGCGGCGAGTACGCGGGCAGCCCGGGAAACATCGCCGCCACGCCCGCGGCCGGATCGGACGGCCGGAACCTGTTGAAGCTGTACCGGTCTCCGTAATACAGCTGCTCGCGGGTGACGCACATGGCGTGCGCGTTGTTGTTGAACACGATGAAGGTCACCGGCAGCCGATACTGGATCGCGGTGTGAACCTCCATGCCGTGCATGAAGAACGCGCCGTCGCCCGCGATGACGAGCGTGCGCCGGGCGCGGGCGAAGGCGCAGCCGATCGCGGCCCCGAACGCGTACCCCATCCCGCCCATGCCGAGGGCGACCACGAAGCGCCCGTCGCGCGGCACCCGCAGATGATGCACCGCCGCGGCGCCGGTATTGCCGGCATCGGCGAATATGTCGGTCCCGGATTCGACGACGGCGCCGATGGTTTCGACCATCTCGCGGTAGCGCAGGCCGGGACCGGTCGCCGCGGGCACCGACAGCGGGGTCAGCGACGATTCGGGGGGTAGCGTCCACGGCGTCTGCGCCGGCGACTCGGAACTCTCGAAAGCCGCTGCCAATTCGGCGAGATCGACGCTCAGATCCGTACTGGCGGCGTGGATGACGTCCAGGTACGGGCGTTGGGCCCCCACCGCGGCCACCACGGTCCCGGACAACGCCTCGTCCAGCCCGGCCCGTGCGGTCACCGGCATCCGGGTGCCGACCAGCAGGCACAGCGCACTACCGCGCACCGCGTCCAGTAGTTCCGGATGGCCCATGGTCCCGGCCACCCCGCAGAATCCGGGTTCGTCCCAGGCGTACACATCCTTGGCGTCGGGCGCCACGCCGACGGCGGCGTCCAGCGCGGCGACCAGCCGGCGCAGCTGCGCACGCGCGTCGTCACGAGCGACCTGATCCCCCGCGATCACGGTGATCTTGCCCGTATCCCGCGCGGTTCGCAGCGCCGCGCGCACCCGCTCGAGACCGATCTCGTCCCGGAACCGTTCATGCGGCCGCGGCCGGAACGGCGGCACGGCTTCCATCGACGCGCGCTGAACATCCTTGGGCAGCAACAACACCGCGGGTCCGCCGCCGCGCGCGGCCTCGACCGCACGAGCCAGATGCGCCGGTAACGTCCGCGCCGACTCGACCCGGCCGCAGTACCGCGACACCTGATCGAAAAGCGCCGCGGCATCGATGGTCCCGGCCTTACCGCTGGAATCCTGGAACGCCCCGGCGCCTTCCTGATCGGTCGGCGGCTGCCCCACCAGCGCCAGCACCGGAACTTGTGCGGTGAACGATTCCGCAAGCCCGGCAACGAGGTTCATCGCACCGCCGCCGGAGGTGGCCGCGACGACCCCGATTCCCGGGCTGACCCGGGCGTACCCGTCGGCCATCGTCGCGGCGGAGAACTCGTGTTTGGCCACCACCCCGGTTATCCGGCCCGAGGATTCGAATATCGCATCGTAGAGATCCTCGATATTGGCCCCATCGACACCGAAGATATGTCGCACACCCAACGCCTCGACGGCTCGCACCAGATACCCCACCGCTGTCGCCGACATCGGCGCTCCTTCCTACCGTGCGCCGAGCGGGCCACGATCGGCCGCGCTCACCCGAACTACGAAGCAGAGGCGCGAGTGGTTCATTCGCGTTTCGAAGTGGGTTTCGAAGCGGAGCTTGTGTGTATGTATACGTCTACGTATAGTGGAGTCATGCCCAACAAGACCGTGTACGTCTCCGACGACGACCTACCCCTGTTCCAGCGCGCGCAAGAGCTGGTCGGCGGCAATCTGTCGGGCGCGATCGTGACGGCGCTGCGCCGGTTCATCGAACTCGAGGAGGGGCGTCAGGCGGGCTTCGAGGAGATCGTGCTGCGCGTCGGGCACAACGGCATTCGCCAGGTGCGATTCTCCGGAACACTGCTCACCGAGGCGCACGAATACGCCGACCACGCGTTCGAGCGCATTCGAATCTACCGCAGCCGCAAGGGCAAATTCGTCCTGCACACCCAGAGTTCCAAGTGGTCGGAGTACCCCACCGACACCAACTGGATCAAGGATCTGACGAACTGGCGGCGCATGCTCGGCGTCAACGATCCGGACTGGGGCGATTTCGCGATGGACATCTTCGACTCGGTCGAGGAACTGAAGGGAAGGGTTCCCGACCCGATCTACGACCGCGTGGCCGGCATCGCCGACCGTCCACACATCGAGGATCTCGACATCTGACCCCGCCGGGGCGCTGATCCCGCCCCCGCACAACCGCATACACAACCTCCCTTGTCCGCACACCACCGCGGACACGGCTCAGTCAACGCATGCATTCATATCTATCAGTAGATGAGAGGAAATCATGAGCGACAGCGCTCGCACACCGGCCATTTCGGTCTCCGGCCTGCGGAAATCCTATGGCGAGCAGGTCGTGCTCGACGGCATCGACCTGCATGTCCCGCAGGGCACGATCTTCTCCCTGCTCGGCCCCAACGGCGCGGGCAAAACAACCACCGTGCAGATCCTGTCCACCCTGACCCGCGCCGACGGTGGCCAGGCCCGGGTCGGCGGCCACGACGTCGCCGCCGATCCGGGCCGGGTGCGCTCCACCATCGGCGTCACCGGGCAGTTCTCCGCGGTGGACGAACTGCTCACCGGCCGGGAGAACCTGCTGATGATGGGCGACCTGTTCCACCTGCCGCGCACCGAGAACCGGCGGATCGCACAGCGACTGCTCGAACAGTTCGATCTGGTGGACTCGGCCGACAAGACCGCGGCCGGCTACTCCGGCGGTATGACCCGCCGCCTGGATCTGGCCATGACCCTGGTCGGACAGCCGAGCATCATCTTCCTGGACGAGCCGACCACCGGCCTGGACCCGCGCAGCCGCCGCGCGATGTGGGACATCATCCGCGAACTCGTCGCGGGCGGCGTCACGATCTTCCTGACCACCCAATATCTGGACGAGGCGGACGATCTCGCACATCGGATCGCGGTACTGGACCACGGCCGCATCGTCGCCGAGGGCACCCCGGACCAGCTCAAGCGCCTGGTGCCGGGCGGGCACATCCGGCTCAGCTTCGCCGACCGATCCGAACTCGGCACCGCCGCCGAACTGCTGGGCGGCGTCGCCGATGAGCTGACCCTCGCGGTGCCCAGCGACGGATCGGTGAAATCCATTCGCGCCGTGCTGGATCGGCTCGACGACGCGCATATCGAACCCGAGGGCCTGGCCGTGCACACCGCCGACCTGGACGACGTATTCCTCTCTCTCACCGGACAACCCGCTCCCGAAAAGGAAACCGCGCGATGAGCACCCTGACCTACCCGCTGGCCGATTCGACCACCATGCTGCGCCGGAACCTGGTGCACGCCAAGCGATATCCGGGCATGACGGTCGGCGTGATCCTCATGCCGGTGATCCTGCTGTTGCTGTTCAACTACGTCTTCGGCGGCGCCCTGGGCAAGGCCACCGGCGGCGCGAAATACATCGACTACATCGTGCCGGGCATGATGCTGATGATTCCGGCCTATCTCGTTGCGGGCATCGCGGTTTCGGTGGCCTCGGATATGACCAAGGGCATCGTCGCCCGCTTCCGGACGATGCCGATCGATCATTCCTCGATCCTGACCGGACAGGTGATCGGCACCCTGATCCAGGGTCTGCTCGGCGTGGGACTGATGGTGGCCGTGGGCGTGGCCATGGGCTTCCGCTCGCACGCCACGGTGCTGGAATGGCTGCTCGCCTTCGGCCTGATCGCGCTGACGATCTTCGGATTGTCCTGGCTCGGTGTGGGTTTCGGCCTGGCCGCGTCGAATCCGGAGAGCGCGAGCAACACCCCGACGCCCATCCTGTTCCTGCCGTTCCTGGGCAGCGGCCTGGTTCCGACCGGGACCATGCCCGCCGGCGTGCGGCAGTTCGCGGAGTATCAGCCCTTCACCCCGCTGACCGAGACCATCCGCGGTCTGCTGATGGGCACGCCGATCGGCAACAACGGCATCATCGCGGTCGCCTGGTGCGCCGGCTTCGTCGTGGTCGGCTACCTCTGGTCGCGCTCGCTGTTCCGGCGCAAGACCAGCTGATCGAGTCCGTCACGAACCCCCAGGCCCAACCCCGGAGCCCGGGGGTTCAGGCGCGTCCCAGGTGGGTGGCGAGCCAGCCGTCGAATTCGGTGAGGTCGCGCAGGACGACGTCCGCGCCGGCTTCGGACAGTTCCTCGGCGCTGCAGGGGCCGGTGGCCACCGCGACCGACAGCGCGTCCGCGGTTCGCGCGCCCCGGACGTCGCCGACGTGGTCGCCGACGTAGATATCGGCACCGTATTCGCGCAGCGCCTCGGCCTTGCGTTCGGCCCACAGGTTCCCGACGACCGCGTCGGCGGGGATGCCCAGATGTTTCAGGTGCAGTTCGGCATTCGGCTCGTACTTGGCGGTGACCACGACCGCGCGTCCTCCGGCGGCCTGCACCGCCTCGACCGCCCGGCGCGCACCCGGCATCATCACCGTTCCGGCAATGGCGTGTTCGGGATACATCGAGCGGTACAGGTCGGCGATCGCCGCGACGTCGTGCGCCGGGAACCAGTTCGCGATCTCCTCCTCGAGCGGCGGCCCCAGCCGGGTGACGACCAGATCGCAGTCGATCGCCACGCCCGTGCGCTCGGACAACGCCCGATAGCAGGCGCCGATCCCGGGCCGGGAATCGATCAGCGTCATGTCCAGGTCGAAGCCGACCATCAACGAATGCGAGTCCATATCGATCAGCCGACGGCCGGGCGCGGAGGTGCGGTGCGGCTCATCACGATGGCGCGGCTCAGTTCGCGGGCTGGCAGGCGTCGCGCAGCGAACACCCGCCGCAGGCGTTACCGCAGCTGCCGACCTCTTCGGCGGGGGCGAGCCGGGCGATGGCCTGTCCGGCGGCGTTGACCCCCGCGCCGAGCGTGAACAGCGCGATCACCGCGGCGAGGACGGCGGCGATGATTCCGGGGACCGGCCCGGCCAGCAGCGCGATCACGCCGCCCGCGACCAACAGCAGTCCCGCGCCGATCGAGGTGGGCGCGGCCACCTTGTTGGCGAGCAGATAGGCCTGTTCGTTCTGCACGGCCTCGGGAGTGTGGACGCCGAAGTACCGATTGGGCGGCAGCGAGCCGGTCAGCCCGAGTACGCCTGTGACGACAGCCACCGCAGCCAGCACGAACAGGATCAACGCCACCACGATCACCTCGGTCACGCTACTCGCGCACCGGCCGGCCGCCCAGGACGACCCCGGGCTTTGTGACGCGCACCATGCGCCGGCGCGGGCGGCCGCCGTCGGAACCCGCCGCTGCCGCCGATCAGGGTCTGGCAGGCTCCGACGACACCGCTGACCATCGACGACGCCGCGGGTGCGCCGACGCGACGAACCGTGGCGTGGGAACACCCCTGCGCGCGCATCGCCGCGTCGCTGGATCCGAGGGCCTTTTTGGGCGCTGACGTGCACACCCTCTACTCTGATGGACGACGTTCATTCCGGGGAGCTCGATAAGTAGAGGCAGGATCGTGCAGGACACTCGCGCAACCGAACCGACCGGCGCCGCCGCGAACGGCACCGGCGAGGTGCCCGCACACCGCTACAACGCCGACCTCGCCGGACGTATCGAGCGCAAATGGCAGCGGGTGTGGGAGGAGCGCGGGACTTTCCACGCGCCGAATCCGGTCGGCCCGCTGCGCGGCGAGATCCCCCCGGACAAGCTGTTCATCCAGGACATGTTCCCGTATCCGTCCGGTGCGGGACTGCACGTCGGGCATCCGCTGGGTTATATCGCGACCGACGTGTTCGCCCGCTACCACCGCATGACCGGCCGCAACGTGCTGCACGCGCTGGGTTACGACGCGTTCGGCCTGCCCGCCGAGCAGTACGCGGTGCAGACCGGCGCGCATCCGCGGGTGACCACCGAGTCGAACATCGCGACCATGCAGCGTCAGCTGGACCGGCTGGGCCTGGGGCACGACCGGCGGCGTTCGTTCGCCACCACCGATCCGGAGTTCTACAAGTGGACGCAGTGGATCTTCCTGCGCATCTACAACGCCTGGTACGACACGGAACTGGGCAAGGCGCGCCCGATCGACGAGCTGATCGCCGAATTCGACAGCGGCGCGAGGACTCCCGGGGACGGCAAGGTGTGGGCCGAACTGTCCGCGGCCGAGCGCAATGCCGTGGTGGACTCGTACCGCCTGGTGTACCAATCCGATTCGATGGTCAACTGGTGTCCGGGCCTGGGCACGGTGCTGTCCAACGAGGAGGTCACCGCGGAGGGGCGTTCCGAACGCGGCAACTTCCCGGTGTTCCGTAAGCGGTTGTGGCAGTGGATGATGCGCATCACCGCCTACTCCGATCGCCTGGTGGACGATCTGGACCACCTGGACTGGCCGGAGAACGTCAAGGCCATGCAGCGCAACTGGATCGGCCGTTCGCGCGGCGCGCAGGTGCGATTCGACGCCGGTTCGGAGACGATCGAGGTCTTCACCACCCGGCCCGACACGCTGTTCGGCGCGACCTATGTCGTGCTGGCGCCCGAGCACGAACTGGTCGATACGCTGACCGCCGGCGCCTGGCCGTCCGGAACCGATCCGCGCTGGCAGTTCGGGGAGACCGCGAATCCGGCCGAAGCCGTTGCCGCATACCGCAAGTCGATCGCGGCGAAATCGGATCTGGAGCGCCAGGAGAACAAGGACAAGACCGGCGTCTTCCTGGGCACCTACGCCACCAATCCGGTGAACGGCGCGCAGGTGCCGATCTTCATCGCCGACTACGTGCTCAGCGGGTACGGCACCGGCGCGATCATGGCGGTGCCCGGTCACGACGCGCGGGACTGGGAATTCGCCACCGCCTTCGGCCTGCCGATCCTGGAAGTCGTTGCGGGCGGAGATGTCTCGCAGGGCGTGCACGCCGGTGAGGGCACGCTGGTGAACTCCGGCTACCTGGACGGACTGGAGATCGAGGCCGCCAAGGCGCGCGTCATCGAACAGCTCGAGGCCGACGGGCACGGCCGCGGCACGGTTCAGTACAAGCTGCGGGACTGGCTGTTCGCCCGGCAGCGCTACTGGGGCGAGCCGTTCCCGATCGTGTACGACGAGGACGGCGCGCCGCACGCGCTGCCGGAATCCATGCTGCCGGTGACACTTCCGGAGATCGAGGACTTCGCGCCGGTCACCTTCGACCCCGACGACGCCGATTCCGAACCGTCGCCGCCGCTGGCCAAGGCCACCGACTGGGTGCACGTGGAACTGGATCTGGGTGACGGCCCGAAGAAATACCGCCGCGACACCAACGTCATGCCCAACTGGGCGGGCAGTTCCTGGTATCAGCTGCGCTACGCCGACCCGACCAACGCCGAGACATTCTGCGATCCGGAGAACGAGAAGTACTGGCTGGGACCGCGTCCCATCGAGCACGGCGACCAGGATCCGGGCGGTGTCGACCTGTACGTCGGCGGCGTGGAGCACGCGGTGCTGCATCTGCTGTACGCGCGGTTCTGGCAGAAGGTGCTGTTCGACCTGGGTGATGTGACCGGCGTCGAACCGTATCGCCGGCTGTTCAACCAGGGCTACATCCAGGCCTTCGCCTACACCGATGCGCGCGGAGCGTACGTCCCGGCGGCGGAAGTCGTCGAGCGGGACGGAAAGTTCTTCTGGACCCCGCCGACGAAGGAGGCTTCATCGGATACAGCCTCCGGTTCCGCTGAACTCGAGGTTTTCCAGGAGTACGGCAAGATCGGCAAATCGCTGAAGAACGCCATCTCCCCCGACGAGATGTGCGATCTGTACGGTGCGGACACCTTCCGGTTCTACGAGATGTCGATGGGCCCGCTGGACACCTCGCGGCCCTGGGCGACCAAGGACGTCGTCGGCGCGCACCGCTTCCTGCAGCGCGTCTGGCGGCTGGTGGTGGACGAGGAGTCCGGCGCGCTGCGCGTCACCGACGCCGAGCCCTCGCCCGAGGCACTTCGCTTGCTGCACAAGACGATTGCCGGAGCCGGTGACGACTACGCCAACCTGCGCGACAACACCGCGGGCGCGAAGCTGATCGAGCTGACCAACTTCTTGACCAAGAACTACCCCGAGGGCTCCCCGCGTTCGGTGGTCGAGCCCCTGGTCCTGATGCTGGCCCCGATGGCCCCGCATATCGCCGAGGAGCTCTGGGAACGCCTGGGCCACACCGTAGCCCTGGCCCACGGCCCCTTCCCGCTCGCCGATCCGGCACTGCTGGTGGAGGATTCGGTCGAATACCCCATCCAGGTCAACGGCAAGGTCCGCAGCCGCGTCAGCGTCCCCGCCGACGCCGACGCCGCGGCCGTGGAAACCGCCGCCCTCGCGGACGAGAAGCTGCTCGAATTCCTGGACGGCAAGACCCCCCGCAAGGTCATCGTCGTGCCCGGCCGCCTGGTCAACGTCGTCGCCTGAGCAGCGGCGCCGCCGCGAAACCGGTTGTGCCCCCGGTCGTTCAGGCAGGCGGCAGCGTGACGTCGTTCAGGGTGACCATGGACAGCTTGCGCTGCTTGATGACGTCGACGAGCTGGTTGTAGCAGTGCGTCACCGCCGGGTGATTGGCGTGGCCGATGACTATCGCCTGCGGGTTGAAGTACTTGTGCGCCATCTGGATCAGATACTGCTCGGTGACGATCGAGGAGTCGCTCAGGGAGCCGTACCAGAGGGTGGGCACGGTGTAACCGTGTTCGGCGGCGACACGGTCCACCGTCGCGTTGTGGAAGCCGTACGGCGGGCGGTAGAAAGGCGTGCCGTCGACGCCGAACGTGTTGCGCAGGAACGTTTTCGTGCGTTCGAGCTGATCGGCTACGCCCGCGGCGGAGAGCCTGGTCAGCGCGGGGTGGTTCCAGGTGTGGTTGCCGAGCTGGATCTGCCCGGACTCGACCAGCGGCCGCAGCGCGTCGCGGTGCACGGTCCAGGAATCGTAGGAGGCGGTGACGAAGAAGGTGAAGCGCGCGCCGGTGTCCTGGGCGAACTTGATGTACGCACCCACGACGTCGGCGTCGGCGCCGTCGTCGACGGTCAGCGCGAGACTGTTCCCCTTGCCCGGTAGCGCGGTGATGGTCTCCCGCGGCAGGCGCGTCTTCGGACCGCCCGGTGGCGCCGGGAGCAGCGGGAGGGCGGCCCGCGTGGTCGGCGGTACGGGCGTCGACGACGGAGCCGGCGCGATGCCCTTGGCCAGATGATTCGGCGCGGCGCCGGAAACTCCGTGCGCTGCGTCACATCCGGACAACGCGGCGGCCGTCCCAGCCGCGAGCAGCGTCAACCACTGCCTGCGGTTCATCGTCGAATTCATCTTCGCAGAACCACTTCGTGCCGGAGACCACTGACGGTCAAAATCTACCCTTCCCCCGCCGCCTCGCAACCCGGCGGCCCTGTTCGCGAGGTCATCAGCGTGTCACCGCGGGCCGGACAACTTCCCGGCCCGGCCGTCGGCCGGGATACCCGCCCACCCGGAAATCCGGCCTCGTGATCGCGAAGTCGACTGCCGCGCTGAATATTTACCGCACCCAGCATCGAGCCCGCCCCGGGGCGCGCCGGCTAGGGGCGGGCGATCGGGCGAAGGACGATCTCGGTGGGGTGGGCGTCGCGCGGTGTTTCGATCGCGGTGCGGACCGCCCGGGCGACGGTGGCGGCGGTGAGGAACTCCTCGGGTCGGTAGTCGCGGCCCTCGTCCGCGACGATGGCGCGCTGCATATCGGTGTCGATGCGGCCGGGGTGTATGGCGGTGACGCGCAGTTCGGGCTCCTCCAGACGCAGGGCGTCACCGAACGCGCGGAGGGCGAATTTGCTCGCGGCGTAGACGCCCCAGCCGGGGTTCGCGCGCAGGCCCGCGCCCGAATTGATCAGTACCACATGACCTTTGGCGGCGCGCAGCGCCGGCAGCAGCAGCCTGGTCAGCTCGGCGATGGCGATCACGTTGGCTTCCAGCGTGTTTCGCCACTGCTGGACCGAGGATTCGGCGATGGCGCCGAGTTCGGCCACTCCGGCGTTGTGCACGAGCACGTCGAGGCGATCGATCGGGGCGCAGGCCCCGGCGACGGCCTCGTAGTCGGTCAACTCAACCGGCCACGGGGTGTTTCCGGGCAGTTCCGCCGTGATCCCCGTGAGCGCCCCGGCCGTGCGCGCGCCGAGCAGCAGGTGGTGCGCGGGGGCGAGTTCGCGGGCGATCGCCGCGCCCAGGCCCCGGCTGGCGCCGGTGATCAGAGCGGTCGGCTTGGTCGTCTCGGCAGTGTGCGCGATCATTCGCCTACGGTAATCATTCTCCACCGCAACTCATGAACCGAAGGACTCCGGTGAGTACCGTATCGCCGACCACGAGCCGCTCATGAACCGGCCGCAGCCCGGCCGGGACGCGCAACGCGCATATCTGAAGGTGTCGTCGCAGAATAGGGGGATGAACGGGCCCGGTTTCACCCCCACACAGCTGGCAGCCCGTGCCGCGTACCTGCTGCGCGGTAACGATCTGGGGACGATGACCAGCGCCGCACCTCGCCTGTATCCACACATGTGGAGCTGGGACGCCGCGTTCGTCGCGGTCGGACTCGCCCCGCTGAGTGTGGAACGAGCCGTGGTCGAACTCGACACGCTGCTCTCCGCGCAGTGGAAGAACGGCATGATCCCGCACATCGTGTTCGCCAACGGTGTGGACGGCTATTTCCCGGGCCCGGCGCGCTGGGAGTGCCGGAAACTCGCCGCCAACGCCCCCGACGGCCCGGACACCTCCGGCATCACCCAGCCGCCCGTACACGCCATCGCGGTGCAGCGCATCCTCGACCATTCGCGCCGGCACGGGCGCAGCACCCGCGCGGCCGCCGAGGAATTCCTGAATCGGCGCTGGCCGGACCTGATGCGCTGGCATCGCTGGCTGGCGCACGCGCGCGATCCCAAGCAGAACGGGCGGATCACCATCTATCACGGCTGGGAGTCCGGAATGGACAATTCGCCGCGCTGGGATCGCGCCTACGAGAACGTCGTCCCGGGCGATCTGCCGCCGTACGAGCGCGCGGACAACACGCTGGTGGACCCGGCCCAGCGGCCCACCGATCGCGAGTACGACCGCTATCTGTGGCTGGTCGAGCAGATGCGCCGATGTGGATACGACGATTTTCAAGAGGCGTCCGCGCTGAGTTTCGCTGTGGAGGACGTATTCGTCACCGCGATCTACGTGCTGGCCTGTGAGGTTCTCGCCGAGATCGGTGAGGATTACCGGCTGCCCCGCGCCGATGTGCGCGAACTCTACGAATGGGCCGCCTACTTCCGCGCGGGCGTGATCGCGACGACCGATCCGCGCTCGGGCGCCGCACGGGACTACGACCTGCGGCTGGGCTCCTGGATCAACACCGAGACCCTGGCCGTGTTCGCACCGCTGCTGTGCGGCGGACTACCCCGTGAGGCCGAACGCAGCCTGCTGCGCCTGTTCGAGGGTCCCCGCTATTGCGGACATCCGGACCTGCGCTACGCGCTGCCGCCGTCCACCTCGCCGGTATCCAGGGATTTCCGCCGCGCCGAATATTGGCGCGGTCCGGTCTGGCCTGTGATGAGCTGGCTGTTCTGCTGGGTCTTCGCTCGCCGGGGCTGGGCCGAGCGGGCGTTCATGCTGCGGGCGGAGGGTCTGCGACAGGCCGCCGACGGCAGTTTCGCGGAGTATTACGACCCGTTCAGCGGTGCGCCGCTGGGCAGTATGCAGCAGTCCTGGACCGCCGCATCGGTGTTGGACTGGCTCGGCTGAATCGGCCATTTTCTGGAATTCGACCCAAAACAGCACATCTCAGGCAATCCTCTCTCACAAGACACGGTGCTGCCCCTGGCCAGTAGAGCGCCCTCCGCTTACCCTTTTGACCATGTATCGACGCATCACGGCTCATCCCCATGTTCGTCGCGCACTTCTGTCACTGTCGGCGATTGCCGCAGTTGGCACACTGTCGGCAACCGGTCCGGCGATCGCCGCACCGACCGGCCCGGACGTCTCGTCGTGGCAGCACGTGGACGGCCGGTTGATCAATTGGTTCGCCGTACGCGGCTCGGGCAACGCCTTCGCCATGCTGAAGGCAACCGAGGGGTTGAGCTACGTCAACCCGTACTTCGTCCCGGACAGCCTGCTGATGCGCGCGGCCGGAGTCGCCCGCGGCACCTACCACTACGCCCGCCCCAATCTGCCGCCCGAACCGCAGGCCGCGCTGTACTCGACGGTGGTGCTGGGGCAGAACGGCACGCTCGACCTGCCGCCGGTGCTGGATATCGAGAATTCCGGCGGGCTGCCGCCGGCCGCGCTCATCAACTGGACGCACCGCTACCTCGATACGGTGCAGTCCCTCACCGGACGCCTTCCGATCATCTACACCTATCCCCGCTTCTGGCGCACAGCGATGGCGAATTCGAGTCAATTCACCCGCTATCCGCTGTGGATCGCCGATTACAGCGGCAAGGCGCAGCCCGATATCCCGGGCGGCTGGCCCACCTGGACCTTCTGGCAGACAACCGATTCCGGCACCATCCCGGGTATCGCGGGACCCACGGACGTCAACGTCTACAGCGGCGCCCAGGGCGATTTCGGCCAGTACGCCAATATGTAGCCCGCCCGCAGCAATGGCGGTAGCCGAGTCACAGCACCTGGGAGAGGAACTGCCGCAGGCGCGGGGTTCGAGCATCGTCGAATACCCGGTCGGGTGAACCGGATTCGACGAGCTGCCCCTGGTCCATGAACATGACACTGTCGGAAACAGAACGGGCGAAACCCATTTCGTGCGTCACGACGATCATCGTCATACCGCCCGAGGCCAGATCCGCCATGAGCGCCAGGACGCCCTTGACCAGTTCCGGGTCCAGGGCCGAGGTGGCCTCGTCGAACAGCATGAGTTCCGGTTTCATCGCCAGGGCGCGGGCGATGGCGACGCGTTGTTGTTGCCCGCCGGACAGATTCGCCGGGCGGGTGTTGGCGCGGGCGGCCAGGCCGACGGCCTCCAGCTGGTCCAGGGCGACCGCGCGAGCCGCCTCCCGGGAAAGTCCGCGCAACTTGCGCGGGCCGAGCGCGACATTGTCCAGAACGCTCATGTGCGGGAACAGGTTGAAGTGCTGGAAAACCATTCCGATGCGCTGCCGCAGCCGGTCCGGATCCTCGCGCAGTACCGACACGCCGTCGATCAGCACATCGCCCGAATCCGGTTCGTGCAGCCGGTTCAGCACCCGCAGCAGGGTGGATTTGCCCGAGCCCGAGGGACCGATGACGGTGGTGGTCTTCCCGGCGTCGACGTGGATGTCGACCCCGCGCAGTACCTGGTTGCCGCCCAGGGTCAGGTGCAGGCCGGTCCCGGTGAGCGAGGAGCTGGCCCGGGCTTCGCCCGCACCGGACTGCTCGTCGCCGGTGCCCTCGATCTCGTTGCGGTGGCTCACGCTCAGCGCCCTTCCGTGGTGACGGATTGCTCGACGGGTTCGACCGGGCCGTCGGCCTTTTCCGCACGCCCGGTGCGCAACCGCCGGTCGATGTAGTTGACCAGATGCGTCAGCGGAATCGTGAGCAGCAGATACACCAGACCCGCGGCGACCAGTGGCGACAGATTGCCCGTCTGGGCATTGAGATCCCTTCCGACCGCGAACAATTCGCGCTGTGTCGCGAGCAGCCCGAGGAAGTAGATCAGCGAGGAGTCCTTGATCAGCGCGATGAACTGATTCATCAACGCGGGCAACACTCTTCGGACACCCTGCGGTATCACCACCAGCGTCATCGACTGCCGGTAACCGAATCCGATGGCGCGGGCGGCTTCCATCTGCCCGGCCTCCACGGACTGGATCCCGGACCGGAAGATCTCACCGATATACGCCGAGGCCAGCAGCGCCAGCGCGACCGCGCCGAGCCAGTAAGGGTTGCCGCCGGTCAGATTCTTGACCACCGGACCGATGCCGAGACCGATGACCAGGATGATCACCACGGCGGGAAGACCGCGGAAGATATCCGTGTAAATCCTTGCCGGCCAACGTAACCAGCGTGTCCGGGAGATACCCGCGACGGCCAGCAACATGCCGATGATCGTGCCGAGCACACCCGAAACCAATGCCAGGACAAGCGTATTGGGCAGGCCGGTCTCGAACAGGTCCGGGAATGCCTTGCGGTACAACGACCAGTCGAAGAACGTATCGCGCAACTGCCGCAGCGTCGACTTCGGCGCGGCCTGGGCCGTATTCGCGGCGTGGTGTTCCGCGGCGATCTTCGCGAAATCCGGCAGCTGCGGTGCCGGGGCCGCCTTCGAGCCGGGCTTCCAGCCCGGCGGGAACGGCCGCGGCTCCCAGTCGGAATACAGCTTGGCGTAGGTGCCGTCCGCGATGACCGCGTCGAGCCCCGAGTTGAGCGCGTCGATCAGCGGTTGATTACCCGGCCGCACGGCCCATGCGGTGAAGTTGTCCAGGCTGAACGTGTTCTGCACGATCGAGGTCGAATCCCCTGGCTTGACCGCACCGGTGGCCTGCGCCGAGGGCGCCACCCAGGCATCGATCTGCCCGGTCTTCAGATTCGCGTAGGCGGTGTTGTAGTCCGGGAATTTCACCGGGTCCAGGTGCAGCGTGTTCACCACGTACTCGTCCTGCACCGTGCCCTGCACCACACCGATTCGCACATTGGGGCCCAGGTCCGAGAAGCCGTGCAGCGCACTGCCGTTCGGCACCACCAGGGAGAAGTACCCGAAGTCGTAACCATTGGTGAAATCCACCAGTTTGCGGCGCTCGTCGGTGGTGGTGATGCTCGACGACCCGACATCGAAACGCCGATTCGCCACCTGTGCCAGCAGACCCGAGAACTCCGTTCCGGAGAACTGCACGCGCAGACCGAGTTTCGCGCCGATCGCCCGCAACAGCTCGTTGTCGAATCCGGTGAACTGCCCCTTGGAGTTCACGCAGATACTCGGCGGCGCGTCGGACAGCGTGCCGACGCTCAGCACGCCCGGCGACAGCAGGCCGAGCTTGGTGACGTCGATCTGGTCGAGCGGTTCGGTCGTCGGAGTGGTGAAGCGGTCCACGCCCGCCGACGCGCCGGTCGCCAGATTCGTCGGCGCGGCTGCGGCGGCGGCCTGCCCCGGCGGCGAGCACAGATCGCGGCCCGCCGGCGAATTGCCGCCGTTGGATCCGCACCCGGCAACGAACAGCACCGCCACCAGGGACAACACGGTGACCAGCGCGCGAATTACCGAACGGGACAAACGGGCCATAGCCGGAAACACTAGCCGGGTACCCGGCGCGGGCGGGCGTAACAGGCGCGGAACGTCGGGCACGGCAGCCATCATGCGGTCGTGCGGGCCGGGGCGGAACCTCTGCGATCACCTTGATTCGAGCGACCTGTTGACAGGTTCGGCTAATTGGATTAGCTTTATGGCTACAAGCTTTAGCTACTAGCTCCGCAGGAGTGGACATGACCGAGTACCTGACCATCGACGGTGGACAGATCGCCTACGACGTGACCGGCGAGGGGCCGCTGATCGTGCTGTCCCACGGCATGGGCGATCACCGTAACGCCTTCCGCCACCTGGTCCCGCTGCTGGTAAACGCGGGTTACCGGGTCGCGAACGCCGATATGCGCGGGCACGGCGAATCGAGCATGAACTGGACCTCGCACGACGGCAGCGACGCCATCTCCCGCACCGACGTCGCCGGCGATCTGCTGGCACTCATCCGGCACCTGGGCGGTCCGGCGGTCATCATCGGCCATTCGCTCTCCGGCGGCGCGGCCACCATCGCCGCGGCCCAGGCTCCCGATTCGGTGAGCGCCGTCGTGGAACTCGATCCGTTCACCAAGAATCAGAGCTTCCCCCTGGGCGCACTGCTGACCGTCAAGCGCTACCGGCGCGGCGGGCTCCGGCTGATCGGCACCCAGCTGTTCAAGAGCCTCGGCATCTGGATGAGCTACCTGGATGTCGCCTATCCGAACAAGCCCGCCGACCACGCCGAGGCGATGGCCACACTCGCGGCGAAACTCCGCGAGCCCGGCCGTTTCGCGGACTTCATGAAAACCGGCAAGTCCACTCCTGCCGACGCCCACGCGCAGCTGGCGAACATCTCGTGCCCCGCCCTGATCATCATGGGCACCGAGGATCCGGACTGGGCCGATCCGAAGGCCGAGGCAGAGGCGGTCGTCGCCCTCATGCCCGAGGGGCTGGGCCGGGTCGCCATGGTCGAGGGCTCGGGGCACTACCCGCACGCCGACGCCGCCGACCGGGTGGCCGAGCTGACCCTGAAATTCCTTGCCGGACAAAAGCATGCCTAGGGCCGGATTGAGCCGGGCCGAGGTCGTGCGCGCGGGTGCGGAACTGGCCGACGAGATCGGGTTCGCCAACCTCAGCATGGGGTTGCTCGCCGAAAAGCTCGGTGTGCGAACACCTTCGCTCTACA
This sequence comes from Nocardia sp. PLKS1-43, assembly GCF_059510335.1. Classification (NCBI taxonomy): domain Bacteria; kingdom Bacillati; phylum Actinomycetota; class Actinomycetes; order Mycobacteriales; family Nocardiaceae; genus Nocardia; species Nocardia sp. PLKS1-43. Next base: position 739,734 of record NZ_JCAJZQ010000003.1, on the reverse strand, counting down.
AGCACGTGGCGAGCCTGGCGGAGTTGCAGCACGATATCGCGGCCATGGCCATGGCCGAGGCCGACGCCCTCATCCGCGACGCGATGCACGGCAGGTCGGGCACGGAGGCGTTGCGCGCGTTCGCCCACGCCTTCGGCGATTTCGTGGCCGCTCACCCGGGCCGCTACAACGCGATCAACGCCGCCGCCTTCACCGGCCCGGACGATCCGTTACTGGAGTCCAGCGGGCGCGTCATCGGTTCGATCGCGGCCGTGCTGCGCGGCTACGGAATTCCCGAACCGGACATGGATCACGCGGTCCGCACCCTGCGCTGCGCCTTCCACGGATTCGCCAGCCTGCAGGCCTCCGGCGGATTCCACTGGACCGGCGACCCACGGGACAGTTACGAGTGGATGATCAGCTTCATCGATCGCGGACTCCGCGGTACGGACTGGTGACGCGATCTCGGGAGTCGCGGGCCGGATGGAGTTCGATCAGGCCCGCACCAACTCGATGACCGGGATGACCCGGGTGGTCTTGCTCTGGTACTCGGCGAACTGCGGCTGCACGGCGGACTGCTTGGCGTAGATCTCATCGCGTTCGGCGCCGCTGAGAACCTTCGCGGTCACCGGAAAGGTCTCCGTCCCGACCTCCACCGTCGTCTCCGGATTGGCCACGAGATTGTGGTACCAGGCCGGATTCTCGTCGGAGCCGCCCTTACTGCCGAAGATGAACAGCCGCTCACCCTCGCCGTAGTAGACCAGCGGCGCGATCCGCTCGATCCCGGACTTCGCGCCGACGTGATGCACCAGGATCAGCGGCACGTCGGCGAAGATGCCCGAGCCCTTGCCGCCGGTGCTGCGGAACTCCTCGATGACCTTGCGATTCATTGCCTCGAAGTCGATAGCCTCTGTCATGGTTGCCACTGTATGCGCGCGATTCGCTACAAACGATGACCGAAGACGCCGGAAGTATATCCATTTGTTTCATCAACCGGAGCGAATCGGTACTCTCGGGTACATGGATCTACTCGCCGACGTGCTCACCGTCGCCGGAGTTCGCGGTGCGGCCGGTGCGCGGATCGAGGCCGGCGAGACCTGGAAGACCACCTGGCAGCACATCGGCCGTCCCGTGTTCTACGCCGTCACCTCGGGCACCGCGTGGCTGCGTGTCCCCGGGCTCGAGGCCGAACAGTTGATGCCGGGCGACGTCGTTCTGCTGCCGACCGGTTCCGAGCACACCCTGGGCAGCGCCGTCGACACCGTCGCGTATTCCTGCGATTGCGCGACGACCGAGCAGGCCCGCGCGCAGGCGAGTGTGCTGCGCATCGGCGAGGGCGAGATCCGCACGCACATCCTGGGCGCCTCCTACGAATACGACCCGGTGGTCTCCACCCAGGTGCTGGCCTCGTTGCCGGAGATGGTCCACATCCGCGCGGACAATGGCGGCAGCTGCCTGGACGACACCGTCCGCCTGCTGGCCCGGGAACTGGCGGTTCCGCAGATCGCCGGGGCGGTCGTGCTCAACCGACTGGTCGACATCCTGCTCATCCAGCTCCTCCGGGTCTGGATGTGCCGAAACCCGGTGCAGGAGAAGGGCTCTTGGCTCGGCGTACTGAACGACCCGCTGGTGAGCGTAGCGGTGACGAAACTCCACCAGGACCCGTCCAAACCCTGGACCACCGACCTGCTGGCCACCGAACTCTCGGTCTCCCGCACCACCCTCGCCCGCCGATTCCGCACCGTCGCCGGCGAAACTCCCGGCAGCTACCTGACCCGCTGGCGAATGAACCTCGCCGCAATCCGTCTCCGAGATACCGACGACACCCTCGAAACCATCGCGCACGCAGTCGGTTACACCTCGATGCCCGCCTTCAGCCGGGCATTCCGGCGGGACCGAGGACAGGCTCCCGGGACCTACCGCCATGCCGTGCGCGCGAGTACCCCGGCGGGGCTCCCGCCGGGTCAGGCCGCGGTGTCGCCGGGTTTTCGCTCGCGCAACCGATGCTGATCCGCGGCGTGTTCTCGTTCCCAGCGAGCATGGATGCCCGCGACGACTTCCGCGAGGAGTTCTCCCGCGCGGTGGCGGTGGTTCACTCGCGGAGTACCGGTGGGGTCGATATGGTCCGGCGCGATCCATGCTGTCCGGCCCGGGAACTGTGAATCGTCACCCAGGACAACGGTCTTCCAGCCGGCCTCGCTGTCGTTGATCAGTGAATGACAGTGATCGCACGCCAGGACCAGGTTCTCGATATCGGTCGGACCGCCCTTACGGTAATCACGCACGTGATGCACAGCGCACAGTGATGCGGGCGCGTCACAGCCCGGTCGTGAGCAGCCGCTCAATGCCGCGATGAGTGAGAGTCGTTGTGCGGGTGAAGCCAGTCGCCGCATCCGGCCGAAATGCAGTGGTAGACCGCCGTGGTCGAATACCGCCAGGTATGGGCGTGATTGCTCGGCCAGCCGCAACGCATCGGAAATCGCGACGGTGCCACCGGTCGCGGTGGTCGCCACACCGGACGCCCGCTCCACGTCCTCGATCCGCATGGTGAGCACGGTGGTCACCGGGATCCCGCGATGCGAGCCCAGCGTGTCGGTGTTCACCAGCGATCGCAGCAGCAGCGTGAGCGCGTCGTGGGTGCGCTGCGCGGCGGTACGCGTATCACGTTGCGCCGCAGCGGTGATCAGCTGCGGATCAACACGGTCGATATCGACGCCGGGACTCGTCGGGTCCTCCGGGTTCGCTACGCCGGGGCGCGCGTACTTGGCCAGCACCGGATCCAGCAGAGCCCGCAACGTCGGATCGATCTCACCGCTGATGGGCGACATTCCGTCCGCGCGCTGCCGCCCTATCCGGATGCCCCGCATCCGGGCGCGATCGGCCTCGTCGGTGAGCCGCCCGTCCGGGTCCAGATGCGCCAGGATGCTCTCACCGACCTTGCCGACATCGTCGGGAGATCCGGTGACGGCGAACTCGGCCAGAATCTGCTCCGCCGCCGCACGATCAGCGGCCTCGACCGCACGCGGCACCCTGGCCATCACCGCCGCGATGCCCCGCACATGCTCGATCGAGATATCCCCACAGCGCAACGCTGTTGCGGTGCACGGCAGTTCCGGCTCGCGTTCGTCACCGGCGAGGTTGCCCAATACCCCGACCCGCTGCGCCGCACGCACCCGCGCACCGGCCTCGACGTTCGACAACCGCAGCGTCTCCATCAAGAATCGCTTGATCGTCTTGGCGCCCGAAGTCGCGGGAATCGAGCGGGAGTCCACCTCGATCAGCACTCGATGCTGCACCGCGACCAATTGCCGCGCGGCACGCTCGACCCCGCGCAACAACTCCACCACTCCACGATCGGACAGCGGGGTCAGCGCCTGTTCGACCAGTTCACCGACAGCGGCCAGCAACGCATCCGCGTTGGGCCCTCCGGTCGGCGCACTGTTCGAATTCATGTTCGAAATCCTATCGCGAAAACCGACCCCGGAACACCCAGCAATGCATGTGAAATCAAAATCTTCACTCTGAACGAATGCCCAAATATGCTCGCACACACCGTTTTTAGAAATAATCCCCGCTCACAGACGACAGCACGTGCCGCACATAGCAATTAGACAGCTAGGAAGCGACAGGAGGGCCCTGGGCCACAAACCGTATCGGCTGCAAGGTGAACCAGGCCCCAGAAGCAGTTCCCGTCGGAGTCCTCGGGCCGAGCCCACAACGGGCCGGACAAGCCATGAGATTCGCACCCGCGTGCCGGGCCGACGTCCGGGAAAATGCGTAACCCCGACCACCCGTCGTGACGGGCTGATTATGCGGTATGGGTGGAGGGGTACACATCCACCCGTGTCCACCCCGTCGCCGATGCGAACGGGTGGTCCGAACGCGAAATCCGGAGGGCGACGCCGGGAAGCGCCGGCTGCGCGAAGATTCGGCGACCATCACATCGAGAAAGACACGCACGCAATGGCATTCGCAGATGCACAGAACGTCCCAGGTACCGCACCAGCCGAGTCGAATCGTTCCGCCGAACCGGTAGGCGACCCGGATACCGCCGCACCCGCACCGGGGGTGGACCGCAAAGCACTCGCACGCCAGCTGCTCCGCGACGCCGGAGTGCCGATGGCGACCTATTACGGGCTGCACGCCGTCGGCGCGAGCGATCTGGTCGCGCTCAGCGGCGGAACGGTGCTGTCGGGCGTGTTCGTGGTAGCCGAGATCGTGCGCAAACGCCGGATCGATCCCTTCGCCTCGGTGATCCTGGCGAGTTTCGTGCTCGGCCTGGGGCTGACCTTCGTCTCCGGCGACGCCCGCTTCGCGGTCGCCAAGGACTCCTTCACCACCGCCCTGATCGGAGCGGCCTTCCTGATCAGCACGGCATTCGGCAAGCCCCTGATCTACGTCAGCGCGCAACGCGGCATGGCCGCCGACGCCGCCGCGGCATTTCGGCAGCGGTACCGCACCAGCCCGCGGATGCGGCGCGTGCTCAACGCCCTGAGCCTGATCTGGGGCGCGGGACTGTGCGTCGAGGCCGCGCTCCGCGTGGTGCTCGTCTACCACCTGCCCATCTCGACCATGGTGTGGTTGTCCACCGTCATGACGGCTGTCACATTCGGCCTGCTGATCGCCATCACCATGGCGGTGGTCCGCCGCGCCCGCGCCCGTGCCGCACGCGCCGAGGAGGCCGCGATCTCCGCCTAGCGCTCGGTCGAGCGGGCGTTGGTCCCGGCCGCCATGGTCGCGCCGCCCGCGACCGGCAACCATCCCGGTGCGGTATCGCCACCACCGCACGGCGAGATCCGACGAGGTGAGACGACAGCGTCGGAGGGCCCCCGCCGCGCCCGGTCACCGGATCGCGTGTCACCCCTCGTCCCTCCGCTGGGAGTCCTGTTACCGCAGGCAGCGGACGTGTCGGCGGTCCGGTGCCGGATTCGGTGTCATGATCGAGGCATGCGTTTCTTCGAGGCCGGTGATTTCACCGCGGACCGCCCCTGGGGAGCCATCGACATCGCCGAGATCGACACCGCGACGATCCGGCTGCACTGGACCGACCAACCCTACGAATGGCATGTCAACGACGGCCCGGAAGTCTTCGTCGTCCTGGACGGCGCGGTCGACATGCACTATCGCGAGGGCGCCGAGGAACGAGTCGAACGTCTGTCCCCGGGCCGTATCTGTTATGCCGAGGTCGGCGACGAGCACGTCGCGCACCCGGCACCGGAGGCCCGAATCCTCGTCGTCGAACGCAAGGGCAGCATCTGATCCGAATACCCGCACCGCATTGCATGACTGTCATACGGGCGCAACTGGATTGGCGGTCGAGGGACGCGGCCGGTAACCGGTGCTCGTACCAGCAGCCTCGAAACACACGGCCAGCAACCCACATTCGCACCAGCAGCCTCGAAACACGCGGCCAGCAATACAGACTCACACGGTACGAACATCGCAGGACGCGACCGGTAACCCGCACTCGCCAACCGAACACCGAAACACGCAACCAGCAACCCAGACTCACACCAACCGAACGTCCCAGAGCGCAGCCAGCAATCCGGACTCGCACCAGCCAAACATCGCAGGACGCGACCGGTAACCCGGACTCGCCAACCGAACACCGAAACACGCAACCAGCAACCCAGACTCACACCAACCGAACGTCGCAAAGCGCTGCCGGTAACCCGGACTTGGGCCAGCCGAGCACAAAACCTGCGCGGGGCACGGCAGTTTCCTCGAACCAGCCGCGAGAAACCTAGCGCGGACGGCGACCGCGCCCGCCCACGGTGATCGTGACGACCGGGCGCACAGCCCCGGAAAGTGCGATGCCCGGGCTCAGGCCCGGGAAGTTCGCGCGCGGCCGGTCACGGCCTGGGCTATGTCGACGTATCGGTCGATGCCGGAGGCGAATTCGGTGCCGATCGGTTGCAGCAGGGTGACGTGGTCGGCTCCCGCGGCGAGGTGCTCCTCGATCTTCGAGGTAATCGAATCGGGTGTGCCGTGAGCGACGAGCGCATCGACCACACGATCGTCGGCGGTAGCGTTTTCGGCTATCTCATAACCGAATTCGGCTACGGCGGCGCGAAAGGGCGGGCGGGCGGCCCAGGTGGAGACGACCTGGCGCGCGGCGTCGCGGGATCGGCCGAGGTCGTCGTCGATCACCACGGACAGACCCACTACGAGCAGTTTGTCCGGGCCGAGTGTGCGCCTGGCCCGTGCGGTGTGCTCGGGAGGGAGTCCGGCGGGCAGTGCGCCGTCGGCGATCTCTCCGGCCAGGGCGAGCATCTTCGGGCCGTTCGCCGCGAGAATGCGCGGATACGCGGTGTCCGGTGCGGGAGGCCAGGTTTCGGCGTTCATTCCGGCGACGTAATCGCGCATCGTGGTCAGCGGGGAACCGAACGACCGGCCGACGCTCTCGGCCTGCTGCGGGTAGCCGACGCCGAGGCCGAGTACGAAACGGTCCGGATAGGCCTGGGCGAGGTAGGCCGCCGCACCGTGCGCGGTCTGCGGTGGGCGGGCCCAGATGTTGGCCACGCAGGTCCCCACTGTCAGGCGTTCGGTCGCGGCGAGCAGCACGGACAGATGGGTGAAGGCGTCCTTGCCGATGACCTCGTTGGTCCACAGAGCGCCGTAACCGGCCTGCTCGAGGCGGCGGCCCGCCTCGCGCTGTGCGTCGGCGGACGGGGTGCTGGTGAAGGAGACCGGCAGGCTCACGCCCACCGGTCCCAGCGCGCGGCGTGCCGTGTCCACGGCGGGGGTGATCGTCATGGGCGTTCCTCCAAGGAAGTTCGAGTCAGCGGACAGCTTCACTGTGCTGCCGGGTGAGGTGCGCAATCCAATGAATCTTTCGCATCAGGTATTGCGTTTCGCGCATCACCGCAGCTGGCATCGGCCGACCCGACGGCGAGCGAGATACGGCCGGGATACTGTGGGGTCATGACCGACGTCCCGCCCGCGGTGGAACTCGACCTGCGGCTGGTGCACTGCTTCACCCTCGTCGCCGCGCACGGGCATTTCGGTCGCGCCGCCGAGGCCTTGCACGTCACGCAACCATCGTTGAGCCGCCAGATCAACCGGCTCGAAAAACAACTCGGCGCGCGGCTGCTGGATCGCGGTCCACGAGGCACCGCGCTCACCGAGGCGGGCCGGGTCTTCCTGCCGCAGGCCAGAGCGCTGCTGCGCACGGCGAGCCGGGTCGTAGCGCAGACCCGCGCCGCAGACGGGTCCGGTCACGTCACGATCGGCTACACCGGGGACCTGATCGTCACGCCTGTCGTGCGCGAGATGCGCCGCCGTCATCCCGACGCCGAGGTGCGCGCACAGCACGTGCAGATCACCGATGTCCCTGCCGCACTCCTCGATCACCGGGTCGACGCACTGGTCACCCGACTTCCCTTTCCGACCGAGGGCCTACACGTCACCGTCCTCTACACCGAACCGCGCATCGTTCTGTTGCCCGTCGATCATCGCTTGGCGCACAAGGACTTTCTGACCCTCGACGACATAGCCGACGAACCCATCCCGCGGCTGCGCCGATCCAACCCGGCCTGGAGCGCCTACTGGCGGATGGACCCGCGTCCCGACGGCCGCCCCGCCCCTGACGGCCCGATCATCGACGCCCTGGAGGACAAACTCGAAGTCGTCGCCGCCGGCGAGGCGATCGTCATCACCGCGGGCGGCCAATTCCCCGCCCTCCGGCCGGACGTCATCGCGCTACCCCTGCGCGGCGTAGATCCCGCCCACGTGGTCCTCGCCACCCGCCGCAATACCCGAAACCGCCTGGTCACCGCCTTCGCCGAATATGCACGGGAGCAACTCACCGGCTCGGCCGCGGCCGGCCGCGAAGGCACGCGGCCCGATACCGCCGCGGGCGGTCCGAACTCCGCGCCGCCGTCCGATCCCGAGCCGCCGCCGAGATGAACCGCACCGGGACAGCGCGCGTGGCCGGAGACCGCGCGAAACGGTCCCCGGCCACCACAGGGACTCGAATACCGTTGCGGCTCTAAGCGATTCCGGCGACCGACTCGGGGTTGAATTCATCGCGCCAGCGGATGGCTTCTTCCAGGGTGCTCAGGTCGTAGCCGGGGCCGCCGGTGCCGACGGTGAACAGGGTTGCTCCGGCGGCGACCAGGGTGGGGGCCGCTTCGACGCCGGGCCAGTTCACCGAGCGTTCGATGGCGGTCGGGTCGGTGCCCACGTCGCCGCAGTGGTCGGCGAGGATCTTCGACTTGCGTTCCAGGACATCGACATCGGCGAAGGTATGCCAGATGTCGGCGTATTCGGCCACCAGGCGCAGGGTCTTGCGCTCACCGCCGCCGCCGATCAGGATCGGGATATCGCGGACCGGCTGCGGGTTGAGTTTGCCCAGGCGCGCGGTCAAGCGTTCCATGTACTCCTTGAGCAACGCCAAACGTGTTCCGGCGGTACCAAATTCGTAGCCGTACTCGTTGTAGTCCTTCTCGAACCAGCCCGCGCCGATGCCCAGGATGAGGCGTCCGCCGGAGATGTGGTCGACGGTGCGGGCCATATCGGCGAGCAGGTCGGGATTGCGGTAGCCGCCGCCGGTGACCAGCGCGCCGAGCTGGACGCGCTCGGTCTGCTCGGCGATCGCGCCGAGCATGGTCCAGCACTCGAAATGGGCCCCGTCGGGGTCGCCGTAGAGCGGGTAGAAGTGATCCCAGTTGAACACGACGTCCACCCCGGCGTCCTCCGCGCGGCGCACGGCATCGCGGATGAGGTTGTACTCGGGTGCGTGCTGCGGCTGTAGCTGGACTCCGATGCGAACCGGTCGGGTCATTGATGCACTCCTCGATGTGAGCGTTCAGCAACTGCGAATGACCTCTCAGAGGCTACCGCCGGGACATCCGCGATGTCCGGCGAGCAGGTACGCCCACAGCGAACCGGCACGCCGTGGACGCCTGCCCAGTACTATGCGTTCAGCGGTTCGCCGCGCCCACCCTCTACTCGGATCGTCCGGCACGTTCCTGCCGGTGAAGGGATGTTTTCTGATGGCCACGGTCACTTTCGACCACGCGACCCGGGTGTATCCGGGCGCCGCCAAACCCGCCGTCGACGCGCTGGATCTGGAGATCGCCGACGGCGAATTCCTGGTTCTGGTCGGCCCGTCCGGCTGCGGCAAATCGACCTCGCTGCGCATGCTCGCCGGACTCGAGGACGTCGACGGCGGCCGGATCCTGATCGGCGACAACGATGTCACCAATGCCGAACCCAAACAGCGCGATATCGCGATGGTGTTCCAGAACTACGCGCTCTATCCGCATATGACCGTCGCGGAGAACATGGGCTTCGCGCTGAAGATGGCGAAGGTCGCCAAGGCGGAGAAGGAGCAGCGGGTCCGCGAGGCCGCGAAACTTCTGGACCTGGAACAGTTCCTGGATCGCAAGCCCAAGGCGCTGTCCGGTGGTCAGCGGCAGCGCGTCGCGATGGGCCGGGCGATCGTGCGACAGCCGCAGGTGTTCCTGATGGACGAGCCGCTGTCGAATCTGGACGCCAAACTGCGCGTGCAGACCCGCACCCAGATCGCGCAGTTGCAGCGCCGGCTGGGCACGACCACCGTGTACGTCACGCACGACCAGGTCGAGGCGATGACGATGGGCGACCGGGTCGCGGTGCTGAAGGACGGTCTGTTGCAGCAGTGCGCGACCCCGCGCGATCTTTACCGCAACCCGGCGAACCTGTTCGTCGCGGGATTCATGGGATCGCCCGCGATGAATCTGTTCACCCTCCCGCTCGCCGACGGGGCCGCGCAGCTGGGCGGTCACGCGCTGCAGGTGCCGCGCTCGGTGGCCGATGCCGTGAACGGGCGGGTCGTGGTCGGCATCCGCCCCGAACACCTCGAGTTCACCGAATCGGGCAACGGCATCGCGATGGAGGTGGACGTGGTCGAGGAGCTCGGCTCGGACGCCTACGTCTACGGGCGGGCGCTGAACGAGAACGGTTCGGGCGCAGAGGAATCCATCGTTGCGCGAGTCGACTGGCGCAACCCGCCGACCAAGGGCGACAAGCTCTCTCTCACAGCGGATCCGGAGAACGTCTACTTCTTCGCGCCCGAAGACGGTAAGCGGCTCAACTGATTTCGTCCGGCCGGGCCCGCCCCTGCTCGCGGGTCCGGCCGCGCCGCCACTGCTTGTTCAGGCGGATCCGCAGATTGTCCATCGGAACCTCGTTTCCGGCCGCGCTGCGGATCTCCACCCGGACCGGCTCGCTCGTATCGTTCTCCACCCGCTCGAGCGGCGGGGTCCCGCCCTGCAGATATTGATCGCCCCACTGCCACAGGGCGAGCACGACCGGGATCGCATCGCGGCCCATCTCGGTGAGCACGTATTCGTTGCGGGTGCGTTTGCCCTCCTCGCGGTACGGCTGCTTGCGCAGCAGGCCCGCGGTGGTGAGTTTGCGCAGGGCCGCTGCCGCGGCGGCGTCGGTGATGCCGACGCGTTCGGCGAAACCGTCGAATCGCGTGGTGCCGTAGAGGGCCTCGCGCAGGATCAGGATCGCCGAACGGGTGCCGATGACGTCCAGCGCCTTGACGACGGAACATCCCTCCGGCTTCCACGAGCGCAGATCACGTAACGGGCCTTCGAGTACAGCAGACATGACACACATCATACGACTCTGACTTGTGGTGAGTATCGTCAGCATCCTACTCTGGCTTTAGAACAACTTAGCGAGACCGCATCGTCGCGGCCGGCCGGAAGGAATCGCCATGAGAGACGCAGTGATCGTCGAGGCCGTGCGGACCCCGATCGGCAAGGGCAAGCCGACCGGCGCGCTGCACGGGGTGCATCCGGTGGACCTGCTCGCCCACAGCCTGCGGGAGGTGGTGCGGCGAACCGGTATCGATCCGGCGCTGATCGACGACGTCATCGGCGGGGTGGTGACTCAGGTCGGCGAACAGTCCGTCAACATCAGCCGGCGCGCCGCCCTGGCCGCGGGATATCCCGAATCGGTGCCCGCGACGACCGTGGACCGGCAGTGCGGAAGCAGTCAGCAGGCCATCCACTTCGCCGCACAGGGCGTGATCTCCGGTGCGTACGACATCGTGGTGGCGGCCGGACTGGAATCGATGAGCCGGGTTCCGATGGGTTCGAGCGTGGTCGGAGCCACCGATATCGGCGGGGTCGCCTTCAACGAGCGCTATCCGGAAGGGCTTGTGCCACAGGGCATCAGCGCGGAATTGATCGCGTCGCGGTGGAAGATCGGGCGTACCGAGCTGGACGAGTTCTCGCTCGCGAGTCACGAGAAGGCCGCGGCTGCGACCAAGAACGGGTCCTTCGAGGCGGAACTCGTTCCGCTGGAGGGTCTTTCCACCGACGAGGGTATTCGCGTCGGCAGCACGCTCGAGACGCTCGGCGCGTTGCGCCCGGCCTTCTACAGTCCCGAGTACGCCGCCCGCTTCCCGGAGATCGGCTGGAACATCACCGCCGCCAACGCCAGCCAGATCAACGACGGCAGCGCCGCGGTCCTCATCATGACCAGCGAGAAGGCCGCTCAACTGGGGCTGACCCCGCTGGCCCGGCTGCACAGCTTCGCCGTCGCGGGCGACGATCCGCTGCTGATGCTCACCGCGGTCATCCCGGCGACACGAAAGGTGCTGGAGCGCAGCGGTTTGCAACTCGCCGACATCGACCTGTTCGAAGTCAACGAGGCGTTCGCCGCGGTGGTCCTGGCCTGGGCCGCCGACACCGGCGCCGACCTGAGCCGGGTCAACGTGCACGGCGGCGCGATCGCCCTGGGTCACCCCCTCGGCGCATCCGGAGCCCGCCTGGCCACCACCCTGGTGCACGCCATGCGCGAACGCGGCGCCCGCTACGGCCTGCAAACCATGTGCGAGGCAGGCGGTTTGGCCAACGCCATGATCCTGGAAAGGCTCTGAGCCCCGGCGGCACCGGGGTGGCACATCACGACCGTGGCAAATCCATGACCATGCGAACCGGCTGCCCGGTCGTCTGCGCGATCGTGCGGTAGGCCCTCCCCACCGCCGGCGCGGCAACGAGCAGATCCACCGGCCCTGCTGAGCGGTGCTGCCCTCGGCAGTCAGCAACTCCTGGACCTCAGCCGCACGTTCGTCTGCTCGTTCCCTCTGTCGAGTTCCACCACCGGGCAAATAGCATTACGCCCGGGATTAGGCTGGGCCGGTGAGCCAGAGCAGTGGACGCACAGCCGGGGGCAGGTGGGCGCATGGGTGAGCTGATCGATCCCGAATCCGCGCAGGTGTACGCGATTCCGATGCGGAATCGGTTTCGGGGGATCACGGTGCGGGAGGGAATGGTTTTCGAGGGGCCGTTGGGGTGGGGCGAGTTCTGCGCGTTTCCGGAGTACGGGGATCGGGAGGCGGCGGGGTGGTTGGCCACCGCTGTCGAGCAGGTCACGGTGGGGTGGCCGGAGCCGGTGCGGGACCGGATCGCGGTGAATTGCACTGTGCCCGCGGTGGCTGCGGAACGGGCGTATGCGCTGGTCGCCGGGTCGGGATGCCGGACGGCGAAGGTGAAGGTCGCCGATCATCCCGATTCGCTGGCGGAGGATCTGGAGCGGGTAGCGGCCGTGCGTTCGGCTCTCGGACCCGGCGGGGCGATCCGGGTGGATGCGAACGCGCTGTGGGATGTCGATACCGCTGTCGATCACCTGACGCAGATCGACAGGGCCGCAGGCGGTTTGGAATACGCCGAGCAGCCCTGCCGGACCATCGAGGAGTTGGCGCGGGTGCGGCGGCAGGTGGATGTCCGGATCGCCGCCGACGAATCCATCCGCCGGGCCGAGGACCCCTTGCGGGTCGCGGTGGCCGGTGCCGCGGATATCGCGGTGCTGAAATGCACTCCGCTGGGCGGAGTTCGGCGCGCGTTGCGGGTGGCCGCGGCCGCCGGGCTACCGTGCGTGGTCTCCTCGGCGTTGGAGACCAGCGTCGGACTGTCGGCCCAACTCGCGTTGGCCGGAGCCCTGCCGAACCTCGAATTCGCCTGCGGACTGGGGACGGTGAACCTCTTCGAGGGCGATACGGTGACCGATTCGCTCCGCCCGGTCGACGGATACCTGCCCGTCCCGCGCATCGCGCCGACTCCGGACCCCGGACTCCTGCGACGTTTCCGGCATCCCGATCCGGAGCGCACCCGATGGTGGCGGGATCGCCTGGACCGAGTCCAGCGCCTGCTGCCCATCACCTGAGCGACGGGGCCTGACCCACCGATGCCACCGCGAATCCGCCCCAGGCACGGCGATTTCCGGACTCCTCGCCGAGGGTCCGCTGCTCGGTGAGCGAGAGGCCGCATGACCCGAGCAGCTCGGCGAGACGGTCGCGGACGGGCGGTGTGCTGTCGACCCCGAACTTCAACTCCTCGCCCGCGGACGCCGTGGCGGCTCGGCCGTAACGCCAGTACAGCGAGGACGATTCGAGCGGCTCGCTGGTGAAGTAGTCGAATGCGACCAGGCTGCCGGGAGCGGTCGAGGCGATCTTGCGCAGGGTGTCCTCGACGGCCGAGCGGTCGAGATACATGATCACCCCCTCCCAGAGGAACAGCGTCCGCTCGCGCGGGTCGAAGCCCGCCCTCCTCAGGCAGTCGAGCCAGTCCTCCTTCTCGAAGTCGGCGGGTACGAAAGTAACTCTGCTGGAATCGATTCCGGCCTTCTCCAGAGCCTTGCGCTTGACGGTCTGGGTCGGCGGGGTATCGACCTCGAAGACACGCACCGGCGAATCGGGCGCCGGCCCGTAGGCACGGGTGTCGAAACCCGCACCGAGGATGACGAACTGCGTGACCTCGGGCAGATATCGCTCGAGGGTCGTATCGAAGAATCCGATACGCGCGGCGGCCTCGTACTGCGGGGAAACCTTGCCCTCGAAGGGGTATCGGAACGCCCGCGGCACGTACCCGGTCAGCCGATGCGCCAGGAACACCGGAGCGGTGGTCAGGAACAACGCAGGTTTAGGGACACCGGGCAGCGCCCGAAGCAGCCGGTCGGCCGCGATGTCCGGCCGCGTCCCGAAGTTGTGCTCGGAGAACCGGGCGCTGAGCGGGCCCTGCGCGGTGCCGGACACCCCGGACCGGCCCGAGGTGACCGTCGCGCTGATCCACACCAGATAACCGAGCACGACCAGCGGAGACATCACGGTGCACAGAACGTAGAAAGCCACACGTGACACGAACGCGCGCACATTGCCTCCCTCGATTCGACGTCGATGCCGACACTACAACCGAGTCCGGGTATGAATGCCGCGACCGCCCACGGCGTGCTGCCCCGAGTCCCGCTGCCGAACGGCCCGGTCAGCCGATCCGCGCACCACATCCCAGCAGCGACGTGCGCAGCACCAGCGCGGCCTCCGGTCCGATGACGCCGTCGACCAGCTCGAGGTATCGGGCACAGAATTCCGGCCCGTGCGGCGCGCGCTGCGCACCCGGCTCGTCCAGGTGGTGCGCGATCTCGTGCAGAATCACCAATTCCCGCAGCGCCCAGGCGCTTCCGCCGGTGTGCAGCGGAACCGCGAGCACCGCGCCCTCGGTTTCGTAGTGCGCGGCCGACGCCCCCGCGCGCGCCCGGACCGTCACCGGCTCACCCGCGCGAACCCATTGCGCGCGAACCCAATTCAGCGCCAGCACCCGATCCGCGTAGCTCTGCACCGAGGCAACCGAGGCGAACCGCCGCTCCACCGGCAACGTGATCTGCGAGCCGTACAACTCCACGGTTCGCGACCCGGCCTCGTCCGCCCGGTCGAACATCCGCCGCACCAATCCCTCGGCGTCGTACACACGGCTGCGCTGCTCATCGCGCGCGCTCACGCTTCGGGCCCGGTTCCCGGCAGCACCGGCGGCGGACTCGTCCGCGGCTCGCGATCACGCGTACGGCCGCGACAGCACCGCTCACCACACTCCGCGTCCGGCATCGAACCTCCCACTGTCCGGGCCATCCATGACATCTTCACGACATCGGCGCAACTGCACCGAGCCCGTCACCGTTACGAAACCGGCCATAGGTCCGCCTCATCCGCCGAGTTGTCCACGCGCCGCGCCGAGTTCGGGTGAGGAACCCAGCCGGGCGGCCCGTCCCGCACGGTCACCGGCTCGCCGGGCGCCGGGCGAATACCCGGCGGACTCCTGCGGTCCGCGCCAGGTGCCGCGCGCCTCGGAGGTGCGGGTGTAGAAGCTGGTCAGTTCGAGTTCCTTGTCGCGCAGGGCTATCGCGGTACCGGGGGCCGCGGTCGGCTCGTCCCGCACCTGAGCCTCCACCTCGGCCTTGACCGCGGCCAGGCGGCGGCCGACACGCGCGGCGAAGGCCATCTGGAAGTTCAGCCGGGCCGTGACGGCCGCGACCGGGGCTCGCACCTGCCGCTGCACCTTGCGGCCGTAGCGTTTCTCGACGACGACCTTCTCCACCGTCGCGGACCGGTACTGCCCGGACTTGATGTACAGATCCGACGCACGCACCATCTGCACCAGCAAACTCGCGTACAACGCCTCGCAGGAGGCGATATCGGAGTCGAATCCGTACGCGTACACCTGCGTCGAGGTGCGAGCCACATCGCAGCGCACATCGTTGGCGGCGGCGATCGCGACGAACAGCTGCACATAGGTGCGCAGCCCGCGCTTACCCGGCTCGCCGATCGCGATGACCCGCTGCACCGGCGTCGCCCGGCGCTCACGGCCCGTCACATGCGCGCGGGCCACCGCCAGATCGATCGACGAGCGGGTCGCCAGGCGCTGCGCCGCGGCCAGGAACGCTTCGGCCTCGTGCTCGTTGTCGGTCGACTCCGCTTGCCGCAGCAGTCCGCCGATACGCGTGAGCAACTTGTCCTGAGTTGGCTGAGTCGACATCGCGACCCAGAATATAGAGAACCGACCGACACGACAGGCCGCGGACAATGTATCTTGCCTTGTGCAACCGGCTGAGTGTGCCGGCGCTCACGGCTCCGCGTCGCCGCCGCTCGGCTCCACCGTGCGCGCCAAGGCAGCTGCGGCTCGTCTCGACCCTGGAGTATCGATGGCATTGAACAAGGTGAGGTCACGACGCTCGTCCCGGACCTCCCGCGCCGCTCTGGCCGCCGCCTCGGCGGCACTGCTCACCGCGACCCTCGCGAGCGGGTGTTCGAGCAGCAGTGGCAACAACCCGACCACACAGGACCTCGGCGGGCGCGGCCCGATCACCTACGTCGAGGGTAAGGACACCTCGGAGACCGGTGCGGTCAAACAGCTCATCGATCGCTGGAACGCCGCGCACCCGACCGAGAAGGTCACCTTCAAGGAACAGTCCAACGACGCCTCCCAGCAGCACGACGACATGGCCCAGCACCTGCAGGCCAAGCAGCCGGACTACGACGTGCTGGCCCTGGACGTCACCTGGACCGCGGAATTCGCGGCCAAGGGCTGGATCCAGCCGCTGAAGGACTCCTTCGCGCTGGACACCTCCACCCTGCTCTCGCCGACGGTGGCCAGCGCCACCTACAAGGGCAACCTGTACGCCGCGCCGCTGAACACCAACGGCGGCCTGCTGTACTACCGCAAGGATCTGGTGCCCAACGCGCCGAAGACGTGGACCGAGATGCTCGGCGACTGCAATATCGCCAAGGAGCACAACGTCGGTTGCTACGCAGGGCAGTTCGCGCCCTACGAGGGTCTGACGGTGAATACCGCCGAGGTGATCAACGCCTATGGCGGAACCTTCGTCGGGCCGGACGGCAAGACCCCCACCATCGACAGCCCACAGGCCCGCGCGGGTCTGCAGGTGCTGACCGACGCGTACCAGAAGGGCGATATCCCCAAGGAGGCCATCTCCTTCGAGGAGCCCGAGAGCCAGAACGCCTTCGCCCAGGGCAAATTGCTGTTCCTGCGCACCTGGCCGAACTTCTACGGTGTGGCCCAAGCCGATTCGTCCGCGGTCAAGGGTGAGGTCGGCGTCGCCGCGCTGCCCGGCAAGGACGGGATCGGCGCCTCCACGCTCGGTGGGTACAACGCCGCCATCAGCGCGTACTCCAAGCACAAGGCCACCGCCCTGGACTTCCTGCGCTTCCTGATCAGCGAGGACGCCCAGCACATCGTGGCCGAGGGCGCCTATCCGCCAGTGCGGTCCTCGCTGTACGACGACCCGGCGCTGATCGCGAAGTTCCCGTACCTGCCGACGCTGAAGGATTCGATCGCCAGCGCCGTGCCGCGGCCGGTCACGCCGTTCTATCCGGCGGTGTCCAAGGCCATCCAGGACAACGCCTATGCTGCGATCACCGGACGGAAAACGGTCGACGCCGCGATCACCGGTATGCAGAAGGGGATCCAGGCCGCCGGGTCCTGACCGCGAGAGCGCCTGTGCCGAGCCGAGTCCCGTAGGAGAGAAGAACGGTGTCAGATCCTTCGGGAACGCCGGAGTACACGCGTGTTGACGAATCCGCGAGCGAACCATCGACCAGCACCGGCGCACCGATCGGTGACCGGAAGTCGCGGGTCGCTCGCGGACTGAACAAGCTGCCCGGATCGGGGCGCACCTGGTTGTTCGTGGCCCCGGTGCTGCTGGCGCTGGCCGTGGTCATCGGATACCCGGTGGTGCGCGCGGTGATCATGTCCTTCCAGAAGGACTCCGGGCTCGACCCGGCGACGGGCATGTTCGTCAACGGCGGCAGTGCCGGGTTCAGCAATTACACGCACTGGCTGCTGCAGCAGTGCACGCTGCCCGCCGGCGGCACCGAGACCTGCCCGACCGGCAATCTCGGCTCGCAGTTCTGGGCCGCGATCCTGGTGACCGTGCTGTTCACCGTCATCACAGTGACGCTCGAGGCGGTCATCGGGCTGGGCATGGCGACGGTGATGGGCAAGACCTTCAAGGGCCGCGCGCTGCTGCGGGCGGCGGTGCTCATTCCGTGGGCGATCCCGACCGCGGTGACCGCGCGGCTGTGGGAGTTCATGTTCCAGTACGACGGCGTGGTGAATCGCGTTCTCGGAACACACATTCTGTGGCAGACCGATCCGTGGTGGTCGCGCCTCGCGGTGATCATCGCCGACGTGTGGAAGACGACGCCGTTCATGGCGTTGCTGATTCTGGCCGGGCTGCAAGTGATTCCGGCCGACGTGTACGAGGCCGCGCGAATGGACGGCGCGTCGGCGTGGCAGCGCTTGCGCCACATCACCCTGCCGCTGCTCAAACCCGCACTGCTGGTGGCGATCCTGTTCCGCACGATGGACGCGCTGCGCCTGTACGATCTGCCCGCCATCATGACGCAGGGCAACGCCAACACCCGGACCATCTCGATCCTGGTCGTCGACCAGGTGCGCCAGGGGGCCAACAGCGCGTCGGCACTGTCGGTGATCACCTTCCTGCTGATCTTCGCGGTCGCGTTCGTGCTGGTGAAGGTGCTGGGCGCGAATGCGGTTGCGACACAGGAAGAACAGCGGAGGGCGCACTGATGAGCGACACCGGAATCGCCGCTGCCGTCAGCGCGCCGGAGAGCACCCGGGCGGTCACGGCGCGGATGCCGTTGAGCAGGCGATTGCGTTCCGCGAGTACGTATATCGGCGCACTGATCATCCTGGTGTGGGGCCTGGGGCCGTTCTACTGGATGGCCGTCACCGCCTTCCGCGATCCGGGCTACACGTTCGACAACACCCCGTGGCCGACGCATCTGACGACGAAGAACTTCCAGAACGCGTTCGACACCGAGCGCGGCAACAACTTCGGCCGGGCGCTGACCAACAGCGTCGTCATCGGCGCGGCCACCACGGTGATCGCCCTGCTGATCGGCATGATGGCCGCATATGCGTTGGCCCGCATCACCTTCCGCGGTAAGACGCTGGTCGCCGGGCTGGTGCTGAGCGCGTCGATGTTCCCGGTGGTCGTCCTGGTGACGCCGCTGTTCCAGCTGTTCACCGATATCGGCTGGCTCGGGCACTACCAGGCGATGATCATCCCGAACATCTCCTTCGTCCTGCCGATGACCGTGTACGTGCTGGCCTCGTTCTTCGCCGAACTGCCATGGGAGCTCGAGGAGGCCGCGCGGATCGACGGCGCCTCGCGTTTCCAGGCATTCCGCCTGGTGATGCTGCCGCTGGCCGCACCCGCGGTGTTCACCACCGCGATCCTGGCTTTCATCGCCGCGGTGAACGAATACCTGCTGTCCAGCCTGCTGTCCTCCGACGCGACCGAACCGGTCACCGTCGCGATCGCCCGCTTCTCCGGCAACGACCCCCTGGTCCAGCCGTACACGGCGATCATGGCCGCGGGCGTCATCGTCACCGTCCCCCTGGTCGTCATGGTCCTGCTCTTCCAGCGCCGCATCATCTCCGGCCTCACCGCGGGCGGCGTGAAGAGCTAGCTCCCCTTCGGGATATTCAGTGACCACCGCCGGCACCGGCGTTCCGGCGAAAACCGTTCCGCCGGGATCGGACCCGGCGATATCGAACACACCGCGGACGTTCAGCAGTGGTGGATGGATTCCACGGTGAACAGGTGCGGGTCGAAATGGTCGGCCAGGGCGGCGGCCTCGTTCATGTGCGCTCGGGCGGAGAGGTCGGCGAACATCTCGCGGTAGGCGTCGGCGGATTGCCACTGGGCGTAGTTGATCACTCGGGTGCCGTCGTCGCTGGCGTGGATGTTGGCGGAGATGAAGCCCGGGACGTGCCGCATCACCTCGTCGGTGGCGCGGGTCAACGCCTCGACCAGGGCGCGCTGCCGGTCGGGCCGGACGGTGAAGACGTTGATCAGGGTGGTGAGCTGGGCGTCGGTCGCGATGGTGGTGGTTGCGGTCATGGCACTGCCTCCATTGATGTCAAGATCCTTACACGACTGATTATGTGTAAGGTTCCTGTCATGAGTCAAGAGGGTGTGGACCGGCGGATCGGCTATCTGATCAAACAGGCGCAGCAGACGTTCCACCGCGCTTGTGCGGAACGTCTGCGGCCGCTGGGTCTGACCATGTCCCAGTACGCGGTCCTGCGCGCGCTGGCCGACGTTCCCGGCGCCCCCGCCGCCGAACTCGCCCGCCGCACCTTCGTGACCCGCCAATCCCTGCGCGACGTCCTCAACGGACTGCGGCAGGCGGGCCTGGTCACCGTCGCGGATCAGCCGGCCACCGGCCGCTCGCGCCCGGTCACCCTCACCGAAGCGGGCCGCTCCCAACTGAACCGGGCCGACGCCATCGTGATGGCCACCGACGACCGCATGACCGCTGATCTGTCTGCCGCGGATCTCCGCCGCCTGGCCGCGCTCCTGTCGACCTGCATCGAAAACCTCGCCTGACGAACGGAGCCGCTCGGTCGAGACTCCCGGACAGGCAGGCCGCGGCTCGCGGACGGTCCCGTGGAGGCTGCCGCCACCGCCCCGCACCGCCGGAATTCCGGACCGGCTCTTAGTCTGGTGAGGGAGTGGTTCCGTGCGGTTGTTCGATCACCTTGTTCTTGTAGTCCGAGGAGTTGATCGTGAGCTCGATCCGTATGCGGTGGCGAGGACGGCGCAAGACCGCGCCCTATCCCTCGCTCGCGGGGTGGAATGAGCTTCCGGAACGGGTTCGCCGGCCGCCTGCGGCTCCGGTGCGGCGGCCGCGGCGGCGCAGCAGGCCGGAGGGCGGCGAACCGGCGCACGAGCGATCCGGCCGGACTCGGGGACAGCGGATTCGGCGGTTGTCGCTGGCGTTGTTCCTGATCTTCTTCGTGATTCCGGCGTTGCTGCTGGCGTTGGCCTACTGGAGTGCGCAGGTGCCCCCGCCGGACGCGGTGCAGTCCAACCAGATCGCCACCATCACCGCCGACGACGGCACCACCGTACTGGCGAGAATCGTTCCGCCGGAAGGCAACCGGACGCCGGTGCCGCTGACGCAGGTGCCGGTTCCGGTGCGCGACGCGGTGCTGTCGGCGGAGGACCGGAACTTCTACACCAATCCCGGATATTCCACCTCGGCGTTCCTGCGCGCGGCGCGGGACAATCTGCTCGGGCACGACGACGCCGGCGGCGGGTCCACGATCACCCAGCAGTACGTCAAGAACGCCTTCCTGAGCTCCGAGCGCACCATGTCGCGCAAGGTCCGCGAGCTGATCATCTCGGCGAAGATGGCGCGGCAGTGGAGTAAGGACGACATCCTCGCCGCCTATCTGAACACCATCTACTACGGACGCGGCGCATACGGGATCGCGGCCGCGGCGCGCGCGTACTTCGCCAAACCGGTGCCGGAGCTGACCCTGGCGGAAGGGGCCGTGCTGGCTTCGGTGATCCGCACGCCGTCGCTGCTGGATCCGGAGACACATCTGCCGCAACTGCGGGCACGCTGGAACTATGTGCTCGACGGCATGGTCAGCATGGGCAAGTTGCGTGCGAAAGACCGTGCGGCGCTGGACTTTCCGCAGATCGCTCCGGTCAGCGCGTTCACCGACGAGGCCGCGCACAACGCGAACGGACTCATCCGCACCCAGGTCCTGACCGAATTACGCAACGCCGGAATCAGTCAGCAGGAGATCGACACCGGCGCACTGCGCATCACCACCACCATCGACCCGCGCGCCCAGCAGGCCGCGCTCGATGCCGTGCACGACACGCTGAGCTCGCAGCCCGCGCAACTGCGCAGCGCGGTGGTGTCGGTCGACCCGCGTTCGGGGGCGTTGCGCGCCTACTACGGCGGGGACGACGGGGTCGGCTTCGATTTCGCGCAGGCGCCGCTGCAAACCGGGTCGTCGTTCAAGACCTTCGCGGTGCTGGCCGCACTGCAGCAGGGGATTCCACTGTCGTATCGGCTGGACAGCGCGCCGGTGACGGTGAACGGCGTCCCGGTCACGAACGTGGAAGGTGAATCCTGCGGTACCTGTTCGCTGGCCGAGGCGTTCAAGCGGTCGCTGAACACCAGCTTCTACCGGCTCGCCGAGACGGTCGGCCCGCAGGCCATCGCCGACGCGGCGCATCAGGCCGGCATTCCGGAGCAGATTCCGGGCGTCGCGGGTCGCACGCTCAGCGAGAACGGCGGGCCGCCCGCCCTGGCGATCGTGCTGGGCGTGTATTCGGTGCGTCCGCTGGATATGGCCGTGGCGTACGCGACCGTGGCGGATTCCGGGATGTACCACACGCCGTTCATCGTGCAGCGCGTCGTCGCGGGGGACGGCCGGGTGCTGCTGGATCGCGGCGTTCCCGGTAAGGATCAGCTTCCCGCGCAGCAACGGATTTCGCCACAGGTCGCCGATACGACGACAACCGCGATGCTGCCGATCGCGGCATACTCCAACGGCCATGCCCTCGCGGGCCGCCCGGCGGCCGCCAAGACCGGCACCACGCAGCTCGGCGACACCGGCGCCAACAAGGACGCCTGGATGGTCGGCTTCACTCCGTCGCTGTCGACGGCGGTATGGGTCGGCACGGCCGGATCCGAGGCCATCCGAACCTCCGGCGGCGCGCCGATCTACGGCGCGGGCCTGCCCTCGGACATCTGGAAGCGAACCATGGACGGCGCACTCGGCGGCACGCCGGCCGAACACTTCCCCGCCGCCGCGCCGAACGGAACCCAGGGGCCGTTCATCGCCACGCCGCCGTCCACCGAGCAGTCCCACGGGCCGTTCGACATCCTCGCCCCACCGGCCACCACCACACCCCGCCGCCACGCGCCGGCTCCGGCGCCCGCTCCGGTGCCGGTTCCCGCACCTGCGCCGCCGCCCCCGCCGCGCCAGGTCGAGATCTTCCCCGGGCTGCACGTCCCGGTCCCGGGCTGAGCGCGCACATCCTCCGCTCGGTGCGGACCGCCCGGTCCGCGCGTACCGGTTCCGAGACACCGCGACGGCCGGGGTCTCACGGATCGCTACCAGGTCGAGACCATCTCCGGCCGCCATGTCGGTGTCCCCGGCTAAGCTCGGGGAACGCAGGAAGCATCGGCAACACTGCCGTGGACCGGCCCATTGCGGACCAGTCGCGCAACACGCATAGGATCACCTAAAGCAGGGACAGAACACCCCCAGGTCACCCGTTTTCCGCCTACCCGACATCGCCGAACCCCGGCTGGGGCCCGCCCCGGTCCTGGACCGACCGGAGCGCCAGGAGCGAAGCGGGAGAGCGGAGGGAGGGAAGGACCGGGTTGATAGGGCCCAGCCCCGCCGCAGCGGAGCCGGGGCCGAAACACAGCACTAGACATAGGGGCGACACCGGTGGATTTCAATATCGTCGAGCGCCACGAGACGCTGGTGGCGGGCACGGTGCTGCGCAGCCCGGCGCTGGCGGTCGAAGGCCCGCGCCGGCTGAAGGTCGAGGAGGCCTGGCGGCACAACCTCAAACGCGATCTGCCGGGCCCTCCGGCGAGCGCGTACATCGATCACGCTCCGGAGATCGGCTCATATCTGACGCATATCGTCGGTTATCGCTGCCAGAGCCTCGACGATCTGTTACCCGGTGACGTGCTGGCGCGCGTGCCGGGCGGCCGGTTCGCGCGATTCGTCCGCAGCGGGGACGATCTGGGCGACACCATCGTGTCGGTGTGGCGGGCGGTCTGGGATCTCGAGGCCGCGGGCGCGCTGGTACGCGCCTACACCGGCGATTTCGAGCACTATCCGGATCGGCGCACGGTCGAGGTGTTCGTTGCGCTGGCCGACGACGTCACCGGCGAGAAGTAGGGCGCGAATATGGATTTCGAGATAGTCACCCTGGGTGAGAGCCTCGTCGGCGGGCTCACCGTTCCGCTGGCCGGTCGCGAGGTGGCCGCCCGCGACCTTGACCTGGTCAACTTCACCTGGGACAGATACCTGTCCCGGGAGAAGGACGCGCAGCGCGTGGCGGCCTACGTCGGCCAGAACGACCATGCGGTCGCGGTCCTGGGCTACGAACTCACCGCTCTGGACCAGCTCGACACCGGCGACGTGCTCACCCGCATCCCGGCCGGTCGCTACGCCAAATTCGTGGTGTCCGATAAGCCGTACGATCTGCTGCGCACGGCCTGGGCGAAGGTGGCCAAGGCCGAGGCCGCCGGCACCATCACCCGCTCGCACAGCGCGGAGATCGAGCGGTACACGGGCCCGGCCTCGGTGGAGGTCTTCGTCTCCCTGGACTGAGGCTGTGTCCTTGGCCTCCGCTTCGCTCCGGCGGGGCCGGGGCCCTATTAACCCCGGTCCTTCCCTCCCTCCGCTCCCTCCGCTCCCCCGCTTCGCTCCTGGCGCTCCGGTCAGTCCAGGACCGGGGCGGGCCCCGGCCTTGGGGGTGGGCGTTATTCGGGGCGGGCGGAACCTGGGTTGTTCGTGGCCTGTCTTCGGGGTGGGCGGCCGGCCAGGCGTTCAGAGGCCCTGTAACCCGCGAGGCGGTGGTCTCAATGATGGGCGTTCGCGGCGGCTACCAGGGCGCGGCGGTCGGTGACGACGATCCGGCCGCGGCGCAGTTCGACGATGCCGCGGTCCTCGAGTTCGCGCAGGATCTTGTTGGCGGTGACACGGGTGGTTCCGGCCATCGACGCCAGATCGTCCTGGGTGAGCCGGATTTCGGCGATCGGGGCCGGGCCGCCGTAGATGCGGGCGAGGTTGACCAGCCGCCGGACCACCCGGGCCTCGACCGGCAGGTACAGGGCCTCGAGCACCATTCCGGACAGGCGGCGGACCTGCTCGACCAGGGTGTCGGTGAGCATGCGCTCGACTCCCGGATACGTCGCGCGCAACGCGGTCAGCTGGGCGCGGCTGAGGCTGAGCGTTTCCGCGTTCTCGGCGGCCTCCACGGTGGCGGTGCGTTTCGCCTCGGGGCTCAGCAGGGCCAGTTCGCCGAATGCGTCGCCGGGGCCGATCACCGACAGCGTGGCGGTATAGCCGAGCGGGGTGGCCACCCGGATCAGCAGCAGCCCGCTCTTGACCAGATGCAGAGTGTCGCCGGGATCGCCCTCGTGACACAGGATTTCGCGGCGTTTGAACCGTCGGGGCGTGCACGAGGCGAGCAGCTGACGTCGCTCGCCCTCGGTCAGACCGCGCAGCAGCGCGAATTCGGTCGTCATCGCAGACCCTCCAGGACGTAGCAGGTGACCGGCTCGCGCCGCCCCTTGACGGTGATCCCGCCCAGCGTCCGCACCACGGCCCGGGAACCGAGCTGCGCATACGTCGCGGAGCCGATCACCACCGTGCCGGGTTCGGCCACCCCCTCCAGCCGCGCCGCGAGATTGGTGGTGTCACCGATCGCGGTGTAGTTGCGCATCTGCTCGGCACCGACATTGCCCACGAGTGCGGGCCCGGAGTTGACCCCGACCCGGAAACGCGGCCAGTCCGGACGTCCCGCGGCGATCCGCCCGACGACGTACTGCAACCCCAGTCCGGCGCGCGCGGCGCGCAACGCGTGATCGGGCTGCGGGATGGGCGCGTTGAACACCGCCATCACCGCGTCGCCGACGAACTGCACCACCGTCCCGCCCTCGCCCAGGATGACCGGCACGATCGCACCGTAATAGGTGTTCAGCATCTGCACCACCGCCGCGGGATCGGTGTTCTCCGCGAACGGGGTGAATCCGGACAGGTCCGCCATGAGCACACTGACCTCCGCGATCCGGCCACCGAGATCGGCCTGCGCGGGATCGGCGAGCAGTTCGGTCGCCACCGCCGGAGACATGTAGGACCGGAACAGCTCGTCCAGCTGCCCGTACAGCCGCGCGTTCTGCGCCAAGAGCGCGAATTGCCGTTCGGTGAGCCCGAACCGGCGCGAGAGCTGCACCCCGACCGGCCCCAACGGCGCCTGCGCGGGCACTCCGCTCGCGGCCCGCTCCCGCAGAATGCCGACCATCTCGGTGAGCGCTCGCGCGTAGTCGCGTTCGAGCGAGGCCATGGTCTGCCGCAACGTCACGCTGTCGAACAGGCCCAGCGCCGAACCCTCCCGGCGGAACTGCAGATGTGTGCTGACCGCGATCAGCGCGAACGCCACCACCATCAGCACATGCCATTCCCACCACGAGGTCCGCCAGCTGCGCCCGAACCCGACCGCGAGCAGCGCCTCGATCAACAGGACGAAGGTGGTGCAGATGGTGAGCAGCAGCAGTGCGCGCCCACGGACGAACCGCCACGCGTACGCGATCGCCGCGCCCAGATAGCACAGCGCGCCGACGACCGCGATGCCCACCAGCGGGCCGGAAGATTCGGTGGGACTGGGCGTTCCGTTCAAGGGAGGCAGCCGGGTCAGCGAAAGCGCCGACCAGACAACGAAACTCAGTGCCGGCAATGCGGAAAGCAACCAGGACGAGCGATTCAGCCGCGCGACCGCCTCCGGCCCGTATTCGACGGCCGAGGCCAGTGCGGCGATCCCGCCGAGGGTCAGCCCGATCGGCACCGCGTACACGAAACCGGCATTGGGCGAGTTCAGGATGACCCCGGGCGTGGCGATCGCGTGCAGCGCGAGGAACCCTGCGGAGAACTGGAACGTCAGCGAGACCAGGATCAACCGGACGTCACGACGAGCGCGGGCGGCGCGAAACAGGATGGTGCCCAACCCCGTTGCCAGTACCGCCGCGGCCAGCACCAGCCAGAAATGCTGCACATGGTGTTCGTAGTGGGCGTCGAGCATCGGATCGGCGACGAGCAACCAAAGCCCCAGCGCGGGCAGCGACACCGCCGTCACCCAGGTGAGGGCTCTCACTTTGAACACTCGTCGAACCTACTCACCGATCGACGCCGCGGCATCCCGCCCGGATACCGGCGCTGCTGCCGAGCTATCCGCCCAACGGAAGCTGCCGCCACTGGTCGAGCAGCTGATCGATGGTGTGGTCCTTCCAGCTCATCACGATCACGAACCGGGTGTAGGCCGGATCGGGGAAGAACGTCCACACCGGCGGATGGGTGGTGTCGCGGCCGTAATCGGTCCCGGTGCAGGTAACGACCAGCGGAGCCTGCGCCTGCCTCGGGTGGGGCAGATGCTGCGGCCGCGGTTCGCATTCGTTGAAGAATTTCGAGACCAGTTGATCGAGACCGAGTTTCGCGTGCGCCGACCCGGTGCGGTCCATGATGTCGACCACGAGCGGGTTCTCGCCCTGGTCCCCCATCGGGATGGGACAGGAGATGCGCGCGTAGTCGTGATCGGCCGGATCCTCGGTGGAACCCGGATCGTTCTGCCGACAGGTCGCCCCGCGCCATCCGGTGTTGGCGTTCAAGCCGCCGATGAGTTCCGGAAACGCCTGTGCCGCAGGGGCATGCCTGGCATCCCATCCCGTTGCGCTGCCGGGTGAAACCGCGGTGGCGACGTCGGTGGTACGCGAACCACCGAACAGATCGGTGCCCATGGCCAGGTAGAGGACCACGGCGAGCACGACCGCCACGGCGGCGGCTCCCGGCAGCGCCATGCGCGCGGAGATCCCGCCGAATCGCGAATCACGTTGGGGGCCGGGCGTTTCCACCGGTTTGGAGATCGCCGTGGTATCGCTGCTCGCGGGCCGGATCCGGCGCACCTCGGCGATGAATTCGGCGCAACTGGAGAAACGGTCGGCCGGATCCTTGGCCAGGGCCTTGGCGAAAACCGGATCCAGCGCGGCGAACTGCGGCATCAGCTCGCCCGGCAACAGCGGCGGGGTGTAGACGTGCGCGTGCATCAGCGCGATCGCGTTGGTCACCGGGAACGGCGGCCGGCCGGTCAGCAGCACGAACAGGCTGCAGGCCAGGGAATACTGGTCGGACCGGTGATCGACCGGATCGCCGGAAACCTGTTCCGGCGAAACGTAGGCCGCGGTCCCGGTCACCGAGCCGGTTCTGGTCAGACCGGTGGTCACCTCACGCAACCGGGCGATGCCGAAATCGGTCAGCAGCGCACGTTCCGTGCCGCCGGGCTCGGGCACGGCGAGCAGGAAGTTCGACGGTTTCACGTCCCGGTGCAGCACGCCGGCCCGATGCGCGTAGTCGAGGGCATCCGCGATCTGCGCACCGATTCGCAACGCGCGGTCGAATTCGACCTCGGCGAGCGTGCCGGCATCGGTACCGTGCACGAATTGCATTGCGATCCAGTGGATATCGTCGGTGACGCCCCGGTCGAAAATGGTCACGATATTGGGATGGTCCAAGCCGGCGGTGAAATCGCCCTCCCGTTCGAACCGCTGCCGAGCCTCCGGATCGGCCTTGGCCGGATCGAGCAGTTTCAGGGCGACCGCCCTGGGCAACCGGGGATCCTGCGCCAGATAGACGATGCCCCAGCCGCCCGCACCGAGTTTGCGGTCGATGATGTAACCGGCGAACGACTCGCCGGGGTCGAGCTCGATCACCGTTACCCTCCGCCTCGCAGCACCCGCCGCGATGACGCGGTAGCGGGCCTTGTCCTACAGCCGGACGGGACAGGCCGGACCGTTTCCCGGCCGCCCCCGGCTGATCCTCTTACGAGTACCCCCGGACTCGCGATAACACACGTCACAGTACTCACACCCGTTACCGCTCCACGCGGCCCTGTCACCGGTCGCCCGGCCCTCGCCTCCGGTCCGCGATTTGCCGATGGTCATCCCGTGGCGGATTGGCGCAGCATGTCGATCCGGGTTCGAAGTTGCTGAGCCGCTTGGATTCCGGACCGCTCCTAGGCGGGCGCCCCGGCGCCGCGGCCGGGGCGCCCGCCATCCGGGCGACGGCTCGCGATCAGCGGCCGCGGAACCAGTCGAAGTCGAAACCGCGGTGGTGATCGCGGTAGCTCTCCCAGTCGTGGTGGTGGCTGCCGTGCCACACGTAGCGGTCGCAGAAGTTGTAGTAGTGCCAGTTGAAGTTGTCGTTCCAGCCGCAGTACGACTCACCCCACCAGGTGTGCGCGGGCTGGACGACCGTGGCGTGCACCGGCTCGGCGACAATCGGTGCGGCGGAACCGATTCCGGCTCCCGCGCCGGCGATGGCGGCGGTGGCCGCGGCGACGGTGGCGATGCGACGGATCTTGCTGATCATGTTGTGCTCCAAGTTGTTTCGCTCTGATTGGCAAGGTGATGACCATCTTGCCGAGCGGCGAGCGAATGTACTGCCAGCGCGACGACGCTCGGTGTGTAAACCTGGATACACAACGCGGAAACGCGGATCGTGAAAAAAACGATGCGCCCCCGGCAATCCGGGGGCGCATCGACTTTCGAGTCCGAGCAGGCGTCGATCCCGCTCAGGCGTTGATGATGAACGCCTCGAGCTGAGCGCGGGCGATATCGTCGGCCAGCTGCTTCGGCGGGGACTTCATCAAGTACGCCGAGGCCGGGATGACCGGTCCGCCGATGCCGCGGTCCTTGGCGATCTTGGCCGCGCGCACGGCATCGATGATGATCCCCGCCGAGTTCGGCGAATCCCACACCTCGAGCTTGTACTCCAGGTTCAGCGGCACGTCACCGAAGGCGCGGCCCTCGAGGCGCACGTACGCCCACTTGCGGTCATCCAGCCAGCCGACGTGGTCCGACGGGCCGATGTGCACGTCGTTGGCGCCCAGCTCCTTCTTCAGGTTGCTGGTGACGGCCTGGGTCTTGGAGATCTTCTTGGACTCCAGACGCTCGCGCTCGAGCATGTTCTTGAAGTCCATGTTGCCGCCGACGTTGAGCTGCATGGTGCGGTCCAGCTGGACGCCGCGGTCCTCGAACAGCTTGGCCATCACGCGGTGGGTGATGGTCGCGCCGACCTGAGACTTGATGTCGTCACCGACGATCGGGACGCCGGCGTCGGCGAACTTCTGCGCCCATTCCGGATCCGAGGCGATGAAAACCGGCAGCGCGTTCACGAATGCGACATTGGCGTCGATGGCACATTGCGCATAGAACTTGTCGGCCTCTTCCGAACCGACCGGAAGGTAGGAAACGAGAACGTCGACCTGCGCGTCCTTCAGCGCCTGCACGACGTTCACCGGCTCGGCCTCGGACAGCTCGATGGTCTCGGCGTAGTACTTGCCGATGCCGTCCAGCGTCGGGCCGCGCTGCACCGAGACCCCGGTCGGCGGCACGTCGGAGATCTTGATGGTGTTGTTCTCGCTGGCGAAGATCGCGTCGGACAGGTCGAAGCCGACCTTCTTGGCGTCCACGTCGAACGCGGCGACGAACTTCACATCGCGGACGTGGTACGGGCCGAACTTGACGTGCATCAGACCGGGCACGGTCGCGGTCTCGTCCGCGTCCTGGTAGTACTGCACGCCCTGGACCAGCGAAGAGGCGCAGTTGCCCACACCCACGATGGCCACGCGAATCTCGGACCCGGCGCTCGCACCGGTCGCTTGTGCAGCCGTGTTGACATCACTCATGGCCGGTATTTCCCTCTTTCTGTGGTGCCGCCTTCATCGATTGCTCCGCGGCGATCAATTCGTTGAGCCAGCGCACTTCGCGCTCGCTTGATTCGAGGCCGAGCTGGTGCAGCTGGCGGGTGTAGCGATCCAGGGTCCCGCTGGCCCGCTTGATCGCCTCCCGCAGCCCCTCCCGGCGCTCTTCCACCTGCCGGCGCCGGCCTTCCAGGATCCGCATCCGCGCCTCGGCGGGAGTGCGGCCGAAAAAGGCCAGGTGAACGCCGAACCCGTCATCGGTGTAGTTCTGCGGACCGGTATCGGCGAGCAGCTCGCTGAACCGCTCCCGGCCGGGCTCGGTCAGCTGGTAGACCCGCCGCGCCCGCCTGGTCACCGCACCGGCCGGAGACTCCTCGGCGATCAACCCGTCGGCCTGCATACGCCGCAGCGTCGGGTAGAGCGACCCGTAGGAGAACGCCCGGAACGGCCCGAGCAACCCGGTGAGCCGTTTGCGCAGCTCGTAGCCGTGCATGGGCGCTTCCAGGAGCAGCCCGAGAATCGCGAGTTCGAGCACCGGGCCTCACCTCCTGACTGTCGTATGCGGACCGCACCTGTGGATGCAATGACCAACTATATCGCGCCGATATAGTAGCCGACACGTCGGCACGACACATCGAATCGCGACGCGGCAGTTCCGGGGCCGCGCGCCGGCCGCACCGAAAGCGCTGGCCGACGGCATACCCCCGCACACCCGGTTCCAATACCCCGGAACGAGGCGAACCTCGAAGGGGTCGTGAACCGGCAGGAGCGGAGCGGGGGCAATCAGACACAGCTACTCTGGAGGCCGTGCGAATTCAGCGGCAGGTAGTGGACTATGCGCTTCGGCGCCGGTCGCTGCTGGCCGATGTCTATGCGGGCCGCGTGGCTGTCAGCGAGGTCTGCGATGCGAATCCCTATCTGCTGCGCGCGGCGAAGTTCCACGGACGAGGCAGTGATGTCACCTGCCCCATCTGCCGGAAAGAGCAGCTGACTCTCGTATCGTGGGTCTACGGCGACGGACTCGGGCCGGTCGCAGGCTCGGCCCGCACGCCCGAGGAACTGATCCGGCTGGCGGAGACTCGCGAGGAGTTCTCGGTACACGTGGTCGAGGTGTGCCGCAGTTGCAGCTGGAACCATTTGGTGCAGTCCTATGTGCTCGGGCACGCACCGGCGCCCACGCGTCGGCGTACCGGCACCCGTCGGACCGCCGCCGAGTGATGTGTATCGCGCCCGCGGCCCGCTTCGGCGGGCCAGCGGCGGTTGTGATCGACCGCCACCCGGACCGTTTCGAGTTATGGAGATCCGAGCTGTGACTTCGCCCTACGACGATGGACCGTCCGGCGGCCGCACCCGCGGACCGCAATCCGGCCCCGGCGGATATCCCCCGCCGCGTCCGGGGGACCCGACGCAGGGCGGACGGCCACTGCCACCGGCCCGTCCCGGCGGGCAGGCACCCGGTCCCGGCTCGCGACGCAACGGCCCGCCCGGCGACGCGCGCGCACCGCAGGGTCCCGGCGGACAGCCGCCCCGCGGTCCGGGCGGACAGGCCCCGCGCGGTCCCGGCGGACAGCCGCCACGCCGGCCCGCACCGGGAGCCCGGCCCGGCCCGGCCAGCGGCGCGACGCAGAAGATCGCCGGCCCTTCCTCCGGCGCCACCCAGAAGATTCCGCCCGGCACCCTCGGCGAGGCGATGGCGAACCGGAATCAACGCGGCGGCACCGCGACTCGTCCCCGCCCCGGCGAGAGCACCCGGCCGCGCACCGGCGCCAACCGGACCGTCGGCGGCACACCGCCGCCGGGCCCGCCCCCGCGCCGCAACGGCCCGGGCTCGGGCGGCCCCGGCGGACGAGGTCCCAAGGGCCGCAAGAGGAAATCACCGTGGCGGATCGTCCGCCGCGTGCTGTACGTCCTGGTGGCACTGGGCATCGTCGTGCCCAGCGCGGTCTTCCTGATCGCCTATTCGACGGTTTCCATACCCCAGCCCGGCGACCTCAAAACCAATCAGGTCGCCACGATGCTCGCCGACGACGGCACCACGACGATCGGCAAAATCGTTCCGCCGCAAGGCAACCGCACCGACGTCACGATCGATCAGATTCCGCCGCACGTGCGCAACGCGGTGATCGCCGCGGAGGACCGGTCCTTCTACACCAACCCGGGCTTCTCCATCTCCGGTTTCGCCCGCGCCGTGCGCGACAACCTGATGGGCAAGTCCACCGCCGGCGGTGGTTCGACCATCACCCAGCAGTACGTCAAGAACGCCATGGTCGGCAATCAGCACTCGCTGACCCGCAAGATGCACGAGCTGGTCATCTCGGCCAAGATGGCGCGGCAGTGGAGCAAGGACGACATCCTCACCGCGTACCTGAACACGATTCCGTTCGGCCGCGGCACCTTCGGAATCAACGCGGCCGCGCAGGCCTACTTCGGCAAGAAGGTGCAGAACCTCACGGTCGAAGAGGGCGCGATGCTGGCCGCGACGATCAACCAGCCCTACGGCCTGGACCCGGAGAACAACAAGGCGGGTGCGGTCCAGCGTTGGAACTACGTCCTGGACGGCATGGTCTCGATGGGCAATCTGCCCCAGGCGCAGCGCGTGCCGATGAAGTACCCGAACGTGCTGTCCTCGAGCGCGGCCACCTCGACCAACAAGAACGATCCCGATTCGGGCCCCAACGGCCTGATCAAGCGCCAGGTGATGAGCGAGCTTGCCGAGGCGGGGATCAGCGACACCCAGATCAACACCGAGGGTCTGCAGATCACGACCACCATCAATGCCAAAGCCCAACAGGCAGCGGTCGATTCGGTGACCAAGAACATGAAGGGTGAGCGTCCCGAGGACCGCACGGCCGTGGTGTCGGTCGATCCGAAGGACGGCGGCGTCAAGGCCTACTACGGCGGCGACAACGGCCAGGGCTTCGACTTCGCGAACGCGGGCCTGATGACCGGTTCGACGTTCAAGGTGTTCGGCCTGGCCGAGAACCTCGAGCTGGGTAAACCGTTGTCCACCATGTATTCCAGTGCCGATCTGGACGTGCACGGCATCAAGATCACCAACGCGGAGGGTGAGACCTGTGGCGTCTGCACCATCGCCGAGGCGCTCAAGCGCTCGCTGAACACCAGCTTCTACCGCATGGAGCTGGACATGGGCGGCGACGGCCCGGAGAAGATCGCCGCCATGGCGCACAAACTCGGCATCCCGGACACCATCCCGGGCGTGGGCAAGACCCTCACCGAGCCGGACGGTTCGGGCCCCAACGACGGCATCATCCTGGGCCAGTACCAGGTTCGCGCACTCGACATGGCCTCGGCGTACGCCACGCTGGGCGCCGAGGGCGTCTACCACAAGCCGCATTTCGTGCAGAAGGTCGTCACCGCCGATGGTCAGGTCCTGCTCGATCGCGGCCAGGTCGCGGGCGACCGGCGAGTGTCGAAGGCCGTGGCCGACAACGTGGTCGCGGCGATGGAGCCCATCGCCCACTCCTCGTTCAAGCACGACCTGGCGGGCGGGCGCGTCTCGGCGTCCAAGACCGGTACCACCCAGCTCGGTGACACCGGCCAGAACCGCGACGCCTGGATGATCGGCCTGACCCCTTCGCTCTCGACCGCGGTGTGGGTCGGTACCGAGAAGGGCGTGGCGCTGAAGAAGGCCAACGGCGGAATCATGTACGGCTCCTCCCTGCCCTCGGACATCTGGAAGGACACCATGGACGGCGCGCTCGATGGCACGCCGAAGGAGAATTTCCCGAAGCCGGATCCGATCGGCGGCCAGGCCGGTGTTCCGTCCTACTCCGCGCCGTACACGCCGCCCTCGACGACTCAGCAGTACACGCCGCCGGTGGAGATCACCCCGTCGCAGGTGGAGATCTTCCCGGGCGTCACCATCCCGATCCCGGGAATCCACCAGAATCAGAGTCAGCCGCAACAGCAGCAGCAGCAACAGCAGCCGAGCGACTCGGGACCGATGTCCGGGCAGCCCGTCGCGCCCGACGGGACCTGGCCCAGCACACCGGTGCCCGGCGAGAGCAACAACGGCAATAGCAATTCGAACAGCTCACCGGGCAACCGGTAGCGTCGGCCGGCGTGTTCGAGGAGCAATTGCCGAAGGCGCATCCGGGACCCCGGGGGGAAATACGGGCATCTCCAGACCGATACCCGTCCCCGGCCCCGGACGCCGAGCCCCGGTCGGCGACCTGGCGTGACCGTCCCAGCCGTACCGATCCGCTGACCTCGCAACTGTCCACCGCGATCGGCGGACCGGTCGGCGACCACGCCCTCATCGGCCGGTCCCGATTCTGGACTCCGCTGCGGGTCATGCTGGCCTTCGCGGTGGTCATGCTGGCGCTGAGCTGGGGCGGCAAGGCCGCGTGCATCCAGCAGACCACCACCGGCGACGGCCGCCTGACCCTGGACTGGAACAACGGCCGTCAGTACGTGGCGATGTGCTACTCCGACACCGTGCCGCTGTACGGTGCCGAACGCCTGGACGAGGGCGCGTTCCCGTACAAGAAGAGCTGGACCGAATTCGGCTCGGACGGCAAACCGCACACCCGGTACATGGAATATCCCGTGCTTTCCGGTCTCTACCAGTACATTTCGATGGAGCTGGCCAATGTGTGGGATTCGCTGCCGCTGCCCGGTGCGCTGCCGGTGGTGGTGTACTTCGACGTCGCTGTGATCGGTCTGGCGATGGCCTGGCTGGTGACGGTCTGGGCGTCGGCGCAACTGGCCGGGCGGCGGGTATGGGATGCCGCACTGGTGGCGCTCTCGCCGCTGGTGCTGGTGCACGCGTTCACCAATTTCGACGCGCTGGCAACGGCATTCGCCGCCACCGGAATGCTCGCCTGGGCGCGGCGCCGGCCGGTCCTCGCGGGCGTGCTGCTCGGCCTGGGCGGTGCGGCGAAACTGTATCCGCTGCTGCTGCTCGGCCCGATCGTGGTGCTGTGCCTGCGCACCGCCGATCGCCAGCGCATCCCGGGCATACGAGAGTTGCTGCGCCGCAGGAATTCCGGCCTCCGCGACGCGTTGGCCGAATACCTCGCGGGCGCCCGGATCAGTCCGCTGCGCGCCGCGGGTGTCACCGTCGGCTCCGCCGCGCTCAGCTGGATCGTGGTGAATCTGCCCATCGCCGTGCCGTTCACGAACGGCTGGTGGGAGTTCTTCCGGCTCAACACCCAGCGGCAGGCCGATCCGGATTCGATCTACAACGTGATCACCTCGTTCACCGGCTGGACGGGATTCGACGGCACGCTGGCCCCCGAGCAGACGCCCTCGGCGCTGAACACGGTCTCGCTGCTGCTGTTCGTACTGGCCTGTGCCGCAATCGCTTACATCACCTGCACCGCGCCGCGCCGGCCCCGGCTGGCACAGCTGGCCTTCCTGGTGGTCGCGGCGTTCCTGCTCACCAACAAGGTGTGGAGTCCGCAGTATTCGCTGTGGCTCGTCCCGCTCGCGGTGCTGGCACTGCCGAATCGGCGAATCCTGTTGACCTGGATGACGATCGACGCGCTGGTGTGGTTCCCCCGGATGTACTACTACCTGGGCACGGACCGCAAGGGCGTACCCGAGCAGTGGTTCACCGGGACGGTCTTCCTGCGCGATCTCGCCGTGATCGCGTTGTGCGCCCTGATCGTTCGGCAGATCTACCGCCCGGCCGAGGATCTGGTGCGGCTCGAGGGGGTCGATGACCCGGTCGGCGGAATCCTGGACCGCGCACCGGATCCGCTGCTTCCGTGGTTGCCCGCCTTCCTGCGGCCGCACGCGGCGTATGCCGCCGCACCATCGGTTCGCTGACGCCCGCGCCGGAACCGTTGCGCGCGGCGAACTTTTCAGGGCGACACCGGAACCAGCTCGTCGCTGGGACGCGGCTCGGCGGAATCGGACGCGCGACGCCCGCGCAGCGGTGCGTAGACGAAGGCGAAGAGCAGGTACACCAGCAGCATGGCCCGGCCCCACACGCCGAACAGCACGAAATGCTTCTCCATCTCGGCGGTGGAACCCGTGCTCAGCACATAGAAGTAGCGGAAGATCCCGATCCCGAGCGACGCGTCGGCCAGCAGATACGCGATCACCACCGACCACGGGATCTCCAGCAGCACCAGGAACGGGATCAGCCACAGCGTGTACTGCGGCGAATGCACCTTGTGCAGCAGCAGGAATCCACACAGCATCGCGGCGCTCACGCCGACCCACGGGAACAGCCCGCTGGCCTGGTAACGCCGCCAGCCCAGCCACAGCGCCACCGCGAACGAACACACCACCAGAATCGGCGAGGCCGCGGACACGACGTCCTGGAAAGACCGCTCGGCGCCGGGCGCATCGCCGAACAGCGGCCGCAGTCCCCAGAACCAGATCGAATTGGTGGTGATGTCGGCCTGCCGCAACTGCTGGAAGGTGAACGACGCCCGCCAGCCCTGGTATCCGGCCAGGACGAACGGCAGATTGATCAGTACCACCGTCCCGATCGCCGCCGCGGCCACCGCGCCCGCGCCGCGCACGTCGTACCGCCGCGTCAGCCGGGCCAGTACGCCCTCGTTCTCGTCCGGCCCGGAATCGACCGGTCGCGCGCTGCGATGGCGCAGCGCGTCCAGACCGTCGCTGCCACCGACCAGGACGTGCAGCATCAACGGCAGCACGAAGATTCCGGGATACAACTTCAGGCAGAAGCCGATGCCCAGCAGAATCGCCGCGAGAACACCCCGGGTCCGCACCGAATACCTGGTCAACGCGGTGACCACGTACACCGCGCCGACCGCCGTGCACACCACCGGCAGCTCCCAGTTGTGGAACGCGTACAGCACCAGCGGCGGCCCGGCCGCCCACAGCAGCGCCGCCTTTCCCGACATCCGCCCCAGCATCCACGCCGTCGCCAATGCGAAGGGGGCCAGCAGCAGCGCCGAGTGCAGCAGGAAGGCCGCGTCGGTGTGCGCACCCACCGCGCCGAGCCACATCAGCAGTCCGCTCAGCACCGGATATTCCACCGCGCCGCCGGTCAGCGCGCCGTGGGTGGTGATTCCGCCGGTGAGATACGGAAATACGTGTTCGTTGATATCGCGGCCCAGCCACAGGAACTGGATATCGGAATAGCAGACCCGCGCATCCTTGATGTGATCGAACGCCACGCTGCGGCCGTTCGATTCGAAGGGCGCCCCCGCGCATCGCGCCTTGTTCAGATAGGCCAACAGCAGCGTCACAGCGCACAGCAACAGCATCGTCACCGCGGCGGCCCGGCCCGGCCGCGGGAGGTTCGCCCGTGTTTCCGGACGATTCGACAT
The DNA here is from genome assembly GCF_059510335.1 of Nocardia sp. PLKS1-43. Lineage (NCBI taxonomy): Bacteria > Bacillati > Actinomycetota > Actinomycetes > Mycobacteriales > Nocardiaceae > Nocardia > Nocardia sp. PLKS1-43. The sequence goes on along the minus strand of NZ_JCAJZQ010000003.1, from coordinate 702,358 downwards.
GACACCCACGATAGGTGTCTGTACCCAAATTCCGCGCGGACAGCTCAGCGTGAAGATCGATTTCGCGACCGAATACCTGCTCATGTAGCCTTGGCGGGTTGCTGACGCAACGACCCTCCTGCCACGGAACGTCCGTGGCCGCACCAAGACCACAGGAGGTGATGGGTTCCCGTGCGTCATTACGAAGTGATGGTCATCCTCGATCCGAGCCTGGATGAGCGTACCGTCGGTCCGAACCTGGACACCATGCTGAACGTCGTGAAGTCCGACGGCGGCAAGGTCGACAAGGTCGACATCTGGGGCCGCCGCCGGCTGGCCTACGAAATCTCCAAGCAGAGTGAAGGCATCTACGCGGTCGTCGATCTGACCGCCGAGCCTGCCACCGTGAGCGAGCTCGACCGCCAGCTGGGACTCAACGAGTCGGTCCTGCGCACCAAGGTGCTGCGCGCCGACAAGAAGTAGAGACCCCTGTCCCCCGCGTACTCGTTTGCGTCGGTGCCTGTCTCTAGGCTCTAGCACAACAACGCGAATACGCGGATCGCACCGGAGAGCAGGAGGAACCATGGCAGGCGACACGGTCATCACCGTCATCGGCAATTTGACGGCGGATCCCGAGCTTCGATTCACGCCCGCGGGCGCCGCGGTGGCGAATTTCACCGTCGCATCCACCCCCCGCGTGTTCGACCGAAACGCGAACGAATGGAAAGACGGCGAGGCTCTGTTCCTGCGCTGCAACATCTGGCGTGAGGCGGCCGAGAACGTGGCCGAGTCGCTGACCAGGGGTTCGCGCGTGATCGTGAGCGGTCGCCTGAAGCAGCGCTCCTACGAGACCCGCGAGGGCGAGAAGCGCACGGTCGTGGAACTCGAGGTCGACGAGATCGGCCCCTCGCTGCGCTACGCCACCGCGAAGGTCAACCGGACCACGCGCGGCGGTGGCGGCGGTGGCTACTCCAATGCCAATTCCGGTGGTGGTGGGGGCTTCGGCGGCTCCAACGGTGGCGGCGGTCGCGGCGGGCAGGCCGCCGGCGGCGACGACCCGTGGGGCAGCGCTCCCGCAGCCGGCTCCTTCGGGGGCGGCGCAATGGACGACGAACCGCCGTTCTAGAACGGCTTTCATACGGGGTCACGGATGTGACTCCCAGGCAATACGGAGAACGAGACCATGGCCAAAGCACCGGCACGCGAAAAGGTGCTGAAAAAGAAGGCTTGCGCCTTCTGCAAGGAAAGCAAGGCTGCTGCCAAGGACGGCAAGAAGTTCGCGGCCATCGACTACAAGGACACGACGCTGCTGCGCAAGTACGTGAGCGACCGCGGCAAGATCCGCGCGCGCCGCGTCACCGGCAACTGCGTGCAGCACCAGCGCGATATCGCCATTGCGGTGAAGAACTCGCGCGAAGTGGCGCTGCTGCCGTACGTGTCCACGGCTCGCTGAGAACGGGAGGAACACAATGAAGCTGATTCTGACCGCTGATGTGGACAACCTCGGCGCACCCGGCGACACCGTAGAGGTCAAGGACGGTTACGGCCGCAACTTCCTGCTTCCGCGCGGTCTGGCGATCGTCGCCACCCGCGGCGCGGAGAAGCAGGTCGCGGGCATCCGGCGCGCGCAGGACGCGCGCAAGGTGCGCGACCTGGACCACGCCAACGAGCTCAAGCAGGCCATCGAGGGCCTGGAGTCGGTGTCGCTGTCGGTGAAGACCGCGGGCACCGGCAAGCTGTTCGGCTCGGTCACCACCGCCGACGTCGCGGGCGCCATCAAGGCCGCCGGTGGCCCGGTGCTGGACAAGCGCAGCATCGAGCTGCCCAAGGCGCACATCAAGAGCACCGGTAAGCACGGTGTCGTGGTGCATCTGCACCCGGATGTGGCCGCCAAGTTCACCCTGCAGGTCGACGCCGCGGAGTGATCTCGCGCACGAGCGCATGAACGTTCGAAGGCCGCCTTCGTACCAGGTGTACGAGGGCGGTCTTCGAACGTGCTTCACTGCGCCCGGCTCATGATTAACCAGCCGTTAGCTGTATTTGCGCCCCGAGAACGGCCCGGCTTTCGGGATCGATCTTCCGCCCGACCTCGGCGTATTCGGGACAAGGTGGGGATAACCAGCCGAACCGACCGACCGTATTGTGATCTGCGTCATAGCCGACGAGTGTGCTGTTAACCTGACACGCCCGGCTGTTCATCTCGAACGACACGCCGCCGCTTTATTAATCCACATGTGCGTAACTGCGAAAACGCTGATTCACCTTGCGATTATGTTGAGCGCAAGCCAGTTTTCCCCAGGTACTCCACATGGGGTGCACAACAGCAGGTGAACTATCCCCAGTTTGTCCACAACTGCGTGCACAGCCTGGTTTGGTATCCCCAGTCTGGTCCCATAGGTTCGATCCGATGTCGTGATCCGGTACCCGGGCCCGCACGCACTCCTCGGCCTCGCAGCATGCACCATCGGTTTGCTCCGTGCCGCCCCGCGGCCTCCGCGCCTCGTCGCGACGGTGTCTTCCGGGACGGCGCGGCCCGCGGTGGGGGCCGGGAAAATGTCGGTGCCCGGGGGTAGAACAGGTCATCGAAAGCGTTATCGCCGGGCGTGATGAGAGAGGACGGTCGAGTCTCGTGGCAGTCGTCGACGATCGCGGCACCCCGGAGTACTCGGAGACGCCGGGGGAGGATTTCGGTCGGCAGCCACCGAACGACATGGCGGCCGAGCAGTCCGTCCTCGGCGGCATGATGCTGAGCAAGGACGCCATCGCCGACGTCGTGGAGGTCATCCGTCCCGGCGATTTCTACCGTCCCGCCCATCAGGCCGTCTACGACGCCATCCTGGATCTGTACGGCCGGGGGGAACCGGCCGACCCGGTGACCGTGGCGGCCGCCCTGGACCGTCGCGGTGAACTCAAACGCATCGGCGGCCCCCCGTATCTGGTCACCCTCACCCAGACCGTCCCCACCGCGGCCAACGCGTCCTACTACGCGGAAATCGTTGCGGAGAAGGCGATTCTGCGCCGGCTGGTGGAGGCGGGCACCCGCATCGTCCAGTTCGGTTACGCCGGCGCCGACGGCCAGGACGTCGCCGAGGTAGTCGACCGCGCCCAGGCCGAGATCTACGAGGTCACCGAACGCCGCTCCAGCGAGGACTTCCTGCCCCTGGAAGAACTCCTGCAACCTACGATGGACGAGATCGACTCCATCGCCAGCCGGGGCGGCATCTCCCTCGGCGTCCCCACCGGCTTCACCGAGCTGGACGAGGTGACCAACGGCCTGCACCCCGGCCAGATGATCATCGTCGCGGCGCGGCCGGGTGTGGGAAAGTCCACGCTCGGCTTGGATTTCATGCGGAGCGCTTCGGTGAAGCACGGGCTGGCGAGCGTCATCTTCTCGCTGGAAATGAGTAAGACCGAGATCGTCATGCGCCTGTTGTCGGCGGAGGCGAGGATCAAACTCGGCGATATGCGTTCGGGCCGGATGAGCGACGACGACTGGACGAAGTTGGCCCGGCGGATGAGCGAGATCAGCGAGGCGCCGCTGTTCGTGGACGATTCGCCGAACTTGACCATGATGGAAATCCGCGCAAAAGCCCGGCGGCTCAAGCAACGTCACGATCTGCGCCTGGTGGTTGTCGACTACCTCCAGCTGATGACCTCGGGTAAGAAGGTCGAATCCCGCCAGCAGGAAGTCTCCGAATTCTCCCGAAGCCTCAAACTTCTCGCGAAGGAACTCGAGGTCCCGGTGGTCGCGATCTCCCAGCTGAACCGTGGTCCCGAGCAGCGAACGGATAAGCGCCCCATGGTCTCCGACCTGCGCGAGTCGGGATCGCTCGAGCAGGATGCGGATATGGTTATCCTGTTGCACCGGCCCGATGCGTTCGAGCGCGATGATCCGCGCGGGGGCGAAGCGGACCTGATTCTCGGCAAGCACCGTAACGGACCGACCGCCACGATTACCGTTGCGCACCAGCTGCATTTGAGCCGGTTCGTGGATATGGCTCGCGGGTAGGCCTGGGCCTCACCTGCCTCGCCTGCCGAGAACATCCTCACTCGGAGTACCTGCGGTTCGCCGACCAGGTCGAGCGCCTCGGCCGCGGCCCGATGCCGGGCGTGAACATCACCGGCGACCAGGTGGCCCAGGCCGTGGAAAGGCTCCGAGACCTCGCGAGCAGGTTCTCCGGCTGACGCGGCCGAGCGGTTCCGGACACCGGCCACATCCGAGCGCTACCGGAGCAGTCCGCCGAACCCATTGCGGGACAACAGTTCCCACAACCGCTGCGCCAATGCCGCGTCGCCCTCGATCCGGATCCGCTCGGAGATCTCGGCCGGACCGGGGGCGACAGGCCCGGCAGTGAGAGCCGCGAGAGTACGCAGGTCGGTGGTCACCACGACGTCGGCGAGGTCGGCTTCGCCCGGTACGACGCGGACCGTGCCGTCGTCGATGTTCAGCGCGGCGGTGGAATCGTCGAGGCGGAACTGGACCGTCGCACGGATACCGGTGGTGGCGGCCGGATCGATCAGGGTCGCGAGGAAGACCAGGGTCCATTCCGCGCGGTAGTTCTCCCCGGGACGTCGCGGTTCGTCGAATTCGTGGCGCAAACCCCACAGGGCGAGCGGGACGAGAGCGGCGGCGAGTTCGCTGCCCGCCCGAGTCAGGTCGTAGACCTGCGAGGCGGCGGGGCGGGGCAGCTGCCTGCGGGTGATCAAACCGTCCTGTTCGAGCTGTTTGACGCGGGCCGCGAGCAGGCTGGTGCCGATGCCGTCCAGCGCGTCGGCCAGGTCGGAATAGCGTTTCGGCCCGGACATCAGCTCGCGCACGATCAGCAGCGTCCAGCGCTCGCCGACGAGGTCGAGGCTGCGCGAGAGCCCGCAATATTGGTTGTAGGAGCGTCGTGCCACCGTTCTCCTTGTTCTAAATTATTCAGCAGTTACTTCTAAAACTTATGTTAGCATCGTCGTAGCGTTGGCCGACGAAGGGGAGATACTGTGACGGCGCTACTCGAAGATCCTGAAATCGTTGCGCTACAAGCGCTCTCAGCCGACATCGACGCCCAGGTTCGGCATCGCTTCGTCCGGATCGATGGTCTGCGCACCCACTACGCGGAGGCCGGGACGGGTGAGCCGCTGATCCTGCTACACGGCTGGCCGCAGCACTGGTGGGAATGGCGGCACGTCATCGGCCCGCTGTCACGGCGATACCGGGTGATCTGCCCGGACATTCGTGGACTCGGCTGGTCGGAGGGGAGCAGTTCGGGCTACACCTTCGAGCGGCTGGCGCAGGACCTGATCGATCTGATGGACCACCTGGAACTGCCGCGAGCACGGATAGCCGGGCGGGATTGGGGTCTGGCCATCGGTTATCGAGCCTGCCTGGACCGGCCGGATCGCTTCGAGCGATTCGTCGCGATGGCAGGCGTACATCCGTGGACGGCGGACGGTTTCGGAACGGGTGTCTTCCTGCGCCCGTGGCATGTGTACCTACTTGCCCTGCAAGGCAATTCGCTTCGACTGCAGAACTGGCTCAGCGTCCGGAGTCTGCGTGCGTGGCGATTCCGAGGTCGTTTCTCCCATGCGGAGATCGCGGCATATCAGCAGCGCATGCGGACCCCGGCCGCGTACCGGGCCACGGCCGAATTCAATCACAACGTCATGGCGCACGAGGTCCCGTACTTCGTGCGCAACTGCCACCGGCTCCGGTTGCGAGTTCCAACGCTGCACCTCAACGGGGCGAACGACCCTCTCTCGGAAGGGATTCCGGACAGCTACCGAGGACGGGCCGATGATATGCGGCTCGAAATGATCCCGGACTGTGGGCATTTCATTCCGGAGGAGCAGCCCGAACTGTTGGTCGATCGGCTGACGGACTTCTTCGGCTGATCCCGTCGGTTGGGGCGGTAGCGCGCCCGGATGCGGAAGCGCTCACCTTGCGGCCCGGGGAGGCTCAGGAATTCGACCGGGCGTGGTTCGGCATTGCCGAACCAGTGCGGCAGGTGGGTGTCGAATTCGGCGACCTCGCCGGTGGACTGGACCAGATCCTGATCGCCGAGGATGACGCGGAGGCGACCGCCCAGGACGTACAGCCAGTGGTAGCCCTCGTGCGAGCACGGGCCGGGTTCGCGGTCGTGACGTTCGGGCGGCCAGGACTGTTCGAAGGTTTGCAGCCCACCGGTCGACGCGTGAGGGGGATGACGGCCATGCCGTCGCGCGTGAACGGGCGCGGAAACACCCGCGGGTCGCCACTGGCGGGTGCGCCGACGAGTTCGTCGGGTGGGACTCGATAGGCGCGGGCCAGCGGAACCAGCAGTTCCAGACCCGGTTCGCGCTGGCCGGATTCGACCCGGGACAGCGTGCTCATGCCCCGATGGTGCAGATAATTTGCGGATTCCGCAAAGTTGTTTGCCGAATTCATCCACGCGGCAGGTTGGGTGGTACCGATCCGATCAGCGAGGCAGGGAAAATGGACGCGGACTTCTGGGATCCCCCACGGCCCCCCACCGGCGGGCACCCACCACACGAGCGACACCGTACTGCACGCCGAGCGAAAGCCGAATTCGTCTGCACCACAATGACTTCGGTGCGCACTTTTCCCGGCGCCCATCGGCGATGCGGACCGGGCCGGTGCGGAGTCGCGTGCTACGCCCGTACCGTCGACACCTGTCGTAGATTCGAATCTGTTGCCCACCAACCACTTCAACGCGTCGACGGAGTAATGGCCCGGGGCCGGATGAGGACGCCCGAGGCGTATTCCTCCAGCGCGTGCGCCAGCCATCCAGCGGTACGGCCGACAGCGAAAACGGTTTCGCCCGCGCCGGGGATCATCTCGAAGACGATGCCGAGGACCGCGAGCGGGAAGTCGCAGTTGAATTCCGGGAGTCGCCGGGTGCGTAGTTCGGTGCGGACGGCCTCGGCGGTCGCGATGACAGGGTGGCCGGAAGCCATGGGATACACCATGTTCCACAGGTGAGTGCCGCGGGCGTCGCCGTTCTTGTAGACGGCGTGACCGAAACCGGGAATGCGTTCGCCGCGGCGCAGGCGGTCACCGATGGCACGCGGGACCCGGGCGGGTTCGGAGATCTCGGTGAGCATGCGTTCCACCGCCGGTGAGCTGCCGCCGTGCATCGGACCGCCGAGTACGCCCAGGCCGCAGCCCACCACGGCGTAGGGGTCCGCTCGGACCGAGGCGGCCACGCGGGCGGCGAAGGTCGAGGCGGCCAGTTCGTGATCGGCGAGCAGGATCAGCGCGGTATCGATCAGCCGCAACTCGGCCGCTCCGGATGGCGGCCGGGAAGTCAGCCGCGACCAGAGCAACGCCGAGACCGATTGCCCGACAGGCTCGCTCAACGCGGGCAGGGCCTCGACCATTCCCGCGATCAGGGTGCGGCCGATGGCCGCGACCGCGGCCGGATCACGCCGAAAACGCCCCGGATCGCTGATCGCGAGCGCGGTGACCGCCACTTGCAAACGGTCCAGCGGAAGTAGTCCGGCGGGCAGTCCGGCCTGTACCGCGCGGGCGGCCGCGACCGCTTCCGGCGGACACCGCCACGGCCCGGCCGAAGCGAGTTCACCGCGCCACAGCCATTCGGCGACCTCCTCGAACCGATGCTCGGCGGCCAGTTCGAGTGCGTCGCGGCCGCGGTAGTACGGGCGGTCCCGGCCGAGCGTGGTGATCCGCGATTCGATGGCGATCTCGGTCGGTGCCGGTTTGCGGCGCGGCCGGCCGCGCCGGGCCAGCTCCTCCACCTCGGCCGGATCGAACATGCTGCGCCGACGGTCCGGATCGTAGCGCCGACGCAGCACGCCCCGGCTGACGTAGGCGTACAGCGTCGCAGGCTTCACGCCGAGCCGATCCGCCGCCGATCGCGCGTCGATCCACTCCATGCGTTGACGATAATCAATATTGATTCATCTCGACCAGTGATTCACAGTGGATCCGTGACGCTCATCTCCCAGTTCGAGTTCCAGACGAAGGTCTTCGTCAAGCTCGATTCGCCGCTGTACGCTGTGCTCGCGACCGGCATCGCACAGGACATCGGCGAGGGCGGCCCGTGCGCGAAGGCGCTGGCCGGATTCGAGGACTCGCCGCGCGATTCGGTTGCGCCGCTGCGCTTTCTGGCGGCGGTACACGCGCTGGTGCTGTCCGGGGCGGCGCCCGAGTTGGCCCGGTACTACCCGAGCGCCACCTCGCGGGCGGTGCCACCGGACGCCGATACCTGGCCCGCGTTCCGCGCCGTCGTCGCCGAGCAGATCCCGTGGATCGCGACCTGGTTGGACACCCCGCCGCGGGCACCGCAGACCAATGAGGCCGGGCGGGCGGTGCCGCTGATCGCCGGACTGCTGGCAGCGGTCGATGCGACACCGCTGCCGGTGCGGCTGCTCGAGTTGGGCAGCAGTGCCGGGCTCAATCTGCGCGCCGACCATTTCCGTTGGCGCGCCGGCGATCTCGTTTGGGGTCCGCCGGACTCGCCGGTCGACCTCGGCGACGCCTGGCGGGGACCGATTCCCGAGTGGCTGACCGCGGCCGTGCGCCGTCATCCGACACTGGACGTCATCGAACGGCGCGGCTGCGACCCGGCCCCGCTGGACCCGCTCACCCAGCGCGGCGCCGTGACGCTGCGGTCGTATCTCTGGCCGGACCAATCCGGGCGAGCGGAACGCCTCATGGGCGCGCTGCGGATCGCCGAACAGGTCCCCGCCGAGGTGATCGACTCGGGCGCAAGGGATTTCCTCGCACCGGTGAACCTGGTCCCCGGCACGCTGACCGTGGTGTGGCATTCGGTGATGCGCCAGTACGTCGATCCGGCCGAGTGGCGCGCGGTCGCCACCGAGCTGGACCGCCTCGCCGCGGCGAGCACACCGGAGGCCGGATTCGCGTATATCGCGTTCGAGGGACAGAACAATTCCGACGACCGCCACGGCTTTCGCCTCACCGCTCGCATCGGCGACGGTCCCGAAACCATCCTCGCCCGCGCCGCACCGCACGGCGTCCCGGCTTACCTGCACCCGGCCGACTACTGACGGGCCCTGCGCCGAACGCACTGTGCCACAGTATTATTGCCGCACCGGCACGCCGGGCACGAAGAGCAGCCGACGCCGCAGCGCCGTACCGGCCAGAGCCCGTCCCGGCGCGTATTCGGCCGAGTCGTACCAGTCGGTCAAGTGCCGCATCGACGGGAATTCCACGATCACGACTCGCATCGCCGCGGGCCGATTCCCCTCGGGCACATCGGGTTCGGCTCCCCTGGCCAGGTACCTGCCGCCGTACGCGGCGATCGACTCGGCCGCGATCTCCCGGTAGCGTGCGGCAACCTCCTCATCCAGGATCTCGACCTCGGAAATCACGTAGGCGGACACGAATACTCCTTTCTCGTGGGTGCTGAATCCGCCCGGGACGCGGCAATTCGGCCGGCCGAGGTGGGCGTGGGCGGCGACGTCGAGCGAAACTCACGGCACGCTCGGCCCGGTTCGCTCGTGCAGCAGCAGAAATGTGTAGGCGGCGAGGGTTTGGGCGTCGGTGATCTCACCGTCGCGGATCATGCGCTCGATGGTTTCGCGGGTGAACCAGGATGTTCGCATGTCCTGTTCCTCGGGTTCGCGTTCGGGTTCGCCCGGGGTGAGCTCGGTGGCGAGGTAGATGCGGCCGCGTTGGCTCAGCGTGCCGGGCGCGGTGTCGAGAAGGCCGAGGTAGGTCATCCGGGCGGCGCGCAGGCCGGTCTCCTCGCGGAGTTCGCGGTGGGCCAGATCGACCGGATCGGCCGGCGCGCGGTCGGGGAGGGTGCCCGCCGGGAACTCCCAGCAGCGTTGTCCGAGCGGATATCTGAACTGTTCGACCAGGAGCAGGCTGTCCTGCTCGCAGGGCACGATCATGGCGAAATCCGGCCGGGTGACCACGCCGTAGATGCCGGTGGATCCGTCGGAGCGACGGATGTCGTCCTCCCGGACCTCGAGCCACGGATTGGTGTACACGGTGCGCGATCCGAGCGTCTCCATGCGGAAAATTCTGCCCGAGGATCGCATGCGCCGCCGCGCCCTCGGCCGCGGCGGGCCCGCGGACCACGCTCGGAACTACCGAATCACCGAGCCGGACAAGCGGTTCAGCCTCGAGATCAACCGGACCGGATCCGGGTCAGGCGGGGGTGGGCACGTCGGCGGTCGGGCGAGTCAGCAGGTGCCCCCAGGCGGTGCGGGCCGCGGCGGCGGAAGCGGCGGAGGTGTCGACCGGCGGTTCCGCCCCGGCTAGTTCGACCAGAGCGCGGGCCAGCCCCAGCGCGGGCACGCGGTGACGGCGGGCGGTGTCGAGGATTTCGGCGAACGCCTCGGCGGGACTGTAGCGGCGCAAGGCCACCAGCACACCCTCGGCGGTGTCGAGCATTCGGGCGTCGTTGCGGTGGAAGGTTTCGATAACGGGCTGCGTCATGATGCTCAGGTCTCCTGCGGCGTGGTCGCCGGTCGATGATGTGGTTTGCGAGGAGGACTCACCCGGCGCCCGCGGGCGCCGGTGAGCCGAATGCGGGGTCTTGGCGGACCACTACACGGAAGGTCAGCCGCCGCAAGGGATGCGGGCCGCGGCAGGTCGAGGGAACCTACATTGTCGAGCCGGACACTGATGCGGATACGGACTGTCGACTGATGTCATATTTCGTCCCTCACCTCCTCACTGCCGAACTACGATCGCCGGGACGCAGGCCGTCGCCGGTCGTGTGAGCACAGAGGTGTACCACCGCGAAATACGAAGGGGCCACCCGCTCGACAGGGTTTCGGCAGTGCACGAGATGTTCCGGGTATGGACGGCCAACCGAGGGCCCGCACGTGCCGCGGGTGACCCGGTCGATCTCGGCGCGTGCGCGGCGGCCGGGATCAGTAGCCATTATTCATGCAGGAGCCGCACCCTACGAGGTGCTGACCTTGCCATACTGAGGCCGCCCGGGCCGGAAGTCAAGCAAGATCATTTCCCGTGTTCGAGGGCTCGAGACCCGTTGTGGATCAGCCGGTTTCGCTCCCGATCGAGGATCACCGAACCGGCGAGCGTGTCGGTGCCGATCACTAGGCTGCGCATGTGAGCGAGCCGAACCTCATCGAACATCCCGATATCCCCACCACCAGGAGCGCCTACGACGAGGTGGCGCAGCTGTACGCCGACCTGTTCGCCGACGCGCTCGCCGCGCAGCCGTTCGATCGCGCGATGCTGGGCGCCTTCGCCGATCTGGTCCGGGCCGCCGGACCCGGCCCCGTGATCGACGTCGGCTGCGGTCCCGGACGGATCACCACGCATCTGGACGCGCTCGGACTGGACGTGTCCGGTGTCGACCTGTCCCCGGAGATGATCCGGCTGGCCCGGGCCGATCGTCCGGATCTGAACTACCGGATCGGCACGATGGAACGGCTCCCGTTCGGCGACGCCGCGATGAGCGGGGTGGTGAGCTGGTACAGCATCATCCACCTGCCGCCGGAGCGGGTACCCGGCGTGCTGGCCGAATTCGCGCGGGTACTGCGACCGGGCGGGCACCTGCTGATGGCATTCCAGGCCGCGGCCGACGAGTCGGTCGCCGTCCAGCCGCACGACCACCGGGTGACCACCTCCTACCGCTGGTCCCTGCACGGGATGACGGAACTGCTGTGCCCGCGCGGCTTCACGGTCGTCGCGCGGATGCAGCGCGAACCCGATCCGGAGGAGCGCACCCGGCACTGGTACCTGCTCGCGACCCGGTTGCCCGCCGCCGACTCGCCCGAGCCGGGGTGATTCCGGCCGGATTCGTGATATCCAGGGCAGATGCGAACCTCGTACGACGTGGTGATCGTCGGCGGCGGCCACAACGGGCTGGTGGCGGCGGCGTATCTGGCGCGGGCCGGGCGTTCGGTGCTGCTGCTCGAGCGCGGGCCGCACACCGGCGGCGCGGCCGTGTCCGAACGGGTCTTCCCGGGATTCGACGCGCGGCTGTCCCGCTATTCGTATCTGGTGAGCCTGCTGCCCCGGCGGATCGTCGAGGAGCTGGGCCTGCGGTTCGCCACCCGTCGTCGGCGCATCTCCTCCTACACGCCGGTCGCGGACGCCGGTCTGCTCGTGGATACGGGAGATTCGTCCCGCACGCGCGAGAGTTTCGCCCGGCTCACCGGTTCCGACGCCGATTTCCGGGCGTGGCAGCGGTTCTACGGGACGACCGGCCGATTGGCGCGGCGCGTGTTCCCCACGCTCACCGAACCGCTGCCGACCCGGAGCGAATTGCAGCGGGTCGTCGACGACTCCGCGACCTGGGAGGCGATCTTCGAACGGCCGCTCGGCGAGACGATCGAAACCGCGTTCACCGATGACACGGTGCGCGGGGTCGTGCTGACCGACGCGCTGATCGGCACCTTCACCCACGCCCACGATCCGGCGCTGCGCCAGAACCGCTGTTTTCTCTATCACGTGATCGGCGGCGGAACCGGGGACTGGGACGTTCCGATCGGCGGGATGGGCGCGCTGACCGACGCACTCGCCGCGGCCGCGCGGGCCGCGGGCGCGCGGATCATGGTGGACAGCCCGGTGCACGCCGTCGAAACCGACGGCCGCACAGCGGAAATCCGTTATTCGGGTGGCACGGTCGCAGCGCGCTACCTGCTGGTGAACGCCGCGCCATACGAATCCGCCCGGCTGCTGGGCGATTCCGCGCCGCCGAAGCCGGAAGGCGCGCAGCTCAAGGTGAATATGCTGCTGAACCGCCTGCCCCGGCTGCGCGGAGACATCGATCCGAGGCAGGCGTTCGCCGGGACATTTCATATCGCCGAGGCGTATTCGGAGCTGGAGAGCGCCTATCGCGCCGCCGAGGCCGGGATACCACCGCCGCACCCGCCCTCGGAGATCTACTGTCACACGCTCACCGATCCGTCGATCCTGGGGCCGGAACCGGCCGCGCGCGGGATGCACACCTTGACGTTGTTCGGATTACACACTCCGGCAAGGCTTTTCGAACACGATCATGATCGCGTCACCCGGGAAGTGCTCGACGCGACGCTCGCCCGGCTGGATGCGGTTCTGGCCGAACCGATTCGGGACGTGCTGGCCACCGACGCCGCGGGCCGTCCCTGTCTGGAGGTCCGGAGCCCGCTGGACCTCGAACGCGAGATCGGACTGCCGGGCGGGCATATCTTCCACGGCGATCTGAGTTTCCCGTATCGCACCGACGACGATCCGGAACCGGCCGCGCGGTGGGGCGTGCGAACCGAGCATCGCAATGTGTTCCGGTGTGGCGCGGGCACGGTCCGCGGCGGCGGGGTGAGCGGCATCGGCGGCCACAACGCCGCCATGGCCGTACTCGAAAGCCGCTGAGCCTCAACGCAGGACGGAACGAATCACCAGCGTCTTGATCGGCAGGTCGAATTCGCCGTCGCCGATCTCCGGAACGCCGCGCAGGTAGCCGGTGATCCGATCGAGCAGTGCGGCCCGCTCGTCCGGTGAGATCACCAGCGTGTGCGAATGGGTGCCGATCGTCGCGGCGAGACTTTCGGCGGTGCGGCGCTGCACGTGCGGGAACTCGGCCTGCGCGAACTCCTCGAACAGCGGATCGGACACCGTGCCCTCGGAGGTGCGGGTCCGGAAGGAGACCTGCGATCGCGACAACCGGTCCAGTTCGGCCACCCACTCCACCTCGGCATCGTGCATATTCCAGAACGCGGCGAACACCCCGCCGGGACGCAGCACCCGGGCGATCTCGGGAAACGCGCGTTGCCGATCGAACCAGTGCAGAGCCTGTCCGACGAGTACGGCGTCCACCGAATCATCCTGCAGCGGAATGCTTTCCGCGGTCCCGTCCAGTGCCGTCAGCTGCGGGTGGCGGCGCCGGAATTCCGCTCGCATCGCCTCGTCCGGTTCCACCGCGGTGACCCGCGCGCCGACCGTGCGCAAGCCCGTGGTGAGTTTGCCGGTTCCGGCGGCCAGGTCGAGCACTTCGGGACTCGGCCCGCCGAGCGGTTCCAGCGCCCACCGGATGCCCGCGAGCGGATAGTCCGGCCGGTGCTCCTCGTAGGCGGCGGCCTCGGGACCGAAGGATTTCGCCCGTCGCGCCCGCAGTTCGGTGTCGTCCACTTCCCACTCGCTCGCACTGGTCACGCCGATTCCTCCAGCTCACTCGCCCCGCCGATGCTCCGGCTCGCCATGTTAATGCTCGGCGGGATGCTCATCGTGCGGTCCGCCGGGAGGTTCGAGGACGGACATCCGCACCCGCCATATCCGCGGCGGCGGCGAACCTTGGCCGCTGCGCGTCCAGGCGGCCGCCATGGACAACCGGATCAGCCGCCCGGCGGCGTAGAACAGCAGCGCGGCCAGCGGTAGTTCGCCCACCCCGGCGGTCACCAGGGATATCGGCAGGTCGGGGGTGTTCCAGTCCAGGACGATGTCGAACCAGGCATCGCAGCACAGCAGGGTCGCGGTGATGATCGCCCACGGAATCAGGATCGGCCGCCGCAGCCAGGCCCACAGCGCGGTCATCCCGATGGCGGCGACCAGGAAGCAATCGAATCCGACCCAGGCGATATCCCAGTGCGCGACCTCGCGATGTTCGGGCAGACTACTGGCCAGATAGATGATCCACGCCAGCAGGAAGACGAAACTTCCGGTGATCACGGCCAGGAACAGCCGCCGCAGATGGACCGCCGCGGGGTGGTTCGGAGTCAATGTGAGCGACATGATCTACCTCCGGCTGGATGAGCAAATCCCGCTGCCGATCGGATTGCGGTCCGATCATCAACATAAACCCTGCTACCAGCCGGAATAATTCCGATCCGACCGCCGCGGACCGCTCAGCGCACGACGGGCAGCGTCGAGCCGGGTTCGGCCAGCCACAGCAGCCAGTACGGGACCATCAGGGCCGCGAACTCCTCGTAACCCTCCGCCCCCGGGTGGTAGCCGTCGGCGGCGTGGATCGCACGCATCCAGGTCTGGTTGCGCAGCAGCGGCTGGTGCACCCGGACATACGGAACGTCCTGTGCGGCACAGACTTCGGCGTAGAGCGAATCCAATTCGCCGATGCGCCTGTTGTGTTCGTCATCGGCATTGGGCGGCGGGGCGACGACCAGCGTGGTCCACCCGCGTTCGGCCGCGCGCCGCAGGATCGAGGTGAGATTCGCCGCCGAATCCGCCGGAGGCACCCGCACCCGCCCGTTCTCCAGCAACGTATCGTTCACGCCGAAGGAAAACACCACGCGCGCATCGGTTTCCGCGCTCAGGCGCGGTTCGCACTCGGCCTCCCAGCGGGCCGCGACATCCGCCGACGTCTGCCCGCGCACCCCGAGGTTGTAGTAGGTGAGCGGCTGCCCGGCGCCCATGGCGCGCATCGCCAGGCGCCCAGTCCAACCCAGGCACCGGCCGTCCCCCATTCCGGCCACCAGTGAATCGCCGACGAAACAGATACGGACATCTCGGATCACCGAGTGATCGTTGCACGCCAGGACGCACGACTCGGGGCGAAAGGCCGGAATCGGCGAGGGTCCGCCCTGTGTCGACCGCCGGTACCCCATAAGATCGGCTCGTCGGTCCGGGAGGGAGACGAATGGAAACCGAAACGCCGCTGCCGGCATGGTTCACCGGCCTGCTGGCGCATCGTCGCTGGGTCCGCCGTACCCGTCCCTTCTCGCACATCTACGTGCGTGAGGTGTTCACATCCGCGTTCTACACCCGGCTGGCCGCCGAATACGAACGGCTCCGGACCGACCGACCCGAACTGTTCGCGAAGGTGGCGCAGAATTACGGGGCGTCGGGTGTGAGCCTGGCCGAGCTGCGCGACGGGCCGTTGGAAATCTTCCTCTCGCGGGCCTGGCACGACCTGATCGCCGGAGTGGCCGGTGCGTCCGGTGTCACAGGCGATGTCGAGGGTTCGGTTCACCACCATCCTCCGGGCAGTCCGCGTGGCTGGCCGCACAGCGATCTGGCCCCCGCCTGGTTCCGGGGCAGGCCACCCGGTGAGCACGAGGTGGGCCTGCCGGACCCGGGCATCGACCTCAAGACCGGCGCGCGCACTCCGGGGGTCGAGGCGCGTGAGTTGGTCCGTGCGGTCGCGGTGCTGTTCTATCTCGGCAATCCCGACTGGCAGCCGGGCCACGGCGGGGAGACCGGGCTGTACTCCGCGATCGGCGCGGTCAATCCGCAGCCCGCGGTTTACGTTCCGCCGCTGAACAATTCGATGATCGTGTTCGAATGCACGCCGCGGTCGTGGCATGCCTTCGCCGGCGGCAACACCGCCGCCCGCAACAGTGTGGTGATGTGGCTGCACCAGCCACGCGAACAGGCGGTGCGCCGCTGGGGAGGTTTCGGAATTGCCGAATGGTGATCAGCGCCGGGTCGCCTTGGTGACCGGGGCGGGCGGGCTGCTGGGCAGCGTGTTCTGCGGCGCGTACTACCAGAACTACGACATCGTCGCGGTCTGCCGCGACCGGGTGCCCGCGGTGCCCTCCCAGGAGGAGTGGTTCATCGATCCGCTCGCGCCCCGGGCGGAGTTGCCCGAGAACGCGTCCCAGGTCTTCGTGATCCGCGCCGACCTGGCCCGCGAGGGGGAGGTGGAGCGGGTGGTGGATCTGGCGCTGGCCAAGTTCGGCGGCGTGGATCTGCTGGTGAACAATGCCGCCCGCATCGAACTGCAACCCAACGGCATGGTCGACGGCGATACCGCCCTGAACGAGTTCGAACCGCAGTTCGCGATGAATGTCGGTGTGCCACTGCGGCTTTCGACGCGCCTGGCGCAACGCTGCTGGGTCGGCGCGGATCTGCGGAACCGGGAACGCAATCGCAATATCGTCAACGTGTCGAGCCTGTCCGGATCGGAGGTGTACCCCGGCGGGCAGGCCATCTACTCCGCGACCAAGGCCGCGCTCGATCACCTCACCCGCCACCAGGCCAATGAATTCGCCGAATTCGGCGTCCGGGTGAACGGCATCGCGCCCGACTCCTTCCCGCACCGGGTGCCGACCCAGAAGGTCGCCGCCGCCATCGCCGAACTCGACGCGGGCTCGATGACCGGCCTGGTGTTCGGCGTGCTCGCGCCGCCGGAACCGCAGAGTCCGCAAACCGCCCCGGCCGAGCCCGAATCCGCCGAGCGCGAGACCGCGGCGCGACCGCCCGAAAGCCGGCCGGCACCACCGGGGTGACGGCGTGTTGCCCCTGATGCGTCACGGGGTGTCCTGCATACTCACAGCTAGTCGACCGAGAGGACCGACGCAGCTCTCCCTCGATCCGAAAGTTCCGAAAACGACATGCGAGTCGACGGGCGGGAGATACCGGTCTCCGGCAGCCTCCTGCAACCACACAACCGGCGCACCAGCGACATCCTCCGGGTGATCGCATCCGCTGCGCTGGTGGCGCTGGTCATCGCCGGCTCGCTGATCACCCGGCCGCGCTGGGAGGCGCTGGAACGCTCGATCTCGGACATTCTGGGCGTCCTGACCCCGGAACAGTCCAATATCGTGTACCTGCTGTACGGCATCGCCATCTTCGCCCTGCCGTTCGCGATCCTGGTGCGGCTGCTGTTCCGCTGGCAGTGGAAACTGCTCGGCGGATACCTGACCGCCGGACTGATCGCGGTGCTGGCGCTGTCGATCACCGATACCGGAATCTCCGCACCGCGCTGGCACCTGGCCGAACCCCAGCAGCTCAACACGTTCCTGTCCCAGTTCCTGGACGACCCGCGCTGGATCGCGATGCTGGCCGCGGTGCTCACGGTGGCCAGTCCGTGGCTGCCCGCGTCCTGGCGGCGCTGGTGGTGGGCCGCGCTGCTGGCCTTCGTCCCGCTGCACCTGTTCGTCAGCCTGACGGTGCCCTCGCGAGCGATGTTCGGCCTGGCCGTGGGCTGGTTCGTCGGCGCGGTGATCACGTTGGTGGTGGGCACGCCCGCGCTGGAGGTACCGCTGGACGGCGCGGTGCGGGTGCTGGCCCGGCGCGGATACACCGTCACCGCGATCCGGGTGGTGCGCCCCGGCGGACCCGGTCCGCTGCTGCTGTCCGCCGATACCGGCCCGAATCACCGGCTCACCATCGAGATGTACGGCCAGAATCAGCGCAGCCGGGGCATGTTGCGGCAGCTGCGGCGGTTCGTCGCCTTCCGCAGCAGTGAGCGCACGCCCGTGTTCGCGTCGATGCGCCGCAGTGTGGAACATCGCGCGCTGCTGGGCATCGCGATCGGGGATCTGGGGCTGGCCAGCAACAAACCGCTCACCGTCGCGGCCCTGGAGCGCGGCTGGACGCTGTACGCGCACACCATCCCGCGCGGGGAGATCCTGTCCGTCGCCGCGGGCGAGGAGGTGCACAAGCAGGTGTGGCAGGCGTTGCAGAACATGCACCGCGCCCAGATCTCGCACGGCGACCTGCGGGCCGAGGAGATCCGCATCGCCGATGGGCGGGTGCTGTTCGGCGGATTCTCGGCCGCGGAATTCGGCGCCTACGACACCCGCTTCCAGTCCGATGCGGCCCAGCTGCTGCTGACCACCGGATCACTGTTCGGTGCGGAATCGGCGGTGCGCACCGCGATCGAGGTGCTGGGTGAGCAGGCGGTGATCGATGCCTCGCGGCGGCTGACCAAGGCGGCGCTGCCCCGGCTGGTGCGGGCCTCGGTACACGATGCGGGCGGGGTGATGAAGGACGTCCGCGAACAGGTCCTGCATCAGACCGACGAGGACCGGATCGAGGCCGCGCACATCACCCGGTTCTCCCGCAACCAGTTCATTCAGCTGGTCCTGCTGATCGGCCTGGTGTACGTGGCCTACCCGTACATCAGCCAGGTGCCGACCTTCTTCACCGAACTGCGCACCGCCAACTGGTGGTGGGCACTGCTGGGCCTGTTCGTCTCGGCGATGACGTACGTCGGCGCGGCGATGGCGCTGTGGGGATGCGCGGGCGGATCGGTGAATCCGCGAAATCTCCTGCTGATGCAGGTCGCGAACACCTTCGCCGCCACCACCACCCCGGCGGGCGTGGGTGGTCTGGCGCTGAGCGTGCGATTCCTGCAGCGCAGCGGGCTGGGCGCGGTGAAGGCGACCGCCGCGGTGGCGTTGCAGCAGGCGGTGCAGGTGATCACGCACGTCGTGCTGCTGATCGTCTTCAGTGTGGCGGCGGGGGTGTCGGCGAATCTGTCGCATTTCGTGCCGAGCGCGACGGTGCTGTACTTCGCCGCCGGCGCGCTGCTGGGCGCACTGGGCGTGACCATGTTCGTGCCCAAGGTGCGGCGCTGGCTGCGCACCGAGGTCCGTCCGCAACTGGCCGAGGTGGTCAGCGAATTGCGTACGCTCGCACACGAACCCAAACGCCTGGCGATGATCGTGCTGGGTTGCGCGTCGACCACGCTCGGTGCGGCGGCCGCGCTGTGGACCGCGATCGAGGCGTTCGGCGGGCACACCACATTCGTGACCGTCACGGTGGTGACGATGATCGGCGGCACGCTGGCCTCGGCCGCACCGACCCCGGGCGGTGTGGGTGCGGTCGAGGCCGCGCTGATCGGTGGTCTGGCCGCGTTCGGCGTCTCCGCGGGGATCGGGGTGCCGGCGGTTCTGCTGTATCGCGTACTGACCTGCTGGTTGCCGGTCTTCTGCGGCTGGCCGATCATGCGCTGGCTCACCGACAGGGAGATGATCTGACCGCGCCTGCCCGCCCGGGTGATCGGACTCACCCTGGCGCTGTGGCGGTATGCGGCGTTATGGTCTGGCCAGATTGCGCATAGGGTTCCGCGCCCAGACCGCCTGAACGACAACACAATCAGGTCTGTGCGGACCGGACCGAGCTGCGCCACGAGGGCATTCGCACCTGCGAGGCTCCGGCATCTGAGGGGATAAAAGCCTGGAGGACTCTATCGGCCTGCCCGGATTTCCGGGCCTGACAGAGAGCCCTTCGTGCTATGAATATCCTTGCCGCCGCGGCGATCTCGGATCGATCCTCCGCCGGTGTGCCGGTGTCGGTACTGGTCGCCACACTCCTGGCCGCCGCGCTGCACGCGAGCTGGAATGCGATCGCGCACTGGATCCCGGACAAGACCGCCTCGATCACCATCGTGAATCTCGGCGGCATGGTGTGCGTCCTGCCGCTGACGTTCGTCGCGGCGATTCCCGCCGCACCCAGCCGGGGCTGGCTCGCGGCGTCGGTGGCGCTGCACGTGGCCTACAACTATCTGCTGATGACCTCCTACCGGCTCGGCGATCTGAGCCAGACCTATCCGCTGGCGCGCGGCACCTCACCGCTGGCGGTCACCCTGCTGGCGGCAACGCTGCTGGGCGAATCGCCCAGCGTGGGCCAACTCGCCGGCGTGCTGCTGATCTCGGCGGGACTGGCGTGGCTGGTGCTGTGGGGGCAGCGGACGAATCCGAGCCGCCCGGCGGCGCTGGGCGCGGCGGTCGCCACCGGACTCATGATCGCCGCGTACACCACGGTCGACGGCATCGGAGTTCGCTTGGCGCACAGCACACTCGGCTATATCGCGTGGCTGATGCTGTTGGAGCAGATCGTGATCCCAGCGGGCGCCTTCGTCACGCACGGCCGCACGCTGTGGCGCCGGATCCGCCCCGTCCGGCTGATCGGGGTGGCAGGCGGCGCCATGAGCGTGGCGGCGTACGGACTGGTGCTGTGGGCCCAGACCCGCGGGGCCCTCGCCGAGGTGGCGGCCCTGCGGGAATCGAGCATCATCGCCGGAGCATTGATCGGCACCCTGCTGTTCGAGGAAGGTTTCGGCGCAGCACGGATTTTCGCCACCTGCGCCGTCACCGCGGGGATCGCGACGATGTACCTGGCGTGAGGCTAGGCCGAATATTCCTTGCGCAGTTCGACTTTCACGACCTTGCCGCTGGCGTTGCGGGGCAGCTCCGGCACGATCACCAGATCCTTGGGGTGCTTGTAGCGCGCCAGGTTCTCGTTGAGGAACGGGGTGAGCTCCTCGAGCGTGAGGGTGTCGTCCGGATTCAGCAGGGCGACAACGGCTACCGGGACCTCGCCCCACTTCTCGTGCGGGCGGCCGACGACGGCGGCCTCGTGGATCTTCGGATGCGCGAACAGGACGTTCTCCACCTCGGCGCAGTAGATGTTCTCGCCGCCGGAGATGATCATGT
Organism: Nocardia sp. PLKS1-43; assembly: GCF_059510335.1. Lineage (NCBI taxonomy): Bacteria > Bacillati > Actinomycetota > Actinomycetes > Mycobacteriales > Nocardiaceae > Nocardia > Nocardia sp. PLKS1-43. Next base: position 681,331 of record NZ_JCAJZQ010000003.1, on the reverse strand, counting down.
CCTTCTTGCGGTCCACCACGTAGACGAAGCCCTCGTCGTCCTGGCGGACCAGATCGCCGGAGTGGAACCAGCCGCCCGCGAAAGCCTCCGCGGTGGCCTCGGGCTTGTTCCAGTAGCCCTGCATGAGAGTCGGCCCGCGGTAGACGATCTCGCCGATCTCGCCCGGCGCGACGTCGTTCATCTCGTCGTCGACGACGCGGGCCTGGATGGTGGGGATGGGCTTGCCGACCGAACCCAGTTTGCGGATCGCGTCGTCACCCTCGAGTACGCAGGTGATCGGCGACATCTCGGTCTGGCCGAACACCGCGACGTTGCGCGCGTTCGGGAAGCAGTCGTCCATCGCGCGCAGCACGGTGTCCGAGGCGGGCGCGGCGCCCCAGCACAGCATCCGCAGCGCCAGCTTGCGGGTCTTGACCGTCGGCTCCTCGCAGATCATCTGCCACTGCACGGGAACGCAGAACGCCGCGGTGGCCTGCTCCTTCTCGACCGCGTCCAGCCATTCGGTGGCGTTGAACGCGCCGAGCGGATGTAGCACGGTGGTGCCGCCGAGCATGAAATACGGTGTGAGGCTGCCGAGTCCGGCGATGTGGAACAGCGGCGAGGTGCAGAAGCCGATCGACCCGGCGTCCAACTCCATTGCGCGGATACAGGTCAGGGCCTGAGCGTTCATGTTCTCGTACGACAGCACCGCGCCCTTCGGGCTGCCGGTGGTGCCCGAGGTATACATGATCAGCGCCGGGGTGTCCTCCGGAATGTCCAGCGGGACATGGGGTTCGCCCTCTTCGGCGAGCAACTGCTCGTAACCGAGCACACCCTCGCCGCTGCGCCCGCCGATCACCACGCAGGTCTCCAGGGCGGTGGCCTGACCCATTACGCCGGTCGCCAGCGGGGCCAGCATGGTATCGGTGACGATCGCCTTGGCGCCGGAATCGGCCACGATGTAGGCGACCTCGGGCGGGGTCAGCCGGAAGTTCACCGGCACCGCGATCGCGCCGAGCGCGTTGATGCCGAAGACCGCCTCGATGTATTCGGTGTAGTTCAGCGCGAGCAGCAGCACCCGATCACCGAAGCCGACCCCGCGGCGGGACAGCGCGTCGGCGAATCGCAACGACCGCTCGTGGAACTGCTCCCACGTGGTGTCCTGCCCCTTGAACCGGAACGCGACCTGATCGGGGCGCATCACCGCGTGCGCGGCGACCTGATTGTTCCAGTGGTTGCGACGCGATCGGATCGGCTCGGCGAGCGCCTGGGCACCGGTGGTCATGCACGAACTCCCTTCGGAACCGCCGCGCGCTCGCGCACCGGCTGCCCCGATGGCGTCCACGGCTGAACAATAGTGAGAATACCAGCTAACTTTTTGCCGTGACAAGGATTACAGAGAGGGTTGTACGACATCCTTCTCATTGCGCAACATAGCAGTTCAGATAGGTGATTTACACCGATTACACGGCTCTGCGGCGACAGTCTGATACAGACGGTTCCAGATACCTACGCAAACACGGGCTTACATCAAGGGTTGTCCCGGCCCACCCGGCCATGCCACTATCGACGGCATTCGCCGCAGCGAGCCGCACACGGCGCGAGCACCAGATCCGGCGGCGGCGATGCCTGTACTTCCCGCAGCGTCACAGGGACCGCCGCCGGTCACACTCGAGCAGGAGGACACCGATGTTGCACACCAGGTTCACCGAGCGATTCGGGGTGGAACATCCGATCGTGCAGGGCGGGATGATGTGGGTCGGCCGGGCCGAACTCGTCGCGGCGGTGGCCGACGCCGGCGGCCTCGGCTTCATCACCGCGCTCACCCAGCCCACCCCCGAAGACCTGCGCCGCGAGATCGCGCGCACCCGCGAGCTGACCGACAAGCCGTTCGGCGTGAACGTCACGATCCTGCCCTCGATCAACCCGCCGCCGTACGAGGAGTACGTCCGGGCGATCATCGAATCCGGCGTGAAGATCGTGGAGACCGCGGGCAGCAACCCCGAACCGTTCCTGCCCTACTACAAGGACGCCGGAATCAAGGTGCTGCACAAGTGCACCAGCGTGCGGCACGCGCTCAAGGCCGAGCGGATCGGCGTCGACGGCGTGTCCATCGACGGTTTCGAATGCGCCGGACATCCGGGCGAGGACGATGTGCCCGGTCTGGTGCTGATCCCGGCCGCCGCCAAGGCCCTGGAGATCCCGATCATCGCCTCCGGCGGTATCGGCGACGCGCGCGGGCTGGTCGCCGCGCTGGCGCTGGGCGCGGACGGGGTGAACATGGGCACCCGCTTCATGTGCACCCAGGAGTCGCCGGTGCACCAGAAGGTCAAGGAACAGATCGTCGCGCAGGGTGAGCGCGACACCCAGCTCATCTTCCGCACCATGCACAACACCGCCCGCGTCGCGGACAACGAGATCAGCCGCAAGGTCGTGGAGATCGAGAAGGCCGGCGGCGTCTTCGAGGACGTGCGCGACCTGGTCGCGGGTGCGCGCGGACGGCGAGTTTTCGAGGACGGCGATCTGAACGCGGGCATCTGGACCGCAGGACAGGTCCAGGGCCTCATCGACGACATCCCCACCTGCGACGAGCTCATCTCCCGCATGGTGACCGAGGCGGAGGGCCTGATCAACGATCGGCTGGCGTCGTTCGTGCGCTGAGCCCGTCCGCGGTGCGGCCGGCCGAGGGGTAGGTCCCCGGCCGGCCGCACTCACCTCCGGTGCGAATGTACCCCTGGCTCAAGCCCGCTCGGCGACCGCGTTGAAATCGTGGCTCGCGATGATCTCGATGCCGTCCGGCAGGGCGTGCAGGCGTTGCACCGTTTCGAACGCGCGATCGCGATCGGCGTCGACGAGCTGTCCGGGCATCGGCGCTTTCTCCCGGATCAGCTTGATCTGCAAGGTATTCCACACCGCGTCTCCGGCCAGCAGCACATGCGTGCCGTCGTTCACGGCCAGCAGGACACCGATGCTGCCGGGCGTGTGACCGGCCAGATCCAGCAACACCACCGAACCGTCACCGAACAGATCGTGACTCGCGGGGAAGGTCAGCACCGGCGGCCCCTCGAGGTGGAGCGGACGCATCGCGCGATCGCGCAGCGTTCCCCGCACCACACCGTACGGCGCGGTCTCGCCCGTCATCGCCCACTCGTATTCGACTGCCGGAACGCGCAATTCGACCGTTTCGGGAAGTTCCAGCAAACCGGACACGTGGTCCCAGTGCAGATGTGTGGCGATGGTGAAGTCGATGTCCGAACCGGACAGGTCCCGGCCCGCGAGCGCATCCTCGAGGCCGAGCACCGGCTTGCCCGGGGCCACGAATACGCCCATCGGAAAGGGCAATCCGGGCACCACGCGCTTGTGCACGCCCGCGCACATCGCCGGATCGATCACGAACCGGGCGCGGGGATGTTCGACCAGGAACGCGCCCATCCCCATCGGCAGCGTCCCGAGGCTGCGCACACCCTCGGCGACCAGGGCGGTCGGCGCCGACATCCGGGCCTGCAACAGTGCGGTGAAGCGAACCCGGTTGCGCGGGTGTGGAACTCGGGCACATTCGAGTCCGGCCAGAAAGCCCGGATCGGGACGCCGGGGGCGCAGCAGACGCCGTGGGGTCGCGGCCAGGGCCGCGCAGCAGTGCGCGAGGGTGCCCAACGCGCGGGGTCTGCCGTCGGAGAAATCGGTCACATCACCACCTTTGCCGAACGTGCCCCGGCCGGCGAAAACGGGCCCGGAGCTCGTGTGCTGATTCACAGCGACACCGTAGCGATCCGGATGCGCACTGCAAAGCCCTTCTCCGCGCGCCGAGTTCTCGGCATAATCGACCGAGGTACCTGACGGCCGGCGGCCACCGCCGAATGCGGGGAGGAGTAGCCGTGAGGCAGCGTTCTTCGGTCGAAGGCCGGTCCACCGGACGGCGGCCGGACCTTACCTCCGCGGCGGTGACGGCCATCGCGGAGCTACTCGGCATCCCCGCTCGGGCCGTATCGGTCAGCACCCCGTTCAGCGATCTGGGGCTTTCGTCGGTGCAGCTGGCCAGGCTCACGGCCGTGCTCGAAGATGCGCTGGGCGTCGAGGTTTCGCTGACCGACCTGTTCGATCATCCCGATATCGACCGGCTCGCCGAACATCTCGCGACCCGATGACAGCCGGCCCCGGCGGCACCTCACCACCCGCATCCGTTGCCGGACAGCGGGACTCGACGACCATGACGGAATCCGGCGTCGCCTCCGTCCCCCCGGTCGCGATCATCGGCATCGGCTGCCGGGTACCCGGCGCGCGGGGCGTCGGCGAATTCTGGCGGCTGCTGCGCGCGGGCGGGGACGCGACCGGATCGCCGCCGCGCGATCGCCCCGGAGCCCGGCGGGGCGGCTATCTGACCGAACTCGACGCGTTCGACAACGAGTGGTTCGGGATCTCCGAACGTGAAGCGGCCCTGATGGATCCGCAGCAGCGGCTCGGCCTGGAAGTCGCGGTCGAGGCCCTGGACGACGCCGGGGTCGGTTACCGGGTGCGCGGATCACACACCGCGGTGCTGTTCGGCGCGTGCGGGTTCGACCACGGCACGGTGGTGCTCGGTCGCGGCGGGCACGACGCGCCGTACGCGGTCACCGGATCCGCGTTGAGCATCATCGCGAACCGGCTGTCCTACGCGCTGGATCTGCACGGGCCGAGTCTGGTGCTGGACAGCGCCTGTTCGTCCTCATTGGCGGCGGTGGACATGGCGCTGCGGCTGCTCGCCGACCACACCGTCGAACTGGCGATCGTCGGCGGGGTGAATCTTCCGCTGCTGCAACACACCTCGGACTACCTGGAGCGGGCCGGCTTCCTCGCGCCGGACGGGCGGTGCAAACCCTTCGACGCCGCCGCGAACGGCTATGCCCGTAGCGACGGGTGCACGGTGCTGATCCTGCAGCGCACGGCCGACGCCCGGCGCGAGTGCAATCGGGTGTACGCCGAGATAGCCGGCGCCGCAATCGGATCCGACGGCCGGTCGAACGGGCTGTACGCGCCGAACGGGCTCGCCCAGCAGCAGGTGATCCGCCGGGCCTGGGCCCGCGCCGGAGCCGATCCCGGCGCGGCCGGTTACGTCGAATGTCACGGCACCGGGACGCCCCTGGGAGACGCCGTCGAGGTCGGCGCACTGGCCGCGGTGCTCTCCGAGAGCGACCGAACCCACCGGGTCTGGATCGGGTCGGTGAAATCGAACCTCGGCCATCTCGAGGCCGCCGCCGGAGTCACCGGAGTGGCCAAGGCGGCGCTGAGTATCGCGCACGCCACGATCGTCCCGAACGTGCACTTCCGCAACGAGAATCCGCTGCTGAACCTCGCCGCTCGCGGACTGGCGGTACCCACCGAGCCGGTCGGCTGGGCGGCCGAGTCGGCCTCGGGCCGATTTGCCGGGGTCAGCTCGTTCGGATTCGGCGGCACCAACGCGCATGTGGTGTTGCGCGGCGTGGACACCGTCGCGCCACAACGCGTCACCGACTCTCCGGTACTGCTCACGGTCAGCGGGCGGGACGAGGACGATCTGCGCGAGCAGGCCGCGCGCTCGGCCGAGGCGATCAGCCGAGGCAACGGCTCGCTCGGCGAATTCGCCGCTGCCGCATCGCGGTCGATACCCGAGCGGATGCGTGCCGCGGTCGTCGCCCGGGACCGCGCCGAGGCGGCCGCCCGGCTGCTGGAACTGGCCGAGGCCGACGGCTCTCCCCAGGGCGACGAAGCGGCGAACGGGATCGAGACCGCCGCGGCTGCGACCACACCGCCCTCCGGAACGCCGGACCCGGCGCTCGCCGAAACCGCGTCGTCGGCAGAGTCCGGAACCACACCCGCACGCGGGACGTCGTCCGAAGGCACGTCGGTCGTGCGGCCCCCGATGACACCGCGCGAGACGAGATCCGTTGCCCCCGTGGGACATACGTCGGCGGCCGACACCGAGACCATGTCCGGGCGGGTCGCTACCGTGCCACGTGCCGCACTGCCGCCCGGGGCGGTCACCCGAGGCGCCCGGGAGATCCCGGCGGCGGTCGATGCTCTTGTCCGGGATGCGCCGGTGCATAGGGCCTCCAACGACGAAGCAGGGCGCGCGGGAGCGGTAACCGGGCCGTCCGGGCGACGGCGGCGCGGGCGGATTCTGCTGGTGTTCTCGGGGCAGGGCGGACAACATCAGCGGATGGGGCGCGGACTCGCGGCGCGGTATCCGGTATTCGCGCGGGCACTTACCGAGGCCACCGAGGCGGTGACCGCGGTCGGCGGGCCACGGGTGTGGACGCCGCGGCACGGTTTCGGGCACAGCCTCGAATCCACCGATATGGTGCAGCCGGCGCTGTTCGTATTCCAGATCGCCCTGGCGGAACTGCTGGCGCACTGGGGAATTCGGCCCGATGCGGTGGTCGGGCACAGCCTGGGCGAGATCGCGGCGGCGGTGGTCAGCGGTGCGCTCTCGCTCGGTGACGGCGCGCGGATCGCCGTGGCGCGCAGCGCGATTCTGGCGCAACTGGACGGTCGCGGTGCGATGGCGATGCTCGAGGCCACGCCGGAGGAGGCCGGGCGGCTGGTGGAACCGGTCCGCGCCCATGTCGCGGTGGCCGCGGTCAACGGGCCGCGGTCGGTCGTGGTGTCCGGGACGCCGCGTTATATCGAGACGCTGATCCGGCGAGCTACCCGACGCAGCGTCTACGCGCGGCGGATCGCGGTGGACTTCGCCGCGCACAGTCCACAGGTCCACGAGCCCGCGACCGAACTGCTCGCCCGGCTCGACGGAATCAGCCCGCGCGCACCGCGAATTCGGTTGTACTCCACGGCCCGGCCCGGCGAGGCGATCACCTCCGCCACCCTGGACGCCGAATACTGGGCCGAGAATGCCGAGCGCACCGTGGAATTCGCTACCGCACTGGAATCCGCCGCTGCCGACGGCTGCAGCACGGCGATCGAGATCTCACCGCATCCGGTTCTCACCCCGGCGATCCGCGAATTCCCGGACTTCAGCGAGGCCACCCACCCGATGGCCGACCGGGAGGACGAAGCCGCCGCATTCCTGAACGGCATCGCTCGGTTGTACGTCGAGGGCCGGACGCCGGACCGGTCCGCGCAGGGCGCGTTCACCGGGCCGATCCTCCGAAGACGCTGGCGCCACCGCACTTTCCCGCTGGTGACCCACGCCGAACCCGAGCCCGTCACCGAGGATTTGGATGATCACGTCGTGCGGGGTGTGCCGATCGTGCCCGCGATGTACTGGCTGCGCCGGCTGCTGCGGACCGCCGAAGCACACACCACGCGGCTGGCGGACTTCACCGTCGACGAACCCACCGCTCTGGCCGACCTGCCCGGTGTCGCCGTGCACGCCGGAGCCGAACTGCTCGAGGTGACCGGCGCGGTCACGCTGGCTACGGCCCGAATCACCGCCGAGCCGACGCCGGGGGAGATCGTCGGCTGGATGCGCGCGATCGATGCGCATCGCATCGCCCAACCCGGTATGCGCCCCATCGATATCGGCGAGTTCTACGCCGTGCTGCGGGCGCGCGGCCTCGATTACGGGCCCCGGTTTCGTCCGCTGCGCGGCATCGTCGCCGAAACCGGCAGCGCCATCGGCCTTCTCGGCCACATACCGTTGGACACCGCGGCGCTGGACGGCTGCCTCCAGCTCATCGCCGCCGCCGCGGGGCCGCACCTGCCCGCCCACGTCCTGCCCCTGCCCGCCCGCATCGATTCCGCCTGGCTCACCACGTCACCCGGCGTCCTGCTCGCCCAGGCCCACGCCTTCCTGCGCGACACCGACACCGATGGCCTGCGCTGCGACGTCCTGGCCACCGACCAGCACGGCGCCCCCGCGGCCGCCCTCCTCGGCGTCCGCATCCACTACGCCCGTCTCCCCGAACAGCCGCCGTCAGCCGCTATCTCCGGTAATCCCGCCGCCGGTAAGATCGCCCATTCCTACACGGCCACAACAGCTTACGAATGGCTGCGCTCCGGCTCCGCCGCTCCGGGCGGACACCGAGTGACAGCCGATGCGACGACGACGCAGACCGGCGCAGCGGAGCACCGACGCGATTCGAACGACCCCACCGGCGCGGACGGTCCGGCCGAGCGGCTGGATCTTGGTTCGGGACCATGGCAGCGGATCGGCCCGTACCCCTCGTTCGCCGATACGCCGGGAGTCGTACCGCACCGGCACGATTATCGACCGTTCCGCGGCGCGGCCTTCCAAGGCCCTGCGGCAGCGCCGGATACCACGCGAAGTGAGTTCTCCGGTGACAGCGATCTCGTCGGCCGGCAGGGTGTCGGCGGCGCGATGTCGGCCGGTTCGGCGCAGCACTCCGGCGAATACGTGGATCCCTCCGGGGTCCGGTGGGAGCAGGTCCACAGTGTGCGTGATCTTGCCCGTGGTCCGTGCGACGGGGAGCCCGAACTCGCGGCGCACGGGCTCGGGACGGTTTTGCGGCGGGAGACGTGGGTCAGGCTCGCGATGCCGGAGAGCCCTGGGGCGCAACGAGATTCGCGGACCCGGCGGGCGTTGGTGATCGGCGAGTCCCGGTTGGCGGTGGGCTTGACCCGGACGCTGGATCGGTGGGTGCCCGCCGAGCGGGTCGCCCGCGACCCGATCGAGGCGGTTCCGGTCGTATCCGCGACGCTCACCGGGCGCGAGGAACCCACGGCGGTGGTCGCGGTGTGGCCGGCGGTATCGGCTCCCGGGTCGGCGGTGGGGGAGATCGGCCGGGCTCTCGAACTGCTGCAACGGATTCAGGAATGCGACGCCATGGCGTCACTGACCGTGGTGTTGCGCGATCGCCGGAGCGTAACCCAGCAGGGCATCGCCGGATTGGTGCGGTCGCTGCAACTGGAATCGGGCCGGCCGGTACGGCTGGTGTGGGCCGGTACCGAGCGGGTCGAGCCGGGTCCGCTGACCGGCCTGACGCTGTCGGGTCATGGCCTGGACGAGGTGCGAATCGGGCCGGGCGGCGTGCAGGCCAGGCGCTTCGAACCGGTGTCCCTCCTCGCGCGTCCGGTCGAAATCCGGCCGGTGGGAGCCTATGTCGTGACCGGCGGTCTCGGCGCCCTCGGCGCGGCTGCGGCGCGATGGCTGCTGGACCGCGGCGCCGGTGATGTGGTGGTGCTGACCAGGCAACCACGTCCGCTCCCGCCGCTGCTGGAGGGCCTCGAGGACCGGATCGTGGTACTGCGCTGCGATGTCACCGATCCGCGCGATCTGGCCAACGCCCTGCACGACGTCCGCGAATGCGGCGCGCCCATCCGCGGGCTGGTGCATGCCGCGGGCACCCTGCACGATGCCGAATTCGGTTCTGTGACAACGAATCAACTCGCGTCGATGTTCGAACCCAAACTCGCCGCGACTGCCGATCTGCTCGATCTGACCGCCGCCGACCCGATCGATTTCGCCCTGCTGTTCTCCTCTGCGACCGGAGCTCTGGGCGCACCCGGCCAAGCCGCCTACGCCGCGGCGAACGCCGCCCTGGACGCCCTCGCGGAGTCCCGCGCGGACCGCAAGGTTCTCAGCATCGGCTGGGGCAGTTGGGAATCGGGCCTGGCCGCCGTCGCGGGCGGCGCCGAACATCTCCGCCGCGCGGGCGTCATCCCGTTCAGCACGGCGCGCGGCACCGCGATCCTGGACGCCCTGCGCGGCTATGCCGGGCCGCACGTGCTCGCCATGGACTACACGCCCACCACGGACGATTCCCCCATAGCCCGCCGCCTGCGCACCGCCCTGCCGACGGCTGCCCGGGGCCCGGGCGAACCGGGCTCCCCGGCCGATGCACCCACAGCTCGAATACCGGTGAACTCCGATATGCCCGGGAGCGAATACGGGTATGCCTACGGGCCGACAAGCCCAGCGGCCGATCCGGTTTCCGCGGCGGGCTCCGCCGGTTCGGCAGCGGGCCAACGCCCGGCGCTCGACACGTCGGCTGCGAATGTGCCGGTAACACAGGTGGTTCGGGCCGCACTCGCCGCCACCCTGGGAATCACGGCGGAAAGTATCGGTCCGGAAGCGGAATTCACCGGGCTGGGGCTGTCCTCCCTGCTGGCGATCGAACTGCGCCGGACGCTCGAGGCCCGGCTCGGGGTTCGCATCGCGACCGCCGAACTCTTCGAGCACCCCACAGTAGCGATGCTGGGGGCGGCGCTGTCCGCACGGCTGTCCCGCGCCGGCGGGGAGACCGGATGAACGAACCGGCCGACGCGCTCGCCACGGCGGTCGCGCGATGGGCCGCCGAGCGTCCGGACGCGCCCGCGTTCACGGCGCTGTCGTATTCCGGTCCGCAATGCCGGTCGCAGACCCTGACGTTCAGCGAGTTACACAGTGCTGCAAGTGTTCTCGGCGCGAAAGTCGACGCGATGACGGCTCCGCGGGATCGGGTCGCCATCTTGTGCGATCACGGCCTGAACTACGTGGTGGCTTTTCTGGCCTGTCTCCATGGTTCCCGAGTGGCCGTGCCGTTGTTCCCGGTCGAGCGTCATCGCAACGCAGATCGGCTGGCGGCGGTCCTGGACGATGCGCGACCGGCACTGAGCCTGGTCGACCCGGGCAGCGAAATGCGCACCGCGGCCGACGGGTTCGCGACCGGCGTCGTCGCGCCGGTTACCGTCGAGCCGGCAGCCACCGCGGTACCGCCACAACCGGCCACCGAACATCCGGCCTACCTGCAGTACACCTCCGGCTCCACGAAAAGCCCTGCCGGAGTGCGGGTATCGCACGCCAATCTGGCCGCGGCACTCGATCAACTGCGCGGCGGACTGCCCGTCGCGAACCGCAAACCCATCGTCACCTGGCTGCCGTTCTTCCACGATATGGGCCTGGTCTTCGCCATGTCGCTGCCGCTTTACACCGGCGTGCACGCGGTGAGCCTGCCTCCGGCCGAATTCGCCAAACGACCGATCCGCTGGTTGCGAGCCTGCGGCGACTATCGAGCCGGGGCCACCGCCAGCCCGAATTTCGGCCTGGCTCACGTCGTTTCGGCCAGCACGCGGCAAGAGCGCGAGGAATTGGACCTGTCCGAGCTGGAGCTGGTGCTCAACGGCGCGGAGCCGATCCGGGCCGAGGTTCTGACGGCGTTCACGAAAGCCTTCGCACCCCACGGTTTCCGGCACAGCGCCCATACCGCCGGATACGGCCTGGCCGAGGCAACCCTGCCGGTCACCTTCGGCGCACCCGGCGAACCACCCGCGGCGGCCGAATTCGATCGCGCGGCCCTGGCCGACGGGCACGCGATCCGCGCCGAACCCGGCGCGGGAATCCGGCTGGTCGGCTGCGGCACACCCGCCGGCCAGCAGGTCCGCTTGGTCGATCGATCCGGAGCCCGGGTGGCCGCGGGCACGGTCGGTGAGATCTGGGTTCGCGGCCCGAATGTCTGCGCCGGATATTTCGGCAAACCTGGCGAGACGGCAGAGACTTTCGGCGCGCGAGCCCCCGGCGAAACGGAGAACTGGCTCCGCACCGGCGATCTCGGCTTCCACCACGACGGTCAGCTCTACATCGCGGGCCGCCTCAAGGACCTGATCGTGATCGCGGGCCGCAACCACTACCCGGCTGATATCGAAAGCACCGCAGCCGATTCCGCACCCGAGGTGCGCACCGGCCACATCACCGCATTCGGTGTGGACGACGGCGCCCACGAGACGTTGATCCTGGTCGCCGAGTTGAACGAGCCGCCCGCCGATGCCGCCGAGGTGGCCCGCCGGATCCGCGCCGCCGTCGCCTCCGCGCACGATATCGCCCCGGCCGAGGTGGTGCTGGTCGAACGCGGCCAGATCCCCAAGACATCCAGCGGCAAAGTGCGCCGCGGCGAGTGCCGAATCCGCTACCGCCGGAACGAGTTGGTACGCGTCGGCCCCTCGCCCACGGTGTAGGCCTGATCCACACCCATCCACAGGCCGTGGCGCATGAGCGACGGCCGTGGCGGCGGGCGCGGTCGTGCTGTTCTTCGTGCTTCGCCGGCTGGAACGGTCCGGACTGCGCCGTCGCGCCCATGCGGTCTCCGAACAGCGAAGATTCGCACTGGAGTTACGGGTTGGCCTGCCCCGTCCACTGCGGCGGATGAATGCGCTTCGACCGATCGGGTCGGCGCGGATCCACGACGCTTCTGCCCGGCAGGCAAACACCGGGCAACGCCGGGTGCGCACTGCCGAGAGCTGCCGGACCGGTGGAAGGCCGACACACGGTAGTGACCGCTCGTGACCGAATTCGGCGCGCCGCCACCCGATTCGCCGGATCGTGTGATGAAGGTCACTCGCTGATTTTCGCGTCGGCCGTGACCATTCGCATCGCGAGGGAATATCCGGGACGGGACGTCGATGAGTTCAGCACGACCACTCCGGCGAGTACACCGAGCGCGGATCCGACCTACCGGAGAACGGGAATGCTCATGAAGAGTAAGGGCTTCACGAGACGTCGAACAGCGCGAACACACTCAGGACGAGGCGGTGGGTCCTCGGCCGAGCAGTCGATCCGTCTCGCGCCGTTCGCGTTTGGTGGGACGTCCGGCACCACGATCCCGGCGCGGCATCGTCGCAACGATCTCGGGAGCGGGTGGCGGCGGACTCTTATCGATCAGGCACTGTGCGGCGATCGCCGCGCCCACACGTTTGGTGATGACCTTCTCGACTACGACGATGCGGTCGAGCCCGTTGATCCGGGCACGCACCTCATCGCCGGGTTTGACCTGATGAGCAGGCTTGACCGCGACGCCGTTCACCTTGACGTGCCCGCCGCGACACGCGGTCGCGGCGGCCGACCTGGTTTTGAACAGCCGGACAGCCCAGGTCCAGGAGTCGACCCGGGCTGTACTCGGTTGCGCCGAGGGCAGTTTCGCTTCCAGAGCGGTACTGGTCGCGAGGATCAGGCGACGCGACGCGCGGTAACGATCGAATGCGGATCGAGGTGCGCGTAGCTGACGGTCTCACCCGACTGCGGCGCCTGCAGGATCTTGCCGTCGCCGGCGTACATCGCCACGTGGCCGCCGCCCTCCTGGATGACCAGGTCGCCGGGCTGCAGGTCCTGGTAGGCGACCGGCTTGCCGACGTGCGACTGCTCGAAGCTGGTACGCGGCAGGTTGACTCCGGCCTGCTTGTAGGCCCACTGCACGAGGCCGGAGCAGTCGAAGCTCTGCGGGCCCGAGGCACCCCAGACGTAGTCCGAGCCGATCTTGCTCTTGGCCGCGCTCAGCGCGATGTTCTGCGGGCCCTGGTGGTCGTTCACACCGGGCAGGGCCGCGGTCAGACCGGGAATATTGGGCTGCTGCGGGCTCTGCGGGGCCAGCGCCTTCTGTGCGGACTTGATCTGATCCGCGTGGTCCTTGATCAGATCGGCGTGATCGGCGAGCGCCTGATTCACGGCCTTGACCTGCTGAGTGAACGAGGAATCGACCGGCACATCGAAATCACCGACACCGGGAACGTTGATGGTCTGAGCCATCGCCGACACCGCGGGCATGGCTCCGGTAGCCGAGGCGACCGCACCCATGACGAGTGCGCCCTTCACGGAATTCGGGAGCCGAGATTCCCGTTGCAGACTGTGTTTACCCACCGAGCTGAGTCTCCTGTTTCTTCCACTCCACCCGCCGACCGAGTTAGCTGACGGGTTCGGGCCGGGAAGATCGGTCCTACCCCGACCGACCTGTTTAGCCGGGCGAGGATTCACCCCACTACATCTGGGTCCTCGGTTCAGCGAACGAGCTTGCGCCCGAACGCCGATTTGGCGGTGACTCGACTGGCCGTTTCCCCTACGAAGCGGCCCACTTCGTCAAGTCACGAGAAGATTACGGCCAGCACGTGATGTTGTCCACCCCACAGCGCGGCGTGTTTTGCCGACCTCGACGAAGGCCCAGCACAGAGCCGCGATTCGGCGTGTCACGCGGCGGGTAACGGACCGATCTCGGCTCGGACACAACTGTTATCGACTCGGGTTGGAACGTTATCAACTCGATTCCGTCCGTTATCGACGGGCAAATCCAGCGCGTCGACACCCCGGCCACGACGAATCCTCTCGCCCACCGATCGGAGCCCGCGAACGGGCAGCCGCGGGTTCAGTCCCCGCTGCCGTCACGCTCGGCGAGCGCGCGTTCGAGTTCCGCGATGCGGCGCCGGGCATCGGCCAGTCCGGTCTCGAGCTGACCGAGCGCCATCACGAGCGGACCGACCGCGAGATCGGCCACCAGTTGCGGATCGTCGAAGCCCTGGCCGATCGCCTGGAGGATGTTCCCGCGAATGCGCGCCGCGAGAACGGCTTCGCGCGGCACATTCCACGATCCGACGACTTCGGCGGTGCCGCCCTCGGGTACCTCGACATCCGGTACGCCGGCATCGGGTTCCTCGCTCATGACTCTCCTGCGCCTCGGCCACCCGGCATCGCGACGGGTCACATCATCTGTGCCAACAACCACCAGCCTAGAGACCGCGTTCCCGGGCCGCACATCCCTCGCTAGTCACATCTAGGGAACGCGGTAGATGTCCGAAGATTTTCCGCGCGACACACTACGGTGGAACGGCATGGACCCCGTGCGCAATCCGTATGCTCCCGGCGCCGGACAGCGCCCGCCCGAACTCGCCGGGCGGGCGAAACAGCTCGACGCGTTCGACGTGGTGCTCGAACGCATTTCGCGCGGGCGGCCCGAGCGCAGCGTCATGCTCACGGGATTGCGCGGCGTCGGAAAGACGGTGCTGCTCAACCAGCTTCGGTCGGCCGCGCGCGCACGCGATTGGGGCACCGGCAAATTGGAGGCCAGGCCGGATCAGGAGCTGCGGCGGCCGCTGGCCTCGGCTTTGCACATGGCGGTGCGGCAGATCGCCGTGGCACACCGCAATCTGGAGATGGTCGACGACTTCCTCGGCATACTCAAGGCTTTCGCGCTGCGCGCCACCGTCGACAAGGGGATGCGCGATCGCTGGCAACCGGGTATCGACGTGCCGGCGGTGACCGGCCGCGCCGACTCCGGCGATATCGAGATCGATCTGGTCGAATTGCTGATGGAGGCCGCGCAGGTCGCCCGCGACATCGGCGTCGGCATCGCGATATTCATCGATGAGATGCAGGATCTGGGCGCGGCCGATATCTCCGCGATCTGCGGCGCGTGTCACGAATTGAGCCAGGAGGCAGCGCCTTTGATCGTGGTCGGCGCCGGCCTGCCGCATCTGCCCGCGGTGCTGTCGGCCTCCAAGAGCTACTCCGAGCGGCTGTTCAGTTATCACCGCATCGACCGGCTCGATCGGGAGTCGGCCGATCTGGCGCTGATCGCCCCGGCCGAGCGCGAGGAGGTGAAATTCACTGCCGAGGCGCTGGATTCGCTGTATCTCAAGGCCGATGGATATCCGTACTTCGTGCAGGCCTACGGCAAGACGACCTGGGACCTGGCCGCGCAGAGTCCCATCACCGCCGAGGATGTGGAACTCGCCGCCCCCGCGGCGGAGGAGGAGTTGGCGGTCGGCTTCTTCGGGTCCCGATACGAGCGGGCCACCCCGGCCGAGCGGGAGTACATGCGGGCCATGGCCGAACTGTCCGGTGACGACGGCCCGGTGGCCACCGCCGCCATCGCCAAGGAGCTGGGCCGCCGCCCCGCTTCGCTGTCACCGGCTCGGGACGGCCTGATCAAGAAGGGGCTGATCTACTCGGCCGAGCGGGGAACCATCGGGTTCACCGTGCCGCACTTCGGCCGGTACCTGCGCAGCGTCGCCTGATGTGCGAACGCCGGGAAGGCATCCGGTCCTTCGAGGGTGAGCGTGACCGGTCAACACCGAGCGATTCGGGAATCTACCCATAGCTAGCTGGTTTCCTAGATATCCATAGATTCCTATCGTCGATTCCCACATCGATTCCGAAGACCCGTGGCCCACCGAAGCGGACCCGAGCTGTCGATGTCTCCCGGCATCGTGAGGCCGCGACTGTCTCGTTGGGCGTTCCAGCCCGCGGCCATGCGTCCGCAGCTTTCTCTAAGTAGATCTACGCGAAGCGCAAGATAGGTCTAGAAATCCGGACAGACCTGCTGCGGGACTCGCAACGGAGCCACCGCGCGCCAGGACCGGCCGGTCCCGCGCCGACCGGCGGTCGACGACCGGCCGCAATTCCACAACGCGTGGATAACGCCCGTTTGGCCTGGTTAACGCCCTGGCAATTCAACTCGACAACCGGGCAAGAACGGACTCGCACCAGGAGGACGTCATGTCCACGACCGCACTCCCCGCCGCGACCGGCGAGGGCCGGCATGCCACCGTCAGCGCCGACGACGGCACCCCGCTCGCCGTGCGCGTCTTCGGCGCGGACGACGCGACCCTCACCGTCGTCTTCGTCCACGGGCACTGTCTGCGCGCGGACTCCTGGTCCTTCCTGCGCGAGCAGCTGCTGCCGCACTGGGACCCGGGCACCCGCATGGTGTTCTACGACCATCGCGGGCACGGTGATTCGGGTGCGGCCGATCCGTCCACCTACACCATCGACCAGCTCGGCCACGACCTGGACGCGGTGCTGCGCGCGGTCGCGCCGACGGGACCCGTTGTGCTGGTCGGGCATTCGATGGGCGCGATGGTCACGCTCGCCTACGCCCGGCTGCATCCCGCGGCGATCGGAACCCGGGTGGCGGGCATCGCGCTGCTGGCCTCCGCGGCCGGCGGCATCACCAGCGTCGGGCTGGCTCGGGTGCTGCACCGGCGCACGGTGACCACGTTCCAGGTCGCGGTCCGGCGAGCGCCACGAGTCATGCAGGCGTCCAAGCAGTTCGGTCGCCGGGTCTTCGAACCCGTCATGCGCGAGGCGAGTTTCGGCACCCGCGCGGTGAGCCCGCGCATGGTCGCGGTCGCCACCGCGATGCTCAACGACACGCCGTTGCTGACCATGGCCAGTTTCCTGGACTCGCTGATCCGGTTCGACGAGACCGCGACCCTGGCGCTGCTGGCCGATCTGCCCGCACTGGTTCTGGCCGGTTCGGCGGACATCGTTATCCCGTTCGCGCATTCGGTGGTGCTGGCCTCCCAGCTGTCCGCGGCCGAACTGGTGCGCCTGGACGGGGCCGGGCACAGCGTCATCCTCGAACGCGCCGAAGAGGTCGCGATCGCGGTTCTGGCCCTTGTCGAGCGGGCCCGAGTCACCTGCGCGACGCCGAGTCCGATCTGCGCGATCGCCGGATGAGCTTGGCACAACAGCCGAAACGCCTGGTCCGCGAGGTGTTAGAGCCAGAATCGAAAAGTTCGCGTACTGTGTTGTAGATCACGATGTGCGGTCGATCACAGTAAGATCATCTTCGGCCGCATGGGGCGGCACAGCGCCGAGTCGCCCTCATCCCGCTCGAGGAGGTTTCGATGACACGCAGCGATATTGCGGAGCTCCACTTCGCGGTCGGGCAGCTCCAGCAGTGCATCGGCGCACTGCGCGGCCACTACGGCGACGCCCGTTCGGTCCGCCGCCTGGAGAACGACCTCGAACGGCTCCTGCTCGACACCGAGGATTTCGAGCAGGCCCCGCCGCCGGAGGTCAGCAGCCGCCGCGAACAGGACATCATCTACGTCCCGGACAGCAAGTCCGACGAGGCCGCGTGGATGGGCGCCCAGGACGAAGGTCTCGGCTTCCACTCCCGCCCCCGCACCAAATAGGTAACGCTCACCGCCGCTCACCGCGCTGGCGCCTCCCCGCGACTTCGGCGTTGTTGAGCGCGGGGAACCCGAGCTTCGGGCCGGCGGCCGAGCGGGCGGTACCCGGTGAGTTACCCATGTGCTCCCGGGACGAGTTTTCCTTTCCCGCTATCGCGGGGTTGGGTGATCGGCTGCCGCCGGTGGCGTGATCGTGTGCGTGGACCGGCGGCGCTGCCGTGTCGCTCGCCGAGTGCCGGGCCCAGTTCCGCACATCCTGGTGCGGTGGAACGCCCGAGGAGCTGGGTCGCCGCTTTCCGCTTGCGAAGTGGACCGGCGTCCGTCGCGCGGTGATGCCGGCAGGTAACTTCGGGCGGCTCCGGCACCCGCTTCCTCCTCGATGCGCGCGAGCGCGTACGGCACGGCGGCGAAGATACGTCCGCCGCCCGGTGCACAGCACCCGCCGAAGGTCCGCGCGGTACACGCCCGCACCCCTTCCGGTGATTCGATCTTGGTATCACCGTCCACGCGAACGCTCGTCGATCATGGACAGCGCGATTGTTGCTGGTACATGGCCGCGCGGCGGGCGGAGTTCCGGTTGCGAAAAGTGCGGATTGTCAATGTGTGCCGAATTGTCTTGTTACTCAAGATAGTTCGAGATTGTTGCCGATGATTCGCCGGAACCCGTCACGCCGCACGAAGATCAGAAAATGTGGCGCAAATCATATCTATGCAAGCGGTGCGATATTCCCGAAGCCCGTGACAGCTCATAGCTCAGGTGCCGTATGGTGCTCAGCATCACATTCGATGCCGGAGGTAACGATGATGTTCCGCGGGGCAGATAGGCGAGGCATCCTGCCGTGAGTGAGCTTGCGAGCGAACCAGTGACCACACAGCGCACAGTTTCCGAATCGGGCACGGGAGTCTTCGGCCGGGGTCGCGCGAGCATCCCGGACCGCACCCTGCGCACCGACAATTGGTGGCTCCCACCGACGATGACGGTGATCGGCCTGGCCGCGTTCGTCATCTACGCGACGGTCCGGGCATTCGTCCGCACCGCCTACTGGGTGCCGGACTACCACTACCTGACGCCGTTCTACTCACCCTGCGTGAGCACGTCGTGCGCCGAGGGGTCGAGCCACTTCGGGCATTGGTTCGGCGCCCTGCCGAGCTGGATCCCGCTGGGGTTCCTGGCCCTGCCGTTCCTGCTGCTGTTCCGGTTGACCTGCTATTACTACCGCAAGGCCTACTACCGGGCGGTGTGGTTCTCCCCGCCCGCCTGCGCGGTGGCCGAGCCACACGCGAAATACACCGGGGAGACCCGGCTTCCGCTGATCATCCAGAACGCGCACCGCTACTTCTTCTACATCGCGGTGATCGTCTCGCTGATCAACACCTACGACGCGATCATGGCCTTCCACGGCAAGAACGGCGGATTCGGCTTCGGACTGGGCAACATCATCCTGGTCGTCAACGTGATCCTGCTGTGGGCGTACACCATGTCGTGCCACTCCTGCCGCCACATCGCCGGCGGGCGGCTCAAGCACTTCTCGGCCCATCCGGTGCGGTACTGGTTCTGGACCCAGGTGTCCAAGCTGAACACCCGCCACATGCAGCTGGCCTGGACCACGCTCGCCACCCTGGCGATCACCGACTTCTACGTCATGTTGGTCGCCAGCGGCACTCTCACGGACCTGCGGTTCGTGCACTGATCACGTCCGATCCCATCTCGCTCAAACCCTCTGCCTCTCAGGAGTATTCGGTCCATGCCTGAAGTCGAACGGCACAAGTACGACGTCGTGGTGATCGGCGCGGGTGGCGCCGGATTGCGCGCGGTGATCGAGGCGCGCGAACAGGGTCTGTCGGTGGCGGTGGTGTGCAAATCACTGTTCGGCAAGGCGCACACCGTGATGGCCGAGGGCGGCTGTGCGGCGTCGATGGGCAACGCCAACCCGAAGGACAACTGGCAGACCCACTTCCGCGACACCATGCGCGGCGGCAAATTCCTCAACAACTGGCGGATGGCCGAACTGCACGCGCAGGAAGCCCCCGATCGGGTGTGGGAGCTGGAAACCTATGGGGCGCTGTTCGATCGGACCCCGGACGGACGAATCAGCCAGCGCAACTTCGGCGGTCACACCTACCCGCGCCTGGCGCACGTCGGCGACCGCACCGGCCTGGAACTCATCCGCACCATGCAGCAGAAGATCGTCTCACTGCAGCAGGAGGATTTCGCGGCGACCGGTGACTACGAGGCGCGGATCAAGGTTTTCGCCGAATGCACCATCTCCGATCTGATCAAGGACGGCGACCGGATCGCCGGCGCGTTCGGGTACTGGCGCGAATCGGGCCGGTTCATCCTGTTCGAGACTCCCGCGGTGGTGCTGGCGACCGGCGGAATCGGCAAGTCCTACAAGGTGACCTCGAATTCCTGGGAGTACACCGGCGACGGGCACGCGCTCGCGCTGCGCGCCGGGGCGACGCTGATCAACATGGAATTCCTGCAGTTCCACCCGACCGGCATGGTCTGGCCGCCGAGTGTGAAGGGCATTCTGGTCACCGAGGGCGTGCGCGGCGACGGCGGGGTGCTCAAGAACTCCGAGGGCAAGCGGTTCATGTTCGACTACATCCCGGCGGTCTTCAAAGGGCAGTACGCCGAGACCGAGGATGAGGCCGATCAGTGGTTGCGCGACAACGATTCCGCGCGCCGCACACCGGATCTGCTCCCGCGCGACGAGGTGGCGCGAGCGATCAACGAGGAGGTCAAGGCCGGACGCGGTACCCCGCACGGCGGTGTCTACCTGGATATCTCCTCCCGGTTGCCGCGCGAGGAGATTCTCAAGCGGCTGCCCTCGATGCACCATCAGTTCAAGGAACTCGCCGATGTGGACATCACGGCCGAGCCGATGGAGGTCGGGCCGACCTGCCACTACGTGATGGGTGGTATCGAGGTCGACCCGGATACCGGTGCGGCGGTGGTGCCTGGCCTGTTCGCCGCGGGTGAATGCTCCGG
The DNA here is from genome assembly GCF_059510335.1 of Nocardia sp. PLKS1-43. Classification (NCBI taxonomy): domain Bacteria; kingdom Bacillati; phylum Actinomycetota; class Actinomycetes; order Mycobacteriales; family Nocardiaceae; genus Nocardia; species Nocardia sp. PLKS1-43. Next base: position 660,774 of record NZ_JCAJZQ010000003.1, on the reverse strand, counting down.
CGGAATGCACGGATCCAACCGGCTCGGCGGCAACTCGCTGTCCGATCTGCTGGTCTTCGGCCGACGCGCCGGACTCGGCGCGGCATCCTATGTGGAGCAGCTTCCCGACCGGCCGAAAGTGTCCGAGGACGCCATCGCCGCGGCCGAGAAAACCGCTCTGGCGCCGTTCGATCCGCCCACCGAGGGCACCGCGGAGAATCCGTACACCCTGCACAGCGATATGCAGCAGACGATGAACGACCTGGTTGGCATCATCCGCAAACAGCACGAGCTGGAAGAGGCCATCGAGAAGCTCGGCGTCCTGCGCGAACGCTACGACCACGTCACCGTGGAAGGGAGCCGGCGGTTCAATCCGGGCTGGCATCTGGCCCTGGATCTGCGGAACATGTTGCTGGTCAGCGAATGTGTGGCGCAGGCGGCGCTGATCCGGACCGAGAGCCGCGGCGGGCACACCCGCGACGACCACCCGAAGATGGAGGCGGACTGGCGCAACAAGCTGCTGGTCTGCCGGGTCGATCCCGATGACGACGCACAGACCGTGCCGGGCGTCACTGTGACGCAGGCCGATCAGAAGCCCATGCGGGACGAATTGCTCGCCCTGTTCGAACTGAGTGAACTCGAGAAGTATTACACCCCTGCGGAACTCGCCAATCATCCGGCGGCGGCAGGAGAAGCTTCCCGGCCTGATCGGTCAGGGGCCGGAGGCGGCAGCGAGCGTAACCAGGAAGGCCCCCCGATCGGGCCAGATCCGACACCGAAAGGGGCTGAGTAGCAATGGGTTACGACGCGAAATTCCGAGTGTGGCGCGGCGACGACGAGGGTGGCGGCCTGCAGGACTTCACGGTCGAGGTGAACGAGGGCGAGGTCGTACTCGACATCATCCACCGGTTGCAGGCCACCCAGGCCCCGGATCTCGCGGTGCGCTGGAACTGCAAGGCCGGCAAGTGCGGTTCCTGTTCGGCCGAGGTCAACGGACGCCCCCGGCTGATGTGCATGACGCGCATGTCCACCTTCACCCAGGACGAAGTCGTCACGGTGACGCCGATGCGCACCTTCCCGGTCATCCGAGATCTGGTCACGGATGTGTCGTTCAACTACGAGAAGGCGCGGGAGATCCCATCCTTCACCCCGCCGGCCGATCTGAAGCCCGGTGACTACCGGATGCAGCAGGTGGATGTGGAACGCTCCCAGGAGTTCCGCAAGTGCATCGAATGCTTCCTGTGTCAGAACACCTGCCACGTGGTGCGCGATCACGACGACAACAAGAACGCGTTCTCCGGTCCGCGTTATCTGATGCGGGTCGCCGAACTGGAAATGCATCCGCTCGATGTGGCCGACCGCCGTGATATGGCTCAGGACGAATTCGGCCTCGGCTTCTGCAATATCACCAAATGCTGTACCGAGGTTTGCCCGGAACATATCAAGATCACCGACAATGCCCTGATTCCGATGAAGGAACGGGTCGCCGACCGGAAATACGATCCCATCGTCTGGCTCGGAAACAAACTTTTCCGGCGATAGCCGGGCGACGCGACTCCGGGTCCCGGCCGGACCGGGATCCCGGAGTCGCGAGAAGTTTTGCGGGGATGTATTCAGCCGGGTGACAACGCGATTCGTCTCGGTAGCGCTGCGTGCACCGGCTACAGCTGGGTCACCACGCCGACGGCGACCAACGCGACGAGCAGGCCGAACAACAGTGCGGAGAACACCGCTCCGCTCAGTACGTACACACCTCCCGCCGATACCGCGAACAGCATTCCTACGATCAGACGCTCAACCCAATCGCCCGGGAACAGTCTGCGGTACCGGGGAGTGTTTTTCAGCCCTCGGTCCACATATTAGCGTTACCCATAACCAGCATGAGCAAACATGCTTTCGTTGTACAACGGCCACCGATTCGTGATCATTCCCCGCGATGACCTGCAGCGAATTCCCGGCAGCCGCGAAACGGACGGGCCGAAACACCGGCCCGTCCGGCGCGCACTCGGATCAGTTCGCGTCGAACAGTCCGTGCCGAACCGCGGTGGTGAACGCCGTCCAGTCGGCGGCGCCGAAGACCAGCGCCGGGCCGTCCGGGTTCTTGCTGTCACGTAGGCCTACCCGCTCGCCGGCCAGGAACGCCACCTCCACGCACTCCTTGCCCGCACCGCTGCGACTGCTCTTGAACCATCGAGCCCTCGCCAGCTCGCTGCTCATCCTCATCTCCTCAAGGTCCTTTCCGGTACGAGCGAACCCGCGGGAGTGCGGGGGCGCTCACACCGCGTACTCCTTCGCGACCTGCCGCAGCAGGTTTCTACTGGTGTGAATATCCAACGCGCAGCGCAGCAGAACCTCGTGCGCATGCCGATAGCGCCGCACGTCGGCTTTCCTCTCGAGATACAGATCTCCGGTGAACCCCTCCACGTACACCACGGGAGGTTCGACCGGTTGCCCCTTGCTGTCGGTTCCGAACTCGAGGATCACGAACGGACCGGTCGAAAGGCCCAGGGGGACACCGGCTGCGAAGGGCAGGATGCGCAGCGTGACATTGTCCCGAGTACTGAGATCGGCCAAGTGCCGCAGCTGCGCCGCCATCACCCTTGCACTTCCGACGACGCGGCGCAAGACCGACTCGTCCAGCACGACGTCCACGGTCGCGGGATGCGCCTTGCGAGTTATCAAGGCCTGCCGCTGAAGTCGCAGCTGGACGCGCCGGTCCAGTTCGGCCTCGGTGTCCTCGGGATAGCCGAGCCGGTTCAGCGCGCGGGCATAGTCGGCGGTCTGCAGCAGGCCGGGCACCAACTCGGACTGATAGGACACCAATCGCAGCGCCGATGCCTCCAAACCCACGTAGACATCGAAGTTTTCGGGAATCAGATCACCGTAGGCGTGCCACCAGCTCTTCACCGCGGCCTGCTGGGCCAGCCCCTTGAGGCCGTCGGCGATCTCGTCCGGAATGCCGTAGATCCGGCAAAGTTCCTGAATGTCTATGGTGCGTATGCGATCTGCCTGCCCTTTCTCCAGGCGCTGCAATGTGCTGGCGCCCCACTCCATCAGCCGCGCGGCCTCGGCGATGGTGAGCCCGCCCTGAGTTCGCCAGTCGCGCAGGTATCTTCCGAGCTGACGCCGGGGCAGAGTCGACGAGGAGGCGGTTTCGGCACTCTGGTTTTCGGAACTCACGGACACAGCACACACTCCGTTCTGATCGGATGCCGCCGGCATCGAGTGCGGGTCGGAAGTACCGTGGGGCCCCCGCCGAACTACCACCACCCCGACCCGGACGTCACATCGGCGAGGGGGGATCTCATCCACTATGGAGAATCTTCCTCCCCCAAGTGGATTCGCTGCTGGACATTCGCCTGAATTCGTTCTGGATATCCAAACCGGGGCAGTTGGCTCGCCTGTTGGAGGATGCTGGAAGTGTGCTCGGGGATAGCATCTAGTCCGGAACGCGTCTGAGAAACCTCCGGGCACCATAAGGATTCGCACGCAGGAACGAGGAGTCATGGCCGTACACGTCATCGGGTCGTCGTTGATGACCAGCGATTGCACGCCCCACCGGGCTCGCAGTGTCGGACAGGAGGGCTGGGTCGTTTCCTATCTTCCCGGCCGCACGCTGACCTGTGCGCAAGCGGTAGCTGCGCTGCAGGTTGCCGAAGCGGTGCCGCCACTGCTGGATTCGGTCGAGGGGCTGGCGACCAAGGTGGGCCTCACCCTGTTGGAAGCACTGGGTATGGCCATCAATCAGCAGCCTTGGGAGGACAATCCCGCACCCCGGCGAGGGGTTCGCCGATACGGGGAGGTGGCAGCATGCAACTGACCAACATCAATATGCCGGTCGCCGGTTTGCTGCGGTGCGCCAACGATCCTGGCGTGATGACCGTCGAACAAGCCCATGCCGCAATGCAACTGCACCTGGAATGCTCGGTCGACCTGTGCCGGGTGCGTCGCCGCGCCCGCGCCGTCCTGGTCGAAGAGGGCCGCTGCGTGCTGGACCAGCGAGCGCTGCCGTGACCGCGCTGGAACCGGCGGGCAGCCGGAAGGTGGTGCGGCTGCTCCCTCCTCCCAGCCGCACCACCCCACGCCACGCCGCGGCCACCGCGCGCCACGCCCTGGCACCCGGCCGCCAAGCCGCCGCGGCCTACCTGGCCGCCAGGCCCGAACGCCGCCGCGAGCTGGGACGGCATCGCGCCTGCGTACCGCGCGCGACATCGGGCGGCGGGCCGGCGCACGGTCTCAACCACTACGACCGCATGCTGTTCTGGTTCGCCGGAGCCCTGCTGAGTCTGCGCATAGCCTTCGTCGGCGAAAACCCCATCGACGACTACTGACCTCGCGTCGCGGGAGACTCCAGCCGGGCGACTGGCGTAACTGCGCCATACGAAACGGCCGGGCGGCCGGGCTTCCTGGCGCAACTGGGCCGCATCGGCGCGACGGCATTCCGCGGAAAGGGTGGGTGTCCGGTGCAGGTCGCGAGGTCGGCCGCCGGTCATATCGGGGGTATCGGCCCCCGAATGGCGTGGGGTCCGCGTCCGGGCGCCGCGGCGGTCCGACCGCGCGGTGATCGGGGCGGCCCGGTGAGGCGCAACTGTGCCGTAGTGCGTCACAGGACATTTCGGTACCGGACCGCCGGATTCGCTCGGCGGGAGCGGCCGATTTGCTGCTACCTGCGCGGATGCGATCGCACAGCGGCGGCGGAGAAGTTGCCGTGGCCGAGCCGGCGGGTGCTCGGGGATGACATCCGGCGGATCGGGTGCCCGGACGGGCGAGAACCCGGGCCGATCTCATCGACCGGGGTTGCGGGTGCGGCCAGGGCCCTTATCCTCTTCGTTATCGGGGCGGGTCCGTTGTTCGAGGTTCCTGCTCGTGTGGGAGAGGAACCGTATGGCCCGACGCAAGCAGTCCGCCGACGCGCAGGGGTCCGCCGGGTATGCCTCGGGGCCCTGGCCGGTGGCCGAACCGCAAGAGGACCGCTGGGGTACGGCGCAGAACCGGCGGTTGCCGCCCGAGCCGGACGGGCAGCGGTGGGACAACGGGACCGGCCGTCATCCGGTGCAGGCGCCCGGACGCGCCGACACCGGACAGAATCGGCGGCTGGCCCCCTCACCGGAGGGTGAGCGCTGGGAGGCGGCGCAGACCCGCCGCCAGGCCGCGGCGGACGACGGTTACGAAACCGGGCAGACCCGGCGGCGGGCCCAGGCGGCCGACCTCGACGACGACTACTACGAGCCCGCGCCGAGCCGGCGACGGTCCGGCCGATTACGGGTCGAGGTACCCCCGATCGTCAACCCGTATTCGATCGTGGCCCTGGTGGCCGCGCTGTTGGCCCTGTTCCCGGTGGCGATCGTGTTCGGGCTGATCTCCTTCACCCACCCGCGCGGCCGGATGATGGCGCTGTTCGCGATGCTGATCGGAGCCGCGGAGGCGACCGCGCTGATCGGCCTGCTCGCGTTGTCCGGAGTTACGCTGCCGCACAACCCCTTCCGGATCCAGGCCGATTCGACGCCGGTGAGTCAGGCCACGACCACACCGGTGACCGCCGGCAATGTCCCGCCCCTGCAGGTCACCGTCAGCACCGCCGCGCCGACCAGCTCCGCCGACCGGACCGCGGTCGCGCAGGGCCAGGTGTGCACCCAGGCGCAGGCCGCGCTCATCGGCGCGACCTCGGACGGCACCACCCTGCTGTGCCTGAAGAGCAGCAGCGGATATCGCTGGACCGGGCCGTACACCGTCTCCACCGCCGTCTACGACAGCGGCTCGAAATGCAATGCGGCCAGCGACAAGTCCGCGCGGACCGCCGACGGCCACGCGCTGGTCTGCGAGGGCCAGGGCCGCAACGCCGCCTGGACGCTCTGGGTGGAGTAGTCCGCCGGCGCCACTTGCCGGTTCGTATGCTGCAAGTGCAGTTACCACCTGTGTTCGACGCCGAACGATGCAGACGGAGGATTTGTCATGGCCGAACGAGTTGCCGTAGTTTCCGGAGCCGCCCGGGGGATCGGGGCGGCGGTCGCGAAGCGGCTGGCCGCGGACGGACTGGCCGTCGGCGTGCTGGATCTGGACGCCGCGCACTGCGCCGACACCGTCCAGGCGATCACCGAGGCCGGCGGCAAGGCGGTGGCCCTGGGCGCGGACGTATCGAACGAGGATTCGGTGGCCGCGGCCATCGGCGAGCTGGCCGGATCGCTCGGCGCACCGACCGTCGTGGTGAACAACGCCGGTATCCTGCGGGACAATCTGCTGTTCAAGATGTCCGTCGACGACTGGGACGCGGTCCTGGGCGTCCATCTGCGCGGCGCGTTCCTGATGACCCGCGCGGTGCAGAGGTACATGGTCGAGGCCAAATGGGGCCGGGTGGTGAACCTGTCGAGCACCTCGGCGCTGGGCAACCGCGGCCAGGCGAACTACTCCGCGGCCAAGGCCGGTATGCAGGGCTTCACCAAAACCCTTGCCATCGAACTGGGCAAATTCGGCGTCACCGCGAACGCCATCGCGCCGGGCTTCATCGCCACCGATATGACCGCCGCCACCGCGGCCCGCGTGGGCGTGGACTTCGAGGACTTCCAGAAGGCCGCCGCCGCCCAGATCCCGGTGCAGCGCGTCGGGCGGCCCGAGGATATCGCGCACACCGCCTCGTTCCTGGTCAGCGAGGGCGCGGGCTTCGTCTCGGGCCAGGTCATCTATGTCGCGGGCGGCCCCACCAACTGACCTGCGCGGGGTCGCGCGGGATATCGAATCCGCCTGTACCCGAACGGGTTTCGCATCGACCGGGCGGGCACGCGGAAATGCGTCAAGCCTTTCCGCGTCCCCGTCCCGGCCACACGCGTCGATCCGTCCCACGACGACGTCCGGCCCGAATGTTCGGTTGTCGCAGATCGGGCGTGGCCGACAGAGCGTTCGGTGCGTTCGCCGGGACGAGCGAGCAGAGACCAAGCACGAGCGACAGAGCACTCAGCGCGTTCACCGGGGTGGGCAAGCGGACATCGCGCGCGAACGACAGAGCACTCAGCGCGTTCACCGGGACGAGCAAGCAGAGACCAGGCACGAGCGACAGAGCATTCAGTGCGTCGCCGGGGTGGGCGGGGGGCGGTAGGTTCGCGGTATGAGGCGGCGGGCGGTTCGGCGGGGGGTGACCAGTTATGTGCTGTTGTTGCCCAGCGCGGTGGGGGTCGGGTGTTTTCTGCTGTTGCCGATCGTGGTGGTGGGCTGGCTCAGTGTGCACAGTTGGAATCTGTTGGGGCCCATCCGGTTCGTCGGGCTGCGGAATTGGCGTGCGGTGCTGGGGGATCCGGCGTTCGGGCATTCGCTGCTGGTGACGGCGGGGCTGGCGGCGATCGTGGTGCCGGTGCAAACCGGCTTGGGATTGGCGGTCGCGTTGCCGTTGGCGCGGCGGAACGGCGGAACGGCGTTACTAGTGATGTTCGCGCTGCCGTGGATGTGCGCGCCGGTCGCGGTGGGCGTGGTCTGGCAGTGGATGTTCGCGCCGACCGGCGGCGCGATCGATGCGCTGCTGGGCAGCCGGATCGAATGGCTGTCCGATCCGGCGTTGGCCCTGCCCTCGGTCGCGGCGGTGGGCATCTGGTCGAATTTCGGCTATGTGGCCCTGTTCTTCGTCGCGGGTATCCGGGCGATTCCGCCGGAGATCCTGGACGCGGGCGCGCTGGACGGTGCCGATGGCTGGCGGCGCACGCGCTGGCTGGTACTGCCGCTGTTGCGTCCCACCATGTTCTTCGTCCTGGTCACCGGCATGCTCACCGCCTTCCAGACCTTCGACACGGTATACGCGCTGACCCGGGGCGGACCGGGCAACCGCACGGATGTGGTCGCGATGCGGATCTTCGACGAGGCGTTCGTGGCAGCGCGTCCCGGACGCGCCGCGGTGATGGCGCTCGTGGTGTTCGCGGTGATGTTCGCGATCACCCTTCTCCAGCATCGCTATTTCCGGGATCGGACGGTCCATGAGTACTGAATCGATCGAAAGCTTCTGCAGCGCAGTATCTTCCGTGAGACGTACGACGGCCAGGGCGCGGCTGCGCAGCCTCGCGGTCTATGCGCTGCTGTTCGCCGGCGCCCTGTTGACCGTCGCACCGCTCGTGCTCAGCGCGATGACCGCGGTGAAAGCCCCGGAGCAGTTCGCGGCCGGTTCGGCACTGGCCCTGCCGAATCCGGTGACCGGGGCGAATTTCACGACCGTACTGAACGGGGGACTGGGCCGTGCGGTCCTGGTGACGGCGCTGATGACGGCGTTCATCACCGGCGGACAGCTGATCACCGCCATCCTCGCGGCATACGCGTTCGCCCGCACCGAATTTCCCGGCCGCGACGTGCTGTTCTGGATCTACCTGGGCACCATGATGGTGCCCCCGGTGGTCACCCTGATTCCGCTCTATCTGATGTTCGCGCAACTCGGCTGGCTCAATACGTTCTGGGCGTTGATACTTCCGTTCGTGTTCGCCTCGCCGTACGCGATATTCCTGCTGCGCCAATACTTCCGGTCCATTCCGGGTGAACTGCTCGGCGCGGCGCGGCTGGACGGCGCGAACACCCTGGACATCCTGGTTCACGTGATGGTGCCGATGAGCCGGCCCATTCTGGCCACTCTGGCGCTGATCACCGTTGTCACGCAATGGAACAGCTTCATGTGGCCGCTGGTGGCCGGCAGCAGTGACACCTGGCAGGTGCTGACGGTGTCGACCGCGACGCTGCAGACCCGCTACAACGCGCAGTGGACGCTCGTGATGGCCGCGACGACATTGGCGATCGTGCCGCTGGTCCTGCTTTTCGTGGTGTTCCAGCGTCAGGTGCTGCGCTCGATCGCCGCGACGGGGCTCAAATGAGTGCCGCGACGCGCAGAACCCTGAAATCCTCGACCCGGATCGCGCTGGCCGTCGCATTGAGCGCGGTGCTGCTGGTCGCGGCGGCGCTGTGGCTCGGACGCAGCGGTGACGGCTCGGGGCGCACGGTCCTGCGGATGCGGATCTGGGATGCGAGTTTCGTTCCTGCCTACCGCGCCTCGCTCGACGCGTTCGAGCGTGCGAATCCGGACGTGCAGGTGCGGATCATGGTGGTGCCGTGGTCTTCCTATCAGCAGAAATTACGCCTGGACGTGGCCGGGGGCACCGCGGACGACGTGTTCTGGACCAATACGTTCGCCGACTACTCGGATGCGGGCCGCCTGCTCGATATCGGCGCGCTGCTGGGCCCCGATGCCGAACGCGCCTGGGACCCGTCCGCGGTCACACAGTACAGTCGCGGCGGAAAGCTCTGGGCGGTACCGCAATTCGTGGACGGCGGCACCGCGGTGTACTACAACCGGGCACTGCTCGATGCCGCGCACGTCGATCCCGCCGCATTGTCGGGATTGCGCTGGGGAGGCGATGCGGACACGTTCGCGCCGATGCTGCACCGCCTCGCGACGGTCGCGCCGTGGGCGTTCAACGCCGCCAACGATCTTCAATCCATCGAACTGCCGTTCCTGGGCTCGGCCGGCGGACGTCTGCAAGGCCCGGACGACCGGTTCGTCTTCGACAGCCCGCAGGGTGATCAGGCGTTCGGCTACCTGGTCCGGCTGATCGCCGAAAAGCTCGCACCCTCGGCCGCCGACACCGACAGCAACACCGATTTCACCCGAAACGCTTTCCTGCAAGGGAAATTGGCGTTGTTCCAGTCCGGCAGCTACAACCTCGCCACGGTCGTTCAGCAGGCGAAATTCCCCTGGGGCATCGCGATGATTCCGGCCGGGCCCGCCGGACGGGTCAGTACCGACAACGCGATCGGCCTCGCGGGAAATGCGGCGACCCGTCATCCGGCGGCGGTGCGCCGCCTGCTGGCCTGGCTGGGCAGCGCCGAAGGCAACCGCTACCTGGCCGAATCCGGCGCGACCATTCCCGCGGTGCTCGCCGACCAGCGGATCTACCGGGATTACTGGGCGCACAGGGGAATCGACGTGTCGCCGTTCTTCGATGTGCTCGACGGACCCCGGATCTCCGCGGGGAGCGGGGCCGGATTCGCGGCGGCGAACGACCTCATCGTCCCGATTCTGTCGGAGATGTACCTCGGCCGCACCCCGGTTCCCGAGGCCCTCCGGCGCGCGGTGGCAGCGGGCAATGCCGCCATGAGCGATCAGTAAGACTTGGGCGCAACGGCTTTCGCGAATATGGCACGAAAGCCGCTGAGCCCGGTCAGATTCCGCTGATGTCGACCAACGGAGTGCGTGGACCGAATTTCGGCTTGCGGGCCTGGCCGGAGATCTCCAGCAGGCGGATGGCCCGATAGCGATGCGGGCGAAGGGGTTCGAGATATTCGACCATGGCCTCGTCGTCGATGGGACGGCCGAGCAGAGTCCAGCCGACGATCGCGGCCAAGTGGAAATCGCCGACCGACAAGGCGTCCGGATCTCCCAGGGCGCGCTGGGCGATCTCCGCGGCGGTCCACACGCCGATACCCGGGACGGTCCGCAGACGTTCGGCGGCGGCCGCGGGATCGAGGTCCGCGGCCTGTTCGAGTCGGTCGGCCACCCGTGCGGCCAGCACGATCGTCTTCGAACGCTGCGGATCGACGTTCGCGCGGTGGTACTCCCAGGACGGGATGTGCCGCCAGGTGTGCGCGTCGGGCGGGACGCGCATCGGTATCGGCGTCGGGCCCGGCGCCGGATCGCCGAATTTCCACACCAGCCGCCGCCACGAGGCGCGCGCGGAGACGGTGTGCACGCGCTGCTCGAGTACTGCCGGGACGAGCGACTCGAAGATCAGCCCGGTTCGCAACATGCGCAGGCCGGGGAAGCGGCGATGCGCCTCGGCGATCTTGGGATGGTTCGGGATGAAGTCGGCCAGGTCCTCGTCGAGGCACAGCATCCGGGGCAACCGCTCGACGAATTCCGCGGCGCCGGGACCCCATGCCCGCGCCGACACCGCCCGCGGTCCCTCCTGAGCCAGCCGGTAGGTGACCGGGCCGGTGGGCATGCGCGAGGCGTGCCAGTGCGCGCCGTCGCGCGTGGTGGTATGACATGGATCACTACCGCCGCGACGCAGTGGTGCGAGGGTGCCGGCGAGATCGATCGGCAGTTCGGCGCTCACCGTGCGCTGCGCGCCGACCCTCGATTCCACCGGAACATTGTGCGCCATGCCGCGAAATGAAACGCACGCACCCGGCCGGATTCCAGTGACCTACGTCACCGGCACATCCGTGAAAGGCGATTACGGGCGCGGTACGCATGCCGGGGGGTGGCGGCGGACTGTAACGCGACTGTCATAGAGTGCGATTTCCGAACGGATTCATCCAGCCACCGATTCTTTATCCGGCAATCGGTCGGCATATCTCGCAAGGGAGGCTCTAATGCTCACCACCATTCTGAATCAGCTGCTGAACATCTGGGGTGGAATCTTCGCCGGCAGCTCCGGCTACCAGATCGCCCCGGGCACCCTGCCGTTCGGCAGCTGATCCGTCGCCGTGCGCACCCGCGGCCGAGGCCGGGTGCGCACTACCGCGAACCTTCCCGGTCGAGCAGGAATTGCGCGAGGTGCCCGGCGGACCGGCCGGCCAGCTGAGCGGCCTGGGTGCGGCAGGAGAACCCGTCCGCGAGGAACTCCGCGGCAGCATCCTTCCGCAATGCGGGCAGCAATCCGTTCTCGGCCACCGCGACCGAAATGTCGTAATGCCCATACTGCATGCCGAAATTCCCAGCAAGTCCACAGCATCCGGCGACTTCGGTCACTCTCGCGCCGGTTCTCCGGAGAATTTCGCGATCCGCGTCGTATCCGGTGAGCGCATGATGATGACAATGCGGCTGCACCACGACGGTACGGCCGCTGCGGTCCGGCGGACGCCACGCGGGGTCCGCGGTGAGGAATTCCGCCAGGGTTCGTACCGCTCGCGCGGTTCGTTCGGCCCGCGAGTCCTCCGGCAGCAGGGCGGGCAGATCCGAACGCAGGGCGGCGGTGCACGACGGCTCGAGCCCGACCACTACGCCACCGGCTCGGACGTGGCCGTCCAGTGCGTCCAGCGTGGCGCGCAGCCGGGCGCGGGCGCCGTCGAGCTGTCCGGTGCTGATCCAGGTGAGCCCGCAGCACACCCGACGTGCCGCAATGCGCACCCGGTGTCCCAGCGATTCGATGAGCTCGACTGCGGCCCAGGCTATCTCAGGGTCGAAGGCATCGGTGAAGCTGTCGATCCACAGCAGTACGCCCGGATCGCCGCCGGGTGACCGGTCACCACGCCGTTCCGCCCACTCGCGGCGAAAATTCGTGCCCGCCAAGGCCGGAACCGCACGTCTGGGATCCATACCGGCAGCGCGGAAACCGATCCGGCGAAGCGGTGCGAATCCGGCGACGGCATTGAACAGCCGCGGCATTCGCACGCCCAGGGCGAGCCACCGCGGCAGCCAGCCCAGCGCGTAGTGATCCATCGGCCGGAGTCTGCGCCGATACCGGCGGTAGAGGGTCTCGGACTTGTAGGTGGCCATATCGACCCCGGCCGGACAGTCCGCGTCGCACGCCTTGCAGGACAGGCACAGATCGAGCGATTCGGCGACCGCGTCCGAACGCCAGTCCAAGGCTCCCCGCACGACCTCCTGCAGGACGCGGGCCCGTCCACGAGTGCTGTCCTTCTCATCGGCGGTCGCCAGATACGACGGGCACATGAAACCACCCGTGGCCCGAGTGTCCGCGCGGCACTTGCCGATTCCGACGCAGCGGTGCACCGCCGTGCCGATATCGCCGTCGGCCGGGAAGGCGAATCCACCCGCGGGCGGGGTGCGCCGCAGGCCCGCGAGCCGCAGGTCCGCGTCGATCGGGCTGGGGCGCACCAGAACTCCCGGATTGAGCAGGTCGGCGGGGTCGAACAGCGCCTTGAATCCGGCGAACGCGTCGAGCGCGGCCGGAGAGTACATGCGCGACAACAATTCCGAGCGTGCGCGTCCGTCACCGTGTTCGCCGGACAGTGAGCCACCGTGGCGGACGACCTGATCGGCGGCGTCGGTGAGGAAGTCGCGGAACCGCCGGGGGGCATCGGCTATCGGCAGATCCAGCCGGACGTGGATGCAGCCGTCGCCCAGATGTCCGTACAGCAGGCCGTCCACACCGTGCGCAGCCATCAACTCCTCGAAGTCGCGCAGGTAGGCGCCGAGGTTCGCGGGCGGCACCGCGGCGTCCTCCCAGCCGGGCCAGGCGGGGCGGCCGTCGGGCGTGCGCCCGGCAAGCCCGGCGCCGTCGGCACGAATCCGCCACAGCCGCGCTGCCACAGCGGAATCGGTGACGACGCGGCTGTCGATCGCGTGCGCTGTGCGGCAGAGCGCGGCTGCCCGCTCGTGCGCCTCGCCGGCGGTGTCACCCGCGCATTCGACGAACAGCCAGCCGCGGCCCCGGGGCAGTTCGGGAATCGTGCCGCGGTGGGCGCGCACGACGTCCACGAGCCGGGCGTCGATACCCTCCACCGCGGTCGGGGCGACCGCGGTGACCGCCGCGACATCCTCTGCCGCAGTGGGCATATCGGGGTAACCGAGGACCACCAGGACAGTCGCCCTGGGCACCGGGACCAGCGTCACCGCCGCCTCCAGCAGCAGGCCGCAGGTGCCCTCGGTGCCGACGAACGCACGCGCCGCCGAGGGATCGCGTTCGGGCAGAAGATGTTCCAGGCCGTACCCCGATGCCTGCCGCTCGAAGCGGCCCAGCTCGGTACGGATCACCGCCAGTTCGGATCGAGCGAACTCGGCCAGGCCGGGTACCGCCGACAATCCCGCGCCGAGAATCCGCTCGGTTCCGGTGCCGTCGAGTATGCGCAGCTCGCGCACCGAATCCGAGGTCCGTCCCCAGGCCATCGCGTGCGGCCCGCACGCGTTGTTCCCGATCATCCCGCCCAGCGTGCAGCGATTCTGCGTCGACGGGTCCGGTCCGAAGCGCAATCCGGCTTCCCCCGCCCGGCGCTGCAACGCCCCCAGTACGACACCGGGTTGCACTCGGGCGCAACGGTTTTCGACGTCCATCTCGAGGATCGCGGACATATGCCTGCTGAAGTCGAGTACCACACCGGCACCGATCGCGTTGCCCGCCACCGAAGTTCCCGCACCTCGCGCGGTCACCGGCAGCCCTTCGTCCCGCGCCGCCGTCAGCACCGCCGCCACATCCGCATCACCGCGCGGGAAAACCACCGCCACGGGCCGCACCCGATAGTTCGAGGCATCCGAGGCGTATTCCGCGCGCCGCCGCTCACCGGCGTCGACCTCGCCCTCGATCCTGCTCTCCAGCGCACGCAGCCACGAATCGGTCATACGGCCAGCCTAAGCGGGGTGCGGATACGGGCCCGACCGGCGGCGCGCACTTTCCACCGCCGGTTACACATCGGCGTCCGGCGTAACGTCGAACGGGTGCAGATGTCCACCGCGCGCATCCTGATGATCGGCCTCCACCCCAGCGCACTCGACTACAGCGAGCGCCCAGGCCTGGACGAGGCAACCCTGACCGCACGCATCGACGCCGGTAACGCGGCCCTGCGCGACGCCGGGTTCGACGCCGTGTCGTGCCAGATCCCCGCCGACCCGGCCCAGGCCGAGACCCGGATCCGCGAACACCTCTCCGACGGCCCGTTCGACCTGGTCATGATCGGCGCGGGCGTCCGCGCCGACACCAGCTACACCCTGCTTTTCGAACGCATCGTCAACGTGGTCGCCGAGGCAGCCCCCGGCATCCGCTTCTGCTTCAACACCGCACCGGAGAACACAGTCGACACCCTCCGCCGCTGGGTGACCCCGTAAGAAGCGGCGTACGCCCAGCGAGACCGGGCCCGCCTTGCGAAGACCGTCACCGGCCAACCCCCTGGTCCACCGAGCGGGGAGCCGCACACCGCGACAAAAGCCGACCGACTCGGCAAGGCAAATCGCCGCCCGCCGACGCCTTCGTGCTCGTTTCCCGTCGCGCCGCTACAGCATCAGCGAGCGAGAAGGTAGCGACCGACACAGGAGACCAACAGCACTGGCGGAAGGCGCGCTCTCAGTCGGTCGTGACCAGCACGATCTTGCCGAGGCCGTGGCCGGACTCGCTTTCCCGTTGGGCCGCCGCGGCTTCGGCGAGCGGGAAGATGCGGGCCGGGCCCGGCAGGCGGATGGCCTCGGCGGCGAGCAGGCGGGCGGCCTCGACGACGTCGTCCAGCGGGCCGCCGGAGCGGGAGAAGAAGGGGATGCCCTTCTCGGCGGCCGCCGGGTCGGCGATGGTGATGATGCGGTCGGTGCCGCCGCGCAGTTCGATGGCAGCGTCGAGGAATCCGTGTCCGGCACAGTCGAATACGGCATCGATGCCGTTCGGCGCGAGGACGCGGACGCGATCGGCGACGCCGTCGCCGTAGGTGGTGGGCGTCGCGCCGAGGGAGCGGACAACCTCCTGATTGGCCGGCGAGGCCGTACCGATCACCTGGACGCCCGCCGCGCGAGCCAGCTGTGCGGCCATCGAACCGACCGCGCCCGACGCGCCGTTCACCAGCAGCGTCTCATCCGGCGCGAGCTTCAGCCGTTCGAGGCCGCCGCCCGCGGTGTTGGCCGCGACCGGGATCGCGACGGCATCGGTGAAGGACAGTTCGGCGGGTTTGGCGACCAGGCGTTCGGCCAGGGCGAATTGCGCGTAACCGCCACCCTCCGACCAGCCGATGACCTCATCGCCCACCTGCCAGACCGCCTCGGGACCGGCCGCGTCCACGACTCCCGCGATCTCGATTCCGGCTCGGCGCGGGAAGTCCGGACCGGGCATCATCCCCCGTCGGATCTTCCAATCCGCCGGATTGACCCCCGCCGCGCGAACCGCCACCCG
This sequence comes from Nocardia sp. PLKS1-43, assembly GCF_059510335.1. Classification (NCBI taxonomy): domain Bacteria; kingdom Bacillati; phylum Actinomycetota; class Actinomycetes; order Mycobacteriales; family Nocardiaceae; genus Nocardia; species Nocardia sp. PLKS1-43. Next base: position 645,007 of record NZ_JCAJZQ010000003.1, on the reverse strand, counting down.
CACCCGGGCGCCCTCCGGTTCGGGCACTGGCACCTCGACCAGTCGCAACACCTCGGGGCCGCCGATTTCGTCGTACTGGATCGCCTGCATGAGACCGAGCCTAGGCGCTGGGTCCGGCAACTTCCGGACCCCCGATCCCACGGCCATGTCGGGGTGGCCGGTCCGGCGGTAACCGGTCGCGCCCGGTTGCGGTGCGACGCTCGGCTCGGGCGGCAACGGCCTCGGATGCGGCCCGATACCGGGAGTCATGCGGCCACCGAGTCGCCCTCGTCGGCGAATTGCGTGTGGTAAAGCTCCGCGTACCGGCCGTCCCGGGCAAGCAGGTCGCTGTGCGTGCCGCGTTCGACGATCCGTCCGGCCTCCACGACCAGGATCTGGTCGGCGTTGCGGATCGTGGACAGCCGGTGCGCGATGACCAGTGCGGTGCGACCGGTCAGCACCTCGGCCACGGCCTCCTGCACGGCCGCCTCGGAGGTGGAGTCCAGCGATGCGGTGGCTTCGTCCAGCACCACCACGCGGGGTTGTTCGAGCAGGAGGCGGGCGATGGTGAGACGTTGGCGTTCGCCGCCGGACAGGCGATATCCGCGCTCGCCGACCACGGTGTCCAGACCGTCGGGCAGCGAGTCGATCAGATCGCCCAAACGGGCCCGCCGCAACGCGTCCCAGATCTCCGCATCGGTCGCGCCGGGACGAGCCAGCCGCAGGTTGGCGCCGATGGTGTCGTGGAACAGATGCCCGTCCTGGGTGACCAGGCCGACGGTGGCCTGGATGGATCGTCCGGTCAGCTCGCGAACGTCGGCCCCGTTCAACCGCACCGCACCGGAATCCACGTCGTAGAGCCGCGAAACCAGCTGTGCGATGGTCGATTTGCCCGCACCCGAGGAACCGACCAGTGCCACCATCTGCCCGGGCTCGGCGCGCAGCGAAATCCCGTGCAGCACTTCGTCGCCGCCGCGCGTGTCGAGAGTGGCGACATCCTCGAGCGAGGCCAGCGACACCTTGTCCGCCGCCGGATAGCCGAAGCGCACATCGTCGAACTCCACGGTGACCGGGCCGGGCGGCACCTCGCGCGCATCGGGCGCGTCCTGGATGAGCGGCTCGAGATCGAGAATCTCGAAGACGCGCTCGAAGCTGACCAGCGCGGACATGATGTCCACCCGGGCGCTGGCCAATGCGGTCAGCGGGGTGTAGAGCCTGGTCAGCAGCAGCGAAAGCGAAACCACCGCACCGGCGTTCAGCTCACCGCGCAGCGCGAACCAGCCGCCCAGTCCGTAGACCAGCGCCACCGCGAGTGCCGACACCAGCGTCAGCGCGGTGACGAATGTGGTCTGCAGCATCGCGGTCCGTACCCCGATATCGCGCACCCGCCCGGCACGCAGGGCGAATTCCGCCGACTCGTGCTGCGGCCGGCCGAACAGTTTCACCAGGGTCGCGCCGGGCGCGGAGAAACGTTCGGTCATCTGCGTACTCATCGCCGCGTTGAGCTGCGCGCCCTCGCGCTGGATCGCCGCCACCCTGGTGCCCATCCGCCGCGCCGGAATCATGAACAGCGGCAACATGATCAACGCCAGCACCGTGATCTGCCAGGACAGCCGGACCATCACAACGACGGTCAGCAGCAGCGTGACGATATTGGTGACCACGCCCGAGAGCGTCGTGCTGAACGCCCGCTGCGCGCCGATCACATCGCTGTTGAGCCGGCTGACCAGCGCACCGGTCCGGGTGCGGGTGAAGAAGGCGATCGGCATCTTCTGTACGTGATCGAACACCGCGGTGCGCAGGTCCAGGATCAAACCCTCGCCGATCCGCGAGGACAGCCACCGGATCACGATGCCCAGCGCCGCGTCGACCACGGCCAACGCAGCGATCGCGAGCGCGAGCAGCACCACTACCCGTGCCGCGGAATGTCCGACGATGTGATCGACCACCCGCCCGGCCAGCAGCGGATTGGCCACCTCCAGCACCGCGGACACTACGCTGAACAGCAGGAAGCCGATCAACGGCCGGCGATGCGGCCGGGCGAATCGCAGCATCCGCCGAGCGGTCGCCCCGCTGAACCCGCGCCGCTCGACCGGCGCACCGGCCTGCCGATACAGCTGACTCCACGCCACCGATTCGATCGTCATCCGCCCAACTCCTTCCGCCGGCCATTCAACACCGACCCACCGACACTAAAACCTCAACAAAGATTCAGCTCAAGTGTTCCGGGCGGAGTTCGCGCACAGCGGAAACGGTCGCCGACGAAGCAGGAAGGCCCGCCTCGCGTGTCCGTCGGATCAGCTTTCGACGGGTTCCCAGCCGCGACGGACGGCGCGTGCCCCGGGGGCCGTCTTCGCGTCGGCAGGTACGGCGCCGGGGCCCGCGAATTCGGTCTGGCCGTGGGCGAATCGTGGATGGTGGCGTTCGGGCGGGCCGAGGCGCGGGTGGCGTGGTTCGTGGTCGCGGCGGCGATCGGGCGGTACGTGCCGCGGTTGCGACGGGCCGCGGCGCGCGGATGAGCGCCGAAACGCGTCGATCGCCTGCAGCGTGATCGGCAGTGCCCCAGGCGTTCTCGGCAACCGGCGCTGAGATCACCTGGGACTCGGACTGTTCGCGGCGGTGCCGCTGAGCGCCTCAGGCCTCGGCCCGTGCGAGGTCCTGCGAGCCGGCTGCCGGTGCCGTGCGCCGTTCCAGGCCGGCCGAGACGGCGACCAACGCGAGGGCGCCCAGGCCGAGAGCCAGGCCGATCCAGCCGACCGAGGGGTAGCCCATGCCCGCGGTGATGGCCAGGCCGCCGAGCCAGGGGCCTGCGGTGATCCCGATGTTGAAGGAGGCGACATTGCCTGCCGCGCCGAGGGTGGCGGCCTCGGGGGCCAGGGTGAATACGCGGCTGTTGAGGACAGGGTTGATGCCGAAACCGAAGGCGCCCAACAGGAATGCCAGCACCGACGTCACGATGGCCTGGTGTGCGAATATCGCCAGCAGGGCCGAGGCGAGGCAGACGCCGGTGATGCCCAGCGTGAGGGTACGGATCGGGTGGGCGTCGGCGGTCCGGCCGCCGACGGCGATGCCGAGTACCGATCCGATGCCGTAGAGCGCCAGCACGACGGGCACCCAACCGGCGGGCACCCGGGTGGTCCCGGTCAGCAGCGCGCCGAGGTATCCGAAGCTGACCAGGAGTGCTGCGGTGGCGACAATGGTCGTGCCGTAGAGCAACAGGACCGGACCGGAGCCCAGCGCTCGCAGCTCCCGGCCCACCCGCTGAACCGTCTCCGGGCGTCCGCCGGGCACCTTGGCCAGGACGCCCAGCATGGCGAGTGCGGACATCGCGGCCACCGCCCAGAATGCCCCGCGCCAGCCGAAGTGCTGTCCGATGAAGGTGCCCGCGGGCAGGCCGACGACCGTTGCGACAGTCAATCCGCCCGCGACGATGCTCATCGCCCGGCCGCGCATATCCGCGGCCACCAGGCCGACCGCCGTCGCGGAGGCCACCGCCCAGAAGCCGGCGTAGACGAATGCACCGGCCATCCGTGCGGTGAACAGCACCCAGTAATTGGAGGTCAGCGCGTCGACGATCTGCGCGAGGACGAAGATCGCGAGGAAGGTCAGCAGTGCGCTGCGGCGTGACCACCGTTGCGTCGCCACGGCCAGAACCGGAGCGCCGATCAGCATGCCCAGGGCGAAGGCCGAGATCAACAGACCGGCCTGCGGTACGGAAACGCCCAGATCATCGGAGATTTCGGTGAGCAGTCCGGTGAGCATGAGTTCCGATGTGCCCTGGGCGAATATGGCTAGGCCCAGGATGTAGACGGCAAGTGGCATCGGTTGAACCTCCAGTTTTAGATTGTCCAGTTCAAAACTCGGACAGCAGGCGTTCGGGGGTGGATTCGGTCGTTGGGGAAAGCGCGGCTCAGCGGCCGCGGATGACGATCACAGGCAGCTCAGCGCGACGGTCGCGATCCCGGCCAGAGTCTCCCGAGACGCACCGCCACGGGCGGCGACCCGCATACCGGTGATCGTCGCGACGACGAATTGCGCCACATCGCCCGGCGCCCTGGACTTGTCGATCTCGCCGGCACGCTGCCCGGCCGCGAGCGTCGCGATCAGCGCGGCCAGGCGTCGGTCGCGGTCGGCCGCCAACAGGGCGGCCATCTCGTCATCGCGCAGGCCGAATTCAACCGTCGCGTTCACCACCAGACAGCCGAGCGGATCGCCCTCCGGCGAGTCGACGACCTGCCAGAGCAGGGCCCGCACCTTGTCCTGGGCCGAACCCGGGCCGTCGAGCACTTCGAAGGCACCGGCGTTCTTCTCGGCCATGTACCGGCGTAGCGCACGTTCGAACAGATCGCGCTTGCTGACGAAGGTGTTGTAGATGCTGCTACGACCCAAACCCGTTGCGCTGCACAGGTCTTGGGTCGAAGTCCCCTCGTAGCCCGCAGACCAGAACGCGCGCATCGCCGCGTCCACCGCCTGGGTCTCGTCGAACTGCCTGGGTCGCGCCACGGCACGACCCTAGCAAATTTTGTATCTATCTGTCCAAAACCGATTTCGGCGCGGTCAGAACTCCCCGGCGACGCCGAGCACCGTGCGGCCCGAGTGCCTGCCCTCGCGAATCTCGCGCAGCACCGATTCGGCCTCGATGATCGGTGCGTAGTTCTCCAGTTCGGACAGATGCCGCGGCTCGAGATCCTTGCCCAGGCGGGTCCACAGGGCCCGGCGCTGATCGATCGGGTACTGCACCGAGTCGATGCCGAGCAGGGCGACACCGCGCAAGATGAAGGGCATGACCGTGGTGGGCAGCCCGGTACCGCCGGTGAGTCCGCTGACCGCGGCCGCACCGCCGTATTCGATCGTGCTGAGAATGTAGGCGAGGGATTTACCGCCGACGCTGTCCACCGCACCGGCCCACTGCGCCTTACCGAGCGGGCGGATCTTCGCCTCCGGGTCCTCGGGCAGGCGGCCGATCACCGATTTCGCGCCCAACGCCGAAAGCCGCTCGGCCGCATCGGTTTTGCCCGTGGAGGCGACCACCTCGAAACCGAGACCGGCCAGAATGTCCACCGCTACGCTGCCGACGCCGCCGGTCGCACCGGTGACCAGGACCGGTCCGGAATCCGGGGTCAGGCCGCGATCGAGCAGGGCCTGCACACTCAGCGCCGCGGTGAATCCGGCGGTGCCCAGGGCCGCGGCCTCGCGCGGGGTGAGGCTCTCCAGCTTGACCACCCATTCCGCCGGGACCCGGGCGTACTCGGCGAATCCGCCGTTGTGCGCGACGCCGATGTCGTAGCCGTGCGCGATCACCGGATCGCCGGGTACGAAGGACGGATCCTGCGATGCGGACACCTCACCGATGATGTCGATGCCCGGGACGATCGGATAGTTGCGCACCACCCCGCCGCCGGGCGTGATCGCCAGCCCGTCCTTGAAGTTCGCACTCGAATAGAGCACCTTGATCGTCACCGTGCCCGGCCCGAGGAAGTCGTCGCCGACCTCCTCACGCGTCAACACGACCCCGTCGTCCGTCTCGTGTGCCACCATCGCCAAGAACGCCATGAGTCCGAGCATAGGGCGAGCGCGCCTGCCGGGCGAGCATCGAACGACAGCCGCACCCCTCGGCCATAAGACGCACCCCTTGCACCGAATATTCACCGTGTCCGGTGTGCGGCGGCAGGGGAGTATGCCACGACCAGCGCGCACCAGGGCCGACGAAACATTCACGACCCTTGCGTGCCACTTGCTCCGCCGCCGGGGCAGGGATCCATCTGCCGGGAAGGGCCGCCCGGCGTATCCGCGTCAGTGCGAGTACGAGGCCACGCCGACCGGGCCCGCGCCCAGGCAGACGCGCAAACCCGGTGTGGCAGTACCGATTCGCAGCAGCGTGCCGCCGCCGATGACGCGGACGTAGACCGTGTTCAGGCCCGCGCGGACCGGAGCGACGACGGTTTCGCCGTGTTCGAGGGCAACGGTGATCCGGCCGTCGCCGCTGGCCAGATAGTTGAGCTGGGCGGTCCAGGCGTTATCGATCATCGGGCCGTCGAGCGGGACGGGAACCGGCTGCGTGCCGGATATCGCGTAGCCGCACCCGCGGACCGGGCCGCGGCGGACCCCACGGTTCCACCAGACCGCGGCGTCGACGATCCGGCCGTCGTCGGTGATCATGCGCAGCCGGGGCGTGGCATGGGCGAACATGTCCGGCGGCGCGAGCGGGGAGAGCACCACGCTGATCCGGTTCAGCGGATAGGCCAAGGGGTTCAGCACTTTCCACGGCACCTCCTGCTCGAGCAGGGGCGGGCCGCCCGCGGCCAGCTCGGATTTCACGGTGGTGAGGTAGACCCGGGTCGGACCGACGGACCAGGACCGGCTGAACGTGATCGTGGACCACAGGCTGCTCGCCAGGAACGCCGCGACCAGCGCGACCGCGATCGGCGGCCGCACGCCGTGCCGGACCGCCTCGCGCGGCCCGGCACGCAGCAGCAGCGCACCCGCGACGGTCAGCGGAACGGCCAGATCCGCGAGGTAGCGCAGCGATTGGGTCAGCTCGTCGGTGGTGTACGGCCCGCCCCGGATCAGCGCCACCGGCAGTTGCGCGGCCAGCACGTAGATCACCACGGCCGCCCACACCGGCCATACCCGGCGCCTGGTCCGGATCGAATACACCACGACCGCGCCGATGATCAGCCAGGCGAGCACCACCGTCCAGACCGGCGCCGCCGCCCACGGCGTGGAGGGCACCCATCGTTCCCAGTGCCACGGCCCGCCCACCAGCGCGGGCACGATGCCGCGCGAGATCGCGTGGTCCAGCAGCGCCCGTATTCCGCCCGGGGTACTGCGCACCGCCGAGACGTGCACCACCGTGAGATAGATTGCGCCCCAGCAGATCAGCACCACAGCCGAGCCGATCCACAAACGCGCCCCGCGCCGCGCCACCGTGCGGATCGCCCGGTCCCGCCCGTCGAGGTAGCGGACCAGCCCGGCCACGACGAACGCCACGAACGGCACGATCACCGACTTCTCGAAGAACAGCAGCGCCGCCACCAGCACCAGGCACCCGGACAGCGCGTACCGCCTCCGGCCGGTCCGGATCAGCAGCACCGCATCGCCCACCACCCAGGCCAGGGCGATCTGCAGCGGCAGGGCGTTCAGCGCGGCCGACCACCAGGCGAACGCGGGCAACGTCAGCGGGCAGAACAGGTAGAAAGCCAGCGGGACGAGCAGCGTCCACCGGGTGCGCCGAGCCGTGGCGCGAACGCGCTCCCACAACCCGCGCCCGGCATCCCGGCCCGATCCGTACTCCGGCGAGGTCAGTACGAGCAGCATGCGCAGCACCGCCGCCGAGGCGAGCAACTGCAGCACGACCATCGAGATCACCGGGCCGGCCCACACATACGGCCCCAGCCGCGTGATCACCCAGGCGACGGCGAACGCCGCGGGCATGAAATGCCCGTCGTGGTCGTACAGCAGCAGATTCGCCGAGAACAGCGGCAATCGCCCCGCCCGCCCCGCGAGGATCAGATCATCCCAGTAGAAATAGCCTCGCCCGGCCACCCACCCGCGAACCACCAGCTGCACCACGACGAGCCCGACGGCCACCGCCAACGGCCCGTTCGCCCACTGCCGGCGCGGGCCGTCCGCCACTCGCGGCGTGGACACCGCCTCCGACGATCCGGCCGACGCGATATCCATGGCACCCCACCATAGTGGCGAATCCCGAATCCGTCGGACGTGATCCGCACACCGATCGGGAGCAACGCTGCGTGCAGATGAAAAGCATTGTCCGGGAGAATCATTCGCGCGGCCGCGCTGACGCGATCCGCTTCGGGCGCCACCGCCTCCGGTGCGCGACCACGCCACACCCCGAGTGGCAACCCTGACGCCGCGTCGCGGTGACGAGGACACCGCCGACGACACCAACTCCGAGCACCACCCGGGCGACCGACCCGCGCACGGACACGGCCGACCCGAAGCGCCCAGCCGATCAGCCTGCGACGGCGCATCGCGGCGCACGGGCCGGGTTGCGGGTGCGTCGCATCCGATGCCGTCGAACCCGACGGCGCCCTCGCGCGTGTTCGCGGAACGGCGACGGCGCGCGGGTCAGTTGAACTTCGGTGCGCGCTTGTCCAGGAAGGCGGTGATTCCCTCGGTGCCGTCGGGATCGGATGCGGCGGCGGAGATGAAGGAGGCTTCGCGGGCGAGTTGCTCCTCGAGGGTGTGGTCGGGGCTGACCAGGAGGAGTTTCTTGACGTTGGCGTTGCCGTGCCGGGGGCCGGCGGCGAACCGGGTGGCCAGCTCCTCGACAGTGGCGGTGAGGTCGGCGTCGGGGACGACGCGGTGCAGCAGGTTCCAGTCCAGGGCCTCGGCGGCGGACAGGGTGCGGTTGAAGTACATCAGTTCCTGGGTGCGGCGCAGGCCGATCAGGCGCGGCAGGTAGTAGGAAGCGCCGCCGTCGGGGCTCAGGCCCGCACGGGTGTAGGCCATGGTGAACGAGGCCGATTCGGCGGCGACCACCACGTCACCGGTCACCGCGAGGCTGAAGCCCGCGCCCGCGGCGGTACCGTTCACCGCGACGATCAGCACCGCCTCCATCCGCGCGAAGGACGAGATCGCCGCGTGCAGGTTGTCGGCCAGGTGTTTGACGTAGGGTCCCGCGCCGCTCTCCTGCACCGCCATCGCCTTCAGATCGCCACCGGCGCAGAAGAACCGGCCCGCGCCGGTCAGCGTGACGACCTTGAGCGCGGGATCATCGGCGACCAGGGATGCCACCTGCGCCAGCTCGCGGCCGAGAACGTGATCGATGCCGTTGGCCGCCGTGGGCCGATTCAGGGTGATCCGGGCGATATTCCCGGTGCGTTCGAACTCGATCGTCTGGTACTGGCTCATCAGGACTCCCTCTCCATCGCATCCGCATCCAATGTGACATACGACGCGAAGGGCGCGAATAGCCGGGAGGTCTATTCGGGCAGCAGTTCCAGGCGGACGCCGAGCAGGCGAACCGGCCGGTCCAGCTCGAAACGGCCCAGGATTTCGAGTGCGGCCTGCGCGATCCGGTCGACGTCGGTCGTCGGCTCGGGGAGTTTGCGCTGTTTGGTACGGGTGAAGAAGGTATTGGTGCGTACCGTGACCCCCACCCGCACGGTGCTGCGTCCGGTCTCGGCGACCTCCTCGGCCACCGCGGTCGCCAGCCGCAGCACCTCGGCATCCATCTCGGCGCGTTCGGTGAGATCGTGCGGGAACGTCTCGGATTTGCTGTGGCCCACCGGAATTCGCGGTTCGGTGACTACCTCTGTATCACCCGCGCCGCGACCCAGCAACCACAGATACGGTCCTGTACTGGGACCGAATTCGGCCGCGAGGGCCTGCCGATCCGCCGCGGCGAGTTCGGCGACGGTGGTGATCCCCAGGGCCTCCAGGCGTTTGGCGATGCGGGAACCGATACCCCACAGTGCGCTGGTCGGGCGGTGCGCCATCAGCTCGGACCAGTTCTCGGCGGTGAGCCGGAAGATGCCGGTTCGCGCCTCGCCGACCTGCTCCCCCGAATCACCGGACTTGCCGACCGATTTCGCGAATCCGGTGGCGAGCTTCGCCCGAAGTTTGTTGTCTCCGATACCGATTGCGCAGGTGAGATCCAATTCCTCGATGGCACTGCGGATCTCGCGCGCCAGCCGTTCGGGATCGTCGGTGTCGGCGGCCAGGAACGCCTCGTCCCAGCCGAGCACCTCCACCCGGACCGGGAAGGTGCGCAGCAGATCCATCACCTCGTCGGAAGCCTCGGAGTAGGCGGCCATATCCAGCGGGAGGAATACCGCGTCCGCACATTTGCGCGCCGCGGTGCGCAGCGGCATGCCCGCGTACACCCCGTACCCGCGCGCCGGATACGACGCGCAGGTCACCACCTTGCGAGGCTCATTCGGGTCCCCGTTGCCGCCCACGATGACCGGACGGCCCCGCAGTTCCGGGTGACGGCGAAATTCCACCGCCGCCTGGAACTGATCCAGATCAACATGCAACAGCAAGCGCCGGCCCGCCTCTCTCCTCCGCCTCGCTCCTCCGCCTCTCCGCGTCTTCAGCGTGTCGTCGGGTACTTCGGAGCGTATGCCTTCGGGCCGGCGGTAGGGGAGGTACTCGGGTTTCGGGCGTGCCCGGGAAGTTACCCATGTGCTTGCGAGATCAGTTGTTGCGTTGAGTGAGTTTGGACCCGCCCGACTCCCTACCCCCGGCCCGACGCAAAAATCTCGAAGCGCCCAACGGCACGCTGAATTCACGGGGAGGCGGGGGAGCGCTAGGAATTTGCTCGATGGCGGGACACAATGTCTGCAGGGATGAATTGTCCCGTGTGATCCGGCGTATCCGGCGGATCAGCCCGCCGCAGCGATTGGGGGCGACAGCAACGACATTGCACCGGGACGGCGAACGCGCGAAAGGGCTCAGCGTCTCCGCGCTGGTGGCGGTGGCGAACCCGTCGTACTCGCGAATCGACACGTGGAATCTGCTGGACGACGCGTGCCGCCGACTCGCGGATGTCGACCGGGCCGGGCTGGACACCACCCACGAAGCCGCTCGGGTGCGGCGCCTGCTCGATCGTCTCGCCGCCTACGAACGGTACTGGCTGTACCCGGGTGCGACGCGAGTGGCGGCGTTTCAGGGATATCTCGCCGATCTCGCGACGGCGCAGCTCACCGAGGAGGTGGCGCTTGCCGTGCGGCTGCTCTCCGAGTACGGCGACAAGGCAGCGGTGTTCGACACCTCGGCGCCGTTGACCGATCAGGAGCTCGTGGCGCGGACCAGACGACAGCAGTTCTTCACCGTCCTGCTCGGCGACGACTCTCCGCCCGAGGCTCCCGACAGCCTGGCGGCCGGCCTGCGGGCACTGCGCGACCCGTCCGATGACGCGCAGTTCGAGCTGCTCGTCGCGGCGAGTATCGAGGACGCCATCACCGCTGTCGCGTTGAACGGCGAGATCCAGGCGGCGATCATCCGGCACGACCTGCCGCTGCGCTCCCGCGACCGGGTGCCGCTGATGACCGCGCTGCTCGGCGCGAACGAGGACGTGATCGTGACCGACCGCACGCCGAGCTGGGTCGAATGCGGCGAGTGGATCAGTCGGCTGCGGCCGCACATCGACCTGTATCTGCTCACCGACGAGTCGATCGCCGCGGAGACGCAGGACCAGCCGAACGTCTACGATCGCACGTTCTATCGGCTCAACGATGTCACCGACCTGTACAGCACTCTGCTGGCCGGCTTCCGGAGCCGGTTCGCCACCCCGTTCTTCGATGCCCTGCGCGCATATGCCGCCGCGCCGGTCGGCCAGTTCCACGCTCTTCCCGTCGCACGCGGCGCCAGCATCTTCAACTCCAAATCGCTGCAGGATATGGGCGAGTTCTACGGCCGCAACATCTTCATGGCCGAGACGTCGTCCACCTCCGGGGGACTGGACTCACTGCTGGATCCGCACGGCACGATCAGGTCGGCGATGGACAAGGCCGCGAAGACGTGGCGCGCGGACCGGACGTACTTCGTCACCAACGGAACATCCACCGCGAACAAGATCGTGGTGCAGGCGCTGACCCGGCCGGGCGACATCGTCCTGATCGATCGCAACTGCCACAAGTCGCACCACTACGGCCTGGTACTCGCCGGGGCGTATCCGATGTACCTGGACGCCTACCCGCTCGCGCCGTTCGCGATCTACGGAGCCGTATCCCTGCACACCATCAAGAAGGCGCTGCTGGACCTCGAGGCGGCCGGGCAACTGGACCGGGTGCGCATGCTCCTGCTCACCAACTGCACGTTCGACGGCGTCGTCTACAACCCCCGCCGCGTGATGGAGGAGGTCCTGGCGATCAAGCCGGACATCTGCTTCCTGTGGGACGAGGCGTGGTACGCGTTCGCCACCGCCGTGCCGTGGGCACGGCAGCGGACCGCGATGGTGGCCGCCGAGCAACTCGAATCGACGTTGTCCTCGCCCGGATACGCCGAGAGTTACCGTGCCTGGCGTGCGTCGATGCGGGGAGTCGAGCGTGCCGAGTGGAGCGACCACCGGCTGCTTCCCGATCCCGCGCGGGCACGGGTACGCGTGTACGCGACGCACTCCACCCACAAATCGCTCTCGGCCCTGCGGCAGGCATCGATGATCCATGTCCACGACCAGGATTTCCGGGCTCTGGTCGCGGAGACGTTCGCCGAGGCGTTCCTGACCCACACCTCGACCTCGCCGAACCAGCAGCTCCTGGCGTCGTTGGACCTGGCGCGGCGGCAGGTCGACATCGAAGGTTTCCAGCTGATCCGGAATGTGTACGACATGGCGCTGGTCTTCCGGCACCGCGTCCGCAAGGACCGGCTGATCGGCAAGTGGTTCCGCATTCTCGACGAGTCCGATCTGGTGCCCGAGCAGTTCCGCGGCTCCGAGGTCAGCTCGTACCAGCAGGTCAGGCTGGGCGGCTTGGCGAAGTGGAACGAGGCGTGGCGGTCGGATCAGTTCGTGCTCGACCCGACTCGGGTCACCCTGTACGTCGGCGAAACCGGGATGAACGGGTTCGAGTTCCGTGAGCGGGTGCTGATGGAACGATTCGGCATCCAGATCAACAAGACCTCGATCAACAGTGTGCTGTTGATCTTCACGATCGGCGTCACCTGGTCGAGCGTGCACTACCTGCTCGACGTGCTGCGCCGGGTGGCCGCCGACTTCGAACGGAGCCGGAACGCGGCGGGTGCGGCCGATCGCGCCCTGCACTCGAGACGGGTCGACGAAATCACCAAGGATCTGCCCGCGCTGCCCGACTTCAGCGAGTTCGACAGCGTTTTCCGGCCCGACGGAGCCAGTTCGTTCGGCGATATGCGATCGGCCTTCTACGCCGGGTACGAGGAATCCGACCGGGAACACGTCCTGATCGGCGACGCCGGACGACGGATCGCGAAGGGAAAGACGTTGGTGTCCACCGCTTTCGTCGTTCCGTACCCGCCCGGTTTCCCGGTGCTGGTCCCGGGGCAGGTGATCTCCCGGGAGATCCTGTATTTCCTGGCCGAACTCGACGTCAAGGAGATTCACGGATACAACCCCGATCTCGGATTGTCGGTCTTCACCGAGGCCGCGCTCGCCCGGATGACCGCGGCTCGGCGAGAATGTGCGGTAACGCGCGGCGGCACTGTGCTGGAGGCAGTTCGGACGTCCGCTTCGGCCGGCACGTGATGCGCTGGTCGCGCGTGAGGGCAGCAGCGAACAGGAGACCGGCCGATGACCGATACCGCACTCGATCTCGACAGCGCCCGCGCGGTGCTGGCAGCGCAGCCGTTCAGCGTGCTCGTCGGTGCCGAGATCACCGAATACGGCGATGGCGCGGCCACTCTGGAGATTCCGATCCGACCGGAACTGCGCCAGCAGTTCGGATTCGTGCACGGCGGGGTACTGGCCTACGCCGCCGACAACGTCATCACCTATGCCGCCGCCACCGTTCTCGGCGCGAACGTGCTGACCGGCGGTTTCAACATCACCTACCTGCGGCCCGCCACGGGTCTGCGCCTGCGCGCACAGGCCCGGGTCACCGGAGCCACCCGCCGCCAGGCCGTGTGCGGGTGCGAGATCTACGCCGTGCAGGAAAGCGGCGATCAGGTGCTCTGCGCCGTGGCACAGGGATCCGCGCGGTCCGTCGATCGGGAGCTGTCCCCGGGCGACAACTGAACGGGCACTGCGGGCCGAGTGAAGTGACCGCTGCTCGCTGGACGGGCGAATCGCGCCGACCCCGCACACGAAAGGGCCGTGCACTTCGATGAAGTGCACGGCTCCTCGACTATCGGTCAGGCCGAGGCGGCGAACGCCTGGTAGGCCGGTTCGGCGACCGGTTCGATTGCGTAGGCCAGGATTTCGGCCACATCGGCGACGGGACGCACGTCCAGTGCGGCCAGCACCTCGGCGGGGACGTCGTCCAGATCCGGCTCGTTGCGGGCCGGGATGAACACCGTCTTCAGTCCCGCGCGCTGGGCGGCGAGCAGCTTCTGCTTCACCCCGCCGATCGGCAGCACCCGGCCGTTCAGCGTGACCTCACCGGTCATGCCGACATCCGAGCGGACCTGCCGGCCAAGCGCCAGCGACACCAGGGCGGTCACCATGGTCACACCCGCGGACGGGCCGTCCTTGGGCACCGCGCCCGCCGGGAAGTGGATGTGGATGTTGCGATCCAGCACCCCCGCAGCGCCCCGGCGGGCCGAAGGCGGCAGCGGAGCGTAACCACGTAGGCCCTCGGAAGCTGCGGCATCAGATGGAGCCTCTATCCCGATCTCCTCGAGATGCGAGCGGACGTAGGTCAGCGCGATCTGCGCGGACTCCTTCATCACATCGCCCAGCTGGCCGGTCAGGGTCAGCGAACGCTCGCCCTCGGCGGCATTGGCCTCGATGTAGAGGACATCGCCGCCCGCGCCGGTCACGGCCAGACCCGTCGCGACACCGGGGACCGCGGTGCGTTCCACCCCGTCGGGGATGAAACGCGGACGGCCCAGGTAGTCCTTCAGGTCACCCAGCCCGATCACCAGCGTGTCGGAACGAGTTGCGGCCGAATCGGATTCGACGTCGTACCCCAGGTCCTTGTCGTAACCCAGGCTTTCCGGCACGAATTCGCCCTTCTGCACCAGGTTTTCGGTTCCGGCCAGGTCCGCCGACTCCGACAGCCGGGTCGCCGCCTTGCGCAGCGCCTTGGCGATCAGACGTTCCATCTGCCGCACCCCGGCTTCGCGGGTGTAGTTCGCGGCGATCTCGCGCAACGCCTCGTCGGTGATCGAAACCTCCTGTGCGGTCAGCGCATTGCGTTCGAGCTGACGGGGGATCAGGAAGTCGCGGGCGATGGCCACCTTGTCGTCCTCGGTGTAACCGTCGACCGTGATCAGCTCCATGCGGTCCAGCAGCGGGCCCGGGATCGTGTCCATGACGTTCGCGGTCGCGATGAACAGCACATCGGACAGGTCCAGATCCAGATCCAGGTAGTGATCGCGGAAGGTGTGATTCTGCGCGGGATCGAGCACCTCGAGCAGCGCGGCCGCCGGGTCGCCCCGGAAGTCCGAGCCGACCTTGTCGATCTCGTCCAGCAGCACAACGGGATTCATCGATCCCGCCTCCTTGATCGCGCGCACGATCCGGCCGGGCAGTGCGCCGACGTAGGTGCGCCGGTGACCGCGGATCTCCGCCTCGTCGCGCACGCCGCCCAGGGCCACGCGAACGAACTTGCGGCCCAACGCACGTGCCACGCTCTCACCGAGCGATGTCTTGCCGACTCCGGGCGGACCGACCAGCACCATCACCGCACCGGAACCGCGACCGCCGACGACCTCCAGTCCGCGCGCGGCCCGCCGCGCGCGCACCGCCAGGTACTCGACCATGCGGTCCTTCACCTCGTCCAGGCCGTGGTGATCGGCGTCCAGGATCTCGCGGGCGGCCGAAACATCGGTCGCGTCGGCGGTTTTCACCGTCCACGGCAATTCCAGCACGGTGTCGAGCCAGGTGCGGATCCAACCCGACTCCGGACTCTGATCACTGCCGCGCTCGAGCCGGTCGACCTCGCGCAGGGCGGCGGTGCGGACCGTCTCGGGCAGGTCCGCGTTCTCCACGCGGGTGCGGTAGTCGTCCGCGCCGTCGGGCTCGCCCTCGCCCAGCTCCTTGCGAATCGCGTTGAGCTGCTGGCGAAGCAGGAATTCGCGCTGGGACTTCTCCATGCCCTCGCGCACGTCCTCGCTGATCTTCTCGGCCACCTCCGCCTCGGCGATATGGTCCTTGGTCCAGCCGATCAGCGTGGTGAGACGGGTTGCCACGTCGGGGGTTTCGAGTATTTCGCGCTTCTGCTCATCGGTCAGGTACGGCGCGTACCCGGCGGTGTCGGCCAGCGCGGAGGGATCGGTCAGCCGATTGACCGCGTCGATCACCTGCCATGCCTCGCGCCGCTGCAGCACCGAGACGACGAGCTTGCGGTACTCGGCGGCGAGTTCCTTGGTGCGGCCGTCGGCCTCGGGGATCTCGACCGGTTCGGCCTCGACCCACAGCGCCGCGCCCGGCCCGGTCACGCCGTGGCCGATCTTCGCGCGCCGCTCGGCCTTCAAGACCGCCGCCGGTGCGCCGCCGCGCATCCGTCCGACCTGCTCGATCGTCGCCACGACGCCGAAGGACGCATAGCCCTCGGCCAACCGGGGAGCGAGCAGCACGGCGTCCAGGCTCGCTGCCCGGGCGGCATCGATGGCGGCCTGCGCCGACTCGTCGAGCTCGATGGGCACCACCATGCCCGGCAGCACGATCGGATCGGTCAGGAACAGCACCGGCAAGTTCTGTGGTGTAGTCACGTTCGACCCTTTCCAAAGTTGAGCGATACCTACTCAACCCCGAGCCTTCCGGTTCTGTTCCGCCTGCGCGTTCACTAGCCGCGAACACGCACGCAACCCCAAAGTTGAGCGTATGGCGCTAAACACTCAGCACTCCAAGATTGTTCCGATCCGAGCAACCGGGCCGTACACCCCCGGACAGCGCCGACGTCAGGCGACATCCGAAGACGCCCACGTCCGTTTCACCGAACTCCACGGCAGGACCTTCCGGCAGGAGAGAAATCCAGGAGAGAAATGCGAGGCATATCCGCGGGCGGTACTGGAACAGGGCGCCGCGATGCCGCCGCGGACCGCACGGGGGAGGCCGATTGGAGATCCGCAGTCGCACCTAGGGATATTAGGTTGGAGGGATGTCACCTCGATCAGGCCTGACGACAGAGCGTGTGGTGCGGGGCGCGGCCGAACTCGCCGACGAGATCGGCTTCGACAAACTGACCCTGTCGGCGGTCGCGCGGAAATTCGGGGTGAAGGATCCGAGTCTGTACGTGCATGTCCGCAACCTGCACGATCTGCGGGTCCGGGTGGCGCTGCTGGCCAGTGCGGAGTTGAACGAGCGGATCGGGGCGGCCGTGGCGGGGCGCTCCGGCCGCGACGCGCTGACCGCGTTCGCGGACGCGTATCGTTCCTATGTCCTGGATCACCCGGAACGCTATGCGGCGACGCAGATTCGGATGGATCCGGCCGAGGTGGGCGCGGAACCCGCGCTGCTGCGCAGTATCGAACTCACCACGGCCGTCCTGCGCGGCTACCACCTCGGCGAGACCGCGGGGCTGGACGCAGCTCGCTTGTTGCGCAGCACCTTTCACGGGTTCGCCACCCTCGAGGCGTCGGGCGGATTCGCGCACTCCCGCCCGGCCGCGGACTCCTGGCCACATATCGTCGCCGCCCTGCATCACACGCTGTCGAACTGGCCGCGCGGCTGAATCGGCGAGTTGGCGCCGGTCGATCAGGAATTCCGCCGGCAGCCCGGGCACACGATACGATTCCGCCGCCACCGTGGTCACGAGGAGATCGATGGACGAGACAGCACTCGAGCAAGCGAGTCCGCAAGTGCAGGAACGCATTCGGGACAGTTTCGAACGGCAGGGGCTGATGCGCCATCTGGGCGCGCGGCTGACCCACATCGGCCCCGGCCGAGTGCACATCGAATTGCCGAATCGGCCCGAGGTCACCCAGCAGCACGGTTATGTGCACGCCGGCGCCACCAGCGCCATCGCGGACAGCGCGGGCGGGTACGCGGCGTACACGCTGTTCCCCGACGATTCGTCGGTGCTGACCGTGGAATACAAGATCAATCTGCTCGCACCGGCCGAAGGCGATCACCTGGAGGCCGTGGGGGCGGTGCTCAAACCGGGGCGGACGCTGACCGTGTGCCGGCTGGAGGTATTCGGCGTGCGGGCCGATCGTCGCACCCTTATCGCGACCGGCCAGCAGACGTTGATCTGCCTGACCGGCAAGCCGGATCGCTGAGACCCGCGACTACCCGGCCGGGCCGGTGTGACGACCACGACGTCAGCGCGCACTCGTCGGTCGGGTCGCCGAGACCGGCCCGCGCACAGGCTTTTCGGTCATACTGACGATCGTGCAGATCGGGATTCTGGGTCCGGTGGAAGTGCGCGGTGCCGACGGAAGCCCGGTGGCGGTGGGCGGTCCGCAGGTGCGAATGTTGCTGGCGCTGCTCGCATCCGAGGCCGGCTCCCTGGTGTCACGGGATCGGCTGATCAACGACATGTACGGTCAGGACCCGCCGCACGACGCCAAACACGCGCTGCAATCGCAGATTTCCCGGTTGCGGCGTGCGCTGCGGGCCGCCGGCGCGCAGGAATGCCTGGAATCCACGGCGGCCGGGTATCGCCTCGCGATCGACCCGGCCGACGTGGACGCGCATCGGTTCGTCCGGTTGACCGAAGATGCCCGCGACGCATCGGCCGACCGTGACCCGGCCACCGCCGCCGCGTTGCTGGATGAGGCCGAGCGGATGTGGCGGGGCGCGGCACTGGCCGACGTCGCTGACGCCCCGTTCGCGGCGGCCGTGATCACCCGCTTGTCCGAGGTCCGGCTGGCCGCGAGGCAGGATCGCGCGGCCGCCGCCCTGGCCCTGGGCGACCATCGCGCAGCGGTCGCACTGCTCGCGGAAGTGGTTGCCGCGCAACCACTTCGAGAACGCGCCCGGGCACTGCTCATGCGCGGACTGTCCGGCATCGGCCGCCGCGGCGAGGCACTCGAACTGTTCGAGCAGGGCCGGCGGCTGCTCGCCGAGGAACTCGGCGTCGATCCGTCGGCGGAGCTCGCGCAGGCGCATCTGGAAATCCTGCGGGCGCAGGCCGATACGTCCGCGACGCGCCGCATGCCCGCGCCGCTCACCACCTTCGTCGGACGCGACGACGAGCTGGCGCACATCTCGGCGCTACTCGCACGATCCCGCCTGGTGACGCTGACCGGCCCCGGCGGAACCGGTAAAACCCGCCTGGCGCTGGAGGCCGCCGCGCGAGCGGCGGGTGCGGTGTACTTCGTCGATCTGTCACCGTTGTCGGCCGGTGAGCAGATCGCCGGAGAGATCACCGCGGCACTCGGCGGCCGCGCGGGCAGCGAGCAGGAGGACGCGGAGGGAGGGCTGCGGGCTCTGCTCACGGACCGGGCGCTGCTGATCGTGCTCGACAACTGCGAGCACCTGGTGGAAACCTGCGCGCGGCTGGTGCATCGGGTGCTGCGCGACTGTCCGGGGGTCCGGGTGCTGGCGACCAGCCGCGAGGCCCTGCGCATCACCGGTGAGACGGTTCTCGCGGTCGGGCAGCTGCCGGTCGCCGACGCCGAGGCCCCGCTGGCCGAACAGCTCGGTTGCGCCGCGGTCCGCCTGTTCGCCGATCGCGCCGCCGCGGCCCGGCCCGGGTTCGCCGTCGATGCCGGCACGATCGCGCTGGTGCGGCGCATCTGTGCGCGGCTGGACGGGCTGCCGCTGGCATTGGAGCTGGCCGCCGCGCGGCTGCGCACCCTGGACGTCGCCGACATCGACGCGCGCCTGGCCGACCGGTTCCGGTTGCTGACCCGCGGAGACCGCACCGCCGAACCCCGGCACCGCACGCTGCAGGCGGTGGTGCAGTGGAGCTGGGAGTTGCTGGACCCGGCCGAACGCCTGCTGGCCCGCCGTTTCGCGGTATTCGCCGGCGACGTCACCGCCGGCACGGCCGCATCGGTCTGCGAAATCGACGAGGCCGAGGAATTGCTCTCGAACCTGGCCGAGAAATCCCTGGTCGAGGTGCGTGGTGGCCGTTACCGGATGCTGGAGACGATCCGCGCCTACGGCTCGGCGCGGCTGGCCGAATCCGGTGAACTCGAGCGGTTGCGCGACGCGTGTGCCCGCCACTACGCCGACCTGGCCGAGCAGGCCGATCCGCTGCTGCGCGGGCCGGACCAATTGCGTTGGCTGACAGTGCTGTCCGAGGAACACGACAATCTGCAGGCGGCACTGCGCTGGGCCGTGCGCGCCGATCCCGCTCTGGCGCGACAGCTCGTCGCCGCGCAGGCGTGGTACTGGTGGCTCAGCGGTCATCCGGGCGACGCCGTGGAACTGGCGGGCGAGTTGCTGCGAGTACTCGATCCGGACCCGTGCGCCGAGGAATACGCGCTGTGCGCGGCGGTCGCCGCGCGGGGAGAGGCGGGCCCGTCGCCTGCGGTCGGAACTGCCGTTTCGGCGGTGTCGTGCCTCGAAAAGCCGCTGCGGCGACCGCATCTGGTATTCCTGCTGGCCATGGCCGGTGGGTTGCCCGGGCCGCAGCGCGAGCGCCTGGACGGGTTGTTCGGGCCCGACCCGTGGGCGCGGGCATTTCGCTGTCTGGGCAACGGGCTGGGCCTGCTGATGTCCGGGCAGCCCGAACTCGCCGAACTCGAATTGCGGTGTGCGCTCACGGGATTCCGCGACACCGGCGATCGGTGGGCGATCGCGACCACGCTCGACAAACTGGCTGTCGTCGCCGACTGGCGCGGGGAGCGCGACGCGGCCCTGGAATCGATCGACGAGGCCGTGCTCTTGTTCGCCGAGCTGGGCGTCGGCGACGAGGCGGCCGACCTGTTGAACCGCCGCGGCGACATGCTGGCGCGCCACCCGGCCCAGGCGGCCGACCTGGGCGCGGCCGAGGCCGCCTACCGCCGCGCGGGCGAGCTCGCCCGGGCAGCGGGCGCGACGGCCATGTACGTCGACGCGCTGCGCGGGCTCGGCGACCTGCGCGGGACCGCTGGACAGACGGCCGAGGCGCGACGGCATTACACCGCGGCCCTCGAGTTCCCCGACAACGGGTCGGTCGGCATGATCGAAGCACGGTCTCGCGGCCTCATCGGAATGGGCCGGCTGGCGCTGATGGACGGCGATATCGCGGCCGGCCGGGCGGCGGCATGCGAAGCATTCGAGTTGTCGCACCGGGTATCCCGGCCGGTGGCCGCCGAGGCCGTCGAAGCGGTGGCCGGATTCGCCACCGCCCTCGGGCAACCCGAACGCGGCGCGGAGTTGCTCGGCGCGGCCGAAGCGTTGCGCGGAATGCCCTCTGCCGCAGGCGGTGTGGCCGCCGACACCGTCGCGCGATGCCGTACCGAGCTGGGCGAACACGATTTCCGGGCCGAGTACGCGCGCGGCGCCGGCCGCACGGTCGAACAGGTGGCCGCGCTGATCGGTGAGTGGCGGTGAGCCGACGGTGAGGATTCGGTGAGCGCTGCTCGCGAAGCTTGTCCCATGACAACGCAGCAGTTCACCAGCAAAACGGTTCTCATCTCCGGCGCGAGTGTCGCCGGTCCGGCCCTGGCCTACTGGCTGGCCCGGTACGGGTTCGCCGTCACCGTCGTCGAGCAGGCGCCCAGCCTGCGGGAGGGCGGTTACAAGGTCGACATCCGCGGTGTGGCAATGGATGTGATCGACCGGATGGGCCTGTCACAGGAGGTTCGCAAGGCCTCCACCGCGATCCGCGGCGGGGCCTGGGTCGACGGCAACGGCAAGGCACTGGCCACGCTCGGACCCGAACTGATCGGGTTGCGCTCCCGCGGCGACGACGAGGTGCTGCGCGGAGATCTGTCCCGGATTCTCTTCGACGCCACCAAGGACGCGGTCGAATACCTGTACGGCGATTCGATCGCCGAGCTCACCGAGCAGTCCGAGGGGGTACGGGTCCGCTTCCGCAACGCCACGCCGCGGGTTTTCGATCTGGTGATCGGAGCCGACGGCATGCATTCGGCGGTGCGCCGGTTGACCTTCGGAGCCGAGGAACAGTTCGCCCGGCACACCGGGATGGCCGCCTGTGTGGTCTCGGTACCGAATTTTCTGGAACTCGACCGCTGGGAGCTGATCTATCCCATCCCCGGGCAGGTGGTGCAGGTGTACGCGACCGAGCGCGGTGCGGCCAAGGCGCAGTTCATCTTTCAGCTCCCCGAGCAAGTGCCCGATCTGCGCGACCGCGCCGCTCAGCAACAATTGGTGGCCGATGCGTTCGCCGATGCCGAATGGCAGACACCGGCGCTGCTCCGCGCTGTGCCGGACTCCCCGGACTTCTACTTCGACACGGTCAGCCAGATTCACCTCGACCGCTGGTCGCACGGGCGCGTCGCGCTGGTCGGCGATGCCGCGTGGTGCCCGTCACCGCTGTCCGGGCAGGGCACGAGCATGGCGCTGATCGGCGCGTATGTCCTTGCGGGAGAGCTGAAATCCGCGGCCGGGGATCATCGCGTCGCCTTCGATCGCTACCAGCGCGCGCTGGCTGATTACGTCGGCGAGAACCTGACCCTGGGCTGGAACAACGCCACCCAGATGGTCGCCGCGGACCGGCGCGCGATCCGGTTCCAGACCACCATGTTGCGAATGCTGCGCCACATGCCCTGGAAGGGCTTGGCCTTGCGGCCGATCATCAAGCCGCTCGAGCACGCCGCCAACGCCGTTCGGCTCGCGGATTACTGAGCGGTTCGGCTCGAACCGCTTCGCTCACTTACTTTTTCGAGGAGTACCCCATGAGTATCGTCACCGGCCCCATCTTCCAGTTGGCATGGGTCGTAACCGACCTGGACAGCGCCGAAAGGCAATTCGGCGAACAGTACGGCGTAGACACCTGGACGCGTATGCCCAGCACGCACTTCGGGCCCGATCAGGCGCGCTACCGCGGTGCGCCCGCCGACTACGTCGTCGACACCTCGCTGGCCTACGCCGGCGGTCAGCAACTCGAACTGATCGCCCCGGTTTCGGGTGAGAACCTGTACACCGAACAGTTGGCGCGCTCCGGCCCCGGACTCAACCACATCGCCTACGTCCCCGAGGATTTCGATGCCGCACTCGCGCGGGCACGCGCCACCGGCACCGAAGTGGTCCAGCACTGCACGGTCGTCGAACTCGGGATGGAATTCGCCTACCTGGCCGGCGGGCCGCTCGGCGCGCACATCGAACTGCTGCGTTTGCCCGACGGCGCCCGGGCCCTGTTCGACAGTATGATTCCCGCCGGTTACCACAACCCCTGGCATCGGGCGTAGCCGCTGCGGGCTGATACATTCCGGTACATTCCGGCTTCTATTCTCGAGGACGATGCCGGTTCGCCCGGACAACGGTGGGGTGCGCCGAGAGGAGCGGGCGTTGGGCACAGGACGGGGTTGGCGGCAGGCCGGGGTGATCGCGGGCATCGTGGCGGTGCTGATCGCGGGGCCCGCGGCGCTGGCGGCGCTGGTGCCGGCGCGGGAGACGCCGGTGAGCGGCGGTGCGGCGATCCGGCTCACCGCACCGGGGCAAGCGCCGGAGACGATCGAATTCTCCGGCGTGGACGGCTGGAGTCGGCGGCCGACCGGCGACCGGACCACCGCGATCCTGGACGGCTCGAACGGGCGGGTGCTGATGGTGACCCTGGTCAACGGGGTCACCGATTTCGGCTCGGCGGCTCGATGGCGACGAGAAGTGCTGGGGGCCCAGGCTTTTGCGGTGCGGGAGGACGGCGGCAAGATCGCCAACACGTACGGATTCGCCGGGCCGACCTGCCGGGGCAGTGCCCGTCCGGGGGTGTGCGCGATTCTGGGCAAGGGCAATCTGGCGGTGTCGGTACTGATCAGCGGGACCGACACCGGCGCGGATCTGCAACCGATCGTGTACTCGCTGCGGGTCGCGTCATGACCTGGTTCCGGCCGGGTTCGGCGCTGTGGTGGACGTACTGCCTGATCTGCCTGGCCGGATCGATCGCGTTGGTGCTGCAGATCCTTCCGGCGGCGTTGCTCACCTGGCCGTCGATCCTGGTCGGGCTGCCGTTCATGGTGGTGACGCTGCTGGTGGTCGCCGCATTCCTGTTCTGGCTGGATCTGTACCGCGACCACGTGCGGATCCGGGTCGTGCTCGCGATGGGGTTCGTCTGGGGCGCGGCGGCCGGGCCGGGAATCGCGATCTTCGGCAACGACAACCTGATTCACGCCATCCGGAACATCGCCGGGGACGCCTTCGCGGTGGACTGGCAGGCCCCGATCTCGGCATCGATCATCGAGGAGGGCATCAAGGGCGCGGGCGTTCTCGCCGTCGCCTGGCTGTTCCGTCCGCAGCTGAGCAGGCCCATGCACGGGCTGCTGCTCGGCGGGTTCACCGGACTGGGATTCCAGATCAGCGAGGACGCCACCTACCAGGCCAATGCCGTCTTGCAGTCCGCGCAGGGCGATACCGGCACCGCGGTGCTGGTGGGAATTCTGCGGCTGCTGACCGCCGTCACCTCGCACTGGATGCTGACCGGAATCGCCGGAATCGGCATCGTCGTCGCGGTCGGCGCGACGTACTGGTCGCGCCCGCGGCGGGCAGCGGCCCTCGTGGTCTGCTATCTGCTCGGTGCCGCAATGCATTTCGGCTGGGACGCGCCCATGTCGGGGGCGACCGGATTCGGCAGCGTGGTGCGCCGGACCGTGGTGTACGTCGTCGTGTTCATCGTGGTCTACCTCTGGGGCGCCCGCATCGAAACACGCTGGTACCGATCGGTTGTCGACTGGACGGTCGCCCGCGGCCTCGCCCCGCCCGACGAGTTGAACAGCCTGGCCTCCCGCCGCAGCAGGTGGCGGACGCGGCGCGCACTGCGGGTGCCGCACCGGATCGCGGTTCCGCGCCGTCGCGAACTACTGGACTGGGTACAGGCCGTGGATGCCCGAATTCCCCGCCCCGACGGTGCGATACTCGGAGGGTCGGCCGGGCCCGGCCTCGATCACGGAGCCCGCCGAGATCGACCGCACCACCCGACAACCGACTCGTGAGGAGTGGACGATGCTGGCAGCACGACTGCATCTGGAACCCGAACGTCATCTGTCACTGGACAACGTTCCCGTCCCCGATCCCGGACCGGATCAGGTGCTGATCGAAGTCGCGGCGGCGGGGGTGTGCCTATCGGACGTGCATCTCATCGACGGCACCCTGACCCCGCTGTTCCTCGACGGCGGCGTGGTCACCCTGGGACACGAGGTCGCCGGGACCGTGCACACGCTGGGCCCGGGAGTGACCGCGGCCAAGGTGGGCGACCGGGTGCTGCTGCAGGCCGGTGAGCAGCGTAACGGCGCGGTGTTCACCCGCGGCGTCGACTACGACGGCGGCTGGGCCGAATACGCCCTCGCGCGCGTGGACACGCTGGTCCCGATTCCCGACGATCTGCCCTTCGAGCAGGCCTGCTTCATCCCGGACGCGGTCTCGACGCCGTGGGCGGCGATCACCGCGACCGCACAGGTGCGCGCGGCCGAACCGGTCGGCGTCTGGGGTGTGGGCGGCCTCGGCGCGCACGGTGTACAACTGCTGCGGTTGCTGGGCGCGGCCCCGATCATCGCGGTGGACCCACTGCCCGCCGCACGCGACCGCGCCCTCGAATTCGGCGCGGATCTGGCCCTCGACCCCGCCGATCCCGAGCTGCGCAGTCAGGTTTTCGCGGCGACGAGCGGCACCGGACTGGCCGCCGCCTTCGACTTCGCCGGCGTCGCCGCCGTGCGCGAGCAGGCGGTCATCTGTCTCGGACCGGGCGGGCGGCTGGTACTGGTCGGGCTGACCGACAAGCCGATCACCATCACCGGCGGCACCGCGTTCAGCTATTTCGGGCAGCAGTTGCGCGGGCATTACGGTTCGGCCCCCGAACACGTCACCGAACTGGTGAAACTTCAACGCCTGCACCGGGTGGGCTTCGCCCGGTCGGTCAGTGCCGTGCTGCCGCTGGCCGACGCGGCGAAGGCGGTCGCCGCACTCGAGTCCAAACAGGGCAACCCCATCCGGATAGTCCTGCAACCCTAGTATGAGAGGGTTGGTGCCTCGAGATATCAGCACCGGTACCGCACAAGGGGGCCCCAGACGATGACCTCACTGGGCGGCGGTGTGTTCGTCGACTGGGAGAACCTGACCCACCAATCCAAACTGGTCGTCGATGTGGTCAGCTTCGCGGTCTTCAGCGGGATCGCGGGCTGGCTCACCAACTGGACCGGCGTGCTGATGTTGTTCTGGCCGCTGCGATTCCGCGGAATTCGCGTGCCGGGCCTGAAGGTGCTGTACCCCTATTTCCCCCGCCGGGTCCAGGTGCTGCCGACGTTCTCCGGCGACGGCAGCCGGATCGGTTTCCAGGGATTCATCCCCGCCCGCGCGGAGAAGATGGCCAGTATCTGCGTGGATATGGCGATCATGCGGATCGGCAGTCCGCGGGACTTCATCCACGAACTGGATCTGCAGGGCATCGCCGACTACATCGCCGATGTCGCCCGTCCCCAGCTGCCCGAGCTGGTGGACGGGGTCATGCAGCGGGAGAATCCGGAACTGTGGCGCGCGGTGCCGCGCGCCGCGCGCCAGCTGCTGTATCAGCGGGTGGCCCGGGAACTGCCGACGATGTGCCGCCGCGCGTTCGAGGAGCTCGGCGACAACGTCGATCAGCTGATCGACATCAAGATCTTCGTCATCCGCTATCTACGCGAGAATCCGCACATCCTGAAGGATCTGACCACCACGATCGCCGCGCCGGAGCTGAGGTTCATGGTGCGCATCGGCCTGCTGGGCGCGCCGTTCGGACTTCTGCTTGCGCTGGGCATGTACGTGCACGACAACGTTCCGGTGCTGAACCTGATCCCGGGGTGGTTGATCATCCTGACCGTGACGGCGACGATCGGCGTGCTGGTGAACGTCATCGCGATCAAGATGGTGTTCGAACCGGGCGATCCGCAGCCCCGCTACAAATACCTGTGGAAGCAGGCGCTGCTGGCCAAGCGGCAGCCGCAGGCCGCGGGCGATCTGGCGCACATCCTGGCCTATCAGGTGCTCACCCTGCCGAATCTGGCCACCGAACTGCTCGCCGGGCCCAATGGCGACAAGACGTATCAGATCGTCCAGTCGCTGATCTCCGAGGAGATCCACCGGCAGCTCGGCCCGACCACCGGAATGGTGCGAGTCGCGTTCGGCCGCAGGCAATTCGACAATCTGAAGGTGGGCGCGGCCGGCGCCGCGGTGGGCCTGGCGCCGACGCTGGTCGCGGACGAGGAGTTCGCGCTGGAACAGGCGAAGAAGATCGACGAATTCGCCGCGCGCAAACTGCAGCAGCTCACGCCGGGGGAGTTCATGGAGATGTTCTACGCCTCGGTCGAGCAGGATGCCTGGCTGCTGTATCTGCACGGTGCGGTGCTGGGCCTGGCCGTCGGCGCGGTGCATATGGTGCTGTTCGGCTGGTAGCACGGCCGTTCGCAGCAGACGGTGCGGTCGCGAGCAAGAACAAGCACGCATGCTTGCATTTTTCCGCCGTTGTTTGCCATGCTGAACCGCATGGTGAACGTGGCGGCACTGCTCGAGGATTACGCGGCCGAATGCGCCGATCTGGACCGGATGGTCGCCGCCCTGCCCGCGGCGGAGTGGTCGCGCGCCACACCCGCGCCCGGTTGGACCGTCGCTCATCAGATCGGCCATCTGACCTGGACCGATGAGGTCGCCACCCGGTCCGCGACCGACGCCGCGGCGTTCGGTGAACTGGTGCGGGCGGCCTTGCCGCGGGCGGCCACCTTCGTGGACGAGGCCGCGGCGCAGGCCGCCGCGGCGGCACCCGCGGAACTGCTCGCGCGCTGGCGGCGCGGCCGCGCCGCACTGGCCGAGGCCCTGCTCGCCGTACCGGCGGGGACGAAGTTGAGCTGGTTCGGACCGCCGATGAGTCCGGCGTCGATGATCAGCGCGCGGCTGATGGAGACCTGGGCGCACGGGCAGGATGTCGCCGACGCGCTCGGAGCGACCCGCACGCCGACCGCACGCTTGCGCACCATCGCCCATATCGGCGTGCGCACCCGGAATTTCGCCTACGCGGTGCACGATCGTCCCGCCCCGGCCGAGGAGGTCCGCGTCGAGCTGACCGCACCGGACGGCGGTGTGTGGAGCTGGGGGCCGGAGTCGGCGAGCCAGCGCGTCACGGGACCGGCGCTGGACTTCTGTCTGCGAGTGACGCAGCGGCGGCATCTCGACGATCTCGCGCTCGAGGCGACCGGTGCGGATGCCTGGGAGTGGCTGAGTATCGCCCAAGCGTTCGCGGGGCCCGCGGGAGCGGGACGTGCGGCGGGGCAGTTCGCCTGAACCGGCGACAGCCGCGAATGCGGCCGCTGGAGCGGGCGAGCGCCAACTCAGGATAAGCCGTGGCTGATGCCCGACCGGACGTCGTTGGCCGGAGGTCTCTGTGTTGGCAGTCGAAGCGGACGCTCGCCAGCTGATCGCATGATTACCCGGTTGATCTCGTCCGGAAACATCACGGCGGGAATTTTTCGCGGTCCGCGCGACCTGTTCTTTACGTTCGCGTCGCTGAGGGGTAACCCCCGGCGCAGTAACCTGGTCAAGCGTACGACTTTCAACGGTGCGGGTCGTCCGGCAGGTAGGACCAGGGGAGAGGGAGAGCTACCGTGCGCACCGTGACATCGCAGATCCTCCGGCACACCGCGGTGGTGCTCGCCGGTATGGCCAGCATCGGATTCACCGTCGGCGCCGGAACGTACGTGGTCAACCAGATGGCCGCCGATCAGCACGAATCCGCCGGAACCACGCGTCCGGAAGAGGCTGCGGCCGAACCGGTTGCGCCGGTGCCGCCGCAGTCCGCCGGACCGGACGTTCCGCAACCATCCACCGACACAGTGCGATTCGTCGCCGAGACGCGCGAGCTGCCGGTCGGCCGGGATCGCCGGCCGACCGCCGTACCCGCTCCCGCGCTCGTGCGACCGCGCGTTCCGACCACCGTCGCCGTCCAGGCGAACACCGCGCCGAGCGGTCGCCTTCCGCTGCTCGGCGACGCCTACATCGGCGCGAATCTGACTCGGCCCGAACCGGATTCGCTGTCGATAACCCTCGATACGAATCTTTTCGACGCACCGGCCGGCGGCACCGCCCCCGGCGGCACCCGGCTCCGCACCGACCTGGACGTCCGCAACGGCCGGATCACTCTCGCCCTGACCAACCCGCTCCTGGGCGCCCGGTCGGTCCACGTCACGCCGCCCCGGGACGACACCACCACACCCGCCCCGGACACCATTGCTGCGACCGAGACACAACCCGTCACGGCGCCCGGCGAATTCGCCACTGCCTGACCGCTCAGGCGTACTGCGATTACCACCGGTTTCCGAAAGCGGTACCGCCGGTTCGGTTTCGAGGCCGGGCGCGAGCGTCCGGCACGGCGGTTGCCCTGGCCGAATCCGGGATGGCCGCCGCGCCGCGTCATCGCACCGTGATCGATTCCGCGAGGCGGTATTTCGGTCAGCGGCGCGAGCGCCCTGGGCGAATGGGCTTGCGGCACAGGGCCGGACGAATGTTTCACGATGAACAATGCGACCCGGCTGGCTCGGGGAACGCAGCTGGGCTGCGACTTTCGGACCATCTGCCGATTGGGGTGAAATAAAGAGGACTCTTGTAGTACTTTTATCGGCAGCCGTGGAACAGGGAGTACGCCTATGGGCCACATCAAGTACGCGAGCGACGTCGGGGCGCCGGTGGAGGTCGCGTTCACCTACACGGACACGCCGATGTTCGTACCGGAGTGGATGGTCGGCATCGCGACGTTCGAACCGGCCCAGGACGCCGGTTACGGGGCCGGAGCCGTCTACGCCGCGACACTGCGTCTGGGTGTGTGGCACCCCACGGTCGAGTGTGAGATCACACGGTACCGCCCGAACGCGGTCATCGGATACACATTGCGCAGGCGCCGCACGGGGAAGGCGGCGCCTGCGGATTCCGACCACGCCGAACCACCCGCCGAATGGGGCACGCTGACCCTGCATTTCGCTCCGCTCGGTTACGGCCGCACCGTACTGACCTCGGAAATCGAGTATCCAGAAGCGAAGCGGCTGCCCGGCCGCATGTGCGCCGCAGTGGTCCGGTCGACCCTGCGCTGGACGCTGCGCCGCACCGAATCTCAATTACGAAGAGCTATCGAGGAATTCCACGGTACAGACCTTGTCGGTCGGATTGCGTAGGGTACCTGCCATGATCATCGTGAGCACCGACGGATCCTGCCTCCGCAATCCCGGTGGCGCAATCGGCTGGGCCTGGGTCAACCACCAGGGCGCCTCCGGCAGTGGAGGTGCCGCCTCGGGCACCAACCAGGTGGCCGAGCTACGCGCGGTGCTCGAGGCGATCGTCTCGCATCCGGGTGCGGAGCCGCTGTTCATCGAGAGCGATTCGCTGTACGCCATCAAATGCGCCTCGGAGTGGATCTCCGGATGGCGGATGAACGGATGGCGCACCTCCACCGGCGGCCCGGTCAAGAACGTCGAACTCGTCCGCCACATCGACCAGGCGATCGCCAGCCGTCCCGGCCCCGTGCGCTTCCGCTGGGTGCGCGGACACGTCGGCAACTACTTCAACGAACAGGCCGATCAGCTCGCCGGTACCGCGGCCCGCCAGGCCGCGGCGGCCCCCGGCGCCGCCGCGACCGGGAGCTGCGATCTGCCCGCACTGACGATGCCCGATCCGACCACCACCGATCCGACCGAACCCATCCCCGTCGTCGAGCCGGTCGACCCGACCGAACCCATCCCCGCGGTGCCTCCACGTACGAAAAAGGTTGCCGCACAATCACAATCGGCTCGCACTCAGACCCGAAAGGCCGATGCGCAGCCCCGGAGGGCCGATGCGCTGACGCTGTTCTGAGCACGGCCGCCGTTCTGTGCCCGCGGCGGCCCGCAAGCCTGACGGCAGTGGCGGAACGAACCCACTGCCGTCAGGCGCGGTCGAACGAACTCAGTTGCCCGGCTGGGTACCGTTGCCCGGCGCCTGCTGCGGCGTATCGGCGCCCGGGACCGGCGCCGCCGTACCGGCCTGCAAATCGTTGGTCATCGGCGACTGGAAGTTGTCGACCATCCACTTGCCGTTCTGCTTCTGCAGCGATGCGACCACACCGATGGTCAGCGGCTGCGGGGTGGGGGTCGCCGCCTTGGACTGGTTCTGCGTGATCAGCATGACCACCGACGCCTTGTTCGCATCGCCGGACTCGTAGGCGCAGTGGATCTCCCCGACGGTCGAGCGGGCCTGCGCCTGCTGGGTGATCTGCTTGAGCGCTGACGAGGCGCCGTCGAACTGGGTCAGCCAATCGCCGGTGGAGCGATCCTTGACCCTCTTGATGTAGTCGTCGAAGCTCTTCGAGTCGTAGGTACCGACCTGATGACCGAAGTCGCAGGCCGCGGCCACGGCGGAGTCGCGGGCGTCCAGCTTGTCGCCGCGATCGCTCGCCTGCATCCCGAACCCGACCGCCGCCGCGATGGCGGCGACCGCCACGACGCCCGCTGCGCCCGCGGCCGCCCACGGCACCCAGCTCGTACCCTTGCGCTCGGCGCCCGCCGGCTGCGCCGGGGCAGCGGTCGCCGGAGCCTTCTGTTCGGCGGCGGACTTCTCGGTCGCATCGCCGGCCGAGGCGGACGTGGACTGCTTCACCGTCGCGTCCTCGGCGGAATCCTGCGCGGCCGCGGTCGAGAGCTTCACCGTCTCATCGGTGTCGCCGGCCGCCTTCGCTGAGGTGTCCTGCTCGGGCGTGTCCCGCTCGACGGTCTTGTCCGTCGCGGCCGTCTCCTCCGCCTTTCCGTTCGTCTTGTCGGTGGCGGCGTCGTCATCGGACATGAATGAATCTGTCACTTTCCCGGTACGCGGGTACGCACCGTATTGCCGGATCGGGCCAGGCTACAAGGCCCGGACCACACGGGACACCCGCCGAGTGTAGGCACTCGCCGACGGGATCGCCGCCGTGCCGGTAACCCCACTCACCGCACCGGGGGCAAGGTCCGGGCATTCGGATCGACTCCCGCGGGCATCTGGGCGCCGTTGTTCGGGATGGCGGGCCGAGGAGCATTCGCCGAACCACGAATCTGCTGATCCGGCGGAGAGTTGGTGCAGTAGTTGTACTTGTTGAGCGTACCGTCGCCAACTCGCCACGGAGCGCTCAGCGGGTGAGCGTACGCGCAGTAGGGCCGCGGCCAGATGTCCACGATGGTGTAGAACTCGCCGTCGTGAGCCGGGACGCCGATCGCGGAGCTGCCGTTGACCAGAGCCGGGAACAACGCCCGCAACGCCGGCAGGCGCAATTCGGACGCCTTGGTGATGGCCGCGAAGTTCGTCGCCAGCTTGGTGATCGGATCGGCGGTCTTGTCCAGCACTGCACCGAGTTCCCGCATCTGGCCCGGCGCGGAGTCCAAGATCTTGGTCAATTCGTCGTTGGCGTTGTTGAACTGCTTGAACAGCGTGGACGAATTCGCGGTCAGCGTGCCCAGGTCCGGCTGCGCCTGCGAGGTCGTCGCCGCGATCGTGCGCAGGTTCGCCAACAGGTTGGTGGTCTGCGGCAGCAGACTGTCCAGACCCGCGGTGACCAGGCTCAGTGCGTCGATCATGCTGCGCAGCTGGTCCGGGCCCCCGCTCAGGGCGGTGTCCATCTCCTTCAGGATGGTGCTGAGCCGGACCGGATCGATCTGCTTGAAGAACGAGCTGGAATTGTCCAGCACCGCCCACACCGGTGTCGGGGTGTGGATCCGGTTCGCGTCGTACTTGATCACCGAACCGTTGGACAGGTACGGGGCCTGATCGGTCTTCGGGCGGAAGTCGATGTACTGCTCACCCGCGCCGGACAGGGCCTGCACCGCGACCTCGGTGTCCTTGGGGATCTTGTAGCGGGAGTCGATCGAGACGTCGGCCCGGATCGCATCGCCGGCGTTGGTCAGGGTGATGTCTTCGACCTTGCCGATCCGGTAGCCACGCAGGGTGACGTCGTTACCGGGTTGCAGTCCGCCGGACTGGTCCAGATCCACGGTGACCGCGTACGTGCTCTGCAACGGATTAACCCGCATCACGCTCACCAGCAGATACGACGCGCCGATCAGCAAGGCGATCACCAGCGCGACGTTCGACACCAGCATCTTGTGCCGCCGCACCCAGTTCATCGGTGACCCCCTTGCAACCGGCCCTGCACGACCTGCAGTACCTGGATCAGGCTGCCGGTGAAGTCCTGCGCGTCGCGCAGGTCCCAGAGTTTGCTGTGGGCCGGATCGGTGATCAGGCCGACGTCGAGGTTGGTCAGCGTCGCCGCGACGGCGAGGCTGTTGCCCTTGAACGAGGCGTCCACCCCGGGCCGCACCTGATGCAGCGCGTCGAGCATGGGGCCGAAGGACTTCTGTGACTGGGACAGCGCCGTCATCAGCTTGCGCAGGCTGTCCAGCAGGCCGGACAGCTGATCGGAGGTGGTGTTGGCGTAATCCCCGAGGGCCGCGCTGGTGGTGGAGATCTTGGACAGCAGATCACCGAGCGCCTTGTTGTTCTCGGCGATGGTGCCGATCATCGAGGGCAGCGTGTTCGCGACCTGGCCGAGCTGATCGTGATGGGCCTGAAGGGTATTGGCCAGTGTGTCGAATCCCTTCAGCACACCGTCGATTCGCGCGCTGTCGGCGTGCAGCGTCGTGGTCACGCTGGTCATCTGCCGCAGCAGATCGGCCAGCTGCTGCGGTCGCCCGCCCACCACCGAATCCAGCTCGCCGGTCAGTTTCGTCAGCGCCGCGATACCGCCGCCGTTGAACAGCATCGATACCGACAACAGCAGTTCCTCGACGGTCGCGCCGGCCGAGGTGTGGTCGATCCCGATGGTGTCGCCGCCGCGCAGCGGCGGTTGCGTCGCCGCGTCCTTCGGCCTGCTCACCGCGACGAAAACGTCACCGAGCGGAGTGGCCTGGCGCAGCTCGGCGGTGGTGTCCGCGGGCAGGTCGATGTCCTTGCTGATGGTCAGATCGACCACGGCCTGGAAATTCTTGGTGGTGATGTGCGAGACCGTGCCGATATCCGAGCCACCGATCTTCACCTTGGCCTGATCGGGCAGATTCAGGGCGTTGGCGAAGACGGCGTGCACGGTGTAGGTCTCGCCCCTGGTGCCGGGTTTGGGCAGCGGCAGCGACTCCACGGTCACCCCGCAACCCGACGCCAGGATCAGCACCGACGACGCTGCGGTGGCGGCAATCAAACTGCGGCTGTGTCGTCTGGCAGCACTCCCGGGCCCTGCGTGGTTACGCAAGCTGCCGCCTCCGGGCCTGCCGGGAGTCCCGAGCCGTTTTCGCATGAGTCGGATCATTTCGTCAATCCCAACATTGCCGCGGTCAATCCGAAGTCGGGACCGAGATCCTGCACCTTGCCGGTCCGGCAGCCGTCCGCGCGCATCTGGATCTTCTCGCAGAACGCGCTGACGACCTCACCGCCGAGCGTGGTGCCGATCAGGGCGTGCAGCCGCACGAAGTGGCGGCCGCGGTCCATCGAGCTGTCCAGGTTCTGCAACAGCATCGGCGCGATGTCCACGACCTCGGTGAGTCCGGCGGCGTTGGCGCGCAACTGGTTGGTCACATTGGTCAGCCCGGTGAGGCTGGAGGCCAGCTGACTCTGGTACTTGCCGAAGGTGCCGCTGGTGTTGGCCAGGAACGCGTTGAGCTGATCCAACGTCGCCTGCAGGCCCGGGGCCTGCTGCGCCAGCAGCGAGGACATCTGGGTGACCCGGTTGCTGAAGTCCCGCACCGATTTGTCGTTGTCGGCCAGCATCGTGGTCAGCTCGTTGAGCTTGATGATGATCTCCGAGATCGCGTCCTTGTTGTCGACGCCGACCTTCAACGCACCGGACAGGGCGTTGAGGGTGTCGCGGATCTTCTCGCCCTGGCCGTTCACCACGTCGTAGAGCAGCGTGCCGTCCAGCGGACCGGACTTGCCGTCGGTACCCGGCGCGGGTTTCAGCGAGGAGGTGAACTGGTCGATGGTCTTGATCAGCGTATCCAGTTCGACCGGCGTGCGGGTGGACTCGATGGTCAGATGCGAATCGTCCGGCAGGGTCGCGCCGCCGGTGTACACCGGGGTCAGCTCGATGTGCCGATCGGTCACGATGGACGGCGAGATCAGCGCGGCGGTGACGTTCTTCGGGATCTTCACATCACCGTCGATGGTCATGTGCACCTCGGCGTACTGACTGTGCGGGACGATCTTGTCCACCTTGCCGACCTCGAGGCCGAGCACGGTGATCGGGTTGCCCACGAACATGCCCGCGATATTGCGGAAGTCGGCGGTGATGTGGGTACTGGCGCCGACCGTGTCCTGCACCGAGAGCGGCATAGCCGAACAGCTGCCCACCGCGACGGCCACGGCGCCGATGCCGAGGCCCTTCGCGATCCGCGCGATCACCCGTGCGGTCGGTCTCATCCCTGGCACCCCTCGATCACTCGGGCGAAGCACAACCAGTTGTCCGGGAACAGCCACGGCAGGCCGACCTCGCCGTACGGGCCGTTGCCGAACGCATTGTTCAACTGCCGCAGCGCGGGCGGCATGATCGACAGCAGCCGATCGAGGTTGTCCTTGTTCTTCTGCAGACCCGCGGCCATCGTGTTGAGCTGGTCGATGGTCGGACCGATCTGGTTGTTGTTCTCCGCGCCGATCTGCTGCAGTTGTTTGGTCAGCGAGGCGACGTTGTTCAGCAGCTGACGCAGCAGTTGCTGACGTTCCATCACCCGGTTGGCGATCGCCTCGCCCTGGGTGATCACCAACAGCACGCTGTTGCGGTTGTCGCCGAGGATCTTGGTGACCCGGTCCAGGTTCTTCAGCAGGCCGTCGACCTGGTCCTTGCGGTCGTTGATGGTCTTGGCCAGCGCGCCGACGCTGTTCAGCGCCTCCGCGGTCAGCTGCGGCGAGCCGTCCATCTGATCGCCCAGGACCTTGAAGGTCTGCACCAGCTTCTGGGTGTCCAGGGCCTCGAACTTCGGTGTGCCGATCTGGATCACGTCGGACAGGTCGTATGGCACCGTGGTGTTGTTCTTGTGGATCCGGCCGTCCTTCAGACCCGAGCCGTCGCCCGGGTCCAGGCTGACGTAGCGCGCGCCCAGCAGGGTCGCCATCTTGATCGAGGCCCTGGCGTCCGCGCCCAATTTCAGATCGCCGTTGACCTGCAACGTGATCAGGACGTGGTCGCCCTCGAGCTTCTCGCCCGACACCGTGCCGACCGGGACACCGGCCACATCGACCTTGTCACCGTTCTTCAACCCGGCGGTCTGCGCGAATTCGGCCTTGACCTCCTGCTTGCCGACGCCGAGCTTGCCGAAGCTGGAGGAGACCACCAGCAGCAGCACCACCAGCGCGGCACCGATGATGCCCAGCCAGAAGTAGCGGTTCGCGTTGAAACGTTCCTTGATCTTCGTCATGGCCGGCACACCGCCGAGTGGGAGTTCCCGCCGATCTGGGTGAGCAGGCCGCGCGGCAGCAGCACGCCGTACAGCGAGATGTCCAGGCTGCACACATAGGCGCTGGCGTAGGCGCCGTCCTGGGTGAAGTTACCCAGGCGGGCCATCACGTCCGGCAGGTCGATGGCCGCCTGGTCGAGTTTGGCGCCGTTGGCGATCAGCATGGTCAGCGCACTGGTGCTGGCGTTCTGCGCGGCCGCGATCTTGGGCTGCACCCCGCCGAGCATGCTCACCATCGCCGAGGTGGCGTCGGCGATCTTGACCGTCGAACTCTGCAGGGACTGGCCCTGCTGGTACAGCCCGCCGATCAGCGCGCGGGTCTGGGTCACCAGCGTCTCCAATTCGTCACCTCGTTTCGCCAACCCCGCCATCACGCCGGAGAGGTTGGTGATCACGTCGGACAGGATCGCGTCGCGACGCTGGAAATCGCCCGCGAGCGCCGCGGCCTGGGTGATGAACGCGCTCAACGAAACTCCGTCACCCTGCAGTGCCTGGATGAAGGTGTTGGAGAGCTGGTTCACCTGCTCGGGCTGCAGTGTCTGGAACAGCGGTTCGAAACCGTTGAGCAGTCCGGAGATATCGAAGGACGGCTCGGTCTGGGCCAGCGGAATCGAACCGCCGCTGTGCAGCGGCGTCGCGACGCCCTTGGTTCCGGGCGCGAGCGCGACGTACCGCTGGCCGATCAGGTTCTGGTAGCGGACCAGCGCCTTGGTGGTGCCGTACAGCGTCTGGTCGTTCTGCACGATGAACGTGACGACTGCGTGGTGCTGCTTGTCCAGGTCGATCTTCTCGACCTTGCCCACGCGCACACCGGCCATCCGCACGTCGTCGCCGGGCCGCAGGCCCAGCACGTCGCTGAAGGTGGCCGAGTAACTGGTGGTGGACCCACTCACGCTGCGCGCCAGCGTATTCCAGATGAGTACCGTGACCAGGATCGAGACGATCGCGAAGACGCCGAAGCCGATCAGGGGTTTACGAATGCTCATCGGCCTGCACCGTTTTCGGTCACTTGCAAGGTTCCACCCCTCAGGATCGAGCTCAGCAGCACGTATTCGGCGACGGTCGGGCGGTGGCCCAGCAGGGCGGTGATTGCGGCATCACCGGTGTAGTCGACGGTTCCGGCGATGGGAGCCGCGGCGGGTGCGGCCGGCAGCTGTGCCGAGGCGGGCTTGTTCGGCGCCGCCGCGGCCGGAGCCGGGGCCGCGAGCCCCGGAATCCCGTGCGGGAACAGGTTCTGCAGCGGAGTTCCGGCGAACGGGTCGGCCGTGTTCGGCTTGTTCTGCGGCTGCGCGGCCTGCGCGGTGTATCCCGGGATCGCGGGCAGGCCCGGAATCGCGGGCAGCTTGGGCAGCCCCTTCGCCGAATCCAGCGCCCGCGGCTTCAGCGCGCCCGGCAGCGTGCCCGGATTCGAAACCGCCGGCGCCGTACCGCAACTCGGTCCGGCCATGGCGCCGTACCGGGGGCAGTCGCCGCGGTCGTACGGCTTGTACGGGGTGAAGGTCAGGCCCATGTTCCAGACCATCTGCTTCTGCGGACCCCAGTGGAATGTGGTGCCCAGCTGGCGAATCGAGGCGTTCAGGTTCGCGATGGCGGTCGGCAGCGCGTC
This sequence comes from Nocardia sp. PLKS1-43, assembly GCF_059510335.1. NCBI lineage: Bacteria > Bacillati > Actinomycetota > Actinomycetes > Mycobacteriales > Nocardiaceae > Nocardia > Nocardia sp. PLKS1-43. The sequence continues at coordinate 607,380 of NZ_JCAJZQ010000003.1, read as the reverse complement.
CGGCTGATCGGTCAGCGCGCCGAACAGGTCGCCGGTTCCGACCGTGAGCCGCTTACCGGCGTCACCGTTGGCGGCGAACAGCGCGTTGACCTTGTCCACGGTGCTGCCGGTGCCGGTGATCAGACCGGCGACCGCGGCACGTTTGTCGGAGATGGTCTTCGCGGTCTTCACCGACTCGGCCAGCGAGCCCATCAGTTCGGGGGCGGACTGATTCAGCGCGTGCATCGCCTCGGAGAAGTTGTCCAGCGTCTGGTTGGGGTCCGGCACGGACTTACGCAGCTGGGCCAGCACGTTGTCCAGGCGCTCGACCGTGGAACCCGGTACCCGGCTGCCGCTTTCGAGTCCGTAGGACAGGGTGCCGAGCACCCGGCCCAGCTGCACCGGGTCGATCTTGTCGAGGATGGTGCGCACGGTGGTCAGGGTGTCCTGCAGGGCGATGGTGCCCTGGCTGTGGTCCTCGGCGATGGTCGAACCCGCGCGCAGATGGGTCTTGGCCGGGCCGTTGTAGACCAGTTCGACCGAGGTGACGGCGAACAGGTTGCTCGGCACCACGCGTGCGGTCACGGTGGACGGGATGTTGCCGACGAAGTCCGGCTTCATCTCGATGTGCACCTGCTGCTGCGCACCCTTGTCGGCCACCGCGACGTTCTTGACCGAACCCACCAGAATGCCGCGGAACTTGACGTCGGCGTTATCGGGCAGGCCGTCGCCGGTGGTGCTCAGGTCGGCGGTGACGTCCACCTTGGGATGCAGGATGTATCCCTTGTACCGGGCCATGAGGAAGCCCAATATCAGCGCGAAGACGATGAGCCCGGAAGCACCCGCGACAAGCAGTTGCCGCATGGTCGGTCCGCGCCCACTCGGATCGATGATCACGAACGGACCCCTATTCTGGATCTGATGCGGATGAACGGGGGGCCTGCGTGGTAACGCTCCGCTGCCGCCTCCGGCCCTGACCCGTTCATGCTGGATCTGATGCGGATGAACGCGGGGCCTGCGTGGTAACGCTCCGCTGCCGCCTCCGGCCCTGACCCGTTCATGCTGGATCTGATACGGATGAACGGGGGGCCTGCGTGGTAACGCTCCGCTGCCGCCTCCGGCCCTGACCCGTTCATCCGGAGATCCTGATGCCGGGGTTGACGCCCCAGACCGCGAGCGTGATGAACAGGTCGGCGAAGACGACCGCGATGATGCAGTACTTGATCGCCCGGCCGGCCGCGACGCCGACGCCCTCGGGACCGCCGGAGGCGAAGAACCCGTAGTAGCACTGGATGAAGGTGGTGATCGCGACGAAGACGATCGCCTTCAGCAGCGACCACAGCACGTCGTGTGGGACCAGGAATTGGTAGAAGTAGTGCTGGAAGGTGCCGCTCGCGGTGCCGCCGTACAGGCCGACGGTCCACGCGCAGGTGAGGTAGGCGAACGGCAGCGCCAGGCAGTACAGCGGGACGATCGCGATCATCGCCGCGATCATCCGGGTGCTGACCAGGTACGGCAGCGGCCGGATGGCCTGAGATTCCAGGGCGTCGATCTCCTCGGCGATACGCATCGAGCCGAGCTGCGCGGTGAAGCGGCAACCGGCCTGTGCGGCGAAGGCGACCGTGGCCAGCATCGGGCCGAGCTCGCGGGTGGTGGCGAAGGCCGAGATCGCCCCGGTGATCGGGCTCAGGCCCAGCAGATTCAGCGAGGTGTAGCCCTGGATGCCGACGGTCATACCGCCGAATGCGCTCAGGATGAGCACCACGCCGATGGTTCCGCCACCGACGATCAGGCTGCCGTTACCCCAGGTGACGTCCGAGAGCAGCCGCCAGATTTCCTTCGGATAGTGCTTGAACGCCAGCGGGAAGGAACCGATCGACCGCAGGAAGAAGAAGACCTGGTGGCCGATCCGGGCCAGCCAGTCGCGGGGCGCACCCGCGGATGCCTTGATGCGCTCGAGTGGCCGCAGTAGCGGCGGTACATAAGTTGACGACACCGGCTCAGACCATCTGTGCGGGGAACAGGGTGTTGTAAATCTGCGTGATGATCAGGTTGACGCCGAACAGCATCACCGCCGAGAGCACCACTGCCGTGTTGACCGAGTTCGCGACGCCGCCCGGGCCGCCGCGCGTGGTCAGCCCCGCGTCGCAGGCGATGATCGCCGCGAGCAGTCCGAAGATCAGCGACTTCACCAGTGCGACGAGCAGGTCCGTGGTCACCGCGAAGGATGCGAACGTGCCGATGTACGAACCGGGCGTACCGCTCTGCGCGAAGATGTTGAACACGTAGCCGGTCAGGAAACCGACGAAAACCACAAAGCCACACAGCAGAACGGACACTAACATAGCCGCGCCGAGCCGGGGCGCGACCAAGCGCCGCAGCGGATCGACGCCCATCACCTTCATCGCGTCGATCTCCTCGCGGATGGTCCGCGAGCCGAGGTCGGCGCAGACCGCCGAACCGACCGCCCCGGCGATCATCAACGAGGTGACCAGCGGCGCGCCCTGCTGAATGATGCCCAGGCCGTTCGCCGCGCCGATGAACGAGGTCGCGCCGACCTGCTGGGCGACCGAACCGACCTGGATCGAGACGATGACGCCGATCGGGATGGCGACCAGCAGCGTGGGCGCGGCGGCGACACTGGCCATGAACGCGCATTGCCGGACGAATTCCGCAAATGGGAAGCGTCCGCGGAAGATGCTGACGAACAGCTCACCGACGGCTTCGATACCCATCGTGATCTGGCGGCCGAAGGTCTCGATCGACCGTTTCGGATGGTCCTGCCAATAGCCTCTGCCCCAGTCGAGCGCACCACTCATTCGTGACGCTGGGCGTATGGCCTCCGGCCCGCCCGGACGGTCGGTGGTGAACTGCACTGGCTAACCCCTCTCGACGTCGGTTACCCGCCCCGACGACTGTTTGCTCGAGGAACCTTACTACGGAGTTAGGAAAAACACACCACCATCTGTGACTGCGGTCATTGACCCAGATCACGACCGGTAAATGATTGTGAGCGGAGACAACGAGTTGGTAAATACCCCAATAAGCAGGTTTGCAATCTAGAACACGTTCTACGTTCTTGAACGGCCGTCCAACTCGTGTGCGCAGCCAGGCTGAATACCCCGGATTGCGTTTATGCAAAACCAATCTATGTTTTCCGATGTGGCATGAGCGTAACTCCGGGGCCAATCGATCCCGGGGCTATCACACTCCGTGTCGCATCGGCGACTCGCCGGTCATCACCGGTCACCGTGGTAATGGCAACCACGCCGTCACGCTCGGTTCACCGGCATCTCACCGGCAAACTCGCTAGTCACACCGCACCCATCGGCGCGCCGATACTGACAGGATGTAGTACGACATGGGTTGATATCGTGCGGGCTTCCGACGTCTCTGGAGGGACATGTTCAACACACTCGCCAAGGCGGCGCGCACCGCCTTCGCCGTGGCCATCGGCGCGGCGCTGCTCGGTACGGGCGCGGGGGTCGCGCAGGCTGCCGGCGGTGCGCCGGTGCTCGGCGGCGGTTCCGGAATCATCATTGACAACCAGTTCGAGTGCACCCTCACGACCATCGGTCACGACCGGGCCGGGCGGTTGGTCGGACTGACCGCCGGGCACTGCGGCGAGGCGGGTGCGCAGGTGTGGGCCGAACAGGCTCGCGGCGCCGGAGTGGTCGGTCACTTCACCTACTCCAACCACGATCTGGACTACGCCGTCATCCAGTTCGATTCGCACAAGGTCACTCCGACCAACCACGTCGGCAACGTGACGATCACCGGGGTCGGCGCACCGGCCACATTCCCCAATATCGTCTGCAAGGAGGGCCGGACCACCGGCAACACCTGCGGCATCGCCTGGGGCGACATCTTCCAGACCGATGAGACCTGGAGCCAGATGTGTGTGGTCGAGGGCGATTCCGGCGCGCCGGTCGTCGTCGGCACCAGACTGGTGGGCATGGTCAACGCCTATCTGGCCGTGGCCTGCTTCGGCCCGGAGGTCGGCACGAATATGAACGCCATCCTGAACGACCTCAACCGCCGCGGCAACGTCGGCTCGGGCTACGCACCGGTCTGATCCGTCCGAACATCCCTCGCGGGGCGGTGATCCGAATCCGGATCACCGCCCCGAGGCGTGTCCGGGTAAATCCCGTTGGGCCGGTGCGTTCGGTTGTACGGCCGGACCGCTCATATTGCAATGCGGCAAGGTGTCGACCTCGCCGGGTTCCCGGTGCGCCCGCGGTCCGCCCAGCAGCGCGGCGGCGATCGCCGCGCCGGTCAGCAGCAGGCCCACGCAGATCCACATCGCCACCGCGAAGCCGTGATCGATGGCGGCCGCGTCGGCGACCGATCCGGAGATCCCGGCCAGTCCGGGCAGCGCGGCCACCGCGAGCAATTGCGCGGTCCGGGCGACGGCGTTGTTCACTCCGGAGGCGATCCCGGCCTCCGACGAGGGGACCGCACCCAGTACCGCCCCGGTCAGCGGGGCCACCAACGCGGACAGTCCGAGGCCGAACACGATCACGCCCGGCAGCACATCGCTCAGGTAGCCCGCCACATGTCCGGAGCCGGGGCCGATACGCAGCAGCAGGACCAGGCCGACCGCGCTCAGCAGCGGTCCGATCGTCATCGGCAAGTGCGGACCGTGCCGCTGGGCCCAGCGGCCGGCGGGCGCGGACAGCACCAGCATGATCACCGTGATCGGCAACGTCGCGATGCCCGCGAACAGCGGCGAGAAGTGCGCTACCTGCTGCAGTTGCAGCACCAGCAGGAAGAACACGCCGCCCAGCGCCGCGTAGACGGCCAACGTCACGAGGTTCGCGGCGGTGAACACCCGGGAGCGGAACAGCGCCGGCGGGACCAGCGGATGATCACTGCGCAGCTCGATCACCACGAACACCGCCAACAGCACCACCCCGGCGACAGCCAGCAGCGGCAGCCTCTCGATCAAGCCGAAAGTCAACGCGCCCAAGGCCACAGCGACGACCAGCGCACCCGGCACATCCGACCGGCGCGAGGCGCCCGGATCCCGGCTCTCGGGCACATGTCGCTGCGTCACCGCGACCACCACCGCGGCCAGCGGCACGTTGATCAGGAATATCGACCGCCAAGAGGCCACCTCGATCAACCAGCCACCCAGAAACGGCCCGACCGCACTCGCGATACCGCCGAACCCGGACCACAGCCCGATCGCCGATCCCTGATCGCGCTCATCGATGGAGGAGGAGATCAGCGCCAGGCTGCCCGGCGTCAGCAGCGCACCCGCCACACCCTGCACGATCCGCGCGGCCACCAGCATCTCGATATTCACCGCCGCACCGCACAACACCGATGCGGCCGCGAAACAGATTGTGCCCCAGACGAATACCTTGCGCCGCCCGAGCCTGTCCCCCAGCGACCCGCCGAGCAGAATGAACGAGGCGAGGGTCAGGGTGTACCCGCTCAACGTCCACTGCAGCCCCGCCACCCCGGTATGCAGCGCGTCGCCGATCCGCGGCAGCGCGATATTGACCACCGTCGCGTCCAGTGCGGCCACCGCCGACCCCAGCACGGTGGCGATCACGATCCACCGTCCGGTTCGCGAGCCCAGCCGCGGCAGCTCATCCCCGCTCACGCTCGGCCACCGGCCCCGCCGCTGCGCCCCGAACCACCCACCGGCGACCGCCCACACACGCTCATCCCCACAGGCTACGACCGAACACGCACCCGACCGGTGCAGTTCGCCATGCGCGGACAGAGCGCGCACCGGATGCCCAGCACGACGGACGCACCGAACTCCCGGTCCGGAGTTCGGCCGAACGTTCCCGGACACATCGAGACGTCGACCGGCCACCGCGACCGCCGCACCGACCACCCACTCCTACGGTCGGTTCCTATGACCGGACCGGGTCGTTCGCCCTGTACAGCCTGCTGCCATCCAGCCGACCGTGACCGCTGCATCGACCAGCCACTCCTGCTGACAGTTCCCACGACTGCTCCGGCTGTTCGCCCCAGCACCCGCTGCTCTCCAGGCAATCACGACCGCTGCGCCCACCATCCAGTCCCGGACAGTCGGCGCACGACCGGACCGGGCGCTGTTCGCTCCCGGACAGCCCACCGCCGCCCGAGCAGCCGTCACCGCTGCACCGACTGCCCAGTCCGCCGGACAGCCGGCGCAAGCGGACCGGGCGCTGTTCGCCTCCCGTAAAGCCTCTGCCATCCGGGCGACCACGATCGCTACGCCGATCACTCGGTCCCGCGGACGTCCGCGCGCGAGCGGGCCGGGCTGTTCGCCCCCGTACAGCCTGCTGCCCTTCGGGCGACCGCGACCGCCGTACCGACCCCACCCAGTCCTGCGGCCACTCCGCGCGAGCGGACCGGACGCTGTTCGCTCCCCGTAAGCCTGCTGCTGTCCGAGCGACCGTGGCTGCTGCGCCCACCATCCGCCCCTCGGCAGTTCGCGCGAGCAGACCAGGCTGGTCAGTCAATTCACCTCTGGACGACGAGCTGCCGCCCAGGCGACCCTGGCCGCTGTCGCCGACCACCCAGTCCTGCGGACACTGCGCGCGAGCGGACCGGACGCTATTGGCCCCGTAAGCTGCTGCTGTCCGGGCGGCCATGGCTGCTGCGCCCACCATCCGCCCCTCGGCAGTTCGCGCGAACGGGCCAGGCTGGTCAGTCGGTTCGCAGTCGGCGACGAGCTGGCGCCCGAGCGACCGTGGCCGCCGTCGCCGGCGGGCCAGTCCTGCGGACAGCCGGCGCGACCGGACCGGGCGCTGTTCGCTCGCGGACAGCCGCTGATGCCCGAGCAACTATGACCGCTGCGCCGGCCACCCAGTCCTGCGGACAGTCCGCGCGAACGGGCCGGGCTGCCGGCTTCCGGGCAGTGTGCTGTCGTCCAGCGTTGCGGTGGGCGGTGCGCGCTTCCACGCCGGAACGTCTCCCGGTTTGTGTGCGGGCGGGGCGGGTATGGCGCGCGGGAAGCGTTCACTTGCTCGATTCCTGCTCGTAGCAAATCTTCTGGGTATGGTGAAGCGGTAGGCCAGGAGGGAGCGAACGATGAAGGTGATCAGCGTAGTTGGAGTTTCCGCCGTTGCTGTCGGCGTCTACCTCTGCTCCACTGGCAATGCATCGGCAAATCAAGTGCACTGCGATTCCGATGGCGGGCGGGACATTACGGTGATCGCCGGTAGTACAGCCTGCCGGGCGACGGTGGGCGATACCGGGCACGCTCGGGCCGCCGGGTACGACGGCATCGGCTTCGCGCGGGCCGACGCCGGGGCGGTCGCACTGGGGCTGGGGGTGTCCGGAGGAATCGGCGCGAGCGAGGGTTCGCGGGGGATACCGATCGCGATCGGTGTGGGCCCGCAGTCCTACGCGTTCACCTCACTGCGCGGCAGTGCCGGTCCGGGCGTGAGCTTCGCGATGAACGGCTCACTGGCACAAGTACTTTCGGACAACGACTCGGTCACCTGCCTCGGCTCGGCCGCCCTGGCCTGGGATTCCCGCACCGGTACCAGCTGTCTGGCCACACCCCTGGGTCTGTGGCGCACCGCCGCTGTGCCACGCCGCCCGGATCTGCCGCGCTGACGCATCCGGAGTACGGCGAGCCGCGATGAACCGGCTCGGGTCCGGCGCCGTTTTCCCGATATGAGTGTCGTGACTTCTGCCGACGGTGGCCTGCGGGCACCGCGGCCTGCGGTGTTGCACGCGCTGGCGGCGGGTATCGATTTCGAGCGGTATTTCCGCTGGCGACGGGAACGGGACGGGGATCCGTTCGCCGTGGCGTTCCCGGGATTCGGGAGTGCGGTGTTCACCGGAACGCCCGCGGGAGCCGGGGAGTTCTTCCGCGCACCGGTCGAGTCGCTGACCCCGCCGCTGCCGAATCCGATCGAGCCTCTGGTCGGCTCGGCCTCGCTGATTCTGGCACGTGATCAACGGCATCGCCGGGAACGCGCGCTGCTGACGCCCGCCTTTCATCGTTCGCGGATCGCGCACTACGCCACTGTTATTCGCGATTCCGCCCGCGCGGAGCTGGACGGGTTCGGGGCGGGTCCGGCATGGCGGTCCGGCGTCCGGGTGGACGCGCGGGTGGCGGCGCGCGCGATCACGCTGCGAGTGATACTGGAGGTCCTCTTCGGCGACGGAAGTCGTTCTCGCCGTACCGAATACACCGCGGCGGTGGTGCGGTTCCTGAACGCGTTCAACGGACCGCTGATGTTACTTCCGGCCTTGCGGCACAGCGCTTTCGGGCATGCGCCCTGGGACCGGTTCCTGGCCGCGCGCGCTCGGCTGGACGCGCTGATCAGCGCCGAGGTCGCCGAACGGCGCACGGCGGGCGCGGATCGCGGCGGCAACGACATCCTGTCCACGCTGCTCGCGACCCGCCGCGACGATGGATCCCCGATCGAGGACGCCGATCTGCGCGATCAGTTGCGCACCCTGCTGGTCGCCGGTCACGAGACGACCGCGACCAGCCTGGTCTGGGCGCTGTACCGGCTGCACCGCAATCCCGAGACGCTGGACCGGCTGCGTTCGGAACTTGGCGGATTCGACCCGGACGGTGATCCGGCCGATCTCGCCCGGCTGCCATATCTGGACGCCGTCTGCCAGGAGACATTGCGGATGCATCCGCCCGTCCCGATCGTGCTGCGCCGCTTGACCGGACCGTTCACGCTGCGCGGCGCCGCGCTGGACGCCGGGGACACCATGGGCATCGCCGTGCCGTTGCTGCATTCGGATCCGGAGGTGTGGCCGGAGGCCGAACGCTTCCGTCCGGAACGTTTTCTCGAACGTCGCTACGGCCCGGCCGAATTCGCGCCCTACGGCGGCGGGCACCGGCGCTGCCTCGGCTCCACCCTGGCGGACTACGAGTTGCGCATCGTGCTGGCGACCCTGCTGCTGCGCACCGAACTGGCACTTACGCGCCACTATTCGCGGGGGCGGACACCACTTTCGGTGCCGCACAACATCGCTACGGGGCCGCGTGCCGGGATTACCTTCAATGTGGTGTCCCACCAAGGACACTCCGGTGATTCGTATCACAATGTCATGTGACGTGACATCGTTTCGCTTGTTGCTGGGTACTGCTGTATGCCCGGCTCTCGCCCCCCGCCAACGGCGCATACGTCCCGAAACTCGGTTATCGCCGCGCCCCGGTGACACATCACACTTCGATTGGAACGAGTCCATAACCACGAATCCTCGATTGGCCGAAGCTGTTCGGAAATGTAGTAATGGATGCGGGGCCGGGGACGACATACATCTCGTTGTGATCTCGAGCGAGACCTTCCGCGCATCTTCGCGCGTGAGTAGAGGATTGAGAGGACGTACGGCTTTGCGCACCACCACCTGTCGGAAACCCGCACGGGACAAGGCAACACGGGGCACGCGGATCGGCGTCCTAGCCCTGGCGATCAGCGCGGCGGGAGCCCTGGCCGCGGCGCCCGCGACCGCGGCGCCGCTGTGGCCCGGCGGACCCGATGTGCCGGGCGCGCCCGCACTGATGCAGAGCCCGCAGCCCGAGCCGGGCGCGGCGCCGATGAAGAACCCGCCGCCGTTGCCGCAGGCCAACTTCGCGAACCCTGGCCTGAGCCCCGGTGACGGCGAGGTCGTCGGCGTGGCCGAGCCGATCTTCGTCAACTTCAAGGCGCCGGTGGCCGATCACGCGGCCGCGGAAAAAGCCATCCGGATCACCTCCTCGACGCCCGTGAAGGGCCACTTCTACTGGTACGGCGACAAGCAGGTGCGCTGGCGGCCCGAGAACTACTGGCCCGCGCACGACACCATCACCGTCCAGGCCGCCGGCACGCACGTCGAGTACAAGACCGGCGACGAGGTGATCACCACCGCCGACGACGCCAACCACCAGATCACCATCACCAAGAACGGCCAAGTCATCAAGACCATGCCTACCTCGATGGGCAAGAAGGGCCACGAGACGCCCAACGGCATCTACTACGTGGGCGAGAAGAATCGCAAGATGATCATGGATTCGGCCACCTTCGGCGTGCCGGACACCTCGCCCGAGGGATACAAGGTCCCGGTCGAATACGCCACGCGGCTGGCCAGCAACGGCATCTTCCTGCACGCCGCCCCGTGGTCGGTGGCTCAGCAGGGCAACTCCGACGCCAGCCACGGCTGCCTGAACGTCAGCACCGCCGACGCCAAGTGGTTCTTCGACAACGCCCAGAAGGGCGACCCGGTCGTGGTGAAGAACTCCACCGGCGCCGCCAGCCGCAGCGACGGCATGGGCGACTGGAACTGAGCTTGCCCGCCTCGCCAGCCCGCCTCCCCGCGACGCTCCCCCGCCTCTCCGCGACTTCAGCGGGCCGTTGGGTACGCCGATACTCGGGCGTCGGGCCGGCGGTTGGGAAGCGATTACCTTCTGGACGTACCCGGGGAGTTACCGATGTGCTCGCGAAATCAGTTGGCAGCGTAAACGTCGACCGGATTGCGATTGTGTGCGGTAGCCCCTGGGGCACACCCGAAAACCCCCTGATATTCATCGTCGATTTGCTGTTGGAGCGGGGTGTGCGCCTTTACGATTCGGCGCATGTCCGTTTTGCCGCAGGGGGAGGGGTCGGCCTTCGCCGAGTCTGCACGCAGGGGGTTGGGCGGGATCGGTCGAGCGCTCACGCGTAGCCGTCGTGGCGGCGCGATGCGCGGGAGTCCGGAACGCGTGCTGCCGCAGGCTCGGGGGCGCGGATTGCGGGGGCGGCCGTGGAGCGACTACGGGTTGTTCCTGGTGCTGGTGGTGCCGAATCTGGCGCTGTTGGGGGTCTTCGTCTACCGGCCGCTGATCGATGACATCCGGTTGTCGTTCACCGACTGGAATCTGGCCGATCCGCTGGCGCACTACATCGGCCTGGAGAACTACCGAGAGTGGTGGGGACGCGGCGATTCCTGGCAGATCGTCGGCAATACGGTGATCTTCACCGTCGCCGCGGTGGCCGGAAGTATGCTGCTCGGACTCGCACTGGCCCTGCTGCTGGATCGGAAGCTGTTCGGCCGCAACGTGGTTCGCTCGGTGATCTTCGCGCCGTTCGTGATCTCCGGCGCGGCGATCGGGGTGGCGTTCCAGTTCATCTTCGATCCCAGCTTCGGCCTGATCCAGGACGTGCTGCACCGGCTCGGCGTCACGAATGTGCCGGACTTCTACCAGAATTCACACTGGGCGCTGTTCATGGTGACGGTGACCTACATCTGGAAGAACCTCGGCTACAGCTTCGTCATCTACCTGGCCGCGTTGCAGGGAACCCGGCCGGATCTGATGGAGGCCGCCCGGATCGACGGCGCCGGCCCGTGGACCCGATTCAGCCGAATCCTGTTGCCGCAGTTGCGTCCGACGACGTTCTTCCTGTCGATCACGGTGATGCTGAACTCGCTGCAGGTCTTCGACATCATCAACGTGATGACCCGCGGCGGCCCGCTGGGCACCGGCACCACGACCATGGTCTACCAGGTCTACCTGGAATCCTTCCGCAACTTCCGGGCCGGATACGGCGCGACGGTCGCCACCATCATGTTCGTGGTGCTGCTGATCATCACGCTGGTGCAGGTCCGCGTCATGGATCGGGGAGAGGCGTGAACGCCACGTACCAGCGCCGCAAACTGGCCGCCACGCTGCTGGGTTACGCCGCGATGGTGTGTGTGCTGATCATCGTCGGCGTACCGCTGTTCTGGATCGTCATCACCTCGTTCAAGGCGCGCCCGGACATCTACACCGCACCCGCGGTGTACTGGCCGCACAGCTGGCATCCGGAGAACTACCGCGAGGCGACGACCACGTTGCCGTTCTGGCAGTTCCTGCGCAATTCGCTGATCATCACCGCGATCGTCGCGGCGGTGAAGTTCGTCCTGGGCATCATCAGCGCGTACGGGCTGGTGTTCCTGCGATTCCCGGGTAAGAACCTGGTGTTCCTGGTGATCATCGCCGCGCTGATGGTGCCGAATCAGATCACGGTCATCTCCAACTACGCCATCATCGCCGAGATCGGCTGGCGAAACACCTTCCAGGGCATCATCGTTCCGCTCTGCGGCGTCGCGTTCGGCACCTTCCTGATGCGCAACCACTTCCTGTCCCTGCCCGTCGAGGTGATCGAGGCCGCGCGGATGGACGGCGCCGGCTGGTGGTCGCTGCTGACCCGGGTGGTGCTGCCGATGTCGGGGCCGACCATGGTCGCCTTCGCGGTTGTTACGCTGGTCAACGAGTGGAACGAATACCTGTGGCCGTTCCTGATGGCCGACGACGCACGAGTGGCCACCCTGCCGGTCGGGCTGACGCTGTTGCAGAACACCGAGAATCCCAGCGTCACCAACTGGGGTCCGGTGATGGCCGGAACGCTGCTCACCATGGTGCCGATCCTGCTGGTGTTCCTCGTCCTGCAGCGGCACATGATCAAGGGCCTGACCTCCGGTGCCATCAAAGGCTGAGCGCCACAGCACATTCGCCCGAGAAGGAGACTGCCGTGTCCGATGCTGTCACCCGTAGCGTCGCCGGAACCCGGAAAGCGTTGTCCCGGCGCGGATTCCTGGGCCTGTCCGTCGCGGCGGCCGGGGCCGGGGCGGCGGCCTGCGCCGGGATGGGTGGCGGCGGGGTACAGGGCGGCGATCCGAACAACATCACCTTCTGGTCGAACCATCCGGGCACGTCCAAGCGCCGCGAACTGGCGATGATCGCCGCCTTCGAGGCGGCGCATCCGGGGCTGCGGGTCACCCTGGTCGACGCGGGCAAGGACTACGGGGAGGTGTCGCAGAAGTTCAACGCGTCGCTGATCGGCGGGCAACTGCCCGATATCGTCGTGCTCTCGGACGTGTGGTGGTTCAATTTCGCGATCAACAAGGCCATCACCCCGCTGGACCAGTATTTCGGCGATGCCGGTGTGCGACTGGACGATTACGTGGACACGTTCGTCAACGACTATCAGTTCCAGGGCAAACACTATGCGCTGCCGTACTGCCGCTCGACGCAGATCTTCTGTTACAACCAGGACGTCTGGGCCAGGGCCGGTCTGCCGCAACGAGGTCCGCAGTCCTGGGCGGAATTCGACGAGTGGGGCCCGAAGATCCAGAGCCTGATGGGCCCGAACCGGTGGGCGCACGGGTGGTACAACGCGACCAACAACCTGGCGTGGACGTTCGAGGGGCCGATATGGACGTTCGGCGGCGCCTACTCCGACGGCTGGACGCTGAAATTCACCGATCCGGCGACGATCGCCGCGGGAAACGCGTTGCGCGAGATGATCAATGTGAAACGGTACGCCAGCATTCGGCCGCAGGCGGCCACCGACTTCGGCACCGGCGTCATCGCCTCGGCGATCACCTCCACCGGGGATCTGGCGGGTATCAACGCCAACGCCAAGGGGAAACTGTCCTTCGCCACGGATTTCCTGCCGCATCCCAACGGCCCCGGCTGCACCACCGGCGGGGCCGGACTGGCCATTCCCGCACGCATCTCCGATGAGCGAAAAGTGAACGCGCTCAAATTCATCGAGTTCATCACCGATACCGCCAACACGACCTCGTTCGGGCAGGCCACCGGATATATTCCGGTGCGCAAGTCCGCGCAACAGGACCCGTCCGAGATGGCCTTCCTGGCGGAGAATCCCAATTTCCGGACCGCGATGAATCAGCTTCCGCTGACCAAATCCCAGGACTACGGCCGGGTTTTCCTGCCCGGCGCGGACCAGATCATCGGCACCGGACTCGAGCGGATCGGGCTGCGCAATCAGGATGTGCGCGAGGTCATGTCGGGCGTGCAGAACCAGCTGCACGGTATCTATACCCGGCAGATCGCGCCCAAACTGCCCAAGTGAGCCGAACCGGTGATCACCAGATCCGCACGCGCTCCGAGGGTTCCAGATACAACGCATCGCCCGGACGCACATCGAACGACTCGTAGAAGTCGTCGATATTGCGAACCACGGCATTGCAGCGGAATTCGTTGGGCGCGTGCGGGTCCGCGACCAAGCGCCGGACCGCCTCCTCGGGACGCACCTTCGCACAGCGCATCCTGGCCCAGCCCATGAAGAACCGCTGCTCGCCGGTGAATCCGTCGATGGTGGGGGATTCGGCGCCCGCCAGCGAGATCCGGTAAGCCTTCAGCGCGATCGACAGACCGCCCAGGTCGCCGATGTTCTCGCCGATCGTGAACTCACCGTTGACGGTGTACTCGGCGGGCAGGTCCCGGGGAGAAAGCACCGCGTACTGATCGATCAGAGCCTTTGTCCGCCGGTGGAATTCGTCGTGGTCGGCGGCGGTCCACCAGTCGACCATGGTGCCCTCGCCGTCGTGGGTGCTGCCCTGATCGTCGAAGGCGTGCCCGATCTCGTGTCCGATCACCGCGCCGATGGCGCCGTAGTTCACCGCGTCGTCGGCGGCGGGATCGAAATAGGGCGGGCGCAGGTAGCCCGCGGGGAAGGTGATCGCGTTCATACCGCGGTGGTAGAACGCGTTGACCGTCTGCGGACTGGTCAGCCATTCGCCGCGATCGACCGGGCGCTCGAGCCTGCGCAACTGGAAGTCGTGCGCGGCAGCGTATCCGCGCCGGTAGTTGCCGACCAGGTCGTTGGGATCGATGTGGATGTCCGAGTAGTCGCGCCAGTGGTCCGGGTAGCCGATCTTGGCGACGATCTTCTCCAGCTTCGCCGTGGCCGCGATCTTGGTGTCCGGACCCATCCAGGGCAGCTCGGCGATGCTGCGACGGTATGCCTCGCGCAGGTGGGTCACCATCTCGGACATCTTCGCCCGGGCCTCGGGCGGGAAGTGTTCGGCGACGAAGATCTTCCCGACCGCGTCGCCGAGCAGTTCCTGTACCAGCGCCACGCCGCGCTTCCAACGGTCCCGGATCTGCCGGGCTCCGGTCAGCGTGCGACCGTAGAACTCGAAATGTTCGTGGGCCACCGCATCGGTGAGATACGGTGCGCGCCTGCGGATCACCTGCCACGCCGCCCAGGCCTGCCAGTCCGCGAGCGGGGCCCGCGCCCAGAGCCGGGCGAACGCGGTCAGGTAGTCCGGCTGCCGCACCACCACCTCGGCGTGCACCTCGGGGCCGGGCCTGCCGACTCCCTCGGTGAGGCCGCGAGTCCAGCTCGCCCAGTCGAATTCCGCGGCCTCGGCGGTGAGCTCGTCGAATGTGCGCAGGTTGTAGGAGGCTTCGACGTCCCGGCGACGCACCACGTCCCAATGCGCGGCGGCCAGGGCGCGTTCCAGCTCGAAGATGCGCCTGCCGACCCCGTCCAGGTTCTCCGGCAGCGACTTTCGCAGTGCCGGATCGGCGGCGATCAGGACGAACATCGCGTCGATATGGCCGATGTACGCCGCGCGGATCTCGGCGAATCGCTCGGTGCGGTAATAGGATTCGTCGGGCAGGCCGAGGCCCGACTGAGTCAGGTGGACCAGGTTCCGCCGCGCGTCGTGACTGTCGCCGCTGACGAAGATATCGACCGCGCCACCCACGCCGGTCCGCTGCAACCGGCCCAGCAGGGCCGCGAATTCGGTGCGGTCGGTGATCGCGGCGATATCGGCCAATTCCCCGGCGATCGGCCGCAGCCCCGCCTCGGCCACCGCGTCCAGATCCATGAAGCTCGAGTACAGCTCGGCGATACGGCGGATCTCCTCGCCCGCCGACGCCGGCGCGGTGACCGCGGCCATGATGATCGCCTGCACATCCATTTCGGCTCGATCGCGCAGGTCGGAGACCGAACCGGAATGTACGCGGTCCGCGGGGATCTCACAGGTGCGCAGCCAGGCGCCGTTCACGAAGCCGTACAGATCGTCCTGCGGCCGCACGGATCTGTCGATATGGGAGAAATCGATACCTGATACACGATTGGGCACGGCAGTCACCTCTATCAGTATGCCGTGACACCTCCACCGATTCAGGCGAATCGGACCCGCCCGCCCGCCGGGAGCCACCGGAGGGCGGGCGCGGGCACTACCAGATTCGAACGCGCTGCGCGGGTTCCAGGTACAGCGCATCACCCGGCGCCAGTTCGAACGCCTCGTGGAAGGTGTCGAGATTGCGGACCACGCCGTTGCAGCGGAACTCCGCCGGCGAGTGCGGATCGATGGCCAGGCGGCGGATGGCCTCCTCCTCGCGCGCCTTGGTGCGCCAGACCTGCGCCCAGCCGAAGAACACCCGTTGCAAGCCGGTGAGACCGTCGATGACCGGAGCCTGCGCATCACCCAGTGCGATGCGGTAGGCCTCCAGCGCGATCGAGAGCCCGCCGAGGTCGCCGATATTCTCGCCGATCGTGAATTCGCCGTTGACCTTGTGGTTTTCCGCCAGACCCTTGGGCGTGAACTGGTTGTACTGATCGATCAGCGCGCGGGTGCGTTTACCGAATTCGGCGCGATCCGCGTCGGTCCACCAGTCGACCATATTGCCGTCGCCGTCGAACTTGCTGCCCTGATCGTCGAAGCCGTGTCCGATCTCGTGGCCGATCACCGCGCCGATACCGCCGTAGTTGGCCGCGTCGTCGGCGTTCATATCGAAGAACGGCGGTTGCAGGATCGCCGCGGGGAAGACGATCTCGTTCATGCCCGGGTTGTAGTAGGCGTTGACCGTCTGCGGGGTCATGAACCACTCGTCGCGATCGACCGGACCGCCGAGTTTGTTCAGGTCGCGGTCGTGTTCGGCGGCGTAGCCGCGACGGTAGTTGCCGACCAGATCGGCCGGGTCGACGACGACGCCGGAGTAGTCGCGCCAGCGGTCCGGATAACCGATCTTCGGGGTGAATTTGTCCAGCTTGGCCAGCGCGGCCTTGCGAGTCTCGGGACCCATCCACTCCAGCTCGGAGATGTTGCGGCGGTACGCCTCCTGCAGGTTCGCCACCAGGACCTGCATGCGCGCCTTGGCCTCCGGCGGGAAGTGCTGGGCCACATACAGTTTGCCGACCACCTCGCCGAGCAGATCCTCGACCAGCGACACACCGCGCTTCCAGCGTTCGCGATTCTCCTGGGTGCCGGTGAGGATGCGGCCGTTGAAGTCGAACGACTCCTCGACGATCGCGGCGGTCAGATACGGTGCGCGAGCGCGCAGTACCCGCCAGCTCGCCCAGGCCTGCCAGTCGGCCGTCGATTCCGATGCCCACAGGCCGGCGAAGGTGCGCAGATAATCCGGCTGCCGCACCACGACCTCGGCGAACAGCTCCGGCCCGGAGGCGGGAACCCCCTCGGCCAGGCCGGATGTCCATGCCGCCCAGTCGAATTCCGGATGCTGCGCGGTCAGGTCCGCGAAAGTGGTGAGGTTGTAACTCAATTCGGCGTCGCGACGACGCACCACGTCCCAATGCCCCGCGGCCAGTTTGGTTTCCAGGTCGAATACCCGTTGCGCGTCGAAGTCCAGCCCGGCCAGGGCGAACATCCGGCGGATGTGCTCGACGTACTTCGTGCGGATTTCCGCGTACTCCTCGCCCCGGTAGTACGACTCGTCGGGCAGGCCGATCCCGGCCTGACTGGTGTGCACCAGATAGCGCTGGGAATTCTTGTCGTCGGTGTCGACGTAGAACACGAGCGCCCCGCTGACGCCGACCCGCTGCAACCTGCCCAGCAGCGCGGCGAACTCGGCGCGATCGGTGACGGCGGCCACCGCCGCCAACTCCTCGGCGATCGGGGTCAGTCCGGCGGCCTCGACCGCGGCCTCGTCCAGGAAGCTGGTGTAGAGGTCGCCGATCTTGCGCTCATCGCTCCCGGACGCGGCGTCCGAGGCCGCCGCGGTCTGAATGATCTCGCGCACGTCCCGCTCGGCCTGGTCGTAGAGCGCGCGGAAGGCGCCGTCGACCGCGCGGTCCGCCGGAATCTCGTACGTCTCCAGCCATTGGCCGTTGACGTGCGAGAACAGGTCGTCTTGTACCCGCACGGCGGTGTCGCGATAGGTCAGATCCAGGCCGGAGGAACTCGTCAGATCAGCAGTCACGCTGTCCAGTATGCCGACGCGCGGCGGGCGTCGCCGCAAACGCGGCTGCCGGCCGCGCCGCCGCTACCGGACGTCCCGGCTCAGCGGGCGGGGGTGGGCGTGTTCTCCAGGCTGGAGCGGAACTGGTCGGCGCACTGCTGGATCTTGGCCTTGTCGCCGTTGGCCTGCTTCGTGCAGTCCATATAGGTGCGCCCGCCATGGTCCACCACCCAGTTACCGGCGACCACGCCGATCACGATTCCGGCGATCAGCCCGAGAGCGGCCAGGGCCAGGCCGAACCACGCGAGGACACCGCCCGCCGCGGTGCCGCGCCGGGCCTTGACCACCGCGATGATGCCGAAGATCAGGCCCAGGAGTCCGAACAGCACGCCGCCCAGCACCGTCGGGCAACTCAGAATGGCCAGAATGCCCAGGACCAGTGCGGTGATCGCCAGACCGCGGCCCTGCCCCTGCGGCCGGTACGGCTCACCGGGCGGAGCCGGATAGTCGCTCGGCGGAGGCGGCGGATAGCCGCCCTGGCTCGACGACGGGTATTGACCGGGCGGTGGGTATTGACCGGGCGGTGGGTACTCCGTCATGACTGTCCTCTCGTTATTGTCCGCCCAGGCGTGCGTGCATCTCCCACACCAGGATCTCGGCGGGCCGGTTCGCGGTGATGCGCTGGCCGCCGCTGCGGGTCAGGCGCACGGCATCACCCGCGTACAGGGTGCCGATCCCGGCCATATCGACCTCGCCCTGGGCGATGAACAGATGCAGATAGGGCGCCTCGGGCAGTTCCACCGTGCTCGGCTGACCGGGCAGCCCGAGCCGCGCGACGTGCAGAGCCGAATGACTGCTGTTGATCTTGATGGCGGTGCGATCGCGATAACGGGGCAGTCCCGAGGCCACCGTCACCAGGCCGCCCGCGGCCAATTCGGTATCGATCTCGAGCTGCTGGTAGCCGGGGTCGAGATTCGGCTCGTCGGGCACCACCCACATCTGCACGAAATGCACCGGTTCGGTGTGCTCGGCGGTGCCGCCCTGCTCGGGAGGCAGATGCCAGGAATCGTTCTTCTCCGAGTGCAGGATTCCGGTGCCCGCGCTCATCCGCTGGGCCAAGCCCGGATAGATGATGCCGCTGTGGCCGAGCGAATCCTGGTGGACCAGCGAGCCGCGCAGCACCCAGGTCACGATTTCCATATCCCGATGCGGATGGGTGTCGAAACCCTCCCCGGGACGCACCACGTCCTCGTTGTTGACCAACAGCAGGCCGTGGTGGGTGTTCTCCGGATCGTAGTGCTCGCCGAAGGAGAACGAATGCTTCGAATCCAGCCATGCCACACGGGTTTTCATGCGGTCGCCGCCGCGGTGGACATCGATGTGGGGGGTCGTGAGTGTGGACACCGTGGTCCTCCTCTCGGGCCGGGCGTCGAAAAGACAGTTCCAGCGTGCCACAACCTTGCCCGCATCCGCCCGGTGGATGCGGCGATCGCACCGGCACGCACTGTACCAGCTATTATGTGGCAAATACGCGCAGCCGCATCGTCCACCCACGATATCGGCCGCGGCGGCGCGATCGGCTAACCTCGCGAGGTGGCCGACCCCCGCCCCGACGACGTTCCGGCCGCACCGAGCCGACCGGCGACCAGGCGGGAGCTGTTGCGGCTGCTCCGGCATTCGGGCGCGGGGTTGCGGCGACTGTCGGCGGTGCGTTTCGCCGGACAGTTCGGGGACGGCATGTTCCAGGCCGCGCTGTCGGGCGCGATTCTGTTCAATCCGGAACGGCAGACCGATCCGCCGGCCATCGCGGCCGGATTCGCGGTGCTGTTGCTGCCGTATTCGGTGATCGGACCGTACGCCGGCGCGCTGCTGGACCGCTGGGATCGGCGGGCGGTGTTGTTCGTTGCCAATGTATTGCGCGCCTTGCTGATCGGTGTGGCGAGCGTCGGCCTGGCGACGGGTATCGCCGAGACGCCGCTGCTACTGCTCGCGCTGGCGGTGGTGGGCGTGAGCCGATTCGTGATGGCGGGCGTCTCGGCGGCGTTGCCGCGGGTGCTCGAACCGCGCCGGCTGGTGCCGGCGAATTCGGTACTGGCCACGGTGGCCTCCGGATGTGCGGCGGCGGGCGCCGCGGTGGCGGTGGCGATCATCGGGGCGGTCGGAGCGGGCAACCTGGCCGGGGCGGTCGCGGTGGCGGCCAGCGCCTCCGGATCGGTGATCGGCGCGGTGTGCGCGGCCCGCTTCGCATCGCGGGCGCTGGGCCCCGGTGACGACGAGCCGGGCGCGGACCGGCCGGCCAGTTCGGTGCGGGCCGTCCTGACCGGGTTGCGGACGGGTGCGCGAGCGGTGTGGGAATCCGCGCACTGCACCGTCGCCATGATCGGCATCGGCGTGCACCGGATCGTGTTCGGCGCGGACACCCTGCTCATGGTCCTGGTCCTGCGGCGCTCGGCGACCGAGAGCACATCGCTGGGCGGCGGTCTGGTCGGATTCGGCGTGGCGATCACGGCCACCGCCGCCGGCATGCTGCTCGCCGCGGTCCTCACGCCGCTGGTGATCCCCCGGCTCGGCCGGCCGCGGACCGTCCTGGCCGGCCTGGTCACCGCGCTGGTCGTGCAAACCGCCCTGGTCACGCCCATCACCGTCACGCACGGCGCGAATACCGATGTCGCACACCGGCTGCTGCTGGCCGGAGCGTTCCTGCTCGGCCTGGCCGGCCAGACGGTCAAGCTCACCGGCGACGCCACCATGCAGATCGATATCGGCGACTCCCGGCGCGGCCAGGTGTTCGCCCTGCAGGACACGGTGTTCAACATCGCCTTCGTGCTGGCGCTCGCCGCTGCGGCGCTGGTCGTCCCGGCCGACGGGCGCTCGATCGGCGTGGTGCTGGCCGGGTCCGCCTGCTACGCGGTGGGAATCGTCGCGGTCGTGGTGATCATGGCCGGATCGCGGCGCGGTTCCGGCGTCGCCGTGGGATCGGCGCGGTAGCGGCCGGGACACCCTGCGGATTCCCGGCCGATCGGACCCGATCTCCCGGCGCCGGGCGATTCGTGCCGCGGCGGGCGGATGCGGTCCGCTAAATTGAACGGGCTGTGCCCGGCTCCACTTCTGCGAGCGTTTCGCTGTGCGATGTCATCGCGGCACGGCCCGTGCCCGGAACAGAACCGAGAGAGGCCGTGGGGTTGCTGGCGAAATCCGCGCTGTTCGGCGTGCTGCTGACCGGTGCGCTGGTGGTGCCCGCCCCGGCCTGGTCCACACCGCTGCCCTGGCAGCCGCCGCCCCGGAACGTCTGCGGGGAAACGGGTTTCGATCCGCGAGCGCGCGAGCCCGATCCGCATGCCGCGCCCGGACCGCTGCTGCCGCCCACCATCGATATTCCGGTGCCGGTACCGAAGATCACCCCGGTACCGGTGCCCGGCCCGCCGCCGAACACCACCCGGATCACGCCCGCGCCGCTGCCGATCGATCCGTGCCGCAGTCCGTGTCCGGACGTCCGCGACACGCCGCCACCGAAACCGACGGCGCCCATGACCAAGCCCGAAGAGCCTGCGCCGCCGCCGAATTCCGGCTCGTCCTCGGGGTCCGGCACCGGATCGGGCACCGGGTCCGGAACCGGATCGGGGCAGTTCAACCTGCCGCAGATCCGGATAAAGCCGGATATCGAGCCGATTCCGATTCCGGTGCCGGGCGGCCCCGCGCCGTCTCCGCAGCAGCCGCCGCCGACGGTGGTGCATCCGGCCCAGCCCGGCCCGGTCGCCGCGCCCCCCGCACCGCGCACGGTGCGCTCGGTGGATCTGGTGTCTCAGGTCACCGGTCACGGCTCGGCCAACCGCACCGATATGCGCTGGCAGGTCGACGGCACCGATCTGGGCATCATGTGGCAGACCGAGCCCGGACAGATCGCCGTCGTGTTCGGCGACAGCTTCGGCAAGGGCTGGACCGGCGGCGGAGCCGGCGGGGATGATCAGGACTGGCGCAGTAATGTGCTGGCCTACAGCAGCAATCACGATCTGTCCCAAGGTCTGAAGATCGACACCATGATCCAGGACAGCCGTTGCCACGCCGCGGAACTGCTGGACAGCCGCAAGATCGTCAACTTCGAGACCACGGTCATCCCGACCTCCGGATTCGCCCTGGGCAACCGGCAGTACATGAGCTACATGTCGGTGAACCACTGGAGCAAGATCCCGGGCATGTGGTGGACCAACGACGGCGGGCTGGCCTACTCCGACGACGACGGCAAGACCTGGGTGAAGGATCAATACGCCAAGTGGAACAACATGTTCGGCGTGGACCGCTTCCAGGTCGCGTCGATGGTGCCGCACGGCGACTACGTCTACATGTTCGGCACGCCCAACGGCCGAATCGGCGTCATCGGACTGGCGCGAGTGCCGAAATCCGAGGTGCTGAACAAATCCGCGTACCAGTACTGGGTGAACGGCAGCTGGGCTCCGTCGCAGGAAAATCTCGCCACCCCGCTGGTGCCGGGCATCGCCGGCGAATTGTCCGTGCGCTACGACGATTCCAGCGATCAGTGGCAGATGGTGTACCTCGATTCACTGCGGCACGCGATCGTGCTGCGCACCGCGCGGGAACCGCAGGGGACCTGGACCGATGACGTGCCGCTGGTGGACACCAACGACTATCCCACGGCCTACGGCGGTTTCATCCACCCGTGGTCGACGGGTAAGGACCTGTACTTCACGATATCGGCCTGGAACAGCTACAACGTCTACCTGATGCACGCGACGCTCAATCAGCCGGATCAGCACGGATAGACCTGTACCTCACCGGCTTTCACGCTGAAGTACACCTCCTCGCCGGGGATCACCGAGAGTTCGGCGACCGCGGCGGGCGTCAGGTCCGCGACCACTCCCGGTCCGTCGGCGCGATCCGCGGCGTGCACCCGGATCACGCCGCCGCGGTCGGTGAGTTCGGCGACGCGGACGCGGAAAACGTTGCGCGGGCTGCCTTCCGGGCGTTTCCGGTAGACCGCGACGGCTGCGGGGGAGAATACGGCCGCGGCCCGCACGCCCGGCGTCAACGGTGATTCGGCGCGGCCCTGGATCGCGTCCGCAGCGCAGCGCACGCTGCCCAGGCTCGAAACCGGTTCGGACGCGGGAGCTTCCGCGGTGCCGATCATCAGGTTCACGCCCGCGATCCGTGCGGCGAAGGCGCTGCGGGGCCGGGAGAGCACCTCGGCGACCGGACCCTGTTCGACGATATGCCCCGATTCGACGACCACGACGCGGTCGGCGAGCGTCAGCGCGTCGACGATATCGTGCGTGACCAGTAGCGCGCTCGGCGCGGGACCGGCACGCCGCGAGGATATTCCGGGATCGCGCAGGGCACGCCGCAGCAGGGTGCGCATCGCGGGTGCGGCGGATACGTCGAGTGCGGCCATCGGCTCGTCCAGCAGCAGCACTCGCGGTTCGACGGCCAGTGCCCGCGCCAGCGCCACCCGCTGTGCCTGTCCGCCGGACAATTGTCCGGGCCGCCGCCCGGCGAATTCGATCGCGTCGACCGCACGCAACCAGTCCAGCGCCACGGCCGCCGCCGCCCGCGAACGCATTCCGCGGCTGCGCGGCCCGAACGCCACATTCGCCGCCGCCGTCAGATGCGGGAACAACAGCGCGTCCTGGGCCAGCAGCGACACCTGCCGCCGATGCGCCGGAACCGCCGCGCCCGCACCGATATCGGTCAACGTCCGCCCACCCAGCCGAACATATCCGGCGTCGGGCCGCACCAGCCCCGCGACGATTTCCAGCAACGTGGACTTGCCCGCGCCGTTGGGACCGAGCACGGCCAGCACCTCCCCGGGCGCGACCGCCAACTTCAGGTCCACCCCCCGCTGCGCCAGCCGCACCGAAATCTCCAGTCCGGCGGCGTCGTTCCCCGTAGATGCGCTCACCACACACCGCCTCGCACGAGCGCGCGGGAACCACCTGTCGTCTTCAGCTCCCGGAGACGTGCTGAAAAGTGCTGCACTGCAGAGTATTTCGACGCATAACAGCGGCGCGGGCCGGACCGGCTGCGGCAGCACCCCGGCACGTCGCAACGGATCGCTCATCGAGGTTCACCCTCGACGGCGCCGGTGTTCGCGGCGCGGCCGCCCCAGCGCCACAGGCCCGCGGCCCATTCGCGGCCCTCCGGAATGCCGACGCGACGGTAGGCGACCAGGACGACGAGGACGGCGATCACCACCAGGAGCAGCGACAACGCCACGGCGGCGCCGGGATCGTTCTCGCGCTGGAGGTAGATCTCCAGAGGAAGGGTTCGGGTGCGGCCCTGCAGGCTGCCCGCGAACGTGAGGGTCGCGCCGAATTCGCCCAGCGCGCGGGCGAAGGCGAGGACCGAACCGGAGATCAGCGCGGGCCGCAACAGTGGCACCGTGATTCGCCGCCACACGGTCGTCGGCGCGGCCCCGAGCGTGGCCGCGATCCGCTCGTAACGCTCACCGGCGGTGCGCATCGCACCCTCCAGCGTGATCACCAGGAACGGCAGCGCGACGAAGGACTGCGCGAGCACCACAGCCGTTGTGCTGAAGGCGATCTCGATACCCATCGCCTCGAGGTGCTTGCCCAGCAGTCCGTACCGCCCGAACAGATACAGCAGCGACAGACCACCGACCACCGGGGGTAACACCAAGGGCAACAACACCATCGCCCGCAGTACCGGTAGCACCCGCCACCGCACCCGAGCCAGCAGCACCGCCATCGGAACTCCCAGCACGACACACACCACCGTACTGGCCGACGCCGTCTTCAGACTGAGCCACAACGCATCCCGCGACGCCGCCGAGGTCACCAACTCCCCGAAACGCGACCACTCCACCGCACCCGTCAGCGCCACCAGCGGCCCGATGACGAACGCGAACCCCACGAGCGCGGGAAGCAACAACCACCGCGGCATCCCGGGTCCCGGCCCCCGCAGCAGCATCCGGAGTCCGCGCCGGATCCCGCGCCCGGCATCCGGCTGCCCCGAATCGTTGCCCGTCGCCACCGCCTCGCCCGCCTCCACCACACCGTCCCCGGTCACACCGACACCCTCCGCGCAGATCCGGAACAGCGCCACCGGACACACCGTCCATCCGCCTCCGGCTGCACGCTCACGTGGCTACACCGCCCACCGGAGCCGCCGGGGCCGAGGCGACGATTTCCGCCGTAGGTCACGGTGCGCCGAAGCCGGCCTTCGCCAGAACCGCGCGTCCGTCGGGGCCGGTCACCAGCTCGTCGAACTGTTTCGCCAGCTCGGCATGCTTCGAATCGGCCACCGCGGCAATCGGATAGGTGTTGACCGCGCCGGCGGATTCCGGAAACGAGACGGCGGTGACCTTGTTGCCCGCACCGGCCGCGTCGGTCACGTAGACCAGTCCGGCGTCGGCGGCGCCCGTGGTGACCTTGGACAGCACGTCGGTGACGTCGGATTCCTCGCTGACCGGGGACAGCGTGACGTGCGAGGCCGTCTCGACCTTCTTGGTCGCCGAACCGCACGGCACCTGCGGCGCGCAGACCACGACCTTCAGCTCCGGTTTTGCCAGGTCCGCAAGGCTCGCAACATGTTTCGGGTTGCCGGGCGCAGTGACGATGGTCAGCACATTGGTCGCGAAATTCTGCGGCGCCGCGGTGATTCGCTTGGTCTTCACCACCTTCTGCATATTCGCGGTGTCCGCGGCGGCGAAGACATCCGCGGGTGCGCCCTGGTTCAGCTGCGCGGCCAGGTCCGAGGAACCGGCGAAGGAGAAGCTGACCTTGGTGTCCGGGTGCTCGGACTCGAACTTCTTGCCCAGATCGGTGAACACCTGATTGAGCGAGGCCGCGGCGAACACCGTCAGCGTGGTCGTCGAACCGCCCGAATCGCTGGAACCGCAGCCCGCCAGTGCCGCACCCAGCGCCGCGGCCGTGAGCGCCACTCCCGCGCGCCGGGCACGGCTCATGGCGTTTCGACCACCACCGTGGTCGCCTTCACGCTGGCCACCGCGACGCTGCCGGGCTCGAGCCCCAACCTCCGCACCGACTCGCTGCTCATCAGGGATATCACCGTGAACGGCCCACATTGCATCTCCACCTGTGCCATCACCCCGTCGGCCACCACAGCGGTGACCAGTCCGGGAAACCGGTTGCGGGCCGAGCTGGCCCCGCCCAGCGTCACCTGCGGCGGCCGCGCCTGGGCGACCGCCCATGCCGCGAGATCCTTGCCGTCTATCACCAGACGTCCGGACGCGTCCTTGTGCGCGTCGAGTACGCCGGTATCGATCCACCGGCGCACGGTGTCGTCGCTGACACCGAGCAGTTCGGCGGCGTCACGAATCCGCAGGTCGGGCATCACTGCAGAATAGTTCCGCAGATTCGGTGAAAACAATGCCGGTCGTCCGAATCTGCGGTTGAATTCCCCGCCAACTCGGCAGCTGTGACCGACTGGGAGCACCGGATGTCATCGGCGGCCAGTACGCTCGGAGCAATCATGGCCACCTATTTCGATCCGAGATCCTGGTCGCCGTTGCGTGCGGTCGGACTCGGCAGGCGCCTGCTGGACCCGGGCTGGTTGGAACAGTGGAGTTCCTTCACCACCGCCTGGCTCGATCCGGTCGCCGATCTGGGCGCGGGCGCGGTCACCGCGCTCCTGCCCGATGTGCTGATGACGCTGCTCAGCGAGGGAATTCTGAGCCGCTTCGGTGGTCAGGGAATCAGCGCTACCCTGCTCGGCAGCGATATGACCGCCACGCTGGAAACCCTCGAGGCCCGCCGCCGCGGCGCGCACTTCGAGACCCGGGCCGCGCTGAGCGGGCTGCGCTGGAACGGTCATCGGATCGAGCGGATGACCGTCGTCGCGCACGGCGTGCGAATGATTCCGGGTGTGCCGACGAAGGTTCGCAGTACCCACCTGGACATCACCGGCACCATCACCACCGCCGCGCTGGTGGACTGGCTGAACACCTGGCGACTCGACTGGCGACTGGGCGTGGCCCCCGACGGGCTGATCATCGCCCGGCACCGGCGGCTGCGGATTCAGGCACTGGTGGACGCGTCGGTGACGAACGACCTGCTCACCGTGCAGGTGCGGCAGGCGAGCTGGATGGGTGTGCGGATTCCGCGGCGAGCGTTCGCCCTGGCCCCGATTCCGCTGACCGACCTGCCGAAACGGATCGCGGTGCGCAGTGCCGAACGCGACGGTGAGCTGGTGCGGTTCCACGTGGACGTGCCCGAGATCACCGGGTCGTTCGATCTGGCGCAGATGCGCTCGGCCATCGTCGCGGGGACGACACTGATCATCTTCTAGCCGGTGTCTCGCGCGCGGCGTCGTAGCGGAAAGGCCCGGGCGACCCTACTGTCCGCCCCGGTTCCACCAGTCCCGCAGCGCGGACTCGGCCTCCTCGCGCGTCATCGGCCCGCGATCCAATCGCAGTTCCTTCAGATACCGCCACGCCCGGCCGACCTGCGGTCCCGGTTCGAGACCGAGCAACTCCATGATGGCGTTGCCGTCCAGGTCGGGGCGCACCCGTGCCAGATCCTCCTGCTGCTGCAGTCGTTCGATGCGCGCCTCGAGATCGTCGTAGGTGGCGCGCAGCGCGGCGGCGCGGCGCTTGTTGCGGGTGGTGCAGTCCGCGCGGACCAGTTTGTGCAGGCGGGGCAGCAGTTCGCCGCCGTCGGTCACGTAGCGGCGCACCGCCGAATCGGTCCACTGCCCCTTGCCGTAGCCGTGGAAACGCAGGTGCAGATAGACCAGACGAGCCACGTCCTCGGTGAACTGCTTCGGATACTTCAAGGCGCGCATACGTTTTCGCACCATCTTCGCGCCGACCACCTCGTGGTGGTGGAAGCTCACCCCGCCGCCCGGCTCGTTGCGCTTGGTGGGCGGTTTGCCGATGTCGTGCAGCAGCGCCGCCCAGCGCAGCACCAGATCCGGATCGCCCTGCTCCTGATCGATGGCCTGGCGCAGCACCGTCAGCGAATGCTGGTAGACGTCCTTGTGCTGGTGATGCTCGTCGATCTCGAGTTTCATCGCGGGCACCTCGGGCAGGACCCGCTCGGCCAGCCCGGTCTCGCACATGATGTCGATGCCCTCGGTCGGATGCTCCCCGGCGATCAGCTTGTCCAGTTCGGCGCGCACCCGTTCGGCGGTGATCCGGCCGATTTCGTCGGCCATCGTCGCGGTCGCGACGCGCACCCGCGGCGCGAGCTCGAAGCCCAGCTGAGAGACGAAACGCGCGCCGCGCAACATCCGCAGCGGATCGTCGTTGAACGAATCCTCCGGTGCGGCAGGGGTATCGAGCACACCGGCCAGCAGGGCGGACATACCGTCGAGCGGATCGATGAACTCGAGCGCGCCGTCCGCGCCGACGCGCACGGCCATCGCGTTGACGGTGAAATCGCGGCGCACGAGATCGCCTTCGAGGGTGTCGCCGAAGGTCACCTCGGGATTGCGCGAGATCCGGTCGTAGCTGTCGCTGCGGAACGTGGTGATCTCCAGCTGCCATCCCGATTTGGCCGCGCTGACCGTGCCGAACGCCAAACCGCCCGTGTCCCAGAGGTTGTCGGCCCATCCGCGGACGATCTGCTGCACGGTCTCCGGTCGCGCGTCGGTGGTGAAGTCCAGATCGGTGCCCAGCCGCCCGAGCACCGCATCGCGCACACTGCCACCCACCAGGTACAGCTGATGTCCGTGCGCGGCGAACATCTCGCCGAGCGGGGTCAGCACATCCGACACCCGCCCCAGCGTGATCGCCGCCGAGGCAAGCAGTCTCGTGCGCCGGTCCTCCGGCGACAGCGGGACCGGCACTGCTACATCCTCGGACTTCGGCGAAACCACAGCCACGCAGCTTACTGACCGGAGAACCCGCGACCCCATCGGCGGCGTCGAGAAGCCCGATGGCCCGCCGCGACGCGGCGCGATCGGTCCGGACATCTCAGCGGAAACGACCGGGCCGGATCAGCATCCGGCCTCGTCCAGCCACTGAGTGACCACCTCGGCGGCGCGCCGGCCCAGCTCCGGGCCGATCGCCGCGGCATCGTGGCGCAGGGTGCGCGGATCGATATCCGCGGCCGCGAGCGCCCCGGCGTGTCCCCAGAGCCAGTGTTCGATGTCGCGGTGGTCGGTCTCCAGGTGGAATTGGAGCCCGAGGACGTGGTTCTCCACGACGAAGGCCTGATTCGGGCATTGCGCGGTGGAGGCGAGGTTGCGGGCGCCGTCCGGCAATTCCAGGCAGTCGTTGTGCCAGCGCAGGACGGGTATTCCGGCGAGGTGACGCAGGGGTGAGTTCAGCCCGTCGGGAGTGAGGTCGAGCGGGGCGTAGCCGATCTCCGTGGTCGCCCCCGGGACGACCGCCGCCCCCAGCGCTCCGGCGAGCAGCTGCGCCCCGAGACAGATCCCGATCGTGGGTCCGCGCGTACTCAGCCGGGCCCGCAGCGCGGTGAGCTCGTCGTTCAGGGCCGGGTAGCGGTCGAGGTCGTTGACGCCGACCGGACCGCCCAGCACGACCAGCAGATCCGCGCCGACCAGCGCCTCGGCGTCGATGCCTTCGGCCGGGACGTCCAGGTACCGCACGTCGTAGCCGCGATCGCGCAGCAGCGGATCGAGCAGCCCGAGATCTTCGAAAGCGAGATGGCGCACGGCCAGGGCGACGGGGGACATGGGAGGCCTTTCAGCTGCGTAGATACGAGGCGCCGTTGAGGTCGACGATGGTGCCCGAGGCCCAGGCCGCGGCCGGCGACGCGAGAAAACGGACGGCCGCGGCGATCTCCTCCGGCGTGCCGACCCGGCCGAACGGGCTCTGCTCGCGGATCCGATCGCCGTCCGGTCCGGTCAGTTTGGCGGTCTGCCGTTCGGTGGCGACGAATCCCGGGGCCACCGACGTCACGGCGATGTCGTGCGGCGCCAGCGCCAGGGCCATCGACTGCCCGAACGCGTGCAGGGCGGCCTTGCTCGCGCCGTAGGCGGGGAAGTCGGGTTCGCCGCAGAACGCGCCGCGCGAACCGACGTTCACGATGCTCCCGGAGGCGCCGCGGTCGATCAGGTGCCGGGCCACCGCCCAGGTGACCTCGGCCGCACCCAGCACGTTGACGTCCAGCATGCGCCGCCAGATCCGCTGCCAGCCGGCCAGCGGGATATCGGCGACCGGATGCCGGGTGTCTTCGGCCGGTGCGACGGCCGCATTGTTGATCAGGACGTCGACGCCGCCGAGCGCGGCCACCGCCTCGGCCGCGATTCGTTCGCCGGTGCCGGGTTCGCCCAGATCGCCCTGGAGCAGCGTGTGCCCACTGCCGGGCAGTCGCCGCAACGTTTCCTCGGCGTCCGCGCGCCGGCCGGCGTACTGCACCGCCACCCGATCGCCGCCCTCGGCGAACGTCGTGGCGATGGCCCGGCCGATACCGCGGGACGCGCCCGTGACCAGTACACCCCTCATCGAGCGAACGCCGTCCACTCGTCGCGCAACGTCTCCAAGTCCATGACCGAACCCAACCACAACGGGATTCGCGGCCGCTCGACGGCGACCCGCACGGCCCGCGACCGCGCCGGAGCGATGCGGAGGCGGACGATCCGGCACAGCTAGACTGACCGGGTGTCTCCGGCCGATCGCGCGAACAGTCGACGCCGCCAGCCCCGGCGCCGCGGTTCGGCCGGTAATGCGGCCACCCCGAGGATGCGCACTGTGCGCGAAACCTCCGCGGGCGGGTTGGTCGTGGACGGGTTGGACGGCCCTCGCGAACAACGTTGCGCCGCCCTGATCGGCCGCACCGACCGGCGCGGTCGGCTGCTGTGGTCGCTGCCGAAGGGACATATCGAACAGGGCGAGACCGCCGAGCAGACCGCGGTCCGCGAGGTGGCCGAGGAAACCGGGATCAACGGCCTGGTCGTCGCCGAACTCGGCAGCATCGATTACTGGTTCGTCACCGAGGGACGCCGGGTACACAAGACGGTGCACCACTATCTGATGCGCTCGGTCGGCGGGGAGTTGTCCGACGCCGATATAGAAGTCACCCAGGTTGCCTGGGTTCCGCTCACCGACCTGGATTCCCGGCTGGCGTACGCCGATGAGCGCCGGCTGGCGGAGGTCGCGAACCGCCTGATCGACCGGATGGAGAACGGCAAACAATGACGCATGCGGGTCGGAGGCGTCAATGAGCCAGCTCATCGACGCCCCGCGGGCGCGGGCGCGCACCCTGTCGCGACACCGCTGGGCGGCGATTCTCGCCGTCCTGGCCCTCGCCGTGCTCAACATCGCGCTGACCGGCCCGGCCGCCGCGGAACCGTCGGGGGTCGGCGATTCCTCCTCGACGCCGAAATTCCTCAAGCTCACCCTCGACTCGGTATCTCCGAATACGGTCACCACCAGCAGCGATTCCGTGATCGCGATCACCGGGACGGTCACCAATATCGGCGATCGGGTGGTGGACGACATCGAGCTGCGGACCCAGCGCGCCGGTGCGATCACCGATCCGCGCGGGCTGCGGTCGGCGCTGCGGCTGGATCAGTCCAGCTATCCGATCGACACGCCGTTCGTGGACGTCGCGAAGCGACTGAGTCCCGGGCAGCGCAAACAGTTCACCCTGCGGGTGGGTGTGCGCGCGGGAAGTAAGGGCACGCCGGGGAGCGCGCCGGTCACCGCATCGCTGGACATCTCCTCGCCCGGGGTGTATCCACTGCTGCTGAACGTCAACGGGACGCCCGCCTACGGCGGTCAGGCCCGCTTGGACGACGCGCGTTTCCTGCTGCCGGTGCTGGGCCTGCCCGCACCGGGTGACGCGGATGCCAAGTCCGCACAACCCGTTTCGGCTCCGGCCGACGCACCTGTCGCGACCACCATGCTGTGGCCCCTGGCCGACCGGCCGCGGCTGGTCGCCGGAATCCCCGGCTCGGTGAACGGCAAGGCACTGCTCACCGACGACGAACTGGCCGGCGAGCTGGCCACCGGGGGACGGCTCGATCAACTGCTGGGCGCCCTGGAATCGGCGGTCCACCCCGATTCCGCCGGCACCGGGACCGATATCTCGAATGCGCTGTGCCTGGCCGTCGATCCCGACCTGCTGCTGACCGTCTCGGATATGACGACCAGCTACCGGGTGCTGGCCAGTCCGTCCGATCCCGACGGCCCCACCCGCGACGGCACCGGCACCGAGGCCGCCAAGTCGTGGCTGAACCGGTTGCGCGCGCTGGCCCCGACGATGTGCACCGTCAGCCTGCCGTTCGCCCAGGTCGATCTGTCGGCCCTGGCCGCCGTGCACGATTCGGCAGTCACCTCCCGCGCGATCTCCGCACCCGACGAACTTGTCGACCAGATTCTGTCGATCAGGTCGATGCACGGGGTGAGCCTGCCCGAGTCCGGCAGCATCGACTCCGACGCCGCGACGATGCTCGGCCAGCACGGCTTCACCGCCGCGGTCCTGGCCGACAACGCCGTCGCGCCCGCCGGGACGGCGAGCAGTTCCGCATCCTCCGCGCGCACCGCGACGACGGTATCGGCGAGCTCGAGCCTCGCGACCCCCTCGACGGTGCGCCTGCCCGGCCCGACACCCCCCGCCGCGCCGTCGAACGGAAGCTCCGCCAGCGCGCCCGATCCGGGAATGAAGGTGTCCACCTTCGACATCTGGCCCGCCACCGCGCTGGCCGCGGTCGGCTCGAATCCGCCGACGCCCGCGTTCACGCCCGAGAACGTGCGTTACGACGTGGCCAAGGATTCCCGGACCGCGCGGCTGCAGGACGCGCTCGGCGCGATGACGTGGACCGCGCTCAACCCGCAGCCGAATCGGCCCCGCTCACAACTGCTCGTGCCGCCGCAGCAGTGGGGCGCCAACCGCGACGAGGCCACCGCGCTGCTCACCCAGTTGCGGACGCTGATCCACAGCGGCCTGGCGACGGCGCGGTCGTTCCAGGATCTGCTCGCAGTACCAGCGGATTCGCATCCGTACGAGGTGATCCGTTCGGCCGGATCGGCCGCCGACGGTGTGCCCGGCGCGTTCGTCGCGCCGGTCCAGCAGCAGGCCGGCCGGATCACCGACCTGATGAACACCCTGGTCGATGTGCCCCAGCAGGAGCCGACGCCGAACAACTTCCTGACCCCGCTGCGCGACGATCTGGTGCGGACGTTGTCGCTGTCCGACCGGACCAGCACCGGTGCACAGGCCGACACCGCCGCGCAACGCCGTCTCGATCAGACCACCACCGCGCTGAACGGACTGTTCCGGTCGGTCAGCGTGCTGCCCCCCGGCGGGGTGTACACGCTGGCCTCCGAACAGAGTCCGCTACTGCTCGTCGCCCGGAACGAACTGCCCGTCGCGGCACGGATCAGGTTCAGGATCGGGGTTCCCTCGGGCACCGATATCACCGATATCGGCGAGCAGACCCTGCCCGCGGAGGGCACGCGGTCGTTCCAGATTCCGACGAAGGTCAGTGACAGCCGAAGCCTGACGATCCCGATCTCCATTACCACACCCGACGGGATCGCGCTGGGCAACGCCACCTCGGTCAAGGTACGGTCCAACGCATACGGTTCAGCGTTGGCGATAATTACCGCATGTGCCGGTGCACTGCTGTTCCTGTTGGCCGGTCGTCGCTTGTGGCGCCGCTTCCGGGGACAGCCCGATCCGGCCGACGAGGGGTTGGACCCGGGGAAGCGACGCAGGCTGAACAGGTATCTGCGCGCGCGGAAGCGGGTTCTGCAGCGACAGGAGACACCATGATCCAGTTCAGTGATCGGGCGGAGCGGGCCGGATACGGCACGCCCGCTCGGGGTGTCCCGTCGTGCCCGCGGGGGTTCGCCGACGCGTCCGGGCCCGTCCGCCCGGCGCCGGGGGTCCGATGAGTGAATACGACGACCCTCGCCGCATGGATCCGGCCGGAGACGATTCGCTCCGGCGGCGACCGCCTGCCGCTCCGTGGGAGCGCGGGAGCGCCGCACCGGACCAGTTCGGCGAGCCGGAGGCACCGACCCCACCGCAACCGCCGACCCCGCCGCTGCGGGTGCCGCTGACCGGACCCATTCCCCAGGTGTCGCAGGCCGGCCCGCGCGGGCCGGAACAACTGCCGCCCGCCGGAACCGTGCGACGCGTCCCGCCGGACCGTCGCCCCCCGGACCGGATGCCGCCGAGCGGTGCCATGCGCCGGACCCCGCCGAACGGTGCGGACCGCGGCGACGCGCCGGACGGTATGCCGCCCGGTCCGGACCAGCGCCCACCCAGCGGCACCATGCGCCGGGTCCCCCCGCGCGATCCGGAACGAATGCCCCCGGACGGGACACCGCGTCGAGTGCCCCCCGGCACTCCCGACCAGCGGCCACCCAGCGGAACATTGCGCCGGATGCCGCCGGGCGAGCCCGATCGGCTGCCGCCCAGCGGCATCCCCCGGCGGGTGCCCCCGTCCGGCCCGGACCAGCTGCCCCCGGAAGAAACCGCCGGGCGACCCCGCCGCGGCGGACCGGAGCAGCGGCCGCCCAGCGGAACCATGCGGCGAGCACCCCGGGGCGAACCCGAGCAGCTGCCGCCGGACGAGGCGGCGCGGCCACGCCGGGGGACGCCCGAGCAGCGGCCGCCGAGCGGAACCATGCGCCGGGTGCCTCCGGGCGTATCCGACCCGGCGCCCGCCGAGGAGACCCCCCGGCGAACCCGCCGCGGCGGACCGGACCAACGCCCGCCGAGCGGAACCATGCGGCGGGTGCCTCCGGGCGGCCCCGACCAGCTGCCCCCGGACGAGCCCGCCCGCCGGACTCGCAAGGCCGGACCGGACCAACGCCCGGCCACCGGGTCCACCCGGCAGGTGCCGCCGGACCGCCGGACCGGCGACGCCAGGCCGCCGACCGGGGCCATGCGCCGCGGACGGGGCGGACCGGTCCGCCGGACAGCACAGGAGCCGCCCCCGTCCGGCCCGATCGGACCCGATCAGCAGCCGCCCGCCGGCGCGCGTCGGCGGGTCCCGCCGCAGGGCAGGCCGCCCGCACCGGCGAGCGGACCGATCCGGCAGACGCCGCCCGGCGGATCCGAGGGCAGGGGACCGCGCTCCCAATCCGGACCGCAGGGCCGCCGGACCGCCTCCGGTCCCGAGTCCGCGCCCGGACAGCGGCCCAGGCGCCGCCCGGCGGCGGACTCGCGGCCGGGACCGCAACGGGTGCCGGCCCGCGGCGAGCGGTCCGGGACCACCGCGACCGCACAGCAGACCGCGGCCAAACCCGCGAGCGCGAATTCGCGACTGCTCAGTGCCAGCGGTTCGATCGCCATCGCCACGCTGATGAGCCGCATCACCGGGTTCGGCAAGCAGGCCATGGTGCTGATGGCGCTCGGCCCGGCGGTCGCCAGCGCGTACACCGTCTCCAGCCAGATCCCGACGATGATCGAGCAGCTGGTCCTGGGCGCCGTGCTGACCGCGTTCGTGGTGCCGACCCTGGTGCGCGCGCAGAAAGAGGATCCCGATCAGGGCGCGGCGTTCATCCGGCGACTGTTCACCACGGCCGCGGTGCTGCTCGGCGGTGCGGCGGTGGTGTGCACCGCGCTGGCCCCGATGCTGACCAGATACCTGTTCCTCACCCATGACGGCAAGGTCAGTACCGGGCTGACCACCGCGCTGGCCTATCTGCTGATCCCGGCCGTGCTGTTCTACGGCATGTCCTCGCTGTTGATGGCGGTGCTCAACACCCACGAGATCTTCAAACCGGGCGCCTGGGCCCCGGTGCTGAACAACGTCACGACGTTGCTGGTGCTGGGCCTGTACGTGCTGTTGCCCGGCGAGATCTCGCTGGACCCGGTCCGGATGGGCCAGCCCAAGCTGCTGCTGCTCGGCTGCGGTATCACCTTCGGCGTCTTCGTCCAGGTCGCGAGCATGGTCCCGGCGATCCGCCGAACCGGTATCGATCTGCGGCCGCTGTGGGGGATGGACGCCCGGCTCAAGCAGTTCGGCGGCATGGCCGCCGCCGTCGTGCTGTACGTGTTGATCAGCCAGGCCGGATTCGTCTTCGCCACCCGCGTCTCCTCGCACTGGGATGTGGCCGGCCCGGCGATCGTCAACCAGGCGTGGTTGCTGTTGCAGCTGCCCTACGGCGTCTTGGGCGTCACCGTGCTGACCGCGATCATGCCCCGGCTCAGCCGCAATGCCGCCGACGACGACACGCCCGCGGTGGTCGACGACCTCGGCGCGGCGACCCGTTTGACCATGATCGCCCTGGTCCCGGTCGTGCTGTTCCTGACCGTGGCCGGTCCGCAGGTCGGCGAGGTGCTGTACGGCTACGGCCATTTCGGTCACGACAACGCGCATCGGCTCGGCGAGGCGGTCAGCTGGTCCGCGTTCACCCTGATCCCGTACGCGCTGGTGCTGATCCATCTGCGCGTCTTCTATGCCCGTGAGCAGGCGTGGACCCCGACGTGGATCATCCTGGGCATCACCGCGGTGAAGATCCTGGTGTGCGTGATCGCGCCGTTCGTCGTCTCCCCGGAGCACGTCGTGTTGGCGCTGAGCATGGCCACCGGGCTCGGCTTCCTCACGGGCGCGGTGATCGGCGGCTGGCTGCTGCATCAGAGCCTGGGCGATCTACGGATGTCGAACGTCGGGCGAACGGTGACCCGCGTGGTGCTCGCCTCGGTCGCCGGCGCGGCGGTCACCCTGATCATCGACCAACTTCTCGGCCTGCCGCGGCTGCATCACGGCATCGGCGCACTGATCCGGGTCGGGATCGATGGAATCGTTATGTTCGGCGTCGCCTTCGGGTTGATGCGTCTGGTCGGCATTCCGGAAATCGTCGCCATCACGGTGGCGATCTCTCGCAAGCTCGGCTTCACTCCGCCCGCGCCCGACCTCGATTTCGACGGTCCCGCGGGCGACGAGCACGAGACCACCCTGCTGCCGAGGCCCGAACTCGCACAGCCGTACTACTACCGGTACGACCCCTATACCGATGCGCAGACCATGGTCCTACCGGTCATCCGGCCAGATGCGGTTGACCGTACCGGCGGGGGTGAGTTCCCGTACCCTGTTCGGCAGAGAAACGCAAATGCCGGTCCCGGCGATCGCGGAGATGTGAATACCGCATCTCCCGCGCCCTCCGGGCTCGGCCGGGTCGACGATGGGCCGGGTGGGTCGTCGGCATATGGGACTTCGACACACCAGGGCGAAGGAGGAACGAGGGTGAGCGACGATGCGGCGGGCGGCGTCCCTGCCGCGCAAGCCGATGCCACCGCAGCGAGCGCGGTGCGCACCGAGGACGTCGTGCCCGGTGAGGTTCCCCCGGATGATCCGGGTGAGCGGGCGGAATCGGCCGAGGCGCAGAACTTCAGCGAGACTGCTGCCGGCTCCGCGGACGACGGGCATGCGCGAGACGAACCGCCACACGATCCGACCTACGACACCGGCATGCTGCCGGTGGGCTCCCCCGAGATGCCGCCGATGCGCGTCGAATCGCCGGCCAAGCGGTCGCAGCGCGGTCCGAAGCTGATCCCGGGCGCCTCGGTGGCCGGCGGCCGCTACCGGCTGCTGGCCGACTGCGGCGGTGCCCGCGGTCTGCGGTTCTGGCAGGCCTTGGACGTCAAACTGGACCGCGAGGTCGCGCTGACCTTCGTGGACGCCGATCAGAAGGCCGCCGACAACTCCGGGCACGACGGCCCGCAGGCCATCCTGTCCCGCACCTTGCGACTCGGCCGGATCAACTCTCCGGGCCTGGCCCGCGTCCTGGACGTGGTGCGCGGCAGCTCGGGCGGCATCGTGGTGGCCGAGTGGACTCCCGGTCGGTCGTTGCGCGAGATGGCCGAGACCACGCCCTCGCCGATCGGCGCGGCACGTGCGGTCCGCGCCCTGGCGGCGGCGGCGGAACTGGCCCATCGCGGCGGCGGTTCGCTGTCCATCGATCATCCGGATCGGGTGCGGATCAGCGCGTCCGGCGATGCGGTACTGGCCTTCCCCGGCACGCTCGCCGACTCCGACGCGCAGTCCGACGTCCGCGGTCTCGGCGCGATGCTGTACGCGCTGATCACCGCACGGTGGCCGATCCGCGCCGGTGGGGTGAGCGGTACGGCCGCCACCGTGGGCGGGCTGCGGCTGGCCGACTCCGGTCCGGACGGCTCGCCCGTAGAGCCGCGGCAGATCCGCCCGGAAACCCCGTTCGAGATTTCCGCGGTGGCGGTGCGCTCGCTGGAGTCGAACAAGGGGGTGCGTACCGCGGCGACGGTTCAGCACGTGCTCGAGCAGGCCTCGGTGGTGGATCAGAAGACCGATTTCATCCCGGTACTGCGGCTCGGTCAGCGGGCACAGGCGCTGCCCGACGAATCACTGGCCGATCCGGAACTGCTCGCCGCGGAGAAGGAACGCTCGCAGCGGATGATGTGGATCCTGGTCGGGCTGGGTGTGCTCGCCGCGCTGGTGGTCGGCGTGATCATCTGGTGGCTGCTGAGCGTCTTCGCACCGCCTACTTCCAACGCACCCCTGGACGACCAGCGCAAGCTGGGCCTGACCACGGCCGCGGTGGCACCGGCTCCCGCCAACGCGGCCACCTCGGCACCGGCGAGCAGCGCTCCCGCCGGTGCCGAGGTGCCGGTGCCGCTCACCGCGGCCACGGTGTTCTCGCCCGAGGGCACCCCAGACGACCCGAGCCACGTCTCGGCGGTGCTGGACGGCAATCCGACCACGACCTGGCGCACCGACCAATACTTCCAGCAGTTCCCCTCGCTCAAGAAGGGCGTCGGCATCCTGACCACCCTGGGCAGCCCCAGCAAGCTGACCAAGGTGAACATCAATTCGCCGAGCGCGGGCACGGTCGTCGAGGTCCGCACCTCGCCGACCGCCTCGCCCACGCTCGATCAGACCCAGCTGATCGGCCAGGTCACGCTCGGCAACGGCACGACCAGCATCCCCGTGCGCAGCGATCAACCGGTCGGCTACGTACTCATCTGGATCACCTCGCTGGCCCACTCGGGCAACCAGTACCAGTCCCAGATCGCCGATATCCGCTACGAAGCCGCTCGCTGATCGCTCTGGTTGCCTGCCCTTCGAACCTGCCGATATGATTCTCAGCGCGCTCTCAGCAGGGGAGCTTCCCGGGATCTGACGTGACGGTCCCGGACGAGCGGTATGGGCGGATGTCCGAGACAGG
This sequence comes from Nocardia sp. PLKS1-43, assembly GCF_059510335.1. Lineage (NCBI taxonomy): Bacteria > Bacillati > Actinomycetota > Actinomycetes > Mycobacteriales > Nocardiaceae > Nocardia > Nocardia sp. PLKS1-43. Next base: position 568,465 of record NZ_JCAJZQ010000003.1, on the reverse strand, counting down.
GCATCCTGCCGTCGAGAGCGCTGTACCGAGGGGTATGTGTTGCCGTTTGAAGCGATCGGGCGATCCAGCGGGGGGACGTCGGAGGCGTCCGCTGTAGGCAGGCGCCCGTTCGATCCCGACACGGCCACCGATGTCGAACTCTTGGACGCCCATGTCGCGGGCGATCGTGACGCCTTCGGCGTACTGTTCCGCCGCCACTACAACCACCTGTGGCAATTGGCCCTGCGCACCTGCCGGATCCAGGAGGATGCGGCCGATTCGCTGCAGGATGCCCTGTGGTCCGCGCACCGCAATGCCGCACGGTTCCGGGGTGATGCGGAAGTGCGCAGCTGGCTGCATCGGATCGTGGTCAACGCCTGCCTGGATCGGATGCGGCGCAACAAGTCCCGCTACAGCGTGTCGCTGTCGGACGAGAGCGTCGCCGAACCCGTCGTGGAACGCGACGACATCGCCCGGCTCGAGGTATCGATGCTGGTCGACAGCGCACTGATGCGACTGCCCGACGATCAGCGGGCGGCCCTGGTCGTGATCGATATGGAAGGGTATACCGTGGCGGAAGCGGCGCAGTTGCTGGGCGTCGCCGAGGGGACGATCAAGAGCCGGTGCGCACGCGGCCGCAAGCGACTCCAACAGGAGTTGGAATTCCTGCGGAATCCTGGGAACCGGATGTAGTCGAGATGCGTCATTACTAGTGACGGGCAAAATTCCGTCATACTGGCAGGCTCCGTCGGTGACGGCGCGGCGAGTACCACATATCACACGGCCCACCCCGGAGAGGCGATGGATGACAAGGGCGAAGCCGCCGAGCATCGGCGCCGAGCCGGGGTGAGCGGTTCGGATGATCCAGGAGGTTCGATGGCGGCCCGCTCAGCTCCGCGACCTCCCTTCTCCACCGATTTGCTGGCCGATCTGCACGCCGACAACGTCGCCCCCGATCTTTCCGACGAGCTCTGGCCTCAGGTCCGGCACGATCCGGAAGCCCTGCGATTCCTGCGCTCACTCGACGACGTCACCACCGAATTACGGAACCTGGGCCAGGACCCCGCGATTCTGCATCCGATGCCCACCCAGGTCACCGCGCGCCTGGACGCACTGCTCGATCAGCTGTCCTGCGGTTCGGCCGAGGCGCCCGGCCCGGATCCCGACCCGGCCGACCATGTCGCCACCGTGCACCGCCTACCCGTGTCCCACTCGTCGCAGGGGCCGCCGAGAACGCACCCCCTGCCCGTCCTGGACGCCGAGCATCCGGCAGCCGACGACACCGCCCCCTTCGGCCTCGAGCCCGTCGTCAGCGATCCGATTCCGCTCCGCGCCGACCGGCCGCGCCGGCGCTGGCTCGCCGCGGCGGCCGCCGCCGTCGTCATCGTGGCCGGATCCCTGATCACGGTGGATTCCCTGCGGAGTCAACAGAACCCACCGTCCGCACTGCCCACCCAGCAGTCCGGGGACAACGTCGATATCTCCGACGATCTCCCGGTCTCCCAACTGCTCGGCGCCATGGGCCGCCAGGATCTGAGCGGTCCGCTCGCCGATCACGCCGCCCTGGTCGGCTGCGTCACCGCGGCCGGTCTGAACCGGTCGATACTCGGCGCGACGAATGCCACCTATCACGGTCAGTCCGCGGTATTGATACTGCTCACCGGTCCGAATTCGCCGAAGATCACCGCGCTCATCGTCGGCAGGGACTGCGGCCCGGGCAACCCGCACGTGCTGGTGACTCAGGACATCGGCTGAGCGGTTTCGGCCGAAACCGCGCGGTGCGGTCCGGCTCACACTCCGTGCGCTGGCCGTTCGGGGGCGGGAACAACAGCGTTTACCCTGTTGTTGACCGACACGCCTGTTGAAACTTTCTTCTCGGAAGGGCCTCATGAGCACTCGAGTACGCGACCTGATCATCGTCGGCTCCGGCCCCGCCGGCTACACCGCCGCCGTCTACGCCGCACGCGCCGAACTCGAGCCGTTGCTGTTCGAGGGCACCCAGTTCGGCGGCGCGCTGATGACGACGACCGAGGTGGAGAACTTCCCCGGCTTCCGCGAGGGCATCATGGGTCCGGACCTGATGGATGAGATGCGCGAGCAGGCCAAGCGTTTCGGCGCCGACATCCGCACCGAGGACGTCGAGGCGCTTGATCTGGCCGGCCCGATCAAGAAGGTCACCGTGGGCGGCGAGATCCACGAGGCCTACGCGGTCATCCTGGCCATGGGCTCGGCGGCGCGCTACCTCGGCGTTCCGGGCGAGCAGCAGTTGCTCGGCCGCGGCGTGAGCGCCTGCGCCACCTGTGACGGATTTTTCTTCAAGGGTCAGGACATCGTCGTGGTCGGCGGCGGCGACTCGGCCATGGAAGAGGCGACATTCCTCACGAAATTCGCCTCCAGCGTCACGATCGTGCACCGTCGCGAGGAGTTCCGCGCCTCGCGCATCATGCTCGAACGCGCCCGCGCGAACGAGAAGATCCGCTTCGTACTGAACTCCGAGGTCACGCAGGTGCACGGCGAGAACAGCGTCACCAGCCTGACCCTGCGCGACACGCGCACCGGTGAGACGTCCGAGTTGCCCGCGACCGGTCTGTTCGTCGCGATCGGCCACGACCCGCGCAGCGAACTGGTCCGCGGCCAGGTCGATCTCGACCCCGAAGGCTATGTGCTGGTCAACGACCCGAACACCGCTACCTCGCTGCCCGGTGTGTTCGCCGCGGGCGACCTGGTCGACCACACCTACCGCCAGGCCATCACCGCGGCCGGCACCGGCTGCCGCGCGGCGATCGACGCCGAGCGCTGGCTCGCCGAACAGGGCGATATCACCAGCAACACGCTCGACAACGCCGACCAGCCGGTCGAAGTCTCCGCCAACTGATTCACCGCTCGAGGAGTTCATCACGATGTCCGATTCCACGAAGACCGTCGTCGACGCCACCTTCGCTCAGGACGTGCTCGGCAGCAGCAAGCCCGTTCTGGTCGATTTCTGGGCGGACTGGTGCGGCCCGTGCAAGATGGTCGCCCCGGTGCTGGAGGAGATCGCGGCGGCGCACGGCGACAAGCTGACCATCGCCAAGGTCGACGCCGACGCCAACCCGACCACTTCGCGGGACTACGGAATCATGTCGCTGCCCACGATGATCCTGTTCTCCGAGGGTAAGGAGATCAAGCGGATCGTCGGCGCCAAGGGTAAGGCCGCGCTGCTGCGCGAACTCGACGGCGTCATCTGACAATCATTCGCCTCACAGCGGCGGCGGCGCGGGTTAGGATTTCGTCGCCGTCCGCTGGTGGTGTGTATTGTTCGCACGGCCAGCGAGACTCCGTGGTTACGCAAAGACGCGCCACCTCCGGGGTAGGATCTCTGCACTCGCCAGAATTGTAGAAATTCGGTCCGGGTCTGAGACAATCGACCGACGTTCCGGACGTGTGCCCCGCGGGGATCGCGCCCTGGCACACCCTCGAAAGAGCTTCGGGAGTGGACGGTCCCAGAAATGGGTACCCGGGTTGGCGGAAGGAAAGGGCTCTCACGCATGCACCGACTTCGTCACGGCGATACAGGTCCAGCCGTAACAGAGGTTCGGAGCACCCTCGCAAGTCTCGGTTTCCTGCATATGCATCCGCACGGAGCGGACCGTTCCGACGGCCATGGCGAATTCTGGAAAGAGACGGACGGCGTCTTCGACCACGATCTCGATTCCGCTGTGCGCGCCTTCCAGCAGCATCGCGGTCTGCTGGTCGACGGAGTCGTGGGTCCGGCCACCTACCGCGCGCTCAAGGAGGCGTCCTACCGTCTCGGCGCACGCACCCTCATCTATCAACTCTCCGCCCCGCTGTACGGCGACGATGTGGCCACACTGCAGCGTCGCCTGCAGGATCTGGGCTTCTACGTGCATCGTGTCGACGGCTATTTCGGCCCGCAGACGCATGATGCGCTGACCGCGTTCCAACGCGAGATCGGCCTTGCGGCCGATGGTATCTGCGGTCCGGACACGCTGCGCTCGCTGGATCTGCTGGGCGCCCGCGTCACCGGCGGTAATCCGCACCGGATCGCGGAGGAGGAGGTCGTGCACCGCGCCGGCCCCCAGCTGACCGGTAAGCGGATCGTCATCGACCCGGGGATGGGCGGTCCCGACAAGGGTGTCACCGTGCCCACCGAATTCGGTGACGTCTACGAGTCGGAGATCCTCTGGGACCTCGCAAGTCGACTCGAGGGTCGGATGGCCGCGACCGGTATGGAGACGTTCCTGTCCCGGCCGTGGGGCGCGAATCCGACCGACGCCGAACGTGCCGAGATCTCCAACACTTTCGACGCGGATCTGATGATCTCGTTGCGTTGCGCGACCAATCCCAGCTCCCTGGCCAGCGGTGTGGCCAGCTTCCACTTCGGCAATTCGCACGGTTCGGTATCGATGATCGGCCAGGTGCTGGCCGGCTTCATCCAGCGCGAAATCGTCGCTCGCACATCGCTGCAGGACTGCCGCACCCACTCACGCACCTGGGATCTGCTGCGCCTCACCAAGATGCCGACCGTTCAGGTCGACATCGGCTACCTCACCAACGATTACGACGCGTCGGTCCTGACCAATCCGCGGATGCGCGACGTGATCGCCGAGGCCATCCTCATCTCCGTCAAGCGCCTGTACCTGCTCGGTCAGGACGATCAGCCCACCGGGACCTACACTTTCGCCGAACTTCTCGCCGAGGAGTTGGCCGCGGCTGATTCCACATAAAGACGGCCTGGCCCCTCTTCCTGGACAACAGCGTGTCGTCGGATGCGAAGCGGCACTTGTGTTGGGTCGGCGTTTCGGCAACGAAGTGTTTCTGAGCGTCGCCATGTAGTCACCGATGTCCTCACGAAATCGGGCGTCGCGCGGACGTCGGCTCAGTCGGTGCCACTGAACGTCGCGTGGCATCGGTTCGACACGTCTTCCCGTCGGGGCATGCGCGCAACTCGCCGGTGTGTTCGCCTGATCCATTGCTGCCTGAGGGGGAGGCCCTGGGAAAACCGATACTTCCGACCTTCCCTGATTCGCCAATGTCCTATGGATGGATTCATCGCGCGGCTGCAGGACCTACGTGGCTGGCGGTATGGGTATGCTCCCGCATGACTCCCCGGACACGTATGAGCTTGTGGCCGTAAGCGTCCGGGGCTTTACTATCGGCAGCCGACTCGGGTGGGGGCCGGGGTCGCCGCCGCCGCTGCGGCCAGAAGTTGATCGAGTGCGCGCTCGACATCCTCTTTCCAGAGGTGGTCGCTGTCGAGTTCGAGACGCAGGCGCGGGAAGCGCTGGTGCGGGGCGATGACCGAGAATCCGACATCCTCCAGGAATTCGGCGTCGATCATGCAGCCCTCGGGGGAGCAGGCGCCGTTGGCCCGGGAGGCCGAGGGCGTTCCTGCCGAGGGGATTCCGGTCGCGGGAGTGTCGATCCGTTCCATCAGCAGCATCGAACTGATCGAGCGACTGGGCAGTACCGTGGCGGCCGGATCCTTCCGAATACCGAACGCCTCGATCGCGCGCACGCCTCGGCGCATCAGATCGGCCACCACGGCCTGCATGAGCCGGTGGGCCACTCCGGTGTCCTGGTAAGGGAATTCGGCGCGCAGCGTGGTCAGCAGGACCGCATCCGGGCTCACCGGCGAAGTGGGGAACAGGCCCGCCCGCGGCACCACGCTCGGCGGTGAGTACAGCGCGCATCCGGCGGGCTGACCGTCGACGAGCGCGACCTGTCCGCACGAACCCCATTCGAGCATGACCGTGGACAGCCATGCTTCCTTCTCGAAGACCGGATCGCTGAATTCGCGAGAGTCTTCGGCCACGGCGGGGTCGATTTCCCAGAACACACATCGGCGTGCGTGTGCCGGGAGTTTGTCGAGTCCGCCGAGGGTCAGTGCGGTCACGCTGGTCGACACCGCTCTGCTCAGCCTCCAGCTATCGGATTCGTCCACACTCACGTGGCATCAATATCTACTCGCCAGCAAGAATAAGCGATCAACACGAACCGCCTCATTTCCGTCGCCGCGCTCGATGGCATACGCCGTCACAGTGACGTTTCGGCGCAATGGCAATAGTCATCGGGTGCTCATGGACTTTCGCCCGTACTTTTACGGTGCCAGGACTACTGCTGTTGCTTTTCCATCAATGTCACGATGCGTTCGAGATCGGCGAGGTCACCGAACTCGACGGTGATCTTGCCCTTCTTCTTACCCATGCTCACAGTGACACGGGTATCGAACGAATCGGCCAAGCGCTCGGCCAGACGATCCAGGCCGGGGGCGTAGACGGGCTTGCGTTCGGGGGCGGGCTTGCGCTCCTGTTCCGGATACCGGTTCGCCAGCGTCACCGCCTCTTCGGTGACACGAACCGAAAGCCCTTCCGCGACGATCCGTTCCGCCAACTTCTCCTGCGCCTCGGCGCCCGCGTCCAGACCCAGCAAGGCGCGGGCGTGCCCTGCCGACAGAACTCCGGCCGCAACCCGCCGCTGCACCGGGATCGGCAGCTTGAGCAGACGGATCATATTCGTGACGACCGGTCGGGATCGGCCGATCCGATTCGCCAATTCCTCGTGGGTGACGTCGAATTCCTCGAGCAGCTGCTGATAGGCTGCCGCTTCTTCCAGAGGATTGAGCTGTACGCGGTGGATGTTCTCCAACAACGCGTCACGCAGCATGGCATCGTCGGAGGTTTCCCGGACGATCGCCGGAATCGTTGCCAGCCCGGCGTCCTGGCAGGCTCGCCAACGACGCTCACCCATGACGATCTGATAGCGAGCGGGGGAGCCCGACTCGGTCTTGGCCGGCTCGCTCAGTGCGCGCACCACGATCGGCTGCATCAGGCCGAATTCGCGGATCGAGTGGATCAGCTCGTCGAGTGCATCCTGTTCGAAGACCTGACGCGGCTGCTTCGGATTGGGCTGAATCTCTTCGGCCGGAATCTCGCGATAGACGGCCCCGGCATCGGAGTCGGCAGCCGGATCGGGGACCCGGTGCAGATAAGCCTCCGCAGGATGTGGTCCGATCGGATCGAGACCGATGACGGCGTTCGCCGCGGCACTCCCGAGTCCCTGTACCTCGGCGGGACCGGTCGGGATGAGCGCAGCCAGCCCGCGCCCTAATCCACCCTTCTTCGCCTGACTCATCGGCTTATCGGCCCCTTTCCTCATTCACATCGCCATCCTCGGCAACCGGTGTGGCCGCCACCAGACCCGGCGCATAGGTCGCACCAACGGCGCGAGCCGCCATCTCCCGACCCGCATCCAGGTAGCTCATGGCACCACGAGAACCGGGGTCGTAATCGAGAACCGTCATACCGTAGCCCGGCGCCTCCGAGACCTTCACACTGCGTGGAATGACCGATCGCAGCACCACATCACCGAAGTGCCCGCGGACCTCCTCCGCGACCTGATCGGCCAATTTGGTACGGCCGTCATACATTGTGAGGACCACGGTCGAGACGTGCAGTTCGGGATTGAGATGGGACTGAACCAGGCCGATATTGCGCAGCAGCTGTCCCACCCCTTCCAGGGCGTAGTACTCGCACTGGATCGGGATCAGGACCTCTTTCGCGGCCACCAGGGCGTTGACCGTCAGCAGGCCGAGCGAGGGCGGGCAGTCGATCATCACGTAGTCGATCTCGTAACCGGCCAGATTCGCCTCCTGGATCGCCGTCTTGAGACGGCCCTCCCGGGCAACCATGGAAACGAGTTCGATCTCGGCGCCGGCCAGGTCGATCGTGGCCGGAATGCACAGCAGGCGCTCGTTGTGTGGACTCTGCTGGATCGCATCCTGGACCGGAATCTCTCCGATGAGGAGTTCGTAGCTGGACGGAATGCCGGAATGATGATCGACCCCGAGGGCGGTGCTGGCATTGCCCTGCGGATCGAGATCGATGACGAGAACCGTCATCCCCTGCACTGCGAGAGCGGCGGCGAGGTTGACCGCCGTGGTGGTTTTACCGACGCCGCCCTTCTGATTGGCGATGGTGATGATGCGTTGCTCGCGCGGCTTCGGAATGTTCATCGAACCAGGGTGCAGGACCTGACTCGCACGTTGTGCCTCCGCCGCGATCGGCGTGTCCGCGGTGGAGATACTTCCGAAGGGCGTGCGACTGAAGTCCTCCGTGTCGAAGGCATTGCCTTCCAGCATTCCGGGGACCCGCGAGGTTGTTTCCCGTGAAACTTTTGCCGGACCGTTCGACATACAGGCTCCTAACCCCGAGAACTTCAGACACGTGCCGGCGTGGCTTCGGCGCCACGCGGCTCGAGTAGGCGGAGCGCCGCCTTGTTGCGAGACCGATAGCCATCCGGCGAGCTGCCGGGCACCGAGAGAATGCGCTCACACTCAACGCCACTTAGCTTGCCAGTACCGGAGGCAATACGGAAGTTGAACCGCGGCAATCCTTCTCCGACACGCTGAAAATCGGACAATTCCTCTGCGCAACTCGACCCCCGGCGCACACGGTCCGCGATGTTTCACATGAAACCACGCCGCCCTGAGGCGCAGATTCCGACGCTCAACCGCACCCCACCGTTGGACCTCTGCGCGCTTCCGACGCCACCGGCGAGGGGAGTGGTTTCATCTGTCAGCCAACAACACTGATCCACCGGCCGGCGGACACGTGATCCGCCAGACCATCAGACGTGTCCGCCACAGCCCCTGTCCGGCAGAATCACCAGTCCGCTCACCGCGCGGACCGAATTCCGCGTCAGCGGCCAGCTGTCCGCCCCGACCTGTCCGCCCGCGGACTGTCCCAGGACCACCTGAACCACCTGTCCGTCAACCACACTCAGTCCGCCTGCCGACCCTGTCATCGCTATCGCAGTCCGGCCTTCTCGCGGACCAGCGGCCCTCTTGCGAGTCCGCGCTTCTCGAGGCGTCCGGTGTTTTCGTACGCCTGTGTGTCCCTGCAGGTCCGGTGTCTGGGAGACCGGCGTCCGAGTGGTCTGGTATCCGTGTGGGTCAGATTTGGATCGGCAGATGCGTTCCGCCCTGCGCAAACTACTTCCGCCGCAGTCCCGGGTCCCGTGGGTCTGGTGCCACTCTGGGTCTGGTGTCCCTGTCGGCCCGATGTCCTCGTAGGTCTGGTGTCCCCGTAGGCCCGCTCTCCCCGTGGGCCCGATATCCCCATAGGTCTGGTGTCCCATAGGTCTGGTGTCCCCGTAGGCCCGCTCTCCCCGTGGGCCCGATATCCCCATAGGTCTGGTGTCCCATAGGTCTGGTGTCCCCGTAGGCCGCTCTCCCCGTGGGCGCGGTGTCCCCGTGGGCCCGGTGTCCCTGTGGGCCCGGTGTCCCTGTGGGCCCGGTGTCCCTGTAGGCCCGGTGTCCCTGTAGGCCCGGTGTCCCTGTAGGCCCGGTGTCCCTGTAGGCCCGGCGTTCCCGTAGGCCCGGTGCCCCGTGGATCCGATACCGCGTAGGGCCGTCTGCCTGTAGGCCGGGTGTCGTAGGCCTGTGTCACATAGACCCTGTGCATTTGGGGTCCTGGTCGCTGCGCGGGCTAGCCTCCTCGCAGCCTGATTCCCTTTCGGCCTGGTCTCCTTTGGGCCTCCTCGCGAGCCGGACTCCCCAGCGCCGAACCTCTTCGCAGTCCCGGTCTCATCGCTGGCCTGCCGTCCCGCCCGGCTTCATCCCAGTGGCAACTTTCTCGCAGGCCCAATCTCTCCACCGTCCTTATCTCGCCGCAGGGTCGGCGTCCCATGGGCTCGGTCTTCCCGCGGGCACGGTTGCCCTCTATGCCTTGCCCCTCGTGAGCCTTGGGCTCGCGGGCTCGGTTTCGCTGTGGTTCCAGCCTTCTCGTACAACTCTGGTTCAGGGGATTCGGCCTTCATGTGCGCCCGGGCTGTCCGAGCGTTCCGACCTCTCGCAGGTGCCTTCCTGAGGCAATGCTCTCGCGGATGCCATTCCTGGGTCGACCTTCCGTTCTGCCAACGCTTTACACGGTCCGCGCGCTCTGACACCGCACGCCGCAATAGATCCCGCAAGTGAATAGTCTCCGGGCCTCCGCTCAGTCCGGCTACGTCACGCGATGGTCCATCGCGCGGCGGGCATGGTAGCTTCCACAGCCGACCGCGGCCCAAGTCGACAGGCGGACAAGCCCCTCGACCGATACCACACTCGGCGTCGCTTCGTTCAGACCGACTGATCCTTCAGCCGGCAGCACGTCTCGAGCCAACCCTCAGCTCGCATGCCTCCCATCTACGGCGCTCTTTGATCCCGGCACTTCTCCGGTCCGAGGGAACTCTCGGCCCCGACGCATCTCAGCCAGCACGAGCCGCACCTGACGCCCCGCGTCCCGGTATCCCTTGCCCGTGCGTCCGCCCAAAGCGCTCCAGCCCAACACGTCTCAGCCAGCGCAGGCATCGCCCGACACTCCTCGCGTTTCGTACCCCTTGATCCCCCGGGACATCTGACGACCGGAGGCAGCCTCAGCGCCAACACATCTCGGTCGGCCAATGACCCACACGGCATCTCTCACCACCCCAACGCCCGTGCCCTTCATTCAGCCCATGCTGCCGGACAGTTTCCTCTCGCGTGGGGACCACACAGCCTCGGGCCAGGACGTCTCGGGAAGCGCATCGCATAGGTCAGGAGGCCGGGCGACCTACCCCATGCGGTCTTATCTTGATGCCGCACAACTGTCGATCATTTTGTTGGAGTCGCCCAGCTGTCGGTGCCGACCCACGCCTCGGGCCAAGGCGTCCTCGAGCGACGCGATCATCGGCACACGTGAATCATTCAGTCCGACACGTCAGCTTCTGCGGCACGGTGTGCGACCCGGCCCGACGCATTTCCCGGCGCCCACTCAGTCGGCTTGTCCGCGGCTCGAGGGACGGCTCGGCTCGACGCGTCTTCGAAGCGCCAGATTCCATCGCCGCACAGGTCCCTCGAGCCGACATCAGCCCGTGGGATGTATCTATCGGACCTGCATCTCCTGGCCTGCAAGCAATTCAGCCCAGTGCGTCACATCGCAGTCCTCGATGCATCCTCTCGACCCGCCCACCATTCGACGTTGCGAACCTCTCTGCCCGACAAGCGCCTCGGTTGCGGATTGCTTTCAGCCGACTCGTAACTCGCTCCGGCGGACTCACATTCAACGTGCGTCAGGATCCGGAGTGCTACTCGGTTCCGAGGAATGCTCGGTTGAAGCGTGTCCGATGCGAGGCGCTCATTCGACCAGCACACCCCCGTATCGCCGACGAGCCGGAACACGCATCGCGCGATCACGCACCTTCGAGCGATCCTGGGCCGCGCCAGGTTTCATGTGAAACATCTCGAAACGTTGCCGTGGTATCCCGTCTGTCAATGCGCTGCGAAACCGCACCCTCCCAGATGAGACTCGCTGCGGATGGATCGACTCACAGCATGATGACGATTGCGTTCGTCGCACGGTCGGCCGCATGCCGAGTCGTTCTGACAGCCCCCGCTCCGCCCCCAGACGCTAGGCGCACGCCAAAGCAGCCAATCTGTTCGCAGCGGATGAGGGGACCGCAGCGGATGATGCACGCACCGACCCCGAGACCAACCTTCGTCACGGTGACGGGAGGCCGAGTATCGGCCCGAACATCACAGTCGGCTGCCGCGAGGCGCTATCCCAGCGACAAGCCCGCCTCGACGGCCGCCTCGCTGTTTCACATGAAACATAGGGGAGACCCAGATTGAATGCGGATCTCCGGTCCCAACCTCCGCCCGGCCGAGGCCGCACCACCTCCCGGCAGCAGCTCGCCGACAGGTCCAACCACCAGTCCGCGTCGGGGCCTCGCCCGCCTGGCCGCCCCGGACCAGGCCACCGCAGCGAAGAACCGGTCGGAGTTGACTGCCGCTGCGCACCCCGTTTTTCACGCCGACCGCAGCTCCCCGTAGATGTGAGTCTCGGATCAACCGAATCATCGAGATGCTGCCGCCAATAAAGCGACTGGGCGCGACCCGCGTTCGAAAGGCAGGCGAGCCCGCTACTCGGACAGCAGGCGAGCGCAGCCGATGGCGTCCCACCTTCGCCCGAGATCGGCGCGAAGGAGCAGGCATCCGGGCGCGAGCTTCCTCGAGGCATCGAATGATTCACGTGAAACTGCGGAATCGCTTACGGGATCTCAGGACAATCCCGTCCAACAGTCAGCCACCCGGCCCGGAACGGCACACGTCCTCGCCTAGTCCCCTCAGCACCAATCACACCGCGACGAGCAACCCCTGGCATCGCTACCGCTTACGCCTCCGGCATTGATTGCGGTCCGCCCAGGCCGCTGAACCACCGCCACCAACTCACCCGCACCGTACGACCGCGCCGGCCCACACCCATCGCAGGCGCTTGCCAGCGTCTGGTGGTCCCAAGGCAAACCTCCAACCGCCACTGGAGCCTACGTACGAAGCTCTACATACCCGAGCGTGGCACCGACGCTCTCCCACCCGCATGGACTACGAACAGCGCCAGAATGTTTCACATGAAACCGTGACTCGGATCACCGCGACCGTCGCGCTCGAACCCCGCGTCGTCCCGGACGTTCGGAGCGCGGCAATCGCTCTACGCTCAGAACGACCGTCGGGGGAGTGATGATCCCGACGCCGCATTCGAGAACCTGCGCATTGCCGCCTCCGGCGCGCGTCAACTCCTCGCGGTCGCGCTCCAGTTCCTCCGCGACGCTCGATCCCTTCAGGGCGAGCATGCGGCCGTGCTCGTGCACCAACGGCAGCGACCATTGCGCGAGTTTGGCGAGCGGTGCGACCGCGCGAGAAGTAACGACATCGGCGCCGCCGGCCTCTTTTCGGACGCCTGGTTGTTCCGCGCGGCCGCGGACCACTGTCACATCCAGTCCGGCCTCCTCGATGAATTCCGCGAGGAAGATGGTCCGTCGCAGCAGTGGCTCGACAAGCGTGACACGAAGGTCGGGACGGGCTATCGCGAGTGGGATACCGGGGAGCCCGGCACCGCTGCCGACGTCAACGACCGTCGCACCTTCGGCGATGAGTTCGCCGAGCACGGCGCAATTCAGGATGTGTCGATCCCACAGCCGCGGTAGCTCTCGCGGTCCGATCAATCCTCGTTCCACCCCGGCGCCCGCCAGAGCCGCATAGTACTGCCGGGCGAGCGGTAGCCGATCTCCGAATACTTGCGCCGCCTCAGCGGGCGGCTCCTCCGCACCGGAAGCGGGGGAGGGGTTCGGTTCAACGCTGTCCGTGCCTCGTTCCACGTGAAACTTCCTTCCCGACCGATAGGAATAGATATCGGGCGCCCATCGATCGGTCCGCCCGCACTGCGGCTGCGTCCATACAAGGGTAGGGCCCCCGGTTCACCGAACCGGGGGCCCTACCCTCACACGACACTGCTACGACGGCACGACCACCACATGCCGATTGGGCTCCACACCCTCGCTCTCGCTCTCGACACCGTCGACAGCGGCCACGGCGTCGTGCACGATCTTCCGCTCGAACGGAGTCATTGCCGCGAGGGACTCGGGCTTACCGGAATCGAGCACACGCTGCGCCGCAGCGGTTCCCAACGCGCTCAACTCCTCACGGCGCTTGGCCCGCCATCCGGCAACATCGAGCATCAAGCGGCTGCGCACTCCGGTCGCCTGCTGCACGGCCAGACGGGTCAGCTCCTGCAGCGCGTCGAGCACCTCACCGCGACGGCCCACCAGTTTCGACAGGTCTCGTCCACCGTCGATGCTCACGATCGCCCGGTCACCCTCGACGTCCAGATCGATATCGCCGTCGAAATCGAGCACATCGAGCAACTGCTCGAGGTAGTCACCGGCGATCTCGCCCTCCTCGATCAACTCCTCTTCGGCATCGCCGGCATCGTCTGCGGCGGAATCGGATTCGTCGGTGGCACCGGAATCGACCGGACGCTGCTGCACATCATCGGACTCATGGGAGGCGGAGGTGTCCGCGGTGGCCTGCTCGATCGAGTCGTTCGCGCTCAGCGCCACGGTGGCGTCCCCTCCATCGGTCTCAACAGTCATTGTTGTGGTTTCCTTCACTCCTGCTGCGAGTTATCAGCGACGTCGCTTCTGATTCGGGCGGCCACGATTACCGGATCGCTTGCGATTCCCCTGTCCGGTCGACTTCCCCGAGGACGCCGTCGACTTACCGGACTTCGACGGCGTGGTTCCGTTCTTCGACTGTCCGGTGCCGTTCTTCGATACCGTCGAATCGTCAGTGACAGGGATATCGGAAGCATCCGCGGTCGCCTCGACCGGAGTATCGGTCACCGCGGGTCCGCGTTTCCGACGGTTATCAGGCTTGGCGCCCGGCTTGGGAGCATTCTGCGCGCGGCGCTCGAGCGCCTCCTGCTTCTTGTGTTCGTCTTCCTTCTCGATCTGTTTGAACACGATGTGCTGCTGACCGAAGGTCCAGATGTTGTTGGACACCCAGTAGAGCAAGATCGCGATCGGCAGGAACGGACCACCGACGATCACACCGAGCGGGAAGACGTACAGCGCCAGCTTGTTCATCAGCTCGGCCTGGTTCGGCCCCATCGGGCTCGGCGAACCGCCGCCGCCCATACCCGTCGGATCCACCGAGACGCCAGTCGCCCGCTGACGGGCCACCGATGCGCGCGCGTTGAAGTGAGTCGCCAGACCCGCGATCACCATCAGCGGGACGGCAACGGCGATCATGTGCGAGATCTCGGGAATGCCGCCGTAATCGGCGAACGCCTGCATCTGCGATTTGGGAGTGGTGATCGCCGCGGAGATCGGCGCCCCGAAGATCCGCGCTCGCAGGAACGACTGCACATCGTCGACACCGAACGCGTAGTTCGGGGTGTGTGCATTCGCGTACGCGGTCATGCCGCCACCGTGTCCGAAGCCGGGTAGACCACTGGTCACCCCGACCCGGTTGAACGAGCGCAGCACGTGGTACAGGCCGATGAATACCGGCACCTGGGCAAGCACGGGCAGGCAGCCCATGAGCGGGTTGAAACCGTGTTCCTTCTGCAGCTTCTGCATCTCGAGCGCCATCTTCTGGCGATCGTTCTTGTACTTCTTCTGCAGTTCCTTGATCTTCGGCTGCAGTTGCTGCATCTGGCGGGTGGTGCGTACCTGCTTCACGAACGGCCAGTACAGGACCAGACGGAGTGTGAACACCAGGAACACCACGGACAGCGCCCAGGCGAACCCGTTGTCATTGCCCAGTGCGAGCCCGAAGGCTTTGTGCCAGAACCATAAGATCCAGGACACTGGGTAATAGATGAAATTGAGCACGGCTCTAAGTACTCCCGTCGGTCGTGTCGCCGGTCACCGCGCGCGGCGACCCCTTCAAAGGCTTGTGTTCGGCCGCCGCGTCGGTCGCCTGGCTCGGCTCGGTCGCAGAGTTCTCGGGCGTTCCCGGATCGGCAGCAGCCCCTTTCCGCTTGCGCTCCGGAACGGGGTCCCACCCTCCAGGGTGCCAGGGCGCACATTTGGCCAAACGCACGGCCGTCAGTCCGAGACCGATGAACAGCCCTCGGGTGCGCAATGCTGTCACCGCGTATTCACTACAGGTGGGGGTGAATCGGCATACCGGCATCCGGGTGGGGGAAACATAGGTTCTGTACAGCTCGATGAAAAAGATCAGAACTTTCGCCGGTAGTGCGGCCAACGCCCGCAGCCGGTTCATGAGGACCTGCCGTATTCCGCAACACCTGTATCCGCGCAAGACTGCGGCGGAAGTAGTTTGCGCAGGGCGGAACGCACCTGCCGATCCAAATCGGCACTGTCGGCGTCGGCCGCCCCCGGCAGGGCGCGGATCACGACATCCGCCGCATCGGGCAGGGTATCGACCACGCCGGCGCAGATATGACGCAGGCGGCGGGCCACACGGTGACGTACCACCGCGGGACCCACCGCCTTGCTGACGATCAGACCGAACCTCGGCCCGCCGCGCCGTACGGACGGTGTGCTGCCGTCCGCCTGCTGTGCGGGTGTGAGGAATACGTGCACGACAAGATCATGTCTCCCGATTCGTCGGCCGTGCCGCACCGTCCGGGAGAATTCGGCACGATGATGCAGCCGATACGGCTCAGGCAACACCTGAGTGTCCGAGCACGTAACGGGTGGAAATGAGCGGACCGAACGGCGAACAGGGCATGACGCCGATACCGGTGCCGATGAATCAGGCCGTGAGCTTGGCGCGGCCCTTGCCGCGCCGCGCCGACACGATGGCGCGGCCCGCGCGGGTCCGCATCCGGAGACGGAACCCGTGGACCCGCGCCCGACGACGGTTGTTCGGCTGGAACGTCCGCTTGCCCTTGGCCACGGTCGACACTCCTCGAGTAGGTGGGCGCCCAGTGACGCCCGAAGCTGGTGGGTGAAACTCTTTCGCGCTCGCGACGGCGGACGATGTCCGTATCGGAGCAACTCCCATCGGGGTACACCAGCCACGCTACCCTGGGCAGCAGGCACTCAGCACCACGTCAATGGGTGACTGTACGAGGGTACTGATCAGCTCCGACAGGGTCAAACCCGGGTCCCTCGATGCGATCCACACCACTTCCGCTGGTCCCGGGCGCCCGCCGAGACCGGATCGTGCGCAACGCCCGAAGTGCCCCTTGCCGGAGGGTCACTGCAGCATATAGGGTGCGTAGCTAGCAGATTGCTATAGAAGCGCTGGTCCGGGCGCCACAGGGGGAATGTGTACAGCGCAAGCCATCCGGATAGGGTTGTCCACATCTGTGGATAATTGTGTGGAAAGACCCGTGGAGTGGCATATTCTTATGGCCCCCAGCCATCCAGGACGGCCACGTCGACGCTCATGCCACCGGGGGTTGCGGGCGATGCCGACCGTCGGCTCCTAGCGACCTGTATCGGGGAGGAAGTATACGTGGACGACGAGCAGAACGTGTTGACCGCCGTGTGGCCGGAGGTGGTCGCCGAGCTCACCACAGGATCCGGTGATGGTGCCATACCCCCGGTTTCCAATGCCCAGAAGGCGTGGTTGGGCCTGGTCAAACCGCTGACGGTGGCACAGGGATTCGCGCTGCTCTCGGTGCCGTCCTCACTCGCACAGGAGGCGATCGAGCGCGATCTGCGCGAGCCCATCCTCCGATCGCTGGCGCGGCGGCTCGGCCCGCAGGTGGAGGGACTCGGCGTGCGCATCGCGGCGCCGGCGGCCCCGCCGGCCGATCGTGCGAGCGGCCCGCCCCGGCACGCTCGGCTCACCTCGCGTCCGGATCGGCTGCGCGAACATCCGCGCGCTCCCCGCGAGCCTGTGAACTATCCCGCGCCGACCGACTACCAAGCGGCCCCCGACTACGCCGCACAGCGCTATCACACACCGCCCGAATATCCGGGTCACGACGATTATCCCCAGCCCGAATACGTCACCGCGCCGATGGCCGGAGAATTGCCGAGCATCCCCAACCACGGTCACGCAACCCCCCAACGACGTGATATCGATCTACCTCCGGTGCGGAACGTCCCCGTTCCGCCGGGACAGGAGTCGTTGTTCGCGCCCGATTCCGAGCCCGCACCGCAGCATCGTCCGGTGCCGGGCGAGCACGAGGACGACGAGCCGGTCGTCAACGCGCACAACTCGTGGCCGACCTACTTCGCCAAATCACCCGAACCGGCGGCCCCGGCGCCGTCCGCATCGGCTCCCTCCTCGGCGAGCCTGAACGCCAAGTACACCTTCGAGACATTCGTCATCGGTGCGTCCAACCGGTTCGCGCATGCGGCCGCGGTGGCGATCGCCGAGGCGCCGGCCCGCGCCTACAACCCGTTATTCGTTTGGGGCGCTTCGGGTTTGGGCAAGACGCACTTGCTGCACGCGGCCGGCCACTACGCCCAGCGACTGTTTCCGGGCATGCGGGTGAAGTACGTCTCGACCGAGGAATTCACCAACGACTTCATCAACAGCCTCCGCGACGACCGCAAAGTGGCGTTCAAGCGGCGCTACCGCGAGACCGACATCCTGCTGGTCGACGACATCCAGTTCATCGAGGGCAAGGAAGGCATCCAGGAGGAGTTCTTCCACACCTTCAACACCCTGCACAACGCGAACAAGCAGATCGTGGTGTCCTCGGACCGCCCGCCCAAACAGCTGGCCACCCTGGAAGAGCGGCTACGCACCCGGTTCGAATGGGGACTGATCACCGATGTGCAGCCGCCCGAACTCGAGACCCGCATCGCGATTCTGCGCAAGAAGGCGCGAATGGACCGGCTCGACGTCCCGCACGACGTGCTCGAACTGATCGCCAGCCGGGTCGAACGCAATATCCGCGAACTCGAGGGTGCGCTGATCCGGGTGACGGCGTTCGCTTCGCTCAACGGCCAGCCGCTGGATCTGTCACTGGCCGAAGTGGTGCTGCGCGATCTGATGCCCGACACCACCACCCTGGAGATCACCGCCTCGACGATCATGGCCGTGACCGCGGAGTACTTCAACACCACCTTGGAAGAGCTGACCGGCCCGGGTAAGGCGCGGCCGCTCGCACAGGCCCGGCAGATCGCGATGTATCTGTGCCGCGAACTCACCGATCTGTCGCTGCCCAAGATCGGCCAGGCATTCGGCCGCGATCACACCACGGTGATGTACGCGGAGAAGAAGGTCCGCAAGGAGATGACCGAGCGCCGCCGGGTGTACGACCAGGTGCAAGAACTAACAGCCCGAATCAAACAGCGCTCCCGCTGAACGGATCCACATCCCCTTCACCCGGTTGACCTGGGTGAAGGGGTTTTTTCGTATGTGGAGTCCTCGAGGAATTCTTGTGGAGTCCTCGAGGATTCCACCGGCTGTCCACGGAGTTGCGCACAGCTCTGGGGAGGAATCTGTGCATCGGCTACTCACAGCGGTTAGTACACAGAGTGCACACCCTGATTCATCCTCGAGGCCTGACCAGGCTCGATGGCCGATTCGGCTTGTGGATTCCTCGAGGACTCCTTGTCAGGTCCTCGAGGAATCCACCCGTTCTGCACGGGATGGTGCACATGTGTGCACAACAGGCGGATCGGCATGGAAGAACTCGAGGATGGCTCGAGGATGGACTTGGGACAGATCCGCGGAGTCCACAACGACTCGATGTTCATCCTCGAGTCACCCGCTCGACATCCCCATGCCGCCGCGCCCTCCCAACAGGGGATTCGCCGGGAGTCCACAGAATCCACAGCGCCTACTACTACTTCAGTTCTTCTTCTAGAGATCTCTCTTTTAAAACAGGCGGTGTGGAAAGTCGGATCGGCACGGATCGGCACGACGGAGCTTCGTCCCCAACCCGTATCGATTGGCAGGGAGCAAGACGGACACCCCTCGGGCGAACCCGATGCGGACCGGAACCGCGCCCGGTCGCGCATCCCGTATCCGACGCACCGGGAGGGGTGACGTAGTCGGTAGGCTCATCCGCGGGTACGGTTTGGTGTCGGTCGCCTGTGTCACACTCCGGTGGGACGAATGCTGGAGACCGATCGAGCACCTCCTGCAGCAACCCGCACTGCCGGGCCGAAAAGATCACGACCGATCGAGACTGGGAGAGGAAATACCGGGCGATGGAGCTTGCAAGCATGAAGTTTCGGGTCGCTCGCGAGGATTTCGCCGAATCCGTCGCCTGGGTGGCTCGGAGTCTGCCCTCGCGGCCGCCGGTTCCCGTGCTCGGTGGCGTCCTGCTCGTCGCGGGCGAGGACGGGCTCACGGTGTCGGGTTTCGACTACGAGGTCTCCGCGCAGATGCGAGTGGCCGCCGAGGTCGCCGGTCCGGGACAGGTCCTGGTCTCCGGCCGCCTGCTCGCCGACATCACCAAGGCCCTGTCCAACAAGCCCGTCGACGTCTCGGTCGACGGCACCCGCGTGCTGATCGCCTGCGGCAGCGCCAAGTTCTCCCTGCCGACCATGCCGGTCGAGGATTATCCACAGCTTCCCGAACTTCCTCCGCAGACCGGTCAACTCGGTGTGGATGTCTTCGGTTCGGCCGTCGGCCAGGTCGCCGTCGCCGCCGGCCGTGACGACACCCTCCCCATGCTCACCGGCATCCGGGTCGAGATCGAGGGCGACAAGATCGTCCTCGCGGCCACCGACCGGTTCCGGCTCGCGGTCCGCCACCTGGAATGGCAGCCCGGTCGGCCCGATGTGGAGACCGCGGTGCTGGTTCCGGCGCGCACCCTGTCCGAATCGGCCAAGACGCTCGGCGCTTCCGACGCACCGGTGCAACTCGCCTTCGGCACCGGCACCGACGGCCTGCTCGGCATCGTCAACGGCGGCCGCCGCACCACCACTCGGCTGCTGGATGCGGAATTCCCCAAGTTCCGCCAATTGCTCCCCAAGGAGCACACCTCCATCGCCACCCTCGAGGTCGCGGCACTGATCGAGGCCATCAAACGCGTCGCGCTGGTTGCCGAACGCGGTGCCCAGGTCCGGCTGGAATTCTCCGATCAGGGCCTGCAGCTCTCGGCCGGCGGCGACGACGCGGGCCGAGCCGAGGAGTGGCTCGAGGCCGAGTTCCGCGGTGAGCCGCTGACCATCGCCTTCAATCCCGGCTACCTCAACGACGGCCTGTCCGCACTGCATTCGGACCGGGTGACCTTCGGATTCACCACGCCGAGTCGTCCGGCGGTCCTCACCCCGACCGGCGAGGAGGAGCCGGAGGTGCTCGACTCGGGTTCGTTCGCCGCGTTGTCCACCGACTACATCTACTTGTTGATGCCGGTGCGTCTGCCGGGCTGAGTCCGCACCGGCGTTGTCCGGACAACTGTGGACAAATGTTGACGACCGGAGTGGTGGACTGAGCGATGTACGTGCGGACATTGACGCTGCGTGATTTTCGCTCCTGGGCCGAGGTCGATCTCGAATTATCCCCAGGCCGAACGCTTTTCCTGGGTGCCAATGGCAACGGCAAGACCAATCTGGTCGAGGCGGTCGGTTATCTGTCCACACTCGGCTCACATCGGGTGGCTTCGGACGCACCGCTGATTCGCCTGGGCGCGCAGCGATCTCGGCTCGGGGCGACGGTGGTGAACGCCGGCCGCGAGTTGCGCGTCGATGTGGAGTTGAATCAGGGTTCGGCCAATCGCGCACAGATCAACCGTTCTCCGGTCCGGCGCACCCGCGAGATCCTCGGCATTCTGCAGACGGTGTTGTTCGCTCCGGAGGATCTGGCCCTGGTCCGGGGCGACCCCTCCGAACGACGGCGCTTCCTCGACGAGTTGTGCACAGCCCGTCTGCCCAGGCTGGCCGGTGTGCGTTCGGACTACGACCGAGTACTGCGCCAGCGCTCGGCGCTATTGAAAACCGCTGGCAGACAGGCGCGTTCACGTTCGGGACCGGCTACGGAACTGAGCACCCTGGACGTCTGGGACGGACATCTGGCCACCCACGGCGCCGAACTACTGGCTCAGCGGCTGCGGCTGGTACACGACCTGTACCCCCATTTGGAACAGGCGTATCGCTCGATCGCCCCGGAATCGCGCACCGCGTCGATCCGCTATCGCAGCGGATATCTGCCCCCGGAATTGCTGGACCCGGCCCGCGATCCACAGCCCGAGGACGTCGAGGCTTTGGCGGCGCTCATGCTGAGTGAGCTGGCGCAGGCCCGGCCGAAAGAACTCGAGCGCGGGGTGTGCCTGGTCGGGCCGCACCGTGACGATCTGGAACTCATGCTGGGCTCGGCGCCTGCGAAAGGCTTTGCCAGCCATGGGGAATCGTGGTCGTTCGCGCTGGCGCTGCGGTTGTCGGCCTTCGAATTGCTGCGTGGAATGGGCACCGATCCGATCCTCATGCTCGACGATGTCTTCGCCGAACTGGACCGTCGTCGGCGCGCCGCCCTGGCCGCCGTCGCCGCGACCGCCGAACAGGTGCTGATCACCGCGGCAGTGCCCGAGGACGTCCCGGCCGAACTCGAGGCGACCCCGTTGCGAGTGGAAACCACCGGTGCGGCCGACGAGCGGACCTCGCATATCGCGAATCAGGTGTCGCCCACCACATCTTGACGTTCGCGGCTGTCACAACACGGTGGTGTGACACTCCCCGGTGTCGGGGCGTGTCTGCGCGCAGACCGACTAGCCTTCTTATCCACAGATCGACGACCGAGGATGGCGCCATGGATTCCGGACCCGACGAGGCCGCCGCATCGTCGTCCGGCGACTCCGGGCCGGAGTTGCGCGGAATAGATCTGGCCCGCCGCGCGCTCGAGGAGGCCCGCGCCGCGGCCAAGGCCAGCGGCAAGGCGGTAGGACAGGGGAGGGCCTCGCCGCGGAAGGGCGGGGTGCGGGCGCTGCGGCGCCGCGGCTGGTCGGGCGCTCGCCCCGATGAACGTGATCCGCAATTGCTCTCCACGGTCGCCGGTGCGTTGGCCAAGAGCCGTGGCTGGTCCGGGAAAGTCGCCGAGGGCATGGTTTTCGGCCGCTGGCCGAATGTGGTCGGTGAGGACATCGCGACCCACGCGACGCCCATCTCGCTCACCGACGGTGTGCTGAGTATTCAGGCCGAATCGACCGCCTGGGCCACCCAGTTGCGGATGTTGCAGGCTCAACTGCTGGCCAAGATCAACGCGGCCGTCGGGCAGGGCGTGGTCAAGACGCTCAAGATCAGCGGCCCCGCCGCGCCCAGCTGGCGCAAGGGCGCTCGCCACGTGAAGGGGCTGGGCCCGCGCGATACCTACGGCTGATCCGTTTCACGTGGAACCGGAAGGTCCGCGGGTAACGGCGAGTGCCGCAACCGATCCCGCGCCGGGATCGGGTATGCCGGGTCGGCGCAGTGGTCGCACAGCAGCCGATCGGCCACGGAGGCTTACGGGACATTCGGACCTACAACCGGACCCGATGCGGTTCGATTTATCTCACTCACGACGCTGTCAGGGGTGTCATAGGTGCATCCTGTGCCGGGCGTACCAGTAGGATGGTGAGGTAACTAGCGGCGATACCCTCGGCACGTTCCGTGCTGCCGCCCGCTGGGCCCATAATTCTCGAGCGGTTCGACATCTCGAGCAGAAACCATCTGGGGTCCGACGTGTGCGCCTCTGGCGTCGTGCCGAGGGATCAGCAAGTAAGGAGAGCTACCGAGCAGTGGCTGCCAACGACTCCAATGCAAGCGGCTCGACCAACCCCAAGTCAGGTAAGCAGACCTACGGTGCCGAATCCATCACCGTTCTCGAGGGACTCGAGGCGGTACGCAAGCGCCCCGGTATGTACATCGGTTCCACCGGCGAGCGCGGTCTGCACCACCTGATCTGGGAAGTTGTCGACAACTCCGTCGACGAGGCGATGGCAGGTTACGCCACCCGCGTCGATGTCACCCTGCTCGCCGATGGCGGTGTCGAGGTCGTCGACGACGGCCGCGGTATTCCGACCAGCATGCACGCCCAGGGCATCCCCACCATCGAGGTGGTCATGACCCAGCTGCACGCGGGCGGCAAGTTCGACTCCGAGTCCTATGCGGTGTCCGGCGGTCTGCACGGCGTCGGCATCTCGGTGGTGAACGCGCTGTCCACTCGCCTGCAGGCCGAGATCGACTACGACGGTCACCACTGGAGCCAGGAGTACAAGGATGCCAAGCCCGGCAAGCTGATCCAGGGCGAGTCGACCAAGCGCACCGGCACCACCATCCGGTTCTGGCCGGACCCGAACATCTTCGAGACCACGTTCTTCAACTTCGAGACCGTGTCCCGGCGTCTGCAGGAGATGGCCTTCCTCAACAAGGGCCTGACCATCACCCTGACCGATGAGCGGGTGGCCGAGTCGGAGGTCACCGAAGAGGTGGTGAGCGAGACCGCCGAGGCGCCCAAGCACGCCGATGAAGCCGCGGCGGCCGAGCACAAGGTCAAGACCCGCACGTATCACTACCCGGGTGGCCTCGAGGACTTCGTCAAGCACATCAACCGGACCAAGCAGCCGATCCACAACACCGTGGTGGCCTTCACCGGCAAGGGCCCGGGCCACGAGCTCGAGGTCGCGATGCAGTGGAATTCGGGTTATTCCGAGTCCGTGCACACCTTCGCGAACACCATCAACACCCATGAGGGCGGTACGCACGAGGAAGGTTTCCGTGCGGCCCTGACCACGGTGGTGAACAAGTACGCCAAGGACAAGAAACTTCTCAAGGAGAAGGACGGCAACCTCACCGGCGACGATATCCGCGAGGGCCTAGCCGCGATCGTCAGCGTGAAGGTCGGCGAGCCGCAGTTCGAGGGCCAGACCAAGACCAAACTCGGTAATACCGAGGTCAAATCCTTCGTGCAGCGCACCTGCAACGAGCATCTGGCGCACTGGTTCGAGGCCAATCCGGCCGATGCGAAAACCATTGTGAACAAGGCGGTTTCCTCCGCGCAGGCCCGCGTCGCCGCGCGTAAGGCTCGTGAGCTGGTGCGCCGCAAGAGCGCGACGGATCTGGGCGGGCTGCCCGGTAAGCTGGCCGACTGCCGCTCGAAGGATCCGACGAAGTCGGAGATCTACATCGTCGAGGGTGACTCCGCCGGCGGTTCGGCGAAGTCCGGCCGCGATTCGATGTACCAGGCGATCCTGCCGCTGCGCGGAAAGATCATCAACGTCGAGAAGGCCCGCATCGACCGCGTGCTGAAGAACAACGAGGTGCAGTCGATCATCACCGCCTTCGGCACCGGCATCCACGACGAGTTCGACATCGCCAAGCTGCGGTATCACAAGATCGTGCTGATGGCCGACGCCGACGTCGACGGTCAGCACATCTCGACCCTGCTGCTGACGCTGCTGTTCCGCTTCATGCGCCCGCTGGTCGAACACGGTCACGTATTCCTGGCCCAGCCGCCGCTGTACAAGCTCAAGTGGCAGCGTTCGGATCCGGAGTTCGCCTACTCCGACCGCGAGCGCGACGGTCTGCTCGAGGCGGGCCTGGCCGCGGGCAAGAAGATCAACAAGGACGACGGTGTCCAGCGCTACAAGGGTCTGGGCGAGATGAACGCCAAGGAGCTGTGGGAGACCACGATGGACCCGGCGGTGCGCGTGCTGCGCCTGGTCACCCTGGACGACGCCGCCGCTGCCGACGAGCTGTTCTCCGTTCTGATGGGCGAGGACGTCGAGGCCCGTCGCAGCTTCATCACCCGCAATGCCAAGGACGTTCGCTTCCTCGACGTGTAGTCCGGCGCGAATCACCGTGCCGCAGAACAGGACTACAAAGGAGACTTCATGACTGAGACGACACTGCCGCCCGGCGGTGGTGGCGACCGGATCGAACCGGTCGACATCCAGAACGAAATGCAGAGCAGCTACATCGATTACGCGATGAGCGTGATCGTCGGGCGCGCTCTGCCCGAGGTTCGCGACGGCCTCAAGCCGGTGCACCGCCGCGTGCTGTACGCGATGTACGACAACGGGTATCGCCCCGATCGCGGCTATGTGAAATCCGCGCGCCCGGTCGCCGAAACGATGGGTAACTACCACCCGCACGGCGACGCCTCGATCTACGACACCCTCGTCCGCATGGCGCAGCCCTGGTCGCTGCGGTATCCGCTGGTGGACGGCCAGGGCAACTTCGGTTCCCGCGGTAACGACGGCGCGGCCGCCATGCGTTACACCGAATGCCGCCTCACGCCGCTGGCCATGGAGCTGCTGCGCGAAATCGACCATGAGACAGTCGATTTCACGCCGAACTACGACGGTCGTTCGCAGGAACCGGTGGTTCTCCCCAGCCGGGTGCCGAACCTGTTGATGAACGGCAGCAACGGCATCGCGGTCGGAATGGCGACCAACATCCCGCCGCACAACCTGAACGAACTCGCCGAGGCGATCTACTGGGCGCTGGAGAATTACGACGCCGACGAGGAGGCCACCCTCGCCGCGTGCATGGAGCGGGTCAAGGGCCCGGACTTCCCGACGCACGGCCTGATCGTCGGCACGCAGGGCATCCACGACGCCTACACCACCGGGCGCGGTTCGATCCGCATGCGCGGTGTGGTGGAGATCGAGGAGGACAACCGCGGCCGCACCACGATCGTCATCACCGAGCTGCCGTACCAGGTCAACACGGACAACTTCATCAACGCGATCGCCGAGCAGGTCAAGGACGGCAAGATCGCGGGCATCTCCGATATCCACGACGAGTCCTCGGATCGCGCGGGTATGCGGATCGTGGTCACGGTCAAGCGCGACGCCGTGGCCAAGGTGGTGCTGAACAACCTCTACAAGCACACCCAGCTGCAGACCAGTTTCGGCGCGAACATGCTGTCCATCGTCGACGGCGTACCGCGCACGCTGCGCTTGGATCAGATGATCCGGCTCTACGTCGAGCACCAGTTGGACGTCATCGTCCGGCGCACCCGCTACCTGCTGCGCAAGGCCGAGGAACGCGCCCACATCCTGCGTGGACTGGTCAAGGCCCTGGACGCGCTGGACGAGGTCATCGCCCTGATCCGGCGTTCGGCCAATACCGACACCGCGCGCACCGGCCTGATGGAACTGCTGGACATCGATGAGATCCAGGCCACGGCCATCCTCGATATGCAGCTGCGCCGCCTGTCGGCCCTGGAACGGCAGAAGATCGTCGACGAGTTGGCCAAGATCGAGGCCGAGATCGCCGATTTGAAGGACATTCTGGACAAGCCGGAGCGGCAGCGCGCGATCGTGCGCGACGAGCTGAAGGAAATCGTCGACAAATACGGCGACGACCGGCGCACCCGGATCATCTCCGCCGACGGCGATGTCGCCGACGAGGATCTGATCGCCCGCGAGGACGTGGTCGTCACGATCACCGAAACCGGATATGCCAAGCGCACCAAGACCGATCTGTACCGCAGCCAGAAGCGCGGCGGTAAGGGTGTGCAGGGCGCCGGCCTCAAGCAGGACGACCTGGTCAAGCATTTCTTCGTCACGTCGACCCACGATTGGCTGCTGTTCTTCACGAACCTGGGCCGGGTGTACCGGACCAAGGCGTACGAGCTGCCCGAGGCGGCCCGCACCGCCCGCGGTCAGCACGTGGCGAATCTGCTGGCCTTCCAGCCGGAGGAGAAGATCGCCCAGGTCATCCAGATCAAGACCTACGAGGACGCGCCGTATCTGGTGCTGGCCACGCGCAATGGTCTGGTGAAGAAGTCCAAGCTGACCGATTTCGATTCCAACCGCACCGGCGGCATCGTCGCGGTGAATCTGCGCGACACCGACGAACTGGTCGGCGCGGCGCTGTGCTCGGCGGACGACGATCTGCTGCTGGTCTCCGCGCACGGGCAGTCGATCCGCTTCCCCGCGAACGACGAGGTGCTGCGTCCGATGGGCCGGGCCACCTCCGGCGTACAGGGCATGCGGTTCAACACCGATGACGAACTGTTGTCGCTCAACGTGGTTCGTGACGATACGTATCTGCTGGTCGCCACATCCGGCGGCTATTCCAAGCGGACCGCGATCGAGGAGTACACCGCACAGGGCCGAGGCGGAAAAGGCGTCCTGACTATTCAGTACGACCAGCGTCGTGGCAGTCTGGTGGGTGCGCTCATCGTCGACGATGAGGACGAGCTCTACGCGATCACTTCCGGTGGTGGTGTCATCCGGACCGCGGCGAAACAGGTTCGCAAGGCCGGGCGTCAGACCAAGGGCGTGCGATTGATGAATCTCGGTGAGGGAGATACGTTGCTTGCGATCGCTCGTAACGCGGACGAGCCCGACGAGGTTCCCGGCGAAGACGACACCAGTGGTTCCGAGAAGAAGTAGTTTTACCCGAGCAGCGGCGGCACAACGGATCTAAGGAATCCCCATTGACCACTCCGAACCAGCCGAACGACGAGCGGCCCCACGCCAACGGTGTGACCGAGCGGATAGCATCATCGCCGATTCCGCCGCGCCCCATTTCGCGGGCGACGTCCACGGATGACGGCGGGTCGGGCAGTACGCCCGAAAAGACCGATAAGTCAGCCGATTCCGCGAAGCCGGAGGAATCGGGCGAGTCGGCCAAGGCCGAGAGCGGCTCCCGGTTCGAGGAGGGGTGGTCACAGCTGCCGCAGCGCGAGCCGCAGTCGAACCTGAACCGTCCGGGCCAGGCGCCGGTGAAGGGTCGGCCGCAGTCGGTGGGTCTGGGTGGTTCGGGTAATGCCCGCACCACCGCGGACCTGGCCGCCAAGGCCGCGCGCAAGGAGGCGGCGATGGTGAAGTCCGTCGGCATCGACGGACCCACCCGCAGCATCGCGCGTCCGGAGCTGGTCAAGGACATGCCGGACCTGTCCGAGCTGCGTCATCCGCTGCCGCCCTCGGAGCATCACACGGCCACGCAGCAGCCCGTCTCGCCCGCGGTCCCGCAGGCCGTGGTCCAGGCCGCGTCCACCGGTCAGCCGCTGCGCGCGACCGTCCAGCTGCGGCACATCGATCCGTGGTCGACGCTGAAGATCTCGCTGGTGATCAGCGTGGCGATGTTCTTCGTCTGGATGCTGGCGGTCGGCTTCCTGTACATCGTGCTGTCCGGCATGGGTGTCTGGGACCGTCTGAACAGCACGTTCACCGATATGGTGTCCGACAACAACTCGAACTCCTCCGCGCTGATCGACGCGGGCACCGTTTTCGGCTACGCCGCGGTCATCGGCCTGATCAACGTCGTACTGATGACGGCCCTGTCCACGGTCGGTGTCTTCATCTACAACCAGTGCACCGACCTCGTCGGCGGTATCCAGGTAACCCTGGCCGACCCCGACTGACCCTGCTCCACCACGGCCGGACCTGCCCGCCGCAGGTCCGGCCGTTCTCGTCCGCACACCTCTCTACCAGCGGTTTTGGTTGTACCCCGGGTGGTCGGGTAATCTTTGCTCTCGGTTCGGGACAACAAAACCCCAGCCCACACGGGCCTATAGCTCAGGCGGTTAGAGCGCTTCGCTGATAACGAAGAGGTCGGAGGTTCAAGTCCTCCTAGGCCCACACTTCATGAAATGCCCTCGGTCGATGGTTTCGGTCGGGGGCATTCGTCATTTCGGTGCGTCGATGTGGTGATCAGGCCGCGCGGACCATGCGGTTGGCGAAGGTGGACATCGTGTAGGCGCCGATGCCCAGGACGATTTCCAGGGCGTTGCGGTGGGTGTAGCCGTGTGCGAGCAGGGCTGCGAGGGTGTCGTCGTCGATGGCGCCGGTGGTGGCCAGGACTGTCAGGGTGAAGACTCTGATGGCGTCGAGTCGCTTGTCGGACAACGGTTCTTGCGCCCGCAGGGCGGTGATCAGGCCGGTGTCACCGCCTGCCGCGCGGAGTCTGGCGGTGTGGATGCGGACGCAGACGTGACAGCCGTTGCGGACCGCGATGATCATGATGACCACCTCCCGGGCCAGCGGGTCGAGGGTGCAGTTGTCGAAGCTGCGGCTGAGGGCCAGGAATCCGTTCAGCAGCTCGGGCGCGCCGGCCAGCTTGGCCACGGCATCGGGCAGGTTGCCGCCCCATTCGGCGGTGACCATCCGCATCGCCTCCCGGGACGCTTCCGGGGCGGTGTCGACGGTGTGTGCGGTGAACATCGGGTCCTCCTAAGATGGACAACATGGTTGACGATCAAACGGTAAACCAGGTTGTCGATTTCGGCAAGAGCGCACCTCCGGGCTATGAGCTGCCGCTGCTGCTCTTCGCGGGATTCCGGACGGTGATCGACGAGCTGCACGCCGAGCTCGCCGAGCAGGGGCACCCGGATATGCGCCCGGCGCACGGGTTCGCCATGCAGGCGATCGGCCCGGAAGGCTCGACCGCCACCGAGGTCGCCCGCCGTCTCGGGGTCACCAAACAGGCCGCGGGCAAGACCGTCGACCGCCTCGTTGTCGTGGGGTATGCCGAACGGGCCACGGATCCCGCCG
Organism: Nocardia sp. PLKS1-43; assembly: GCF_059510335.1. Classification (NCBI taxonomy): domain Bacteria; kingdom Bacillati; phylum Actinomycetota; class Actinomycetes; order Mycobacteriales; family Nocardiaceae; genus Nocardia; species Nocardia sp. PLKS1-43. The sequence continues at coordinate 538,823 of NZ_JCAJZQ010000003.1, read as the reverse complement.
ACGCCCGCCGCCGGATCGTGCGGCTGACCCCGCGAGGGTTCGACGCACTGGCCCGCTCGGCCGCGATCTTCGATCGGATTCGCGCCACCTGGAGTGAAGCGTTGGGGGACAGTCGCCTGCGAGCGATGGAGGACGCTCTGCGCACGGTCGTGGCGCCTACCGCGTTCCGGCTGGACGCGGCCGGGTGGCTGGGCACGAACTGATCGCGCTGACCGATCGGCACGGTTCGTTCGCATCCGCCGGGAAATGGCCTTGATCGCGAGATTCCAGAGTCTGCTCGACGAGTCACGGCCGAGAGCGAAGTGCTCTGCGCCGCAGTCGAATACGCCGGAAATGTGGCTCATGCTCGCGGGCCGGTGCTGGGTGATATCGAGTACCGGCGCTACGCGGCGGCGGTGACGCGATTGCGCACCGCGGTGGCCGGTTACCACAATGCGAGCGTCGCCCGCGAATGAATCTGTCGCACCGGACAATTCGCGCGGGTGTCAGCGGTCGTCGGGCTCGGCCGCGCGCTGACGGATCATGCCGACCAGCACGCGCTGTACGGTCTCCAGATCGCCGTTGACGACACCGGCGATATCCTCCGCGGAACAGGGGCGCCGACGCGGCGGCAGGCCCAGCAGCGAGCGCAGAACGGCCACATCGTCGGTACCCTCGGCGAGTTGTTCCAGGTCGGGCAGCATCTGCTCGAACGCGGCCGTCGTCGCGTTTCCCGGCTCGCGCACCGCGACCTCCAATCTCACCGTCTCGGCGAGATCGGCGGAGATCCCGGTCAGCCGCTCGAGCAACCGATGCCAGTCGTCGGGGTCCACGGGCTAAAGCTTCGCCCCGCGTGCGGGCTTTGTCCAGCGTCCTTCGAGCGCCATCGCGTGTCGCTACTTGCGGCGAAGGCGTGTCGGGTTCAGCGTTTGACGCCGACGCCGCCGAGCCAGTCCAGGTACCGGGTCTCCTGCGGCTCGTCCGAATCGGGCCGCCACAGCGGGACCTGGACGATACCGGGCTCGACGAGTTCGAATCCGTCGAACAGCGCGGCGATCTCGGCCGCCGAGCGCGGCCGGCCCGGTGTGGTCGTCGAGCGGGTCAGTTCGAGCAGTTCCTCGAGCCGCTCCTGGGACCAGCCCTCATTGGTGAAGTGCGAGATCGCCAGGTGACTGCCGGGGCGCAAAACATCGCGCAGCCGACCGAGCACACCGTGCGGATCCATCTCGTCGCCGACCACGTGCAGAATCGAAAGCACCAGTACGGCAACGGGTTTCGTGAAGTCGATATGTTGTTCGACCTCCGGCGAACGCACCAGCGTGTCCAGGTCGCGGAAGTCGCCGCGAATCGCCGTCGCCCACGGGATGCCGGCCAGGATCCGACGGCCCATCAGGAAGGCGACCGGATCGTTGTCCACGTACACGACCTGCCCGTTCACGCCCAGCTCGGTCAGGATCTCGTGGATATTGCCCGCGGTCGGGATGCCCGAGCCGATATCGAGGAACTGAGTGATACCCGCCTCGGCGCAATAGGTGATCACCCGGCGCAGGAAAGCGCGATTCGCCCACGTCGCCCGCGTGATGCCCGGCCACCGGCGTTCCAGATCGTCCGCCCACTCCCGGTCCACCGCGAAATTGTGCGATCCGCCGAGCAGATGATCGTAGATGCGCGCGATGCTCGGCACCCGTGGATCGATGTCGTCCTCTGCCCAATCGGGAAGCTTTGGCACAGTGGACATTTCAGCCTCGCTCCCTAACTCGCCGATCCGGAACCGAACGTTCCAGCGGACCCGTGACGCCCCTCGACGGTACCCCACCGCCGTCGCAGGGGGAGCACAATCCCGGCTGCCTGCGATGCGGCGAGCGCACGCTTTCGCGTGCGCGGGAATCCAGCTCCAGGGTCGGCGACAGCATCCCGTTCCGGAGATTACGCGCCGCCGCCGCGACCATTCGGTGGAGCCTGGGGGAGTCGAACCGCTAACCCCTGCCGTACGGCTGAAAGCCATTACTACGGCCAACTATTGACAGTCAAACCTAGTCGGAAATGGGTGTTGAGCAGTTGATATTGCAACGGTCGACAACTATTGGAAACCGAATATACGTTCGGCAGGTTCGAACGTGGAGTGATTTCGTTGTCGAATCTGGACGCGCCGAACGGAAAAGCGTGGTGGTGACCGGTCAGTTATCGGGTCGTGCGGCGGTCGTAGGCGTGATCGCGAGAGAGATTGTCACTTCTACCGGGTTGTGTATCGATGGACAAGTGTCTAGTCTTTTGTCTGGAATGCTGACTGTAAGCGCATCTGATCTGCGTGTCGTTGAAAGCGAGGCTCAATCATGACGAAGGTGCCCACTCGGGAGGCTCGACTGGCGCACGCCGCCCGGCATGCCGAATTATGGAACGCCGGCCGGAAGGAAGATTGGATCGCGTCCTGGCGCAGCATCGTTCCTGTCGGTGTGCGCATGTTCGACCCCGTTGGGACCGAGGAGAAGACCGGATTCGACACTGCCACGACGCACGCGTGGGACCTGTTCCAGAACTTGTTGCGGATCACGATGCTGACCGTTCAGGTCAACGGCGATGAGATGGCTTGGGTATGTGAGAACCGGTTCGGAACCGGCGATGACACGGTCATGGTCCACAGCATCGAGACCTTCGCGTGGGACAGCGCGGGCGATCTCTTGATCAAAACCTACTACCCCATGCCCGAGCAGGTCGGCGCCACCGACGACCCTTATGCACATATCCTCGAAGGGCGGGGCGGTCGCTGACTGGCGAACTGCACGACTTCGGCGCCGGAACCGGAATCATTGTCCTTGTGCTCCTGCGCCAACCACCGGTACAGGGCGTGACAGACTCTCATGGGACTGTGAGGTGGCCAGGCCCGGAGGGCGCGGCAGTACCTCTCGGTGGTGAAGCAGTGTAGGTGCGGCCGTTGCGGTTCGGTCCCGCCCACGTGGTGAGGGCGGAGAATCGCTCAGAAGCGAAGCTCGCGAACGGTGTCGAGGTTGGAAGATCGGCCGCTCTCCTCGCTCGTATCGGATGAGAAAAGCGGCTCTGACCTGCCGTTGGAGTGGAGCCTAGGGGAATCGAACCCCTAACCCCTGCCTTGCAAAGGCAGTGCTCTGCCAATTGAGCTAAGGCCCCAGAGGGTGGTGTCCGTGCGGACAACCTTGAAAACGGTACCCCTCGGTGGGTGGCGGGGTCAAAACGGGACCGTGGCGGCGGGGGCCGGCACGGTCCGCGTGACCACCTCGCGGATCGCGGCCGGGCTTACCGCGCTCGCCGGTGCAGCCCGAAACCTCGGGCGCCGGGGTGCTCCAGGCCGGGGCGCAGGCGCAGGGACGGCAGCTCGTAATCGCCGCCGTTCTGCGTGCGGTAGGGGATCGGGTCGGTGTCGGCGAGCGTGCGCAGACGTTGTTCCCAGGCCTTGGTGGCATCCGAGAAGTCTTCCGCGGAAACATGATTCGTGCTGTGCATGAGGAACGGGGGCAGGATGTCCATCCCCGTGTAGTACAGGATGCCGTGCTGGATCGGGAAGAGCAGATCCTCGATCGGTCCGTTGATCCCGCGCTCGCTGTAGTGCGATTCCTTGCCGCCGATCGTCACCGACAGCAGGGCCCGCTTGCCCGCGAGCGTTCCCTCCCCGTAGCGGTCGCCGTACCTGTGCTCGGTGTGTTCGCCTACGCCGTAACCGAATCCGGCGGTGAACACGCGGTCCACCCAGCCCTTCATGATCGCGGGCATCGAATACCACCAGAGCGGGAACTGCAGGATCACCGTATCGGCCCAGCGGAGTTTGTCCTGCTCGGCTCGGATGTCGGCGGACAGCGTCCCGGTTCGGTACGCGCTGCGGGAATCGCGCACCACCGCGAGCGGATGTGTTGCGGCGGAACCGAAGTCGTCCGCGTCGACGGTTGCCTTCCAGCCCATCGCGTACAGATCGCTGACGCGCACCTGATGTCCCGCACCGGTCAGCGTGGACACCGCGACCTCGGTCAACGCGCCGTTCAACGAGCCGGGTTCGGGATGTGCGTGAACGATGAACACCTTCATGACTGCCTCCTGGAAATTCGGTCGCTCTCGATGGTGGCGGCCCGGGTGTGCGGTGTTCAGGGCCGCTCGAACCGTCGGACCGGAGTTCCTGGTATCGGCAGGACCACCCGGGGACGTCCGCGGCGTGGTGATACTGGAGGTATGGACGATCTCGCCGACTTCCTGCGCACCCGCAGATCACGGATCGATCCGGCGTCGGTGGGAATCACACCCGATGCCCGTCGGCGGGTCACGGGGTTGCGCCGGGAGGAGATCGCGCATCTGTCCGGGGTGAGCGTGGATTATTACGTCCGGCTGGAGCAGGGACGCGCCCGGCAGCCGTCGGAGCAGATCCTCGACGCACTGGCCCGGGTCCTCGGTTTGAACCAGGTGGAACGCGCGCACCTGCATCGCCTGGCGCACCGTCCGCGGCGCGTGCCCGGCCGCGAGGCGGCCGTCGGCCCGGTTCGGCAGCGTCCGGAACTGTTGCGAGTGGTCGAGCTCATTCCGGACAGTCCCGCGTTCATCGCCGATCAGCACCTGGACGTGATGGCCGCCAACCGGCTCGCCGAACTGCTCTACGGCCGACGCCCGATGCGCGGGATGAATATCGCCCGGCACATCTTCCTGGAAGCCGATGCCCGCGAGCTCTACGCCGACTGGGAGACCTGTACCCGCGACACCGTGGGGCAGTTGCGCCTGGCCGCCGGCAAGGATCCGGACGACCCGCAGCTCACCGCCCTGATCGGTGAACTCGCCGTGCACAGCGAACGGTTTCGCAGACTGTGGGCCCAGGCGGATGTGCGCTGTCGCTCGCACGGCCGCAAACCCTTCGCGCACCCGCAGGTCGGCGACCTGGAGCTGCATCAGGAGAATTTCATGGTTCCCGGCGACAACGGCATCGAACTGGTCATCCTGTCGGCCCAGCCCGGCAGTAAGGCCCACGACGGTCTGCGACTACTTGCCAGCATCGGCGCCACCGACGATCGGGACGAGCCGATTCCACAGCCGCGGCCTACTGCCTAGGTGGTTCGTCCCCGCCGGGAAGGCTTGCGCCAGAGGAACTTCGGACCCTCCTGGGCGCGGTCCGGCGATGACAGTAGGGTGGTCTGCATGAAACTTCTTCTCACCCTGGGTGTCGTCGTCGGTGTCATCTTCGCCATCAACAAGTTCCGCCAGCGCGGCGATGCGGATCTGTGGCACGAGGTGACCACTCGCTGAGCGAATCCGCACAGCGTGCCGGTCGGGCGTGCGGTCTCGCGGGAGACCGCACCAACCCCCGACCGGCTGGAATGAGCCGGATTATTTGCGTTTGTCGGCGGTCAGTTCGCCGCTGACCGCCCAGCTGTCGGCCGGGACCTCGTGAATCCACACCTGTACCGCGTCGGCGGGAATCTGCAGGGCATCGACGAATGCGTCGGTGATCCGGCGCACCAGATCACGCTTGAGTTCGGTGGTGCGCGGGCCCTGCTGCACGGTCACGATGGGCATGATTGTCTCCTCGGGTGAAAATGTTTGCGTTACAAGCCTTTTCGACGTCCAGAGGCGTCTGTTCCGGGGTTCCGGCGGCCTGGGACAAGTTCACCGCGGCCGGCGCGGCGGACCAAGGGCCAGTCCGTGCGCACAGCGATAAGGGTTCGTTATCGATCCTGTTCGATGGTTGATTCGCCCTGTTCGAGCAGGCGTCGCAGGAGCGTCAGCTGGGGTGGCGCGGCGTCCGGGCGTACGGCCAGTCCGACGGGCAGGGTCAGCTCGTGCGCGAACGGCCGGAACGCCACCCGCGAATTGCGCACCTGACGGGCGTTGACCGCGTACACCACGGTCCACATCGGCGAACCGCTCCCGATCGCGGCCAGCGTGTCCTGCAGGGTGCTGGACGCCGGGGCCGGGACCGGGTCGAATCCGGCGTCTCGGCACGCGGCCAGAACCAGATCGACCAGGGCCGGATGATTGCGCCGCTCGGTCAGCCGCAGTGGCAGTTCGGCCAGGTCGGTCAGCGCGATGGTCTCCTGTTCGGCGAGCCGATGGCGGGCGGGGAGCGCGACCATCAGCGGGTCGTGCCAGGCCGGCAGGAATTCCAGGTCGGGACTCTCCCGGGGCACGGGTGCGCGTAGGAAGGCGGCGTCGAGCCGGCCGTCGGACACCTGGGCCAGCCGTTCTCGCACCGGCAGCGACACGAGTTCCACGCGCAGACCCGGCAACCGGTCGGCGAAACCGTCCAGGATGACGTCCAGGCGCTCCCCGAGACCGGTGATCGTGCCCAGCCGCAGCACCTCGGACCGGCCTCCGGCCAGATCGGCCACCACCGCGCGGGCCTGATCGGCGGCCGCGAGGACGTTGCGCGCGGCGGGCAGGAAACGCAGCCCGGCCTCGGTCAGCCGGACCCGGCGCGGCGTGCGGTCCAGCAGGTCCACCTTCAGCTCACGTTCCAGTCGCCGCACCTGCTGGCTGACCGCGGGTTGGGCGATGTGCAGCCGTTCGGCCGCGCGCCCGAAGTGCAACTCCTCGGCCACGGTCACGAAATAGCGCAGCTGGCGCAGTTCCACGCGCGACCTCCTCGATCCTGCGGTGACGACGGCATCATCCAACCACTTCCGGCGGGCGCGACCTGCTGAGACGTTGTGACACAGCACTATCGGGTGGGGCTCGGCGAGGTATCGCCGTATGGTCGTTGACCATGGACCGCGCGGAGTTGTCGACATTGGTGCAGTCGGTCGTGGAGCCGTATCTGCTGGACGGCCCGCGCCGCTACGACCGGGCCGAGGTGGTGCGCCGCTCCGGGGTCCCGCAGGAGCTGAGCGCGCGACTGTGGCTCGCGCTGGGGTTCGCCGCCGATCCGGACGGCACCGCGCTCGAGTACACCGACGCGGATGTGGCTGCGGCACGGGACTTTCGGAGTCTGGACGCGCTCAGCGCCGCCGATGTCCGGCGGCAGTCGGCGGCCGTGCGGACCATGGGGCAGTCGATGGCGCGATTGGCCGAATGGCAGGTCGATCTGGTCGTCGAGGAGATCATCAACCGGATCGCCTCGATCACCGCGCAGGATCCGGACCTTGACCCGCAGGCGGTCGCGAAGGAGGCGACCGAGGAGGTCGTCGGCACACTGCAGCGGTTGCAGGCGTACGCGTGGCGGCGGCATCTGGCCGCTGCCCTGGCCCGGTCGCTGGACGGCCACGGTGCCGGCGAGACCGTGCGCGACCTCGCGGTGGGATTCGCCGATATGGTCGGATACACCCGGTTGACGCGGCATCTGGATCACGACGAGCTGTCGGATCTGCTGGAGACGTTCGAGACCGTCACCACCGAGGCGATCACCGCCAACGGCGGATGGGTGATCAAGAACGTCGGCGACGAGGTGATGTTCGCCGCCGAGACGACCGCTGTCGGCGCGCGCATCGCACTGGATATCCAGGCCGCCGCGGCGGCCCGGACCCAGCGCGGGGAATCCGATGCCACCACCATGCCCGAACTGCGCGTCGGCCTGGCGTACGGGCAGGTGCTGCAGCGGTTCGGTGATCTGTACGGATCGACGGTGAACGTCGCCGCGCGGCTGACGGGCGTGGCCCGGCCGGGCACCGTGCTGATCGACGACGGTGCCGCCACCCAGTTGGCCGGAAGCCCCGAATTCGCGATGCGGCATCTGCGCAGCGTGCGGGTCCGGGGAATCAACCGGCTGCGCTCACATGTGTTGCGCCGCAACGGGCGTGGGTGAAACTCGCGCACTTCTTCGAGGCTGTGCACCGGGTGCGTCCCCGGGCTGCGGCGCTCCGCGCAACCACCTGGAAAATTAGGAGCGGGCCTCGGCGAAGGGGGGGAGTTTGCCGAGGCCCGCGTAGGGTCGGCCCGGGGGGGAGGGGCCGACGTGATTGATCCTACGCGACGATCGGCGATTGTGTGAGTATGAGGGCTGCCACTTTTCCAAAGTTTTTCCAGTGGGCGTGTCGATAGGTCTGCTGGACTGTCGCCGAAGAACCCTCCGTCCATCTCGGACGAATTGGAACCTGTTGCCGGGGAGATGTTTTCGGCTAAAACGGCAGGCGCCTGCCGGTTCGCTGGATAGTCGCTATCGACCGGTCGGTATGCGGATTCGCGACACGGTCGCAATTGAGAAGTACACATTCCGGGCGTGTCCGCGAGGAGCGGGCCGGGCGGTCGAGTAGCGGATTTCGCGGAGTCGGGTAGCCCGGTACTCGCGCATATCGGAAGGCCGGACGAGACGATGGCATCGGCCGCATCCCGCCGGCACCCCCGAGCACCCGCCGGACCCCCGGGATGCGGCCCCTGACTTTCGCCCGCATCGACCGGTCCGTCGAAGCATTCTCCCTGGCAGCGGCGATATCCGAAGAACTTGTCGGTGGTCTGGGCAATACTGGCCGCGAGATCCGCCGATATCCGGTCCCGGCCGGTGGGAACGTCAGGAGAGGTCATGGCCGATGCCATCATCGCCGAGGGCCTGGTCAAGAAGTACGGCCGCCTCGTCGCCCTGGACGGGCTGGACCTGCGCGTTCCCGAGGGCACGGTGACGGCGCTGCTCGGCCCCAACGGCGCCGGCAAGACCACCGCGGTCCGGGTGTTCACCACCCTGCTGACGCCCGATTCCGGTCGCGTCACGGTTGCCGGAATCGACGTCCTGCGCGAGCCGCGGCGACTGCGCTCCCGCATCGGGGCTTCGGGCCAGTACGCGGCCGTGGACGAATATCTCACCGGTTTCGAGAACCTCGAAATGGTCGGCCGGCTGTACCACCTCGGCGTGTCGCGCAGCCGGCAGCGGGCCCGCGAACTGCTGGAGCGGTTCGATCTCGCGGATGCGGCCGATCGCCCGGTCAAGGGCTACTCCGGCGGTATGCGGCGGCGTCTGGACCTGGCCGGGGCATTGGTCGCCAATCCGCCGGTGCTGTTCCTGGACGAGCCGACCACCGGCCTGGATCCGCGCGCCCGGCTGGATCTGTGGGATGTCATCGAGGAGCTGGTCGCCGCCGGTACCACCCTGCTGCTCACCACCCAGTACATGGAGGAGGCGGATCGGCTGGCCGATGCGATCGCGGTCATCGATCGCGGTTCGGTGATCGCCCGCGGTACCGCCGACGAGCTCAAGACCATGGTCGGCGGCGACCGCATCGAGCTGACCGTCGACCACGTCGACAGTCTGGCCGTCGCGCGGGAGGCGCTGGCCGGACTGGCGGTCGGGGAGATCCATGTCGAGCCGGGGCTGCGCCGGATCGCGGTGCCGGTCAGCGATGGTTCCCAGGCCCTGGTAGACGCGATCGGGCGGCTCACCGCTCGCGAGGTCAAGATTCACGACGTCGGGCTGCGCCGCCCCTCGCTGGACGACGTATTCCTCAGTCTCACCGGGCACGAGGCGCGGGAATCCGATGTGGGACAAGATATTTCGGCATCCCGGTCGGCCGGGGACAGTACGGAAGGATCCGCACGATGACCGCTGCGACAGCCGTTTCCGGGGATCCCTCGTCGTTCGAACGCGCGCGCATGCTGGTCAGCGACAGCCTGACGGTCACCAAGCGCAACGTCATCAAGATTCGGCGAGTGCCCGACGTGCTGATCTTCTCGACGCTCTCGCCGATCATGTTCGTCCTGCTGTTCGCGTACATCTTCGGCTCGGCGATCAAGGTCACCGGCACGTCGTACCGGGAGTTCCTGATCGCGGGCATCTTCGCGCAGACGGCCGTGTTCGGTGCGACGTTCACCGGGTCGAGCCTCGCCGAGGATATGCAGAAGGGCATCATCGACCGGTTCCGCTCCTTGCCGATGGCTCCGGCGGCGGTATTGATCGGGCGCACCGTCGCCGATGTGGTGATCAACGTGGTCAGCCTCGTGGTGATGTCGATCACCGGACTGCTGATCGGCTGGCGAATCCGTGGGTCCTTCCTGGACGGTGTGCTCGGCTATCTGCTGCTCCTGCTGTTCGCCTACGCGGTGTCGTGGATGATGGCCGTGGTCGGTTTGCTGGTCCGGGCGCCCGAGGTGTTCAACAACGCGAGTTTCATGGTGATCTTCCCGCTCACATTCATCGCGAACACCTTCGTCCCCAGCGGGCAATTGCCAACGCCGCTAAGGGTTTTCGCGAATTGGAATCCGGTGTCGGCGGTGACGCAGGCGACCCGCGACCTGTTCGGCAACACCGGTTCGCTCACCCCGCCGCCGGACGTGTGGTCCATGCGGCATCCGGTCGTGACCACGCTGATCTGGGTGGTCGTCCTGCTCGCGGTATTCGTGCCGTTATCGCTGCGGCAGTTCGAGCGGACCGTCAGCCGGTGATGCCACACCGAAGCTGAGCAGCGCATACTGCGCGAACTGCGCGGCTGTGACACAGTGGTCGTATGCAGTTGGGCAGTTCCCGCAGGAGCCGGTTGCGCAACCGGTTGATCGTCGCAGTCCTGGCCGCCGTCGCAGGCGGTGCCGCATGGCGGGTCGTCACCCGCCGCCCGCAACTCCCGGCACCCGCCCCCGAGCCGCCCCGTCTCGGCTACAGCACCAACGGCACGCGCCCCCAGCACGCCATCCAGCACTGACCGGGCCGCTTCCCGCGCGGCGGGGCGAATAACACTGCGGGACAAAGAGTTCCGCGAGGAAACCGCACCCACGCATAGTATCCATCGGCAGTTGCGCGTGTCGGCGAGGAAATACCGCCGCATCCGCTGCGGTGCACCGGTGTACGGCAGATCGGCAGCTTCGACGTCCACCGAATCGGTTCGTGCATATCGCGTACGGCGGTGCGGCCCAGTTGGCTGCCATCTTCCGGCAGTGTCCACCGATCCGATTCGGGTGTGCATCCATCTCGCGTCATCGGCGACAGCCGGGCACCTGTACATGGAGAGCTGTCCACGCCACTCGGCGACGAAACTCGCGTGGTACCGACCCGACGCCTGAGCCTTCCCTCGCTCCAGACGACACGCTGAAATTCCGGATAGGCGGAGGAGAGAGGCGCAGGAGCCAGGTGTGCCAACATGTTCGGCGTGACTTCACCGAATCAGACCTCCGTGGCAACGCTGCATACGAACCACGGTGATATCAAGATCTCGCTTTTCGGTAACCATGCTCCGAAGACGGTGCGCAACTTCATCGCTCTGGCCGACGGCAGCGCGGCTTACTCGACGCAGAACGCCGGCGGGACCACTAGCGGGCCGTTCTACGACGGCAGCACCTTTCACCGGGTCATCGAGGGGTTCATGATTCAGGGTGGCGATCCGACCGGAACCGGCCGCGGGGGTCCGGGGTACGAGTTCGGTGACGAATTCCACCCGGAACTGCGTTTCGACCGCGGTTATCTGCTGGCGATGGCGAACGCCGGGCCGGGAACCAATGGTTCGCAATTCTTCATCACCGTCGGCCCGCAGCCGCACTTGAACCGCAAGCACACCATCTTCGGTGAGGTGCAGGGGCCCGATTCCCGCAAGGTCGTGGACTCCATCGCGACCACCGCCGTGGATCGCAACGATCGGCCGAAGGAGCCGGTGGTCATCTCCGGCATCACCCTCGACTGATTTCCTTCGCCCGGGATGAGCGGTCCGATTTGCGAGGGTAGCGTGCAGTTACCGCCCTCGCGCCGCTCGAAGTCGATGAACACGGAGTTTCGTGAATCCCCAACCGCCCGCACCGACCTGTTTCCGCCATCACGACCGGGCCACCGGTCTGGCATGCACCCGGTGCGGGCGGCCCGCCTGTCCGGAATGTCTGCGCGAGGCCGCCGTCGGACAGCAGTGCGTGGAATGTGTGGCCCAGGGACAACGTGACGTGCGGCAGGCGCGCACTCCCGCGGGCGCACCCGCCCCGGCACGGCCCACACCGTATGTGACCTATGCGCTGATCGCGCTGAACGTCGCGGTGTTCGTGATCACCGCCGTGCAGGCGCACAGCGTGGCCGCCAACAGTTCGTCGAATCTGTTCTACGACTGGGTGCTCGCGCCGCGCGCGGTGGCCCGGGGCCAGTGGATTCGCGTGGTCGGGGGCGCCTTCCTGCACTACGGCCCGCTGCATCTGGTCGTGAACATGTTCGCGCTGTATCTGCTCGGGCGCGATGCGGAGACGGTGCTGGGCCGGTGGCGTTATCTGGCGATCTACCTGACCGCACTGCTCGGCGGGGCGGCCGCGGTGATGTGGCTGGCCCCGAACGATGAGACCGCGGGTGCGTCGGGAGCAATCTTCGGGCTGTTCGGCGCGCTGACCGTGGTACTGCTGCGGCTTCGGCGCAGTCCCACCCAGATGCTGGTCGTGATCGGGATCAATCTGATCATCAGCGTTTCGGTGCCCGGCATCTCGCTGTGGGGGCATCTGGGCGGCCTGGCCGCGGGCACGCTGGCCACGGTCGGGCTGTTGTACGGGCCGCAGTGGTTGCGGGTTCGCACACCGGAGACCGGACTGCGGGCCGGGTGGGCCGCGGTGGTGCTGGTCGCGGTGCTCGCGCTCGTGCTGATCGGCGCGGCGGCGGCCTCAATCGGTTCCTGACCCGGCGGATCAGTGCGCGGCGAGGCCGTGCGCCACGAGCGCGTCCATGACGTCCTGGGGATGAACGCCCAGATCCCAGCGGCCGAAGATGAGCAGCCGGTCCTCGCCGTTGTGCTCGACGTCGATTTCCAGATTGGGTGATTTGCGCCCGAGCCGCCGGAAACTCACCACCCGCGCACGCAGGATCCGCTCCGGCGGATACTCCACCGCGCCCAGCAGCCCGCGCACGACCAGCACAGGGCGTTGACCGGGCACGATGGTAATTCGCGGGCGTTGCCGCAGGCCGAGTGCGGCCAGCCCGAGCAGCAGTATCGCCGCGAGGCCGACCAGCAGCCGGCTCGGCGCGTCGCCGGTGAATATCGCGGCCCCGGCCAGCACGATTCCGCCCACCGCGGCCGTGACGAGGGCCATGGGCGGAGTGGACCATTGCAGCCGGGACACCGGTTCGGATGCCGTCACGATCCCCACTCGCTCCTCGAGTTGTCCACAGGCTCATCCACAGGTGTGCATGAATAACACAGGTGTAAGCACGTTTCGTGCGAGGTCAGCGCCACCGCATCGTCATGACGAGGCCGACGACCATGAGTCCGAAGCCGATCAGGAAGTTCCAGGCGTCGAGGTGGGCCATCCAGGTCAGCTTGTCGCTGGCCAGGTAGTACACGATCAGCCAGGCCAGACCGGCCAGCATGAAGCCGAGCATGACGCTGACATACCAGACCGAGGAGGGGCCGCCCTTGATCTTGACCGGGGTGCGACTGGCAGGGTTGATCGTATGATCGGTCTTCTTGCGGACCTTCGACTTGGGCATGACGTCCTCGTATTCGGGTGCGGGTCGTACCGGCGGGGGCATGCGCGCGCGACGCCCGGCTTCGCCGGTCTGCCCTCAGGCTATCCCAGCTGGGTGTACGCGCGCGGCTCGCGGTGCTCACCCGAGCGTCGGGTAGAGCGGTGCGCAGGGTATTCGCGCGACGCCGGATCCGGCACCCCGTAGGCTTGCGCCATGCGTGTACTGGTCGTCGACAACTACGACAGCTTCGTGTTCAACCTGGTGCAGTACCTGGGCCAGCTGGGCGTCGAGGCCACGGTGTGGCGCAACGACGATCCCCATGTGGCGGACCCGGATCGGGTCGTCACCGAATTCGACGGCCTGCTGATCAGTCCCGGGCCGGGAACCCCGGATCGCGCCGGCGCGAGTATCGAGCTGGTGCGCGCCTGCGCTCGCCATCAGGTTCCGCTGCTCGGAGTCTGCCTCGGGCATCAGGCGATCGGTGCGGCGTTCGGCGCGACGGTCACCCGCGCCGCGGAGCTGCTGCACGGTAAGACCAGTTCGGTATTCCACGTCGGCGCCGGTGTGCTGGCCGGTCTGCCGGATCCGTTCACCGCGACCCGCTACCACTCGCTCACCGTTCTCGAGGACACCCTCCCGCAGGAGATCGAGGTGCTCGGCCGGACCGAGAGCGGCATCGTCATGGCCATGCGGCACCGCACCCTGCCCATCCACGGCGTGCAGTTCCATCCCGAATCGGTGCTCACCCAGGGCGGGCACCGAATGCTCGCCAATTGGCTCGAGATCTGCGGTGAGCGTCCGGCCGAACCGCTGATCGAGACGTTGGAGGCGGAGGTCGCGGCGCTGGTGTGAGCGAAGCATCGACACACCGCGTGCCGCACCGGACGGGCTCGGGTGCGAGCGAGACGAAATCATGAGTGACAACGGCGACCGGCGGCCGTACGTGTTGCTGTCCGCGGCGGTCAGTCTCGACGGTTATCTCGACGACGCGAGCCCGGACCGGCTGCTGCTGTCCAATCCCGCGGATTTCGACCGGGTCGACGCGGTGCGCGCGGATTCGGACGCGATCCTGGTCGGCGCGCAGACCCTGCGCAGCGACAACCCCCGGCTGCTGGTCACCGATGCGGATCGTCGCGCCCGGCGGATAGCCGCGGGAAAGCCGGAGTACCCGGTGAAGGTCACCGTCAGCGCGAGCGGCGATCTGGACTCGGGCCTGCGCGTCTGGCATCACGGCGGAGACAAGCTCGTCTACACCACCGACGTCGGCGCGGCCCGGCTCACCGACCGCCTCGCGGGCCTCGCCGAGGTTGTATCGCTCGGTGCCGCAATCGATTTCGGCGAGCTGCTGGACGACCTCGGCCGCCGCGGCATCACCCGCCTCATGGTCGAGGGCGGCGGGCAGATCCACACCGCCTTCCTGGCCGCCGACCTCGCCGACGAACTCCTGCTGGCCGTGGCTCCCATCCTGGTGGGAGATCCCCGGGCCCCGCGCTTCCTGCACCCGGCCCCCTACCCGGGCGGTTCCGGCCGCAGAATGGACCTGGCCGATGTGACCCGCGTCGGGGATATCGCTGTATTGCGTTATCTGCCCAGGGGACAGCGCACCGGTACTTGAACCAGTCCGCTGTTCGCGGAGCAGAATGGAGGTGGCCGATGGCCGGCCGGCGGTATCGCGCCGGTCGCTCATCTGCCGAGGACATCTGAAGCAGTTCGCTGCTCGAAGGGAAATGCCGGCGTGACAACCGATTTCGGGGTACGGGTACGCAATACCGGGAGGTGCCGACTTGTCCGGTGACGAACAGGCGCGGCGGGCCCGGATGCGGCATGCCATCGAACTTGCCCGGCTGTGCCCGAAGAGTCCGGGAGCGTTCTCGGTGGGGGCGGTGATCGTCGACGAGGACGATGTCGAACTCGCACACGGGTATTCGCGCGAGACCGACGAGAAGGTGCATGCCGAGGAATCCGCGTTGAACAAGCTCGGCGACGATCCCCGCCTCGCGCACGCGACGCTCTACAGCACGCTGGAGCCGTGTTCGCAGCGGGCGTCCAAGGATCGGGTGCCGTGTACCGATCGGATCCTGGCCGCCGGAATCCGGCGGGTGGTCATCGCCTGGCGGGAGCCGTCGACCTTCGTCGCGGACTGCGTGGGGGTGGAGAAACTGCGGGAACACGGCGTCGAGGTGATCGAGCTGGCCGATATGGCCGAGGAGGCCATGTCGATGAACCGCCACCTCGAACTCGACTGAGGCCACCTCGTCGCGGCCGAATCGGATTGTGCGCGAACCGCTTTCACCGGCCCGCCGTCACGGCGGGCCCAGCACCCCCATGACGATCGTTATCGTCGCATCCTTGGAGATCGTCGAATTCGCCTTCGGCTGCTGATCGATGATCCGGCCGACGCTGCCGGCGTCGAAGGTGCCCTGGGTGGTCTGGCTGATCTGGCCGACGCCGCCGGTCCACCCGGCCGCACGCAATTTGTCCACGGCCTGTGCGGAGGTCAGTCCGGCCAGATTCGGCATGGTGATCTGATCGCTGGACACCTGCACGGTCACGGTCGAGCCCTTGTCCGCCATCGACCCGCCCGGCGGATCGGTCGCGATCACCTCGCCGCTCGGCCGCGAGGAGGGCACCCGCTGCACGACCACCTTGAAACCGCTGCTGGCGGTCAGATTCGGCTCGGCCACGGTGAGCTGCTGACCCACCACCTGCGGCACCCGCACCTGATCCGGGCCCTTGCCCAGGGAGATGGCGACCTTACTGCCCGCGTCGATCTTCGATCCCTCGGGCGGATTCTGGTTCACCACCTTGTCCTTGTCCTCGACACTGGACGCGTCGTGACCGATGTTCGGATCCAGCTGCAACCCGAGCGCGGTGAGTTGCTGTTCGGCCTGCTGCTGGCTCAGCCGGGCCAGCCGGGGCACCGGGATCTGCGCCGGACCGGTCGACACCTGCACGGTGACGGTGCTGCCCTTCGGCGCGCGCGAACCGCCCAGCGGCTGCGTCTCGATGACGTTGCCGCTCGCGGTCTTCGCGTCGGACTTCTGCTGAATCGCGACCGAGAAGCCGTCCTTCTGCAATTCGTCCTGTGCCTGGGCGACCGGCTTGTTCGCCAGATCGGGGATGCCGACCTGGTTGAAACTGCTTCCGGGGCCGAGGAAAACCCAGTACAGCGCGGCCAGCACCACCACGACACCGGCGGCGATCCCGCCGATCAGCATGTTGCGGCGCGGATCGCGCGGGCGGGCGGCAGCGGAGTCCTCGGCATCCTCCTCCGGACGCGGTGCGTCGACCGCGCCGAGGAATGTCGTGCGATCCTCCTCGGTCATCACCGTCGGCGCCTGCGGTTTCTGCCCGCCCAGCACGCGGATCAGGTCCGAGCGCATCTCCGCGGCGGTCTGATAGCGGTTCGCCGGGTTCTTGCTCATCGCCTTGAGCACGACCGAATCCAGCTCGCGCGGCACGCCCGCGTGGACGTTGGAGGGCAGTTGCGGATCCTCCCGAACGTGCTGATACGCCACCGCGACCGGTGAGTCGCCGGTGAAAGGCGGCTCGCCGGTGAGGATTTCGTACAGCACACAGCCGACCGAATAGACGTCCGAGCGCGCGTCGACCTGTTCGCCGCGGGCCTGTTCGGGCGAAAGATATTGCGCCGTACCGATGACCGCCGCGGTCTGGGTCATCGGATTGGAGCTGTCGGCAATCGCGCGGGCGATGCCGAAGTCCATCACCTTCACCGCGCCCTGCCGGTTGATCATGATGTTGGCGGGCTTCATATCGCGGTGCACGATGCCGTTCTTATGGCTGAAGTCCAGTGCCGCGCAGACGTCCGCGATGATCTCCATCGCACGTCGCGGGGCCAGCGGACCGCCGCCGCGCACCATATCGCGCAACGTCTCGCCGTCCACGTACTCCATCACGATGTACGGCAGCGGACCGCCGTCCACCTCCGCCTCGCCGGTGTCGTAGACCGCGACGATGGCCGGATGGTTCAGCGCGGCGGCATTCTGCGCCTCGCGTTTGAATCGCAGATAGAAGGTGGGGTCGCGGGCGAGATCCGCGCGCAGCACCTTGATGGCGACATCGCGGCCCAGTCGCTCGTCCCGGGCCTTGTGGACTTCGGACATTCCGCCGAATCCGATGATCTCGCCGAGCTCATAGCGAGAAGACAGATTCTTCGGGGTGGTCATGGCAGTCCTTGCGAGGAGGTGTCCGGCGGGCTGACGTCGGTGTACTGGTTGTGCGAGTGGTGATTGGAGTAGCTGTTCTGGCTGTACCCGTTCTGGCTGTACCCGTTGCCTCCCGGAACACCCGGCAACGATGGTATGTCCACCGAGGGATATGTCGAGTCATCCGTGGCCCATGGCGGCAGGTTCGAATGATGCCGCCCGTTGGTCGTCGTGGTGGCCCCGTCGGTGGTCGTGGTGGCGCCGGTGGTCGTGGATGGCGCGGTGGTCGTGGTGGTGGGCGGGGCCGTCGTGGTGGTCGCGGCCGGCGGGACCACACGCCTGGTCGTGGTCGGTTCGTCGGTGGTCGTGGTCGGTTCGGCCGTGGTGGTCGTCACCGGGGCGGTGGTGGAATGGGTGACCGCCGGTGTGACCGACGGCTGCGGTGGGCTGCCGCTGAGCAGGACCCACGCCGCCGCACCGCCCAGCAGCAGCGCGCCGATGCCGAGGCCGAGCAGCCACTTGGTGGTGCGGCTCATGCCGGGTTCGTCCTCGTACGGCAGATCGTCGTCCGGATGGCCGGGCATCGCGCTGGTCGCGCCCGCCGGACGCGCCGCCGGCCGGGGCGGATTCGAGTAGCGATCCTCGTAGTCGCGGGGCAGGACCGTGGTCGCGCCGGTCGGCGGCGGCAATACCCGCGCCGCGCCGCCCTGCGGCGTCGAACCCATGGCGCGTGGCATCGGGGGACGTCGCCCGGACCGCACCGCCGCCACGGCGTCGGCGAACTCCCCGCCGCTGCTGTAGCGCCGCGTCGGATCCTTGGCCATGGTGATCTCGATCAGCTCGCGCACGTTCGGCGGCAGATCCGAGGGCATCGGCGGCGGAGTGTCGCGGACGTGTTTCATCGCCACGGTCAGCGCGCCGTCACCGCTGAACGGGCGATGCCCGGCCAGCGCCTCGTACCCCACCACGCCCAGGGAGTACACGTCACTGGACGAGGTGGCGTCCTCGCCGGTGGCCTGTTCGGGCGCGATGTACTGGGCGGTGCCCATCACCATGCCGGTCTTGGTGACCGGTGACGCGTCCACTGCCTTGGCGATGCCGAAGTCGGTGATCTTCACCTGACCGGTCGGCGTGACCAGGATGTTGCCGGGTTTCACGTCGCGATGCACGACGCCCGCGGCGTGGGCCACCTCGAGTGCGCGGCTGGTCTGCTCGAGCATGTCCAGGCCCTGCACCACCGAGAGGCGGCCGAGCCGGTTGAGCACCGCGTTGAGCGGTTCGCCCTGCACGAGTTCCATGACCAGATAGGCGGTTTCGCCGCCCTGCGGGTCCAGGGTTTCGCCGTAGTCGTAGATTCCGGCGATACCCGGATGGTTGAGTTGTGCGGTCGTCTTCGCCTCGGTCCGGAACCGATGCCGGAACGTGGGGTCGGCGGAGAATTCGGCCTTGAGCACCTTGACCGCCACCCGGCGGTCGAGCCGGGTGTCCAGCGCCTCCCACACCTGGCCCATACCGCCGGTGGCGATCAGGCGTTGCAATCTGTATCGGTCCGCGATCATCGCACCGTTGGTCAGCATGGGAGCCCCCGTAGGCCGTACTTCGTCATCGTCGTTCAGCTCCCCTGCAGACCGGCCTCGAGCACGGCTCGTCCGACGGGGGAAGCCACGAAACCTCCGGTGCCCTTCAGGCCCATGTTGCCGCCGTTCTCCACGACGACCGCGATGGCGATCTTCGGGTTCTGCGCGGGTGCGAATCCGATGTACCAGCAGTGCGCCGGTGTGGTGCCGGGATTGGCGCCGTGCTCGGCGGTGCCGGTCTTGGAGGCGATCTGGAAGGGAGTGGTGTTGCCCTGGTACGTGTTCTTCTCCGAGTCGATCATCATGCTGGTCAGCGTCGAGGCCACCTGGGGGCTGATCGCCTGCCCGACCGACACCGGTTTGGTCTTGGAGAGTTCGGACAGGTCCGGGCCCTGGGTCTGGTCCACCAGATGCGGTTCCATTCGTACGCCGCCGTTGGCCACGGTGGCCGCGACGACCGCGTCGTCCAGCGGGGTGATGGCCACGTCGCGCTGGCCGATGCTGGTCTGCGCGAGGGAAGCCTCGTCCGGGATGGTGCCGACGGTGCTGTCGGCCACCGGCATCGGGACGCCCGAATGGGTGCCGATGCCGAACGCCGCCGCGGTGTCCTTGAGTTTGGCCGCGCCCACCTTCATGCCGATCTGCGCGTACGCGGTGTTGCAGGACAGGGCGAAGGCCTCCTCCATCGTCACGGTGGCGCCGTTGCCGCAATGTTCGCCGTCGAAGTTCTCCAGCGTCGTATTCGTGTCGGGCAACGTGATTCGCGGGTCCGCGGTGAACTGGTCGGTGGTCTGGACGCCCGAGGCCAGGGCCGCGGCCGAGGTGATCACCTTGAAGGACGAGCCCGGCGGATAGGTCTGCGAAATGGCGCGGTTCAGCAGCGGCTGCTTCTGATCCGAGCTGAGCTGCTCCCAAGCCTTGGTGCTGCTCGCGCCGTCGTGGGTGGACAGCTGGTTCGGGTCGTAGCTCGGCGTGGAGACCATGGCCAGGATGCGGCCCGTACTCGGTTCTATGGCGACCACCGAACCGGTGTACCCGTTCTTGGTGAGCTGATCGTAGGCGACCTTCTGCATCACCGGGTTGATGGTGGTGACAACGTTGCCGCCGCGGGGGTCGCGGCCGGAGATGAGGTCGATCAGGCGGCGGCCGAACAGTTTGCTGTCCGATCCGTTGAGCACCGAATCCTCGGCGAGTTCGAGTTCGGTGCGGCCGTACTGCATCGAGTAGAAGCCGGTCACCGGCGCGTATGCCATCGGATCGGTCGGGTAGGTGCGCAGGTACTTGTACCGGTCGTCGGTCGACACCGAACTGGCCAGCACCGTGCCCGAGGCCGAGATCTGCCCGCGCTGACGGGAGTATTCGTCCAGCAGCACACGGGAATTGCGCGGATCGCTGCGCAGGCTGTCGGCCTTGATCACCTGGACGTAGGTGGCGTTGAGCAGCAGAGCGACGGTCATCAGCATGACGGCCATGGCGACGCGGCGCAGTGGTGTGTTCATGCCGGTTCCCCCTTCGCCTGGTGGCTCGAGTCGGTACGCAATATCGCGGTCGGCGGATTGCCGATCGCCGCGGTTTCCTTCCTCCGGCCCGGCGCCGGTGCGCGAGCCGCGTCGGAGATCCTTATCAACAATGCCAGCATTGCGTACTCGGCCAGCAGCGCGGATCCGCCGTATGACAGAAAAGGCGTGGTCAGGCCGCTGCGCGGAATCATTTTGGTGACGCCGCCCACAACTACGAACACCTGCACGGCGATCGTGCAGGCGAGTCCGGCGGCCAGCAGCTTGCCGAAGCTGTCCCGTACCGCGAGTGCCGTGCGCAGACCGCGCACCACCAACATGGTGAACAACACCAGCACCGCGGCCAGCCCGATCAGCCCGAGTTCCTCACCGGCCGTGGCGATGACGAAATCGGTCTCGGCGAAGGGCACTTGATCGGGACGCCCGTTACCCAGCCCGGTACCGGCGAGCCCGCCGGTGGCCAGTCCGAACAACGACTGCGCGATCTGGTAACCGGTGTTGTTGTAGTCCGAGAAGGGGTGCAGCCAGGTGTGCAACTGCGCTCGCATCGGTCCGAATGTGTTGTAGGCGAAGATCAATCCGATGATCAGAAGTACCCCGCCGACGACGAGCCAACCCACTCGTTCGGTCGCGATGTACAGCAGCGCCAGTACGGTGCCGAAGACCAGCAAGCAGACGCCCAGATCCCGTTCGAATGCCAGCACCGCGACGCTGACCGCCCAGACCAGTACGAGCGGGCCGAGATCGCGCAGCCGCGGCAGCTCGACGCCGAACGCGTGCCGGCCGGCGGCGGTGAACCAGTCGCGTTTGGACACCAGCAGCGCCGCGGCGAACACGATCAGCAGGATCTTCGCGAATTCGACCGGCTGGACGGTGAAGCCGGGTAAGCGCAGCCAGATCCTCGCGTGGTTGGTCGTGGCGAACCGTTCCGGCAGCACCGCGGGCAGCAGGAGCAGCACCAGGCCGAACGCCCCGAGTGAGTAGTTGTAGCGGGCCAGCGCGCGGTAGTCGCGCAGCATGACCAGCACGGTGGCCAGCAGCAGAATTCCCGCCGCGGTCCACAGCACCTGGCGGTCGACGTCGGGGGAGGGAACCGGCAGTGAGTTGG
This sequence comes from Nocardia sp. PLKS1-43, assembly GCF_059510335.1. Taxonomy (NCBI): domain Bacteria; kingdom Bacillati; phylum Actinomycetota; class Actinomycetes; order Mycobacteriales; family Nocardiaceae; genus Nocardia; species Nocardia sp. PLKS1-43. The sequence continues at coordinate 517,194 of NZ_JCAJZQ010000003.1, read as the reverse complement.
TGCGCGCGGTCTGTGCCGCGGCCAGATCCAGGCGGTGGATCAGCACCAGGCCGAGGCCGTTGAGCAGGGCCGCGATCGGCAGCAGCAGCGGATCGGCGAACGGCGCGAAACGTCGCACGGCCAGATGGGCGACCGCGAACAGCGCCAGATAGGCCAGCGCCAGTTCGGCGCAGTCGCGCCAGGCGCCCTGATCCTGGGCGGCCTCCACCAGAACCAGTGCGACAGTGGTCACGACGACCGCCGTCCCCAGCAGCAGAAGTTCGACATTGCGACGAGTCGAGGGCGGTGGCGCAGGGGCGAACCCGCCCGGAGGACTCGGGAAGGCCCCCGCCGACAGCGGTGCCGGAGCGGACATCAGTCCGCCTTCCTGCAGTTCTCCCCCGGAGTTTGCGGGGCCTGCGACGCGGTCGTCGGCGTGGCGGGCACGGTGGTGGTCGGGACGGGCGCGCCGGGGTGTCCGTCGCCGCTGGCCGGCGCGGGCGTGGCGGGCGCCGGCGTGGCGCCGTTCGGAGCGGCGGGGGTGGTGGTCGTCGGAGTCTGCGCGGGCTGCGGGGTCGAGACGGGGGTGGTGCACGCGGGCAGCAGATCCTGCTGAGCGAGCTTGGCGAGCTGGCGGCGGGCGTCGTCGAGGGTGCCCGGGGGCAGGCCGTTGTTCACCTTGTCCCGGCCGGTCTGCTCGAGGTCGGCGACCTGCAACTGCCGGCAACCGGACGTGAAACTCTCACCCGGAGCGGCCAGGCCCAGCTCACCGTCGCGCTGCACGCACGCGATCTGGTTCACCTCGTGGATCGAGTAACCGAGCACCGAACCGGGCAGTCCGCGCACGATCACGACGTTGCCGTTGTCCGCACCGACGTAGTAGTTGTTGCGAATCATCTTGTAGCCCACCACGAGTCCGACCGCGACCGCCGCGATCAGCGCGAGGGACAGCAGGATCCAGCGCAGTTTGTGACTCTTGCGGGGCTCGGGCGGTTCCTGGGCCACCGTGGCGCGCCGCGGGGCCGACCGCGGTGGGCGCATCGCCGCGGCGCGGCCGGCGGCGGTGTTGGGCGGCGGGGTGTCCTCGTCCTCACCGGAGGCGGCGCCGGCCACGATCGGATGACTCTGGCCGTAGTCCAGATCGATGACGTCCGCGACGACGACGGTGACGTTGTCCGGGCCGCCGCTGCGCAGGGCTAGTTCGATGAGGCGATCGGCCGCCTCATCGGTGTTGCCCTCCCGCAACGTATTTCCGATCGTCTCGTCGCTGACCACGTCGGACAGGCCGTCCGAGCAGAGCAGATAGCGATCGCCCGCCCGCGCCTCCCGCATGATCAGCGTGGGGTCGATCTCGTTGCCGGTCAGCGCCCGCATGATCAGGGACCGCTGCGGATGGGTGTGCGCCTGCTCGGGTGTGATCCGCCCCTCGTCGACCAGCGACTGGACGAACGTGTCGTCGCGGGTGATCTGGGCCAGTTCGTTCTCGCGGAACAGGTACGCACGCGAATCGCCGATATGCGCCAAGCCGAGTTTCTTGCCCGCGAACAGGATCGCGGTGAGCGTGGTGCCCATGCCGTCCAGTTCGGGCTCTTCCTCGACCTGGTCGGCGATGGCGGCGTTACCCGCGTGCACCGCGCGATCCAGCTTGCCGAGCAGATCGTCGCCGGGCTCGTCATCGTCGAGATGCGCGAGTGCGGCGATCATCAATTGGGAGGCGACTTCACCGGCGGCATGGCCGCCCATTCCGTCGGCCAGCGCCAGCAGGCGCGCACCGGCGTAGACGGAATCCTCGTTGTTGCCTCGGACGAGTCCGCGGTCGCTGCGCGCCGCGTAACGGAGAACAAGTGTCACGATCGCAGCTCGATCACTGTCTTACCGACACGGACGGGGGACCCGAGCGGAACCCGCACCGGGGTGGTGACCTTCGCGCGGTCGAGATAGGTCCCGTTGGTGGAACCGAGATCTTCGACGTACCAGTCCTCGCCTCGCGGCGAGAGTCGCGCATGCCTGGTCGAGGCATAGTCATCGGTGAGTACCAGCGTGGAATCGTCGGCGCGCCCGATGAGCACCGGTTGGGTGCCCAGGGTGATGCGTGTGCCGGCGAGTGAACCTTGAGTCACCACTAGATACTTGGCGCCCTTCTGGCCACGGCTGAAGGATGGCAGCACCGCGGAACCGCGTGCGGCCCGGGGCTGGATCCGGATGCCGGATGCCGCGTAGATGTCGCTGCGCAGGGTTCGGAGCACCGCCCATACGAACAGCCACAACAGCAGTAGGAACCCCGCACGGGTCAATTGCAGGATCAGTCCCTGCACGGTGCTCCACCTCCTGTTCCGGCCGATGTGGGTTCGTCGGTCCGACCCCCAACCGGCTTGCTGGTCAGCACGGACCTGCCGCCGACCGACGGTTGGCAGCATCATAGGGCCGATGACCGGTTGCGATCACGATAAGGGCGAGTTTTTCGCGCCGCATCGTGACCTGCATCGGCGAGCTTACGGGATCAGACGATTCGGATCAGGATCTCGGAATGTCCGGCGCGGATGATATCTCCGTCGGCGAGCTGCCAATCCTGCACCGGCGAGCCGTTGACCAGCGTTCCGTTGGTGGAACCGAGGTCCGAGAGCATCGCGACCTGACCGTCCCACCGGACCTCGATATGACGCCGGGACACCCCGGTATCGGGAAGCCGAAAGTGCGCGTCCTGGCCGCGGCCGATGATGTTGCTTCCCTCACGCAGCTGATAGGTCCGGCCGCTGCCGTCGTCGAGCTGCAGCGTGGCCGAGTACCCCGAGCCGCCCGCGGGCGCCTGGCCGGGCGCGGCGTAGCCGGGCTGCTGGCCGTAGCCCTGGTCGTAACCGGGCTGCTGGCCGTAACCGCCCTGTTCGTAGCCGCCCTGCTGCTGGCCGTAGCCCTGCTGGTAGCCCTGGTCGTACCCCGGCTGCTGGCCGTAACCCTGGTCGTACCCGCCCGGCGCCTGGCCGTATGCCTGCTGTTGTCCGTAGCCACCCTGGTCCGCGTAGCCCTGCTGTTGCCCGTAAGCCTGGTCGCTGTAGCCCTGGTGACCCTGGTCGGCGTAACCCTGCTGGCCGTAACCGCCCTGGTCGTACCCGCCGGCCTGGTCGTATCCCTGATCGTATCCGTGCTGGTCGTAGCCCTGCTGCTGCCCGTAACCCTGCTGGTAGTCCTGGCCGTTCCGGTAATCGCCGTACCCCTGCTGGGCATCGGGTGCGGCGTATTCGCCACCGCCCGGCGCCTGGTAGCCACCACCCTGCGGCGCCTGATAGCCACCGCGGCCGTAATCGTCGTAGCCCTGGGCGGGACGGCCCGCCGGCGGCGGCGCGTACCCGCGGTTGCGTGGATCGGACTCCGCGGGCTCACGACTCGGGTCGTAGCCTGAGTTCTGCGTCATGGGGCCAGCTCCTGGTTGCGGGTTTGCGGGTCTCTGTCGGGGTGGTCCGGACCGGCCGGGTGAGGGTCCGCGGGCCGCCGGGTTTCGGCGGTCCGCATCGGGATCGACCCGACCGCGAGTCCTGAACTGCCCGGTGTGCAGCGTAGGGGATGGTTCGAATTCGACGTGTACATCACCGTAGGTCTGCCACCCCTGTTCGCGGATGTAATCCTGCAGGTGTTTGGCGAAAGCCCGGGTGGTGAGTTCGTGATCGGCATCGAGTTGCTGCAGGTCCGACGCATTGATGGTGATGGTGTAGCTGTTGGGAGCCAGCAGATGGCCACCCTCCAGTTCGGTGACCTGATCGGAAGCCTCACGCTGCAGCGCCGCCTCCACCTCCTGCGGAACGACACTCCCGCCGAAGACGCGGGCGAACGCGTCCCCGACGGCGCCTTGCAGGCGGCGTTCGAAGCGGGTCACGAACCCCATCTCTGCCTCCTTCGGTACACATGCGTCGGGTCGTCGGTTCAGGATTGGCGACACGCCGATAGGGCGTGTCGACGTAGGGACACGGTCCCTGCATGATATCCACGATCGTCCACACCTGTAACTCCCGGCGGTTCCCAACGGTTCCCGAACCCGCCACACCGCCGTGTAGGCCCGTGAACAGGCGATTTCTTCCCATCCCCACGCCCGTGCTACTGTCTTCGAGTCGCTCGGGCGAGTGGCGGAATGGCAGACGCGCTGGCTTCAGGTGCCAGTGTCCTTCGGGACGTGGGGGTTCAAGTCCCCCTTCGCCCACCAGAACGAGGTGGGGCCGGAGTTCAACTCCGGCCCCACCTCGTTTTTCATATCGCCGACAGCGGTGTCGATTCCAGTGCGTCGCGCTCGTTCCGGCCGTGCCGATCCCGTCGGTGCGTCGCCGATCGACCGGCCCGAACGGCTTGTCGGGAATTTCACACACTTTCGCCGGGTGCGTTTGTCACCGGATACAGGTGGTGGGCTGCTGTATCGGACGGCCGGTGGGCCTGTTCGTTACGCTGCGTCGGTCGTGGTCGATCGACCCGCGGCCGGACGGGAACGGGGAACAGTCGGGTGGCAGCGATGAAGCGGAGTCCGGCCGGACGCCGGCACGGCGTGTTGCGGCTCGGCGTGGCGGTGGCCGCGATCGGCGCGGTGGTCGCCGGCACACCGGCGCGGGCGGCGACACCCCCGGGTCCGTTCGCCGCGCCGAGTCCCGCGCTGGGGCCGCAGGGCACCGCGACGATGCATGCCGATGCGGGCTCCTCCGACGCCACGCCGCTCGCCGGCCCGGGCGCGCATCCGGTGCGCGCGACGGTCCATCCGCTCGGCGCGGCCTGCCCGACGTTGCTGCAGGGTTCCGACGGGATGGTGGTGGCGTTGTGCACCACCATCGCGGGGCGCACGCCGACGGTGGAGCTGATCGATCCCGATGCGACCGTGCCGTTCGGAACGGCCTCGGCCACATTGCCTTTGGCGAAGGGCGGCCTGCTCGGCGGCGTATATGCCTATCTGGACAACGCGAATCGGCTGGTGGTCGTGGACGGGCAGCGCCGGTTGCTGCGGATCGCGCACTCGCGGGATGCGGCCGGGCGGTGGTCCTTGCGCGTCGTCTCGTCGGTCGACCTGTCCGGGGTGGTGCCCGCCGGAGACAACGTGGTCGGACTGGTTCCGGACCCGTCCGGCGGGGTGTGGTTCGCGACCGAACACGCGGTGGCCGGGCGGGTGGCCCCGTCCGGGCGGGCCGCGGCGATCCGGCTCGGCGACGGGGAGATGGTGGAGAACAGCATCTCCGCGACCCCGGACGGCCGCGTCGCGGTGGCGACGACACATGCGCTGCGGGAACTGCGGGCCGATATTTCCGGACGACCGGAAGTGTTGTGGCGCAGGACGTACGACCGTGGCCCCGGCCGCAAGCCCGGCCAGCTCAGCTGGGGTACCGGGTCGACGCCGGTGTACTTCGGCCCGCAGACCGGCGCGGACTACGTAGCCGTCGTCGACAACGCCGCCGGAGCGGCCAATCTGCTGGTATTCGATGCCCGCACAGGGCGGGCGGTGTGTTCGCAGCCGGTTCTCACTCATGGCGGGCCGGGCAGCGAGAACGCTCCGATCGGGCTGGGCCGCACGGTGGTCGTGGCGAGCACCTACGGCTACCCGTATCCGACGCTGCCGCAGGACGCCGGTCCGGCGGTGCCACCGACCGCGCCGTTCACCGGCGGTATGACTCGGGTGGATGTCGGGCCGTCCGGTTGTCACACGGTCTGGGACAACGCTATTCGCAGTTCGGCCGTGCCGATGCTGTCGGCTCCCGACCTGCTGATCTACACGGTGAACCGGATCGGCCCCGCGGCCACCACGCCGGCGGACGGTTTCGAATTCACCGCCGTGGACGCCGACACCGGTGCGATCGCCGCGCGCAGCCCGCTGCCGGGCACGATCGCGGAGGATCCGTTACAGACCGCGCCGCTGATCACCCGGGATCGCCGGGTGATACAAGGCACGCTGAGCGGGATCGTGCGGATCGGGTAACGCACCCGGCTGCCGTCTTTTCGCGGCGTTCATCGAGTTCAGGGTGTGATCTTCGCCGCACTCCCGCCTGCCGCCGCGGCTTTCTACGAGTTGTTCGGGCTGATAGCGGGCCGATCTGAAACGATCGTGGATCAGTGTCTGTGGTCGAATAATCGGGTGCATATGCGTCGATTGACTGTTATTGCTGGATGGATTTCCGGGACCCGCCGGGCGTAACAAACTTCAAGTTTGTTTACCGCCCGGCTACCTTTTCTTCATTGCTCGTTGATGTGACAAACATGCAGGTAAATTGACGTTTTTCAAGTCGAGCGGGCATCCGGTGAACGGAATCGGCAAACTCTACCTCGAGGGCGGTCGAGGTTATCGGTATCGGTGATTCGAAGGAATGGAAGTGTTCGGGCGAATACCGGAACCGTAGGTACCGTCAACTGCATTGATGGCGACGCTATGTGTTTGCCGAACGTATCGAACACCCTGTCCGACGTGCGGTTTCGGAGCTGTGACACATACGCCGGAGCCACGCTGCGGAGGTTGCGTCGGGATAACGATTGTGTAGAGTTGACGGTAACGCTGGCCGCAGCTGAGCTGGACTCGCTGCGGCCAGTGGCTCTCAAATTCCCGCCGAGATCGTCCTTCCGGACGCCGCGGATTCCTTCTTGTTAACCGGCTGTGCGCCCGCTGGTAACTGCTGACTCCCGCACCACGCGCCGCCCGACGCCGAACACATAGGTCAGGAACGCCAGTTCCGCCACTATGCCGATACCGATCCGCACGGGGGCGGGCCACCCGCTCGGGGTGATGAAGCCCTCGATCGTTCCCGATACCGCGAGCACGCCCACCAGGCCCAATGCCACTGTCGCCGAGGCCCTGCCCTGGCGGGCCAGCGCCTGCGCGCGAGAGAACCGGCCTGGGTCGATCAGCGTCCAGCCCAGCTTCAGGCCGGTGCCGCCGGCCACGAAAACCGCTGTCAGCTCCAGCATTCCGTGCGGGAGGATGAATCCGAAGAATGCGTCCAGGCGGCCCGCGCCGGCCATCAGACCGGCGGAGATGCCCAGATTGAGCGCGTTCATGAACAGGGCGTACACGGCGGGGAGAATCAACAGCCCGGTGAACAGGGCGACAGCGGAAACCCAGGCATTGTGCGTCCACACCTGCGCGGCGAACGCGTCGTGCGGATGCTCGGAGTAGTAGGTCTCGAATTCGCCGCCCGGTCCGGTCAGATCGCGAGTATCGCCGGACAGGCCCAGAATCCTTCGGGCCGAACCGGATCCGGACACCCAGACGCTCAGCCCGACGGTGATCGCCAGGAACACCGCGGCTACGCCGAGCCACCACGGCCAGACGCGGTACAGCGCAGCGGGGAAGGTGTGCGTGAAGAATCGTCCGACCGCGCGCCATGCCTCGACCCGGGTACCGAGCACCCGGCCGCGTGCCCTGGTCAGCAACGCGCTGAGTCCGCCGATCAACTCCGGATCCGGGGAATGCGACTGCAATCGCGACAACTGCTGGGAGGTGCGGCGATACAGCGTCATCAACTCGTCGGCCTCGGCGCCGGACAGGCGGCGCCGGCGAGTCAGCTGATCCAGCCGATCCCACGCAGGCCGGTTGGTATACGCATACGCGTCCACGTCCATCGGATACCTCCCGTACCGCCGATTCCGGCCGCTGATCGGATACGAGGCTAGCCTGTCGCGCCGACAATCCGTTCCCGGCCGGGGCGACCGAGGCGGGCCACGGCATTAGGCTGTGCAGACCATGGCCGTATTCACCACCGGCGAGGCCGTCGCCCTCGACCTGCCCATCGCGCGAATCCCCACCCGGGCCGCGGCGATGCTGATCGATCTGCTGTTGCAGGCCGCGCTCGGCGCGATGCTGATCCTGTCGGCCGGGATGGTCATCACCGAGTTCGAGCCGGATATCGCCTGGTTACAGACGGTGTCGCTGGTCGTTTTCGTCGCGGTCCTGGTCGGATATCCGGTCACCTGCGAAACGCTGCTGCGCGGCCGCACCGTCGGCAAGATCGTGCTCGGGCTGCGCGTGGTGCGCGGGGACGGCGGGCCGATCGATTTCCGTCATGCGCTCACACGCGGTCTGACCTGGGTCATCGTCGACTTCTGGAGTCTGGGCGGTTTCGGCGTCGTCGCGGTGCTCACTTCGCTGTGCTCTCCCCGCGGCCGCCGCGTCGGCGACGTGCTCGCCGGGACGGTCGTGGTTCATGATCGCGCCCGAATTCCCATGCCCGCGTTGGCCGTCGCCCCGCCCTGGCTGCAGGACTGGGCGCAGCGCCTGGACCTGTCCGGTCTTACCGAGGACCTGGCCCTGCCCATCCGCCAATACCTCACCCGCTATCCGACCCTCACCGTCGAGGTGCAACACACCCTCGGTGTCGCGCTGGTCGACGCGGCCTGCACCCAACTGCGCGTTTCCGCCCCCAGCGCCTACCCACCCCTGCAGATCCTCGGCGCCCTGATCTCCGAACGTCAACGCCGAACTCTCACCCGCCCCCGAACCCGTACGGCCACAACACTTCTCACCAGCGGGCTCACTCCACCAGCCCCGATCGATACCGCCTGGCGCCACCCTGCCTGAATCGGCGAACTCTCATCCGGCAGCCGCGCCCGGCCACAGTTCCGAGCCCCGACCGCGTTTTTTCGCTTCGCCCGCGCTGCACCCTCTTCGATTCGCCACGGCCACAACATTTCCCGTCGCCGTTGACCTGACCCTGTCGACTTTCTGGGCCGGTCGATATCGCGTGGCGCGGGCTCTGCCTATCGCCGAGAGACGAACCGCGCCACCCCCTTTCCCGCAGCTGTTCGCCCGTGTAGATGCCGTTTGTGCTACTCGTCGCCGAGAGTGGTCAGACTGACATCGATGTGCGGGGCAGGTCCGGCGGGACTACATGGCTCCGGACTTCTTCAGCTCGAGATATTCGTCGGCGAGGGCCTCGGGCAGCCGAGCGGGGGAGGTGGCGACCACATCTATTCCCTTGCGGCGCAGGGATTCCTGCACCAGGGCGCGTTCGGCCAGGAGGTTTTCGGCGGCGGCCGCGGTGTAGATCTCGGCGGTGGTGGTGCGGTGGGTGGCGGCTGTGGCGATATCTGGATCGGTGACCGAGACGAGCAGAACTCGGTGCCGTTGGGCCAGGACGGGCAGCACCGGCAGCAGATTCTCCTCGACCATCGCGCCGTCGAGACCGGTGAACCAGACGACCAGGCTGCGCCGGCGGGTGCGCTGGACCGCCGCCCGCACCATGGCCTCGGTATCGCTGTCGACCAGGGCGGGCACGATACCCGCCAGGGCGTGCATCAGTCTGGGTTGCAGGCCCTGGCCGCTGCCGGTACGCACCTCGGCCCGGACCTGACGGTCGTAGGCGAGCAGGGCCACGGTGTCTCCGGCCGCGGCGGCCAGTCCGCCCAGCAGGAGCGCGGCCTCGACACTGGTTTCCAAGCGGGTGGCCTCCGCGCTGCCGGAGCTGCCGCCACCGACCAAACCGGCGCTGTACCGGCCGGTGTCGAGCAGCAGCAGGACATGCCGGTTACGTTCCGGACGCCAGGTGCGCACCAGCACGTCACTCGCGCGGGCGGTGGCGCGCCAATCGATCGCGCGCACGTCGTCACCGGCGACATACTCACGGAAGGAGTCGAATTCGGCGCCCTGGCCGCGGATGTTCACCACATTGCGGCCCTCGAGCTGCTGCAACTGCCGCACCTTCGAGGCCAGGATGCGCTCGCTGCGGAACGGCGGCAGGGCGCGCACGCGGGCGGGGACCTGCTTGCGGATCTGCCATCCGGCCAGGCCCAGCGGGCCGAGCAGGCGCACCGTCACCGGTCCGGCCACGCGATCACCGCGACCGGACGGGGTCAATGCGGTAACGAGCCGGGTGCGCGTATTCCGGCCGAGTGTCAGGCGGTGGGTCCGCCGGTCGGCCCGGACGCTGTCCGGCCAGTCGTCCCAGAGCATGCCGCGCACCGTGCGGCCGCCCCGGTTGGTCACCGTGAGTTCCACCGCGGCCTCGCGCCCCACCCGCACGGTGGTCAGATCCGCGCGCGCGAGTTCCAGGTCCGCGCCCCGTGCCGACGCACTCGCGTCGATCGTGATGAGCACGGCCAGCAGCGCGGTCATCGCGACGATGCCCACCCACGAGGGCAGGACGACCATCACGACGACCGCGGCGACCGCCGCGATCGTGGCCAACCGGCCGGTGACAACCATTGCGCTACACCGGAACCGGAACCGACAGCAGCAGCGAGGACATCACGGCCTCGGCCGTCACCCCGTCCAACTCCGCCTCCGGCCGCAGTTGCAGCCGATGACGCAGTGCCACCAGCGCGACGAGCTTCACATCGTCGGGGGTGACGAAGCCGCGCCCGTTCAGCCAGGCCAGCGCGCGCGAGGCGGCCAGCAGCGCCGTCGCGCCGCGGGTCGAGGCGCCGTGCTGCACCGCGGGGGAGGTGCGGGTGGCGCGGCACAGGTCGACGATGTACGCGAGTACCTCGGGGCTCACCGCCACCTGCGCCACCGCCGCGCGCGCCGCGGTGATGTGCGCCGGCCCGGCCACCGGCCGCAATCCCGCCGCGGTCAGATCGCGCGGATCGAATCCCGCGGCATGACGTTGCAGAATGCGGAATTCGTCCGCACGTTCGGGCAGTTGGATGTCGACCTTGAACAGGAACCGGTCCAGTTGCGCCTCCGGCAGCGGATAGGTGCCCTCCTGCTCGATCGGGTTCTGGGTGGCGATGACCACGAACGGATCGGGCAGCGGCTGCGGCGTGCCCGCGACGGAGACCTGCCGCTCCTCCATGGATTCCAGCAGGGCCGATTGGGTTTTCGGCGGTGTCCGGTTGATCTCGTCGGCCAGCAGCAGGTTGGTGAAGACCGGCCCGCGGCGGAAGGTGAACTCGGCCGAATGGGGATCGTAGATCTGTGAGCCGGTCACATCGCCGGGCATCAGGTCCGGGGTGAACTGGACCCGCGAGTGCTCGAGTTCCAGGCCCATCGCCAACGCCCGGACCAGCAGCGTCTTCGCCACACCCGGAACGCCTTCCAGCAGAACGTGTCCACGGCACAGCAGGGCCAGCACCAGGAACATGACGGCCTGGTCGTTACCGACCACGGCCTTGCCGATCTCGGTGCGCAACGCGCCGAAGGCCCGCAGGGCGTCCTGCGCGGTCGGGGCGTGTGTGGTCTCGGTCTCGGCCTGTGTCATGCGATCTCCGACTCGATTCGGTTCAGTTGTGCGGCAATCATTTCCAGGGTCGCGTCGTCGGCCACCGGGCCGAACAGCACCGCACCCAGCAGGTTCGGGTCCGTACGGGTGCGGGTGCCGAGGGCCGCGATCACGCGATCCGGTGGTGCGTCGGCGGTCAGGCCGAGGGTCGGGCGAATCCGGCGCATGGTGGCCGCGCGCAGTTTGGCCGCGGTGTGATCGCGATCGGAGGATCTGCGGTACAGCGCGGCCTGACCGGCGAGCAATTCGTTCGCCGCGACCTGCACCGGGCGTGGTTCGCCGACCAGTGCGCCGCGTCGGCGGGCCCGCCACCACACCACGATGGCGGCACAGATCAGCCACTGCAGGCCGCCGTAGGCGAGCCAGTGCGGCAGCCGGTCGAAGATCGAATCATCGCCCACGTTGTTCGGGTTCGGCGCCGGCGGCGGTGGCGGCGGTTCATCGGGGAACGGATTGTGCTGCGGGGGTGTGGGGGGCGGTGGAGCCTTCGGCGCGCCGGACAGGTGCAGCAGGACATAGCCGATCAGCGCGAGTACCAGCACGCCCACCACCGCCGCCCAGAATTTGGGGTTGCGCAGCAATTCGGGCAGTGGCGGGATGCGCCATTGCCTCGGGTGACGCTCGCGGGTGACCGTCTCGACCGGCTCGTCCGGGAGCGGGGGTGCGAGCGAGTAACGATCGGCCTGTTCCAGGCGGCGGTATTCGGCCTCGGTAGCGGGCCGGCCACCGTAGACGACCTCGTCGAAATCGCGTGCCGCATCGGGAAGTTCGCTCGCCTGGGCGTTGGCCGCGGCATTCGCGGCGGTCTCCTGAGCGGTGCGGGAACGCTGGACCTCGAGTACGCCGCCCTGTTCCAGACCGCGGACCACCGCGCGGAATCGTTCGCGCAGCGCGGTACTGAAATCGTTGTGCAGGGCGGCCTGTTCGGCGGCGCCGCGATGTGCGCCGGCGGGGCCGAGACGTGGCGGCGGGGGAGCAGCGTCCGGGTCCGGTTGCACGGGAACGGATTCGAATGGCGGAACCGGAGGCAAATCGCCGCTGCTCACCGAGCCGACTCCGGATTCCATTGTGCCGGAACGGGAATGCGCACATCCCACGCCTCGCGGCGGCAGCGGCGATCGAGATAGGTGACCACGCTCGTCGCCGAATCGACCACCTCGGCGAATGCCGCGATCAGCAGGACACTCGCGGTGGACAGCACGATCACCGCCCAGCGGTGGGTGCCGGAGAAATCGGAGACGAACAGCGGAAGTCCGAGCAGCGGTACGGCCACCACCAGCAGCACCGCCCGCAACGACAGCCACAGGCCGGTCAACCGCCATTCCGCGCCGGCGGCAAGGATCTTCGCCCTCCCCACGGCACCACCATACGATGCGGACTCGGCGAACAGCACCGGGGCCACACACATCCGCCGGGCCCGCAGCCAGCCAACCAGCGGTACGGCTCCGAACAGACCGACGACCACCAGGACCACGCCCAAGGCCGGAAGCAGTACGCCGATCACCGTGTACAGCAGCCGATCGAGGACCAGCGGGCCGAACTTGCCGCCGAACCGCCGCAGCGCCGCGCGCCAGGTCGACGCGCCGCCCTGAATTCGCGCCACGCCGATCGGCACCGTGACCCCGCGCAGGAACAACCGCAGCAGCCAGGCGGTGACGGCCGTGGAAAGGATTGCCGACCAGGCGGTTCCGGTATCGGACCCGTCGGTGAGGATGGAGAATCCGGAGGTTGTCGCGACGACCAGATCCTCGGCCAGCACCAACCCGGCGACGACGAAGACGATCAGCTTGCGAATATCGGCCTGAATCACCGCGAACGGCAGATCCACCGATTCCCGAAACGACAGCGGCCGCACCGGAATCGATTCGGGCCCATCGAGCCCCGAAACCGGCGCCGCCGAGACCGCGCTCGAACCGGTCCGGCTCGTGGACGGACCGGCGTGATCGGCGGTAGCTGCGGGAAACACGCGCCCGAGTCTATCCGCCATTCGCCCGCTGAAAACCTTTCCGTCATACCCGCACCCCGTACCTGAATCCGCACCTCTTCCAGCCCGCAACCGCACCTGCTACCCAAGTTCGCCGCACCCGTTGGCCGGGTCCGGATATTGCTCCGGGGAGTCGCTGCGCGATCGGTCGACAACCGGCCGGTCGAGCCGGTGCCCCGCCGACGTGGGCTCGTCGTGGGCGCGGCGGCCGTCATCGCCTGACGTGCTGCGAAACCCGCCCGCCCACCTCGATCCAGCCGTCCGGGCGCGGATCGGTCGTGATCTGCGAGCCGCGGCCCTGGGTGATGGTCAACGAACGTCCCAGGGCCGCGGTCGGCTGGATCGCGGCCGCGCCGGTCGCCTCGTCCTCATCGATGACGTCACCGCGTCCGGGAAAGGCGCGCGCCCGGACCCGCCCGGCGGCTTCGTCCTGCCACCTCAGAGCGAAGGCGGATCAGCGGGAAACGATCTCCGTTATCCCGTGCAGGGCGGCCGGCTCGGGCTCGTTCGGCCCAGCGGGCAGCCGCGGAGTCATTGCCGCGTGGTGGTCGCGATGGCGTCGATAGTCGCGTATGCGCCGGTGAGAGCGGTCATGCTCAGGGCAGCTCGCAGCGGTATGTCGCGGCGGAGAAGCCGGCGGCGTTCTGCCGGGGAGGCGGTCACGCATCCCAATCCGAGCGCGACCGCCCGGGTGCCGAAAATCCTTGTCATATAAGTGAGTTCGGGGCCGGGGGCGATGCCGGCGAGTTCGGCGAGCCGCCGGGGGAAGGCCAGAGCCGCGCCGCCGAGGACGATGCGACCAGCCGCGAGCAGGCCGAGGGCGCCGGTGCCGGAGGTATCGCCCCGTGCTGTGCACGGACGCCGCCACCGTGGGTGCGATCGCGGGCGGGCGCCTCAGTGTCATGGACGCGGTCGCGCGCGGTCGCATCCAGCCCGAGGGTGACCGCGAGGCACTGCAGAAGCTCCTGACATTGCTCGACACACAGGTCACGTCATTGGCCGGCCCGTCCGCGGCGGCTGAGCGCAGCGGTACGGCCTGATCGCGCAGCCGGTTCCGAATCGCGAGCGTGCCCGGCGATTCGGGCGACCGAACCGGGGCTCGCGTGCTGCTCGATCTCGGCGAGGAATGCGGCGGGGGCGCGTGGCGTATGTCTTGTTGGTATTGCGATCCAGCGTGGGAAGGTGCCGAGGGGATGATGCTTCGTCAATACGAATACGCCCTGGCTGTCGCGGAGGCGGGATCGGTGACGGCGGCGGCGGAGTTGTTGCATGTCGCGCAGCCGTCCATGTCCCAGCAGATTCGGGGGTTGGAGCGGGAGCTGGGTGTGCAGTTGTTCGCGCGGACGCCGACGGGGCTGGTGCCGACCGTGGTCGGGCGGGCTTTTCTGCGCGAGGCACAGGTCGCGGTGAGCGCGTCGCGGCGGGCGCGGGCGACGGCGCGGGCCGCCGCCGACGAACTCGAGGGAGAGCTGCTGGTCGCGGTGCAGATGGGATTGGGCACCCAGCAGCTGCCACGGGCACTCGGTGCGTTGCGCAGCCGGTTTCCGCGACTGGAGGTGACCGTCTTCGAGGAGCCGAATCCGGCCGAACTGGAACGGCTCGGACGACGGGGTGTACTGGATCTGGTGCTGGTGGCCGCGCCCTGTGAAGAGGGCTCCGCACAGGCCCATCACCTCGGCGACGAGGAATTCGTCGTGGTACTGGGTGAGGGGCATCGGCTGCTCGCGGCGGACCGGGTCGACCTGCGGGAGCTGGCGGGCGAGCCGTGGGTGCGGTTCGACCGCGACAGCGCGTTGGACGGTGTGCTGCGTGAGGCGTTGCGAGACAACGAACTGGCCCCGACGACGATCGCCCGGGTGTCGCAGGCGGCGACGGCGGTGCGTTGGGCAGCGCACGGAATGGGTGTCACGCTGGTCCCGGCTTCGGCTGTGCCGCAAGGATATTGCCATCTCGCGCGGTCGGTGTCCCCGGTGGTGTCCCAGCCCGTCGTCGCGGCGGTCCGGCGTGATCCCGGCCCGGCGGAACAGGCATTGCTGGAACTGCTGCTCGGCCAGGATTGGTGCCGAACCGTTCCCGACCGTGCGCCGGACTCCTCCCTCGGCACTGTCCTCGAACCCGGAGATAGGAACAGCCCTGTCCATGTCGGATGAGGAATAACTTTCGTCCTCGGTGCACGGCGGCTGGTCCTGTAGCTCGGTGCTCGAATTCGAGCGGATCGACGACGCGATCCTGGTCGGGCGCGGATACGGCGGGATGATGATCACCGGTGTCGCCGCTGCTGCTGGACATCGCTCGTCGGGTGCGGCGCGGGGACAGCTTGGATCTCTTCCCGGGCAGCCGGTTCAGAGTTGGGTGGCGCCTCCGTCCACGACGAGTTCCGTACCCGTGGTGTATGTGGCGTCGAAGGCGAGGAACGTTGCGGCCCGGGCGATTTCATCGGGTGTGCCGAAACGTCGCATGGGATTGCTCGCGACCACCTGCGCCTTGAACTGCGCGGCGGCAGCTTCGCTCATGCCGTTCTCCAGAATGCCCGTATCGACGGGGCCGGGGCTGATCGCGTTGACACGGATGCCGCGCGGGAGCAGATCGGCGGCCAGGGTCCGGGCCATCGACCGCAAGGCCGCCTTACCCGCCGCGTAGACGCTGGTCGCCGGCAGGCCCATGACATTCGCGTTCGAGGTGGTCAGGACGATGCCCGCGCCCGCACCGAGCAGGGGGGCGAGCTTCTGCACCGTGAAGAACGCGCCTTTGACGTTGATCGAGAAGAGTTCGTCGTATTCGCGCTCGGTGGTCTCCTCGAGGGATGTGCTGCGGGCGACGCCGGCATTGACGAATAGGCCGTGCAGCATCCCGAATTCGTGCTTCGCCCGGTCGGCCAGCGTATCCAGATCGGATATCGTGGCGACATCGCCCGGTACGGTGACCGCATTATCGCCGAGCCGTGCACGTGCGGTATCGAGCGTGGTCCGGGAGCGCCCGGTGATCATTACCCGCGCTCCCTCTTCCACCAGCAGTTTCGCCATCGCGAAACCCATACCGCTGCCGCCGCCGGTGATCACCACGTTTTTACCGCTGTATCTGCCCATACCCATTTCCCTTCCTATCTCTCGAATTCACCGATGCGGCGGATTCGTCACCGGGGGAATTCGCCGCCGTCCACGACGAGGCCGCTTCCGGTCAGCCAGCTCGCGCGATCGGACAGGAGAAACAGCACCGCCTCTGCGATATCGTCGGGGCGGCCGTCGCGGCCCAGCGGTACGGCGGGCGTATCGCCCTGGCCCGGTGTGGTGGCGGCCATGCGCGCCCATTCCTCCCGGGTCTGCTCCCCGCCGGGAGTCGCGGTCCGGCCGGGCGAGACGGTATTGACTCGAATTCCGAAGGGAGCCAATTCCGCCGCCAGTCCTCTGCTGTAATTCTCCAGGGCCGCCTTCGCGGCGGTGTAGTGCAGGAACGGCGCCACGGCGGTGGGGACCGCCGCCGAGGAGATGTGCACGATCGCGCCCGATTTCCGATCCCGCATCTGCGGTGTGAGCAGCGCGTCCAACCGGACGGCCGACAGCAGGTTCAACGCCAGGGCGTCCTGCCACTCCTCGTCCGGAATGCTCGAACTACCCGAATGTGGCCGCGCGCCACCCGCGTTGTGCACCACGATGTCCACTCCGCCGAGTATTTCTCGCGCGGCTGCGGCGAGTGTCTCCGCGCCCGCCCGAGTCCGCACATCGGCCGCGACGAAATTCGCCTTGTCCGGAAGCGTATCGGTCGCCGACCGAGCCGTCGTGAGCACCTCGGCGCCCGCCTCGAGCAATTTCCGCACCACCGCCGCGCCTATTCCGCGAGAACCGCCGGTCACCAGAGCGCGTTTTCCGGCGAGTTCCTTTGTCGCCGAATTATTCTCCATTGTGGTCATGCCACGGATCCTCTCGATCGCACAGTCGTCCGCCCGACGGAAAAATGAATATGCGCCCCTTCCGAAACTTCGGATTATCGCGGGCACCTCGTCGAACGGTTTCACGGTAAGTCCCGGAGAGAACCCGAGGCAAAGACCAAATATCAGTAGGAGCCAGAGGAGATGCCTATGCCCGCCCACGATCGGGATCACGGCCGTACTCCCGCAATCGAATCGGTTGGACAGGTCGGAACCGGGTGCGCGGGTTTCCCGGATATCGACGATGAGAAGTTCGGTATCCGGATGTTCGTCGCCTACGCGCCGACGCTGGCGATCTTTCGAGGGCGGCGGGCTCGCCGGCCGATCGGGATTACCTCTGCTGGCTGTGGAGATCCGTGCGAAGCGACGGAAGTGGTTGTGGCGGAAGATAAATGATTATGACGCGGTTCAGCGAGAGCCGGGAGGGAGCCGGCGAGGATCGCGGGAATCGAGTTCGGCGGGAGTCGCAGTCCCGGTCACGGTTGTGCGGCGGTCGGCCGGGGCCAGGTCGTAAGTGGTTGGCGCAGAGGCGGTTCGGCCGGCGGGGTCGACGACCGTGGCGGGGAGCTGGGGATTGGAATCGGAGGAGTCGACGGTGACCTTCCGGGTGCGGCGGAGGGTGAAGGTTATCTCCTCGGTTTCCTCGAAGACCTGGCGGACCGTGCGCAGCGGATGGGTGGCGGTATCTATGGCGTCGGTGACGAAAGAGGGGACCAGGGGGCGGATCCAACGGGCGGCGGTGTCGGTGAAGGGGACGGTGCCGACGATGGGGAGTTCCAGGCCGCCGGATTTCGGAGCGGGGGCCACCGCGTCCCGGGGCAGCGGGGCGGGCAGGTTCGAGGGCTCGGACATGGTGTTCTCCTGGGAGTTCGGCGTCGGGGTGGCCGGAAGTTCCGCCAGTGCTTCGAATTCCGCGACCGCGCGGCGCTGCGGCTCGGTGACGCCGATTTCCACCGCACCGATCGAGGCGATGACGCGGCGACGCTGGTTTTCCCGATCGATGACGGTGTCGGCGTGCACGGCCAGGCGCGCGCTCGCCAATTCCTGCTCGGCGCGCAGTGTTTCGGCCTCGGTACGGACCTCGGCGCGTTTGACGGCGATGGCGGCCTCGGCATCGCGCGCGGCGCGATCGGCGACGGCCCGGGCCGAAACGCGGCGATCGAAGGCCGTCTCCCCGCGCCACCAGCGGGACAGCAGCGGCAGCAGGGCCAGCGCGACGGTGATCACGAGTGTCGCCAGACGCAGCACAAACGCACCGGCATCTGCGAAGGTGTAGCCGTTCAACGCGATCCAGCGTGCGCCGAGTCCGCGATCGCCGGTCCGCAGGGCGGCCGCGCGGGCCTGATCCAGCGCCTGCTGCCGCTGGGTCACGCGATCCTGGCTGGGCTGCGCCTGGGACTGTGCGGCGGCCAGACGGGCGCGCGCGTCATCGAGCATGCTGTTGTCGGCGCGGGTCTCGGGGCCCTGGCCGGGGACCCCGGTGATCTCGTTCTGCGGACATTCCGGGGTCGGGTTGTACTCGCAGCGGGCGACGATCAGGGCCCGCTGGATATCGGACTGCGCGCCGGTGATCGTCCGGGCCAGGGCGTCGCGGTCGGCTTTCGCCTGATCCAGAGCATTACGGGCGGTGACGACAGAGGTCGCGGATTCCGCGTCGTGCCTGGCGTTCTCGTCCAGGCGGTGATCGATCGTCCCGCCCAGCAGGACGGTGCTCGCCAGTTCGGCGACGACCACACCCGCCAGGACGGCCACCGCGGCGCGACCGATCAGCTCGCCGCCGAGGCGAACTCGCGAACCGTCGCGTCCGGGCAGCGGTGCGGTCGCCGCCGCGCGAGAGATGCTTCCGATCAGGAGCATCGAAAGCGCCGCCGCGATGATCACCACGATCACGGCCCACTCCGCTGCCGCCGTCGCCAGCGCGACGACCGCGCCCGACAGCGCCGTGAACAGCAGCACCAGCGCACCCGTCACGGCGTACCCCGACCGTTCGTGGTCCTCGGCGATCCGCGTACCCGCGCCGCCGAGCCAGGTCAGCCGGTCGGTGGTCCGAACTCGTAGTGCGTGAACGAGGTCCGTACCCACGCCCGGCGCGCCCGCGTCACCCCGGGCGGCGGCGGTGGATTCGGCGCGGGACGCGTCCGTGCCGGATCGGGCCGGGTCCTGATCCATCGGTTCCGAGATGTGGGGGCTGGTCATGGATTTCACATCCTCTGCATCCCAGGCGGTTTCGCGGCCGGCGAAGTCGCCGGCATTCGTGGTCGCCGCAGGTGAACGGCGGCGAGACGGTCGGGCGGGGCGGATTCGACCGCACGAATCGGCTCCAGCGTGACAGGCCGGCAGCACTCGCGCCGAGTCCCGTCCGCAGGTTGTGGTCAGCCTCACAGTGTTGCGCGACGGAACACGAATCTTCGGTGAGGAAACGAAAATTCGTATCCGGAATCCGATATCCGGTCGTTACCGTGGTGGAGTGGCGTTCGTCCGCGCACCGGCGCGACGGGGTGGCCCGCGTTCGCATCTCCGCACAACAACCGTCAGGAGTGTCTCCAGTGCGTACGTCCGTGTTGATGGCCGCGGTCGCGGTCGCGATCGGGGTGATGTCGGTTGAGGTGGTACCCATGACGATCGATCCGACGGTGCCGGCCGCCCACGCGCAGGCCCCGGCCGACGCCCCGGTGAGCTCCGATCCGCTGATCGATCTGCTGCTCGAGCGTCTGAATACGGCCGATGCCGTGATCGCGGCCAAATGGGTGGGTGCGGCCGACCGGAATCCGGTGATCGACGATCCGGCCCGCGAACAGGTGGTCTACGACTCGATGAGCCGGGCCGGAGCCGCGCTCGGACTGCCGGAGAGCTGGGTCCGGCAGGTCTTCGCCGGCCAGATCGAGGCCAACAAGATGGTGCAGCGCGGACTGCTCGCGCGCTGGCGGCTGGATCCCGCTTCGGCGCCGCGGACCTCGCCGGATCTGACCGCGGTCCGGCCGATCATCGATCGGGTGAACGGGGAGATCCTGCGTCAGCTCGCCCAACGGCGGGCCGAACTACGCGGCCCGACCTGCGCGGAACGGTTGTCGACCGGGGTGTTCGGCGTATTCACCGGTAGCCGGACCGACACCCTGCATCGGATGGCGTTGGTACGCGCGGCCGCCGCGGTATGCGGATGACCGCGGCACTGTGACATACCCAACACGACCGGTTTGCTGAACATGTGCCAAACTGTGAGATTGGTAATGAGACCGTACGGTCTGAACATTGCAATGGCTCGTAGTCTCCGTGTCCGCGCGGTCTCCGCCGTGTGTCCGGGAAGTTAGCCGCATAACAGTCGGTTTGTCCGGACGCGGGCTTGGGAATTCTCTATCGATGCAGGTTAGAGGGC
This sequence comes from Nocardia sp. PLKS1-43, assembly GCF_059510335.1. NCBI lineage: Bacteria > Bacillati > Actinomycetota > Actinomycetes > Mycobacteriales > Nocardiaceae > Nocardia > Nocardia sp. PLKS1-43. Next base: position 496,768 of record NZ_JCAJZQ010000003.1, on the reverse strand, counting down.
ATCTAGCGGCCTACGTGCAGGATGCGCGGGCACGAACCGGTCGCAACGGGCAACAGTGGCATACGCGACTGAGCGATCACCAAACTCTGCTTTACACTGGTGAGCGCGTAGTTAGTGGAGGACCGATGGAGACGCCCAGGTAGACGCTGTTCTTAGGGAACCTGAGTTGGTTGGGCGCAGGTCCTGACTTATCGTTTGCTCTTACGCTGGGCACGAAATGCCCGGCTGAATCGCCCGAATCGGTCACGAGCCGGGGGTCGCGGAGACCCTCGTGTTCGCACAGCCGGACCGAAGGGGCGGCGCGGGCACGGTGTGTGGAACACGGAAGGGCTCCGCAACCGCCGAGCACCCGACTACGAACCGGAGCGGGTGGACAACTGGAGAGTTGACTGCACGAGACGACCATCAGCGTCGCTGGTCTGACGAACCCTCCGGGGCGCAGTCTAGACGGAGGCGTTCGACGAAGGCCATATTTCTTCGAAGGCCTGATTTTGAAGGCAGAGGCATGACGCAACTACCTGGCCACAGGTCACCGGGGTCCGATCGATTGCATCGCAATCCGGGGCCCACCGGTCTCTACGACCCGGCGAACGAACACGACGCCTGCGGTGTCGCGTTCGTCGTCGACATGTACGGCCGCCGCAGCCGCGACATCGTCGACAAGGCTATTACGGCGTTGCTGAACCTGGAGCACCGCGGTGCCGCGGGCGCAGAACCCAACAGTGGTGACGGCGCGGGCATTCTGATCCAGCTCCCGGACAAGTTCTTCCGGGCCGTGCTGGCGGAGAGCGGCGCCACCTTCGAGCTTCCGCCGGAAGGCTCCTACGCCACCGGTATCGCCTTCCTGCCGCAGGCCCGCCGCGAGGCCGCCCGCGCCTGCTACGGCGTGGAGCGCATCGTGCGCGAGGAGGGCCTCGCGGTTCTGGGCTGGCGTGAGGTGCCGATCGACGAGACCTCGCTCGGCGCGCTGGCCCGCGACGCGATGCCGACGTTCCGGCAGCTGTTCATCGCCTCGCCCAAGGATTCCGCCGAGCAGCTCTCGGGTCTGGACCTGGACCGTCGCGCCTACGTCGTGCGCAAGCGGATCGAGCACGAACTCGGCCAGTCCGGCGCGGGCGAGGGCTCGGTCGGGCGTGAAACCGTCTACTTCCCCAGCCTGTCCGCGCAGACCTTCGTCTACAAGGGCATGTTCACCACCCCGCAGCTGCGGGCGTTCTACCTGGACCTGCAGGACGATCGGGTGGAATCGGCGCTGGGCATCGTGCACTCGCGCTTCTCCACCAACACCTTCCCGTCCTGGCCGTTGGCACACCCGTACCGCCGGGTCGCGCACAACGGTGAGATCAACACCGTCACCGGTAACGAGAACTGGATGCGCGCCCGCGAGGCGCTGATCGAGTCCGAAGTCTTCGGCGTCGACGAGCAGGGCCGCAATCGGCTGGACAAGATCTTCCCGGTCTGCACTCCCGGCGCGTCGGACACCGCGCGCTTCGACGAGGTGCTCGAACTGCTGCATCTGGGTGGGCGCAGCCTGCCGCACGCGGTGCTGATGATGATTCCCGAGGCGTGGGAACGCCAGGAGGCGATGGATCCCGCGCGCCGCGCGTTCTACCGCTACCACTCCTTCCTGATGGAGGCGTGGGACGGCCCGGCGTCGGTGTGCTTCACCGACGGCACCGTGGTCGGCGCGGTGCTGGACCGCAACGGCCTGCGGCCCTCCCGGATCTGGGTGACCGACGACGGCCTGGTCGTGATGGCCTCGGAGGTCGGCGTGCTCGACATCGAGCCGTCCAAGGTGGTCAAGAAGGCTCGCCTGCAGCCCGGCCGGATGTTCCTGGTGGACACCTCGCAGGGCCGGATCATCGGCGACGACGAGATCAAGACCCAGCTGGCCACCGAGCACCCGTACCAGGAGTGGCTCGACGACGGCCCGATCAAGCTGTCGGACCTGCCCGAGCGCCCGCACGAGCACATGGTGCACGACCGGGTCAAGATCCGGCAGCAGATCTTCGGGTACAGCACCGAGGATCTCAACCTCCTGATCTCGCCGATGGCGACCACCGGCGGCGAGGCGCTCGGCTCGATGGGCACCGACACCCCGATCGCGGTTCTCTCGGCGCGGCCCCGGCTGCTGTTCGACTACTTCTCGCAGCTGTTCGCGCAGGTCACCAACCCGCCGCTGGACGCGATCCGCGAGGAGGTCGTGACCAGTCTGCGCAGCATGATCGGACCCGAGTTCGATCTGCTGCATCCCGGTCCGGAGTCCTGCCGGCAGATCACGCTGACCCAGCCGATCCTGGACAACGACGAGCTGGCCAAGCTCGTGCACATCAACGACGACGGCTCCCGTCCGCAGCTGCGGTCGGTGGTCGTGCACGGTCTGTACCCGGTGCGCAAGGGCGGCAAGGGTCTGCGCAAATCGCTGCAGGCGATCAACGAGCAGGTTTCCTCGGCCATCGCGGGCGGTGCGCGGATCATCGTGCTGTCCGACCGCGAGTCCAACGAGAAGCTCGCGCCGATCCCATCGCTGCTGCTCACCGCCTCGGTGCACCACCATCTGGTGCGCGAGCGCACCCGCACCAAGGTCGGCCTGGTCGTGGAGGCCGGTGACGCCCGCGAGGTGCACCACATGGCTCTGCTGGTCGGCTTCGGCGCGGCCGCGATCAACCCGTACATGGTGTTCGAGTCGATCGAGGACATGATCGAGCGCGGCGCGTTGAAGATGCCGGGCAGCGGCGGCGTGGTCTGCGACGACTACGACGCGGCCGTGCGCAACTACAACAAGGCCGCCGGCAAGGGCGTGCTGAAGGTGATGTCCAAGATGGGCATCTCCACGATCGCCTCGTACCGGGGCGCGCAGCTGTTCCAGGTCGTCGGCCTGTCGCAGGAACTGTGCGACAGGTACTTCACGGGTCTGAAGTCCCCGCTGGACGGCATCGGCCTGGACGAGATCGCCGACGAGGTGGCCGCGCGGCACCGGATCGCCTTCCTGGAGAACCACAACGAGCGCGCGCACCGCGAACTCGAGGTGAGCGGTGAGTACCAGTGGCGGCGCGAGGGTGAATACCACCTGTTCAACCCGGACACGGTGTTCAAGCTGCAGCACGCTACCCGCAGCGGTCAGTACAAGATCTTCAAGGAATACACCAAGCTGGTCGACGATCAGTCCGAGCGGCTGGCCTCGCTGCGCGGTCTGTTCAAATTCCGTGGCGACGAGCGCAATCCGATCCCGATCGACCTCGTCGAACCGGCCTCGGAGATCGTCAAGCGGTTCTCCACCGGCGCGATGAGCTACGGCTCGATCTCCGCCGAGGCGCACGAGACGCTCGCCATCGCGATGAACCGCCTGGGCGGGCGCTCCAACTCGGGTGAGGGCGGCGAATCGCCCGCTCGCTTCGAGCCGGAGGAGAACGGCGACTGGCGGCGCAGTGCGATCAAGCAGGTGGCCTCGGGACGTTTCGGCGTCACCGCGCACTACCTGAGCAACTGCACCGACATCCAGATCAAGATGGCCCAGGGCGCCAAGCCGGGCGAGGGCGGTCAGCTGCCCGCGCACAAGGTCTACCCATGGGTCGCCGAGGTGCGGCATTCGACGCCGGGCGTCGGGCTGATCTCGCCGCCGCCGCATCACGACATCTACTCGATCGAGGATCTCGCGCAGCTGATCCACGACCTGAAGAACGCGAACCCGCAGGCTCGGATTCACGTGAAACTTGTCGCCGAGCCGGGCGTCGGCACGGTCGCCGCGGGTGTGTCGAAGGCGCATGCCGATGTGGTGCTGATCTCCGGCCACGACGGCGGCACCGGCGCCTCGCCGCTGACCTCGCTCAAGCACGCCGGCGGCCCCTGGGAGCTCGGCCTGGCCGAGACGCAGCAGACCCTGCTGCTCAACGGACTGCGCGACCGGATCGTGGTGCAGGTGGACGGTCAGATGAAGACCGGCCGCGACGTCATGATCGCCGCACTGCTGGGCGCCGAGGAATTCGGTTTCGCCACCGCACCGCTGGTGGTCTCGGGCTGCATCATGATGCGGGTCTGCCACCTGGACACCTGCCCCGTGGGTGTCGCTACGCAGAATCCGGTGTTGCGCGAACGGTTCACCGGCAAGCCGGAATTCGTCGAGAACTTCATGCTCTACATCGCCGAGGAGGTGCGCGAATACCTGGCCTCGCTGGGCTTCCGCACCCTCGACGAGGCCATCGGCCGGGTCGACCTGCTCGACACCACCAAGGCCAAGGAGCACTGGAAGGCCGCCAAGCTCGACCTGTCGCCGATCCTCGACGACGTCGAGACCGCGTTCATGTACCAGGACCGGCGCAACACCAAGGGCCAGGACCACGGTCTGGACCGGGCGCTGGACAACCAGCTCATCGCCGAATCGGCCGATGCGCTCGAGCGCGGCAAGCCGGTCAAGTTCGAGACCCGGATCACGAACGTCAACCGGACCGTCGGCACCATGCTCGGCCACGAGGTGACCAAGCTGTACGGCGGCGCGGGCCTGCCCGACGACACCATCGACATCACGTTCACCGGTTCGGCGGGCAACAGTTTCGGCGCGTTCGTCCCGGCGGGTATCACCCTGCGGGTGTTCGGTGACGCGAACGACTATGTCGGCAAGGGACTTTCGGGTGGTCACCTGGTCGTGCGCCCGCCGTTGAACGCTCCGGGCGAATTCGTCGCGGAGCAGAACATCATCGCGGGCAACGTCATCCTGTTCGGCGCGACCAGCGGTGAGGCGTTCATCCGCGGCGTGGTCGGCGAGCGGTTCGCGGTGCGCAACTCCGGTGCGACCGCGGTCGTGGAGGGCGTGGGCGATCACGGCTGCGAGTACATGACCGGCGGTAAGGTCGTCATCCTCGGTGAGACCGGGCGCAACTTCGGCGCGGGTATGTCCGGCGGCGTGGCCTACCTGTACAACCCGCACGGGACGTTCGAGAAGAACATCTCGCCCGAGCAGGCCGATGCCGTCGAACCGCTGTCCGGTGACGATTTCACCTGGCTGCACGACATCGTCGCCCGGCACCGCGACCAGACCGGCTCGGCCGTGGCCGATGCCATTCTGGGTGACTGGTCGCAGCAGGTGACGCACTTCGTCAAGGTTATGCCGCGCGACTACAAGAAGGTCCTGCTCGCTATCTCCGAGGCTGAGAAGGCAGGACGCGACGTGGACGCCGCCATCATGGAGGCCGCCCGTGGCTAGGACGTGCAGGCCGCCCGTGGCTGGAACTTTGGTGCGACGCACCGGAATTGAAGGGTGCGCCGGGCCGGCGCTGACGTGTGGAGTCGAGAATGGGTGACGCCCAAGGCTTTTTGAAGCACACCAAACGGGAGCTTCCCGAGCGGCGGCCGGTGCCGCTGCGGCTGATGGACTGGAAAGAGGTCTACGAGGAGGGTTTCTCGCACGAAACCCTGCGGACCCAGGCCAGCCGTTGTATGGATTGTGGCATTCCGTTCTGCCACAACGGTTGTCCGCTCGGCAACCTGATTCCCGAGTGGAACGATCTGGTCTACAAGGGCCAGTGGCGCGAGGGTATCGACCGTCTGCACGCGACCAACAACTTCCCGGAGTTCACCGGGCGGCTGTGCCCGGCGCCGTGCGAGGCGTCCTGCGTGCTGGGCATCAACCAGGATGCGGTGACCATCAAGCAGGTCGAGGTCGAACTCATCGAGAACGCTTTCGACGAGGGCTGGGTGACCCCGGTCTACCCGACCCGGTTGACCGGTAAGAAGGTCGCCGTGGTGGGTTCGGGCCCGGCCGGACTGGCCGCTGCCCAGCAGCTCACCCGGGCCGGTCACACCGTGACGGTGTTCGAGCGCGACGACCGGATCGGCGGTCTGATGCGTTACGGCATTCCGGAATTCAAGATGGAGAAGCGCTTCATCGATCGTCGCCTGGCGCAGATGGAGGCCGAGGGCACCATCTTCCGGCCCGGCGTGAACGTGGGCGTGGACATCACCGCCGAACAACTGCGCGAGCAGTTCCACGCGGTGGTGCTGGCCGGTGGCGCCACCATCGCGCGCGATCTGCCGGTGCCCGGACGGGATCTGGACGGAATCCACCAGGCGATGGAATTCCTGCCGCTGTCCAACCGGGTGCAGCTCGGCGACCCGATCACCGACGAGAACGGTCTGCCGCCGATCCATGCCAAAGACAAGAAGGTCGTCATCATCGGCGGCGGCGACACCGGCGCGGACTGCCTGGGCACCTCGCACCGTCAGGGCGCGGTGAGCGTGCATCAGTTCGAGATCATGCCGCGTCCGCCGCAGGAGCGTGCCTCCTCCACCCCGTGGCCGACCTACCCGCTGATGTACCGGGTCTCCTCGGCGCACGAGGAGGGTGGCGAGCGCGTCTACTCGGTCAACACCGAGCGGTTCGTCGGCGAGGACGGCAAGGTCACCGGCCTGCAGGCGCACGAGGTGCAGATGGTGAACGGTCGCTTCGAGAAGATCGAGGGCACCGATTTCACGCTCGACGCCGATCTGGTACTGCTGGCAATGGGTTTCACCGGTCCGCAGAAACCCGGTCTGCTCGAGGATCTGGGCGTCGGCTACGACCAGCGCGGGAACGTCAAGCGGGACAAGAATTTCCAGACCACGGTTCCCGGGGTGTTCGTCGCGGGCGATATGGGCCGGGGGCAGTCGCTGATCGTGTGGGCCATCGCCGAGGGACGTTCGGCCGCCGCCGCGGTGGACATCTTCCTCGAGGGTGAATCGGCATTGCCCACGCCGATCGTGCCGACCACCGTCGCGCAGCGCTGATCGGATAGGCGGTACAGCTCGACCGACAGAGCGCCCGCGAACATTCTTGTTCGCGGGCGCTTTTCGTTGTTCGCCCGATTTTTCCCGCCGATCCGGAACGAAACCAGGTCGAGTACGGGACGTCGGATGGCACTGGCGTGCCCATCCATCTATTCTTGATCACGGTGCGGTGTCGACGGGCAAACGATCCGATCCCGGACTCGCGAGAGTTCGACAGTTCGTACGCCCACGGTTAACCGAACTGCAACCCGGCTACCACACCATTGTCTGGAAAAACTTGGGATGCCCAATCCTGGGCAGGCTGAAACTGGAGCGGTATGCGGTTGAAACGGGTTGCTGCGGCTGCGGCCGCGGTTGCGTTGTCGGGGTTGTCGGGTGTGATCTTCGGAAGTGGTGCCGCTACAGCGGCTCCCGCGTGCCCGAACCTATACGTCGTGGCGATTCCCGGTACCTGGGAGACCGGTCCGGACAAGGCCGAGCACATGCGCGGCCCCGGCATGCTCGCCGGCGTCACTCGCAATATGCCCAGCGGCACGCGGGTCGACTACGTCAGTTACGCCGCTACCGCGTTCCCGTGGGAGGGCGACGTCTACGGCAGGTCGAAGGGCCAGGCGGTCAACAACGCTCGCGGCATGATCAAGGCGATGGCGACCCGATGCGCGGCGACCAAGATCGCGATCGTCGGCTACAGCCAGGGCGCCGACGCGGCCGGTGACGTGGCCGCCGAGATCGGCACCGGTATCGGGGTCGTGCCCCCGGGCCGCATCACTGGCGTCGGCCTGATCTCCGACCCGCGTCGCTCGCCCACCGACGTCCAGGTCGGCCCGCCTGCAGGCGGCGCCGGTGCGAGCGGTCCCCGCCCGGGCGGTTTCGGTTTCGTCAGCGATCGGGTGCGGACCATCTGCGATCCGCAGGACCTGTACTGCTCCACCAAGGCCGACGACTTCGTCACCCGGTTCGCGGGCTTCCTGGCCGAGACCTCGGATCCGAATCCCGCGAGCATGTGGCGCTACCAGCTCGAGGCCGGTTCGATCGTGGGCGATCTGATGTCCTCCGGCGGTATCGGCACGTTGGGGACTCAGCTGAGCGAGGGCGCGAACAAGAAGCGCGTCCAGCAGTTGGAGAAGTTCTACGGCTCGGGTGCGCACACCTCGTACGGCAGCTATTCCGTGGGCGGCGGCCAGACCGCGACGTCCTGGATGCACAACTGGATCGCCGGAATGGCCTAGCGGCACGGGCGAGTTCGATCGACGAGGGCCACTTCCCGCAGCGGAAGTGGCCCTCGCCGTATCCGGGGACGATCAGCCCGCGGAGCCGGTCGGCGGAAGGAACTGCGGGATCTGGGGACCCTGCGGGAACTGCGGTCCCTGCGGGCCGGGGCCGTTGTGGTGGTCGTCGCCACCCGGTCCGCCACGGTGGTCTCCACCTGGCCCGCCCTGGTTGTGCCAGTCGACGGCGATTGCGTTCGGTGCGGCTGCGAATGCGGGGACGGCCACGGCCGCCACGGGAACCACGGCCAGGGCGCCGGCGAGGGCAACACGGCTCACGATGCGGCGGGTGCGGGTTGTCTTCACGGAGACTGCCTTTCGATAGATTTCCGGCCACCTTCGCGGTGGCTATGGAGTCCATCGAAACGTCCGTCGCTGGGTGCGTGTTATGTCCCAGCTGGCAATCGGCTGGGACCGCGAAGGACGGGCGCTGAGCTGCCGAAACGCGCTGCAACGGAGAACGCGTCGAATTGTTCCACGCCCCTGGCCGATTCGCATCCGGCACGGACGACGAGGGCCACTCCCGCACGGGGAGTGGCCCTCGTTCACCCGGTGGCCGTGTCGTCGGCGGTCACCGAGGGGGTATCAGCCGGCCGAGCCGGAGGGCGGTGCCCACGGGCCTTGGTTCCAACCGTGATCCCAACCCGGGAAGCCCGGAAGCCGGTGGTCCCAATCGTGGTGGTCCCAGTCGTGATTCCAGGGACCGTGATCCCCGTCGTGGTCCCAGTCGTGGTGACGGTCGACCTGGATGGCCGAGGGAGATGTGGTGTCGGCCAGGGCCGGACCGGCCATTGCGGCGAGCGGAACGGCGGCCAGGGCGCCGGCGACGGCGACGCGGGCCACCAGTCGCCGGGTACGTGTCGACTTACTCGTGGAGAGCAACGAACTGCCTTTCTCTGGAGAACATGACCGCAGATCACGTGCGGGTCACGGTGTCTCATCGAACGATCGATCCTCGAGACGAGCGTCCGATAAACCTCATAATCGGCTGAGAATTCACACCGACTGTGCGGTCGCCATGATACGTGCGTAAATCACATATCGTGCGTACCGAGGGACAGTGGCGCAAATGTGACGAGCGGTGCGCGCGTGCGGAATTGGCGCGATCGAAGAATAGTCGATGGTGCGCGCGGCCGCATGCCGGTGACCGATCGGATGCCGTGCGCGCGGCGCATCGCGCACCGCGTTGCCGTTCGGGCCCGGAATGCGATTCGAGCTGGATTGTGTGCCAATGGATTTCGCGTCGGCGGCTTTGCGCTCAGCCGGGGGCTGCACTACGCTCGGCTGTCGAGCTGTCCACCGTTAGGGGATCCCCGGACCCATGACCGATTCCGCGTCATCATCGACGCCCCAATGGGTCGTCCAATCAGTTCCGCCCGAGTGGGAGCCGCCGCAAGGCCTGATCGATGCCGCGGCCGTGAATTCCGGTGGGTCGGTGATCGATATCGACCCGGCCTGGGTCGACGATCCCAACGGATTCGTGCCGCCCGGGGCGGTCCGCGGCCTGTTCCCGGTGGACGAGCAGGGCCGGCTGGTCCGGGAATATCACCGCAATGCCGCGCACACTCCGCCGCGGGACGACTTCCGCAAGCTGTACGTGGACAACGAGGTTCCGTTGCTGGTGCTCGGCGACGATCCGGAGGCCACCGTTCGCGCGTACCTGACCGATACGCTGACCGCGCAGGTGGCAGGCACCGAGGTGGAATGGATCTGGGTCGCGGACGCGCCGGGTCACCAGGTCGCCGGGAAGCCGATCGAGAACGATCGGGTCGCCGTCACCCGGGTCGCGCTGGGTATTCCGTTCGCCATGTCGGTGCGGGCGCCCGGACGCGATCGCGAGGTGCTGGCCGGGACGTTCACCATCATCTGGGCCGGACTGGACGAACCCGAGCATCGCGTGCGGCTGTGGCTGGATCTGGGCGAGTCGCGGGAATGGGCGGTGGAGCATTCCCGATCCGCATGCACGAGGTGTAGCGGGCGAATTCAGCGGCCGGGCAGATTCCGGGGCAGCAGATCCCAGACGTGCCCGTTCTCGTTGATCGTGGCCACCGTGCGATTGCCCGTGCGGGAGTACAGAATTCGCGTGATCGAACAGTAGTCGATCGGGAAGGTCAGCGGACGCTCCAGATTCAGGATCCGTTGGGTCAGTACATTGATCACCCCGCCGTGCGCGAACGCCACCACGGTATCGGCGTGCTCGGCCGCCGCGACGATCTCATCGACCGCCGCGGAAACCCGGGCGAAGAATGCGGCGCCATCGATCTGCTCGGGTAGATGTCCCGCCTTGATCCGCCGGTACACCGCGGCGAAACGCGCCTGCGCGGAATCGGATTCGGCTGCCTCCCCGGAGCCCTCGGCGGCCTTGCGGGCGTCCTCGATCGGCAGGTAGACCGGCAGATCCCGGTCGTATTCGGCCAGCCCGTCGAAAATATCCACGGGCAGGCCGAATTTCGCGGCGCTCGCCGCGGCGGTGGATCGGGCCCGGCGCTGCGGACTCGACACGATGCGGGCGATGCGGTGACCGCCGCCCTCGAGCCGGGCCAGCGCGTCGGGCACGCGCGCGGCCTGCTCCAGCCCGATATCGGTCAGATCCGGATCGGCGGGACCGTCGACGGCGACCAGACGTTCCGGTTGGGCATGACGTACGAGTACCAGCTGCACGCCATTACTGTGCCGTATGGCCGCGAACCGCCGTCATCCCGGCATGCCCCGAGGGCGGCACGCGGCTCAGGTGCGCGGCTTGACCAGCGGGAACGGCAACGTCTCGCGGATGCTGCGCCCGGTGATCAGCATGACCACGCGGTCCACGCCGACGCCCAGGCCGCCGGTCGGCGGCATGGCGTGTTCGAGGGCCTGCAGGAAGTCCTCGTCCAGTTCCATCGCCTCCGGATCGCCACCCGCGGCCAGCAGCGACTGTTCGGTGAGCCGCTTGCGCTGTTCGATCGGATTGGTCAGTTCGCTGTAGGCGGTGCCCAGTTCGACGCCCCAGGCCACCAGATCCCAGCGTTCGGCGACGCCCGCGATGCTGCGGTGGGCGCGGGTCAGCGGCGAGACCGAGGTGGGGAAGTCGATGTAGAAGGTCGGCTCCTCGGTGCGGTCCTCGACCAGGTGCTCGTACATCTCCAGCACGATCTGGCCCGCGTCCCAGCCGCACTGGTACGGCACCCCAGCCTTCTCACACAGCGCGCGCAGCCGTTCCACCTCGGTGTCGGCGGTGATCCGCTCGCCCAGGGCCTGCGAGATCGCGTCGTGCACGGTCTTGACCGGCCAGTCCCCGGAGATGTCGACCTCGGCCAGCGAACCGTCCGGCTGCGGGCGCATGGCGACCATCTTTCCGTTCGCGGCGAGGGCGGCGTCCTGGATGAGCTGGCGGCAGGCGTGCATCATCCGCATGTAATCGCTGTGCGCCTCATAGGCTTCCAGGATCGTGAACTCCGGATTGTGGCTGTAGTCCACACCTTCGTTGCGGAACACCCGGCCCAGTTCGAACACCTTCTCCATACCGCCCACGCACAACCGCTTCAGATACAGCTCGGGTGCGATACGCAAATACAGGTCCAGGTCGTAGGCGTTGATGTGGGTCTGGAACGGGGTGGCGTTCGCGCCGCCGTGCACCTGTTGCAGCACAGGCGTTTCCACCTCGAGGAAACCCCAGCCGTTGAGCGTGTCCCGCAGCGAACGCACCACCGCACTGCGTTTGGCCAGCATGTCGCGGGTGTCGACGTTGATCGCCATGTCGACGTAGCGCTGGCGCACCCGGGCCTCGGGATCGGCCAGACCGCGCCATTTGTCCGGCAGCGGGTGCAGGCATTTGCCGATCATCCGCCAGTCCTGCGCGAGCAGCGACAATTCGCCGCGGCGACTCGCGCCGATCTGCCCGCTGACCTCGATCAGATCTCCCAGGTCGAAGAATTCGTCGAACGCGTGCGCCCGGTCCACGCCGACCCGGCCGCGGTCGATGACCAGCTGGATATCGCCGGACCAGTCCCGCAGCACCGCGAAGATCACGCCGCCGTAGTCGCGGATGCGCAGCAGCCGCCCGCACACGCGCACGGTCGTGCCCTTGGGTGAGCGGCGGGCGTCCAGGACCGAATGGGTGGGCGGGTAGGCGACCGGATAGGAATCGATCCCGGCCGCCTCGAGCCGGGCGACCTTGTCCATCCGCACCCGCACCTGTTCGGGGCGACGCGGACCGCGCTGCTCGAGTTCCTCGGGGGGCGGCTCCGGCGGGCTCCCGTCGGCATGCAGGCCGGTCATGGTCGGCGGGACGGCCGAGCGAATGCCGGTGTGCCGCATGGGATCCGGCTGCTTGCCGAAACGCGGCAGGAAACCCTCGGCCAGCGCGCTGGCCACGGCCACCCGGAGCAGTTGACGGCGCTCCTCGAACAGGGAGAACCGGGGCACCCACTGCGGCTGGTACTTCACATTGGACCGGTACAGCGCCTCGAGCTGCCACCAGCGCGAGAAGAACATCAGCACACCGCGCCACAGCCGCAGCACCGGACCCGCGCCGATCCGCCCGCCCTCCTCGAACACCGCGCGGAACACCGCGAAGTTCAGCGAGACCCGGGTGATGCCGTACTGCTCCGAACTCAGCGCCAGCTGGGAGATCATCAATTCCATGACGCCGTTGGGGCCCTTGGGATCTCGCCGCATCAGCTCCAGCGAAACGCCGGTGCGGCCCCACGGGACCAGCGAGAGCATGCCCAGGACGCGTTCGGTGGCTCCGGCTTCGCCGTTGCCGGGGGCGACGGCCTCCACCAGCAGGCAGTCGCCGTCCAGCGGATCGCCCAGCCGGCCCAGCGCCATGGAGAATCCGCGTTCGGTCTCGGTGTCGCGCCAGGCGTCGGCGTTCGCGATGACGCGGGAGAATTCCTCGGGGGTGATTTCGTTGTGCCGCCGGATGCGCACGGTGATGCCCTGTTTGCGCAGCCGGTTGGCGGCCTGACGCACCTGTTTCATCTCCGGGCCCGCCAGGGAGAACGTGCGGGTCTCCAGAATCGCCTCGTCGCCCAGCCGCAACGCCGACAGCCCGGCCCGGCGATACGCCGTCGCGCCCAACTCGCTCGCACCCATCACCGCCGGAGCCCAGCCGTACTGGTCGGCCAGGCGCAACCACGCGTCGATGGCCTGCGGCCAGGCTTCCTTCGGTCCGATCGGATCGCCCGAGGCCAGGCAGACGCCCAGTTCCACGCGATAGGTGACCGCGGCCTTACCGCTGGGCGCGAAGACGACGGCCTTGTCGCGCCGGGTGGCGAAATAGCCCAGTGAGTCCTCGACGTCCGAGCGCTCGAGCAGCCCGCGCAACGCGGATTCGTCCAGTCCGGTCAGGGCGTTGGACGCGCGCTGGGAGCTGAACAGCACCATCGCCGCCGCCATCACGGCGAGGAATCCGAAGAAGCCGAGCAGCAGATCCACGAAATGTCGCGGGCGGCCGTCGAAGCTGTCCGTGTTGACCAGAATCGCCGCGGTCACCTTGGACACCGCCCAGGCCGGGCGTTCCACACCGCGCGGCAGCGTTCCCGGCAGCAGTTCCACCAGACCCCAGCCGAGCAGGAATCCGGTGGCCAGTCCGCCCGCCAGGACGCCGAGCGCCTTCCACACCGCCGCGCGGCGGACCTGGGTGTAGAACTCCGGCCAGGCCGCGATCAGCAGGCCGATCACCAGGACGTGGACGATCAGCGCGATCAGCGCGCTGATATTGCGTTCGTCACCGAATTCGATGGCGTTCGCGGCCGCGAAGGACGCCATATAGGCCACCAGCAGCCACCACGCGATACGTTTGCGGCTGGCCGTCGCGCCCGCGAGCAGACCGATCATCAACGCCCACACCAGCGAGGTCTCGGGGGCGTCGAAGTAGTAGTCGTCGATGTAGTGCCGCGGCACCTGCGTGATGAACCGCAGGCCGGGGGAGATGCTCCACAGCATGCACAGCACCGAGAAGGTGCCCAGGACGAGTCCGGTCAGATGCGGAACCTCACTGAGCCGTCCGTGCGCGCGATGCGGTACCTCCGGAGACCGCGGGGTGCGCTCGGCGTTGTGCCGGCGGTCGGGTTTGGAGCGCCGGCGCTCGGAAGGCGCTACGCCGGATGTCGATGTCACCGAACCAGTGTGAATGTTGACCTCGCTCGAATGCGGAACGTCGGCGTGCATGTCCGTGCCCGGTGTGTGCGCGCCGAGGTCGCCGCGGGGGGTGGATGTGCCGCCGCGGGCGCGAAAGGTGAAGATGTTACCCATGTCGGATCCAGTCGATGTGCCGATCGATGACGAGGTCATTCGACTCGGGCAATTCTTGAAGCTGGCCAACCTGATCGATAGCGGCTCGGAGGCCAAGACCGTGATCGCAGCCGGTTTGGTGCGCGTTAACGACGAGGTCGAACTGCGGCGCGGTCGTCAGCTGCACGCCGGGGACGTGGTCACCATCGCCGGACATCGGGCCCGGGTCGGCAACGGGGGCTGACGCCGCGCCGCGGGCTCATTCGGCGCGCACGACGATTCCATCGTGATCGCTGTAGAGCATCTCGCCGGGGACGAAGGTGACGCCGCCGAATTCGACCGGCACATCGCGTTCGCCGGAACCGGTCTGGGTGCTCTTTCGCGGGTTGGTGCCAAGGGCCTTGAGGCCGATGTCGAGGGTGCGCAGGATCGCCGAATCGCGGACCGCGCCGTTGACCACGACGCCGGCCCAGCCGTTGCTCACCGCGCGTCCGGCGATGATGTCGCCCACCAGCGCGGTGTGCACGCCGGCGCCGCCGTCCACCACCAGCACCCGGCCCTCCCCGGGTTCCCCCAAGGTCTGTTTGACCAGGAGGTTGTCCTGGAAACAGCGGATCGTGACGATGCGGCCCGCGAATGCCTCGCGCCCGCCGAACTGCGTGAACTGTGTGTCACAACTGCGGATCTCCGGACCGATCTCATCGGCGAGGTCTGCGGTGGCGACGGTATTGGCTGATTCGGTCACGGCTGCAAGCTTGCCATGGTGCCCGTCGGCGTTCCCTGAGACCTTTCTGCGAGCTTGGTCCGGGCTGTCGATTCCCGGACCGTCCCGGGGCGGACAGCTGGTCAGGCCGTGACGGACAGGGTTGCGGCCAGTCCGAACACCACCGCGATCGCCACCACCTCGATGACCGCGCGGCGCAGCGAATCGTCCGCGGACAGGCGATGGTCCGCCGCCGCGGGTACCCAGCTGCGGCGCGACCACCAGCCCAGGGCCAGCAGTCCGCTCAGGAGAACGGCCTTCGTCAGCAGGATCCGGCCGTAACCGGTGTCCACCAGGGGCGTGAGTCCGCCGACCTTGACCAGTCCGTCGATGATGCCGCTGATGCCGACCGCGGCGACCGCGGGCAGCGCCCAGGCCGAATATCGCGGCAGCACCCGGGCCCATTCCCCGCGCGAACGAACCACCAGAGCCAGGGCCAGCAGCAGTCCGAACCAGGCCGCGGCGCCCAGCACGTGGACGGCCGCGAAGACCGCACCCAGCGGTTGCTGGGACATGTGCCCGGTGATCGGCCGCAACTCCAGGGCCACGGCCGCGAACATCAGCACCAGATCGACCGCGGCCCGGTCCGGCTGCCGGTGGGCCAGCGCGCAGTATCCGGTCACCACGGCGGTCCCGACCAGGATCGCGATGCCGACCTGGCCGCTGCTGACGTGGGCCAGATACGTGCCGAACGCCCCGGTGCCCAACCGGCTCACCGGCACCCCGACCACCTGCGCCGCCGCGCAGGCCAGCACCGCGAATTCCAGGACGGTCCAGATTCCGCCGACCACGGCCAGTTGCCGCCACGGCGGATCGATCCTGTGATGCAGCCGGGGCAGCGCGGCCAGGCCGACCACGGTGGCCCCGGCGCAGTCCGCCAGGGCGCGGACCGGCGCCTCGGACTGCAGCGGGTCCGGCGCGGCCAGCGCCCAGGCCAGCACAGTGCCCAGGACCGCGGCCGGGACGACCAGCAACAACGTCGACCGCAGGGCGGATGAGCCGCCGCCGGTCGTCCTCCCGCTCACCGCTTACTCGTCTTCTTCCCGTTCTTACCGCCGA
Source organism: Nocardia sp. PLKS1-43 (assembly GCF_059510335.1). Taxonomy (NCBI): domain Bacteria; kingdom Bacillati; phylum Actinomycetota; class Actinomycetes; order Mycobacteriales; family Nocardiaceae; genus Nocardia; species Nocardia sp. PLKS1-43. The sequence goes on along the minus strand of NZ_JCAJZQ010000003.1, from coordinate 480,703 downwards.
GCAGGGCGAAGGCCAGTCCGCCGCCGAACAGCACGACCGCCCCGACGATGAACACCCAGACCGGAACCCCGCCGGACCCGCCACCGGAACCGCTCGCGGGGCCGGCCTTCGGTCCGGGCGTCCCGTGTCCGGCCGTGGTGAGGGTGAAGCTGCGGGTTCCGCTGACCGGATGGCCGTCCGCCGAGGTCACCCGGTAGGCCATCGTGTACTTGCCCGCCGGACCGAGTTCGCGGACCGCGATGCTGACCCGCGGACCGTCCACCACGGGCTGCCCCTCGGACCACAGATTGTGGTCCGGCCCGACCACGGTCACCGACGGGAAACTGGGCTGCAGATTCTCGTTGAACGTGAACGTTACCCGGGCCGGTCCGGTGGACAGCTGCGCGCCGTCCGCCGGATCGACCGAGACGAGGACCGAATGCGCCGCGGCCGGACCAGCGCCGAGAACGGCCAGTCCGGCGGCCAGCAGCGCGACCGCGACCGCGCCGAGCGTTCGGCGGATCATGAGCGTCGGCCCCGGACCAGCGCGCCCAGACCCAGGGCCGCACCGAGTGCGCCGAGAACCAGTCCGATGCCGCCGAGCCAGCGGGCGGTGGAATCGGATTCGGACGTGGTGGCCGCCTCGCTCGTGGCGCTCATCGGGTGTTCGTCGCCGGATCCGGCCGCGGCCAGGCTCAGCGTCGGGACCGGGTTGTCCGGCTCCTTGCCGTCCGGTCCGGTCGGCTGATTCCAGCTGACGACCTTGCCGTCACTGTAGGTCTGCACGGCCGGGAACTCGGCGTGATCCTGTTTGGGCAGCGGGGCGAGAAGAACCGTGAACTGCTGGAACTGATTCGGCGCGATGCCCGGGGTGCCGGGGTCGGCGGTCCAGGTGACGGTCGTGTACTGATTCTTGTCGTTCTTGTCCAGTTTGGCGGTCCATCCCGGCAGCGGCTGGGTGCGGGCCTCGTCCACGGCGGGCAGGGTGACCGCGAGGCTGGTCGTGGACGCGGTCTCGGATTCGTCGGGGACGCGGAAGGTCAGGACGGCGTCGCCGCCCTGCGTCGCGCCCGGGGAGGTGACGTGGACGTGGGCGGCGGCGGTGCCGGTGGCCGGCAGGGCCAGCGCGGCCGCGGCGGCCGTCGTGAGCAGGGCGCGCGAAATTCCGATGGGCATGAGTGTGTGCTTTCTGCGTGGAAAGGTGATGGGCGGTGATCGGGCGTGATCAGGCCGGCATCGGAGGGGCGCGCGAGCCCGGGGGTCCGGCATGCAGAAGGCGGTGAATGTTCGAGGTCCGGTCGGCCCAGCGCGCCGCGCGAGGTGCGGGTGATAGCGGTCGCGCGGGTCCGGAGAGCGTCCGGATCGCCCGGGAGACGACCGTGTACAGCCGTTCGGCGGCGATGATGAGAATCGCGCAGACCAGCGTGGCGAGCGCGTGGGCGGCGGCCATCGGACCGCCGAACGGACTCGCGGTGGCCAGGAATGTGCCTGCCGCACCGCAGGATTCGCGGCCAGCGGCCATCGGGTCCGGTCCGGCCGAAACGGACAGTGCCAGATGCGCGACCAGCTGTCCGGTGGCCACGGCTGCCAAAAGGGCTGTGCGAGAAGGGGTTCCGGCCGGAACCGGAAGCAGGGTCGCGATCGCGCCGATTCCCGCGGCGGCACACAGCAACAGGGTCAGCGGCGCGGAGCCGGGCCAGCCGCCTCCGGCCGAACCGTGCGCGGCCACCGCGAGGGCGGCGACGGTAGCGCCGACGAGCACACCACGAAAGGGTCCGGCGGCCGTTCGGCCTCCGGACCCCGGTGCTGGCGTGCGGCGCATCGCCGGTGGGTCGATCGGTGGACGGGTCAGCGCACGCCCAGGCGGGCGAGCACATCGGATTCGACGCCGGACAGCTCGTTGGAGATCGAGGTGTGCACCGCGCGGCGGCGCGGGGCGGGCATCTGCTCGGCGGTGCGGACCGCGGCGGTCAGGCTGTTCAGCCGGTCCCGCGAGGCGGTGACGAACTGCTGGGTCTCGGCGTCCTTGGCGGAGGAGTCGGCGATCTTCGACAGCGCCGACTCCGCACCGCTGATTCGCGCTTGCAGGCGCGCGCCGTGCCCGGAGAAGTCGCCGAGTTCGTCCAGTCCGATGCCCAGGCGCTGCGCGCGGCGGGCGTCGATCTGCCCGCGCAGGAAGGTCGCGGCCCGGTAGGCCAGCGGCGCGAGCACCGGGATGAGAACCCGGGCCACGCCCAGATACTTCTTGACCTGTCCGGCGCTGAACAGGTCGCGTTCGGCCTTCTCTGCTGTCTTCAGTGCGGCCTTCTCCTCGGCCTTGAGCGTCGAGATCTGCTGTTTGGCCACCGCTCGCTGGGTGCGCGCCTCCTCGCGATGACGCTTGCGCTCGTTGCGCGCGGAGAGTCTGGCCTCCAGCCCGGCCTTGTGCTTGAGGGCCTTCGCCTCGGCTTTGCGGTCCGCGCGCCGCTTGCGCTTGGTGAACAACCCCATTGCAGCCTCCTGAATTCTCGGCCTCCGCTTCGCTACGGCAAAGTTCGCGGCCCCCGAGGCCCGTCGTTACCGGGCCGCCGCGTGCTGCTTCGTCGCATGCGCGGCGCCCCCGAAACGATGAGCCGGCCGCAAACCCGTTGTGCTTGCGCAGTGCCGTGTCGCCGTTGGTTCGCGGTGGCCTACCGGCCAGTTTTGCGTGGTACGTACTCGGTGAAATGTATACCCGACTCGGGTCGTCGTAGCACTACAGCCCGCGACCAACTCCCGCCTCGCCGGACCCGCCCGCGTTTCGCCGCGCCGACCCGGCACTTCCGGCCACGTCCACCCTGGACAACACGATCTCCGAAGGCCACGGTCCGGACCGATCCCGGACCGATCCGCACCCGCACCGCCCGGCTCACCCACCCCTACCGCAACGACCCCGCTCTGCACCGCCGGCCCGGCGCGGACCCGCCCGTTCATCGCGGCCCGCCACTTGCGATGGCCACGGACGAAACGATTCTTATCGATCGGCAACGACGCACGGCCAACCACCGTTATGCAGCGCCGAGCAGGGACCGCCCAGGCTCGTCCCGGCCTCGGAAACATCACCTCCGAGGCCGTAGCCCATTGGATACTGGACCGCTCGATGCGCTGACGCGCGGCGCGCCCTCGACTCGTCTACGTTGTGGAATGCCGACCGGGCCCGCCCAGGCTCCTCCTCCCTCGGAAACATCACCTCCGAGGCCGCGGCCCCGCCGGAGCGAAGCGGAGGCCAAAATTACAGCCTGTCGGTGGTGGGGACCATACTGCTAAGCGTGGAATCGGGCAGTGGTGACCGTGAAGGTCTCGAGGACAGCGGTGATCCGGCGCGGCGGCCGACGGCTTCGGTGCGGGGTGACGGGTCCGATTCCGATGTGGTGGAACGGGAGCGGAGTGGGCGGGGGGCCTTTCTGGACGCGCGGTCGCTGATCGGGTGCCGGCATCGATTGCATCTGACCGCAACCCATCCCGAGGTGCTGGCGGGGGTCGCCGAGGACGTGGGGGTGCGGCAGCGACGGGATGCCGCCATGGCTCATCGGGAGCACGTGCGCGACACGCTGGTCGCGGCCGCGCCCGAGCGGTGGGTGGTGATCGATCCGGCGCAGCCCGCGTCGGTGCGCGCCGAGGCGACGATTCGGGCGTGTGCCGAAGGGGCGCACCGGATCTGGGGTGCGGTGCTGCCGCAGGAGTTCGACACCGGGCGGCGCGGGGGTTCGGAGATCCTGCTGCGGGACGAGACGCGCGGCGGGTACATCCCGGTGATCGTGGTCAACCACAAGGTGACCGACGCTCGTCAACCCGATCCGGCCGACCACCATCCGCTGACTTCCGATCTGTACCAATGGAATCCGCAACCGGACCGGCATGTCCGCACCCGTCCGCAGCCGCGCGACCAGCAGCGCCTCGCGCATCTGTATCGCATGTTGCAGCGGCACGGCCTGGCCAGTCCGGCCCTGGTCGGTGGGGCGATCGGTCTGGCCTTCGATCGCATTCTGATCCACGATCTGGCCGGATTGCTCGACGATTACGACCGCCGCTACGCCGACCGCATCGCGGTGGTCCGCGGCGAACTGCCCACGGTGCCGTCCAAGGTGCCCGAATGCCGTCAGTGCCCGTGGTGGTCGCGCTCGGGCACGCCCGATGATCTCAGCTGCGAGCGCTGGCTGATCGAACATCACGACGTCAGCCTGGTCGCGCCGGGTTCCCGCGCGGAACTGCTGCGCCGTCACGATGTGGAGACCGTCGAGGATCTGGCCGGATGGACGGGCGAGGAGCCCGAGGACTGGCAGTACGAGCCGTTCGCCGAGGCCGTGGTCACCGCCCGCGCCTGGATCTCCGGCGCCCCGCTGGTCCGGCGGGTCGAGCGGCTGCGGGTCCGGCGCGCGGACGTCGAGGTGGACGTGGACCTGGAGAGCTATCAGGAATACGGCGCCTACCTGTGGGGCACCCTGCTGGACGGGGTGTACCGGCCGTTCGTCACCTGGGATCCGGTTCCGACGGCCGATGAGGCCCGCTCGTTCGCCGAGTTCTGGACCTGGCTCATGGCCAGGCGCGCCGAGGCCGCCGCGGCCGGGAAAACCTTTGCCGCCTATTGCTATTCGCGCAATGCCGAGGACAAATGGATGTACGAGTCGGCGCGCCGATTCGCGGGTGTGCCGGGCGTGCCCACCGAACAACAGGTGCGCGAATTCGTGGACGGCCCGGAGTGGGTGGACATGTTCCAAGTGGTCTCCGAACAGTTCATCTGCCCGAACGGCAAGGGTCTGAAGAAGGTCGCACCGGTCGCCGGGTTCGCCTGGCGCGACGTCGAGGCCAGCGGTGAGGCGTCGATGAGCTGGTACCGGCTCGCGGTCGGTTACGACGACGGCGCGATCGATCTCACCCAGCGCACCAGGCTGCTGGAATACAACGAGGACGACGTGCGGGCGACGCAGGCGCTCCGCGAATGGATGGTTCCGTCGGTGCCCGGCGGCCGTAGCGCCGAGGCCGAGGTGCCGAGCATGGCGGACTTTCGCGAGCCCGATCGAGCCCGTCGTACTATCGGCACGTGACTGAGCATGTCGAGAAACTCGAGTTTCAGGCCGAGACCCATCAGCTTCTGGAATTGATGATCCACTCGGTCTACTCCAACAAGGACACATTCCTGCGGGAACTGATCTCCAACGCCTCCGATGCCCTGGACAAGCTGCGCCTGCTGTCCTACCAGGACAAGGATCTCGAGGTCGACACCGCCGATCTGCACATCGAGCTGGAGGTCGACAAGGAGAACCGGATCCTGACCGTCCGCGACAACGGCGTCGGCATGTCCCGCGCCGAGGTGGTGGACCTGATCGGCACGCTGGCCAAATCCGGCACCGCCCAGCTGCGCAAACAACTGCTCGAGGCCAAGCCGGACCAGGCGGCCGAGGAGCTGATCGGTCAGTTCGGCATCGGTTTCTATTCGACGTTCATGGTGGCCGACAAGGTCACCCTGACCACCCGCAAGGCCGGCGAGTCCGAGGCGACCCGCTGGGAGTCGCAGGCTGGTTCATCGACCTACACCATCGAGACCCTCGACTCCGCACCGCAGGGCACCGCGGTATCGCTGCATCTGATGCCCGCCGACGAGGACGACCACCTCTTCGATTACACGCAGGAGTGGAAGCTCCGCGAGATCGTCAAGAAGTACTCCGATTTCATCGCCTGGCCGATCCGGATGCAGGTCGAGCGCACCGTCACCGAGGGCGAGGGCGAGGAGAAGCAGGAAAAGACGATCCTCGAGGATCAGACTCTCAACTCGCAGAAGGCGCTGTGGACGCGCCCGCGCGGCGAGGTCTCCGACGAGGAGTACAAGGAGTTCTACAAGCACGTCTCGCACGCCTGGGACGATCCGCTCGAGATCATCCCGTTCAAGGCCGAGGGCACGTTCGAATATCAAGCGCTGCTGTTCATTCCGTCGCAGGCGCCGTTCGATCTGTTCATGCGCGAGCACCAGCGCGGTGTGCAGCTGTACGTGCGCCGGGTGTTCATCATGGACAACTGCGAAGAGCTGATGCCGGAGTACCTGCGCTTCGTCAAGGGCGTGGTCGACGCGCAGGACCTGTCGCTCAACGTCTCTCGCGAGATCCTGCAGCAGGACCGGCAGATCCAGGCGATCCGCAAACGTCTTGTGCGCAAGGTGCTCTCGACGGTGAAGGATTTGCAGCAGGCGGAGGACAAGACCTCGTACGAGACGTTCTGGCGGGAGTTCGGGCGAGTTCTCAAGGAGGGCTTGCTGTCCGACTTCGACAACCGCGAAACCCTGCTGCAGGTCTCGTCTTTCGCCTCCACGCACTCGGAGGACAAGCCCACCACGCTCGCGGACTACGTCTCGCGCATGGCCGAGGGCCAGGACAAGATCTACTACATGACCGGCGAATCGCGTCGGCAGATCGAATCCTCGCCGCATATGGAGGCGTTCAAGGCCAAGGGCCTCGAGGTGCTGGTGCTCACCGATCCGGTCGACGAGATGTGGGTCGGCCAGGTTCCCGAATTCGACGGCAAGGCGTTCCAGTCCATCGCCAAGGGTGAGGTCGATCTGGAGTCCGAGGAGGAGAAGAAGGCCTCCGAGCAGCTGCGTGAGCAGCAGGACAAGGATTTCGGCGAGGTCTGCACCTGGTTGCAGAAGACCCTGGACGAGAGCGTCAAGCAGGTCCGGCTCAGCTCTCGGCTGACCACCTCGCCCGCCTGCCTGGTCGGGGACGTCTTCGATTTCACCCCGCAGCTCGAGCGGATGTATCGCGCGTCGGGGCAGGCACTTCCGGAATCCAAGCGGATCCTGGAACTGAACCCGGCCCATCCGCTGGTGACCGGACTGCGCGAGGCCTACTCGAAGGACAAGGAGGCCGCCGACGCCGGGAACTCCGCCGAACTCGCCGAGACCGCCGAACTGCTCTATGGCACAGCGGTTCTCGCCGAGGGCGGGGAACTGAAGGATCCGGCGCGCTTCGCCGGGATCCTCACCGATCGGCTGACCCGCACGCTGTAGTTCACACGGGCATGGGTTCCCGTCCTGCCGACGGGACCCATGCCCGAACGATCAGCAGAAAATGTGATCCACATCACCAATGATGTGATCTCGGAACTCGGCTCAGAACCAGGGGGTTGTACTCAGTGGTCGTAGCTTTCAGTCGTAGCTTCCCGAGCCCTGCTCGTCGCTTCGCGGCGACACTTCATCGAGGCTCCCCGTCTGGATGCGACCACCCGGTCATCGTGATTTTGCGGTGACCAGCAACACCTCGTCAGGAGAAATAATGGTTCAGGGAACCGTGAAGTGGTTCAACGCGGAGAAGGGCTACGGCTTCATCTCCCACGACGGCGGCGCCGACGTTTTCGTGCACTACTCGGAGATCGAGGGCAACGGGTACCGTGCGCTCGAGGAGGGACAGAACGTCACCTTCGAGATCACCCAGGGCAAGAAGGGCCCGCAGGCTTCCGGCGTCCGCGCTCAGTAGTCGTCGATCCCGGACGTCCGGCCCGGGAACCGACTGCTCGCGCGGTCGAACGACATCAGGCCCGCACCGAATTTCGGTGCGGGCCTGACGTTTCGCGATGATTACCGGGGCGCCATGCGCAGCGCGCCGTCCATGCGGAAGGTCTCGCCGTTGAGGTAGTCGTGCTCGGTGATGTACTGCGCCAGCTGCGCGTACTCGTCCGGGCGGCCCAGCCGCGAGGGGAAGGGCACACCCGCCTCGAGGCCCTTGCGGTACTCCTCGGTGACACCGGCCAGCATCGGGGTGTCGATGATGCCGGGAGCGATGGTGTTCACCCGGATGCCGAACTGCGCCAGGTCACGCGCGGCCGGGACGGTCATTCCGGCGACGCCGCCCTTGGACGCGGAGTAGGCGATCTGGCCGATCTGGCCCTCGAAGGCCGCCACCGACGCGGTGTTGATCACCACGCCGCGCTGGCCGTACTCGTCGACCGCCTCGGTCTTGGAGATCGCATCGGCGGCAACGCGCATCACGTTGAACGTACCGAGCAGGTTCACCGTGATCACTGTGCGGAACAGCTCCAAGTCGTGCGGGCCGTTCTTGGACAGGATCCGGCCGGCCCAGCCGACCCCGGCGCAGTTGACCACGATGCGCAGCGGGACGCCGGACTCGACGACCGTCGTGACCGAGGCGGTGACGTCCTCGCCGCTGGTCACGTCGGTGGGAAGCAGGATGACACCGGCGGGAACGTTATCGCCTGCCCGTTCGATCGACTGCTGCAGATCGAATCCGAATACGGTCGCGCCCTGGTCGGCGAACCGCTTGGCGGTCGCGGCACCCAGGCCGGACGCAGCGCCGGTGATGATTGCGGCAGAGCCCGAAATCTCCACGGTGTTTGGTCCTCTCGTTGGTGACGGCCCTTCGCTGGCCTTTCGTCAATAGGCACAGTAACCGCCCTACCCACCGGTCTACTTTCGGCCTCCGCTTCGTCGGCGCGGAGCTGTCCGGCAACCTTGGGGGGCCGCGGCCCCGCCGGAGCGCAGCAGAGGCCAAAATTACAGGAAACCGCTCGTGAGCAACGGAGTCGCATCGATGTCAGACCCGGCAGGGACCAGCCGACAGTTGCCGCGGGGCCGTCACGGCCTGCCGCGGGAGGCCGTGATCGCCTCTCAGCGCGACCGGATTCTGAGCGCGATGGCACAGGCGATGACCGAAAACGGTTATGTGGGAACGTCCGTCGCGATGATCATCAAGCGGGCCGGCGTGTCCCGGGAGACGTTCTACGAGCAGTTCCGTTCCAAGGAGGACTGTTTCGAAGCCGCCTACGAGCGAGCCGCCCGAGTTCTGCTCGAACGGATCGTCGAGGCGGCCGCAACGCTGCGGGACACACCGGCGACCCGCGAGCAGCGGATCGAGGCGATGCTCGGCGCCTATTTGAGCGGGCTGGCCGCCGACCCCGCCGACGCGCGCCTGTTCCTCATCGAGGTCTATGCCGTCGGCCCCGAGGCCATCGCGCGACGCGGCGAACTCCAGGAATCGTTCACCGCCATGGTCGCCGACATCCTCGACGCGCACACCGCCGAACAACATTTCGCCTGCCAGACCCTTGTCGCCGCCGTCAGCGCGCTGGTCACCACCCGAGTCGCCGCCGGAGATCTGGACGGTCTGCGGGCATTGAGCGGGCCGCTGCTCGAACTCCTGCGCCGCAGCGGAGATCTGTTCGGCACCCCGCCGCCGCTCCGCGACCTCAGCATCTCGTCGGGTGCCGGGTAGCCGGTGGTTGGTGCTGGGCAGTGTTCCGGGCGCCGGCCCGTGAGCTGCCGGCAGTTTCGCGATACTTCGGATTCAGTGGCTGTCGACGGACTCGTTCTCGGGAGCCGGCTGTCGCGCCGAAGTCGTCGCCCGGCGTTGGACAAGCCACAGCGCCGCGCCCGCGACCGCCGGAGCCAGCAGGGAGATCGCGTATTCGGTCACGCGCCCCAGATCCGGTGCGAAGGCCGAGAGCAGGGTGGCCGCGGCGATATAGAGGAACAGCAGGCCGGATCCGATCGCGATGGCGCGTTCGGGAACGTGCTTGCCGAGCAGGATGCCCAGTGCGATGGCACCGCCGCCCGCGGCCACCATGCCCACGACCGAGCCGATCCACACCGCGATCCAGTTGTGGTTCGAGGCCAGGGCGATGATGGCGAACATGGTCCGGTCGCCCAGCTCGGCCAGCAGGAATGCGGACAGAACCATGAAGAACACTCGCCACGGCGAGCGTGCGCCGGAATCCTTCTCGGCGATCTCGGTGTCCGCGTCGGCCTCGGTGTGGATCGTCTCGCGCAGAGTCCACAGACCGACGGCGAGCAGAACGACCGCGGTGATCACGGCGATGGCATTGGTCGGCAGTGCCGCGCCCAGGAAATGTCCGACGCCCACGGCGATCAGGTTGACCGCGATACTGGCCGCGGTGATTCCGCCGAGCACGACCCACCACCGATGACGCAGCGCGAAGGACAAGGCCATGAGCTGCGATTTGTCCCCCAATTCGGCGAGGAACAACACGCCGAAACTCAGCAATATCGTGGCGATCATCTTCTGCGCTCCCAGATCTCCGGCCTGCCGGCCGCAGACGGGGCGTCTCCGGCCGACAACGCACCCGAAATATCGGTTGGTTGGTTATCGGCCGAAGGTCTCGCCCACCGGGGCGGGCGGATTCGATTCACCGCCGCGACGCCGGTTCACGTGGCCGGACCCGGATGGATCAGTATGTCGACCACGCGATTTGGGGCTACTCCCCTTCGCTGTGACCAAGCCTATCCTAATTCGCCTCCGCTGCCAACCTGTTGTCATCGAAATCGCAATGCGCGCAATAAGTTTGGCGATCCTGTCCGAATACTTCGGTTACCCGTACGCAGTGTCCAGGGCGCCCTGACAGGTGCACGCCCGGCCGGTCATGCCGCGATCAACATGGCCAGAACCGCGGTATCGGGGTCGCTGATCGGGTCGACGCCCACCCGGCTGACCATCGAGGTCACCGTGCCGTCCGACTCGGCCTCCACCCAGGCCGCGCGATGTTGCAGTCCCAGATGCGGCACTCCGGGCAGCAGTACGCAACCCGAGGCCGCACCACTGCATTCGGGCAGGGACGGGCTGGTCTCCGAGGGCGGATGCAACATCATCAGCGCGGGCGGCACATGCTGGGCAAATCGTCCGGGCTCGAGCGCCTGTTCACCCAGCACCGGGCCCTCGGCCAGGACCAGGCCTACCGTGCCGGGTTCGGGATCGTCGGGAAGGTCCTCGCGAGCGCCGAAAACGGTGGTGGTGGTCAGAATGCCCGGCAGCGTTGCCACCCGGACGGCCAGCGCCAGCAGTTGCGCCCATTCCTTCGTGGTATCCGGCCAGCGGCCTCCGATGAGAAATCCCCGCAGTGATCCGTGCGCCTGGAATGGCGTAACTCGAACCGGATCGTTCGTGTGCATCGTGGCCTCCCGAGTCTGTCCGGGATGGCTGCCGCAATAGCGAGCCGTCCTGAAGTTGTGGGTACCCGAGAATGGACCGAACAATGTCTGGCACACAAGTACCAGAGAGTGCTAAGGCGCAGGTAACAGCGCTGAAACATGAAACGGGCCCGCGAACCGAATGGTTCGCGGGCCCGTTCTCGAGCTATGCGCCGGAGTTCCGGCGGCCCGATCAGCCGAAGACCAGACCCTTGCCCTGAGCGGTCGCGCGAGCGAAACGCTCCTGCACGTCGGCCCAGTTGACCACGTTCCAGAACGCCTTCACGTAGTCGGCCTTGACGTTCTTGTACTGCAGGTAGAACGCGTGCTCCCACATGTCGACCTGCAACAGCGGGATGATGCCCAGCGGCACGTTGGCCTGCTGGTCGTACAGCTGGAAGGTCAGCAGCTTCTGGCCCAGCTGGTCGTAGCCCAGCACGGCCCAGCCCGAACCCTGCAGACCGTTGGCCGCGGCGGTGAACTGCGCGCGGAACTTGTCGAACGAGCCGAACTGGTCGTCGATGGCCGCGGCCAGGTCGCCGACCGGCTTGTCGCCGCCGTTCGGGGACAGGTTCTTCCACCAGATGGTGTGGTTGACGTGGCCACCCAGGTGGAAGGCCAGGTTCTTCTCGTTCAGGAAGATCGCGCCGTGGTCACCGGACTCGCGCGCCGCTTCCAGCTTCTCGAGTGCGGTGTTGGCGCCGGCGACGTAGGTGGCGTGGTGCTTGGAATGGTGGAGTTCGTTGATCTGCCCGGAGATGTGCGGCTCCAGGGCGCCGTAGTCGTAGTCCAGATCTGGCAGCGTGTACTCAGCCACGATGTCCCTTCCGTCGTATGTCAGGCCGTCTGCACCCGGACTTGCCGGGCGCACCCAACCATCATTCGTACACCCGCTCGTGTGCAACCGGCGGCCGTGCCCCCGGAATTCCTGATGAACGAAAAGATTCCCGATGATCGGAATCGCTTGCGGCGCTACATCGGCGGCGCGACGTCCGGCAGCATGGTGCGCGGATCGCAGGCGTCGTGCGCCTTCCACCAGCGCGCACCACCGGCGATGAACTCCGCGAGCGGAATCTCACGGCCGTCGGAGGTGGCGATCGAGACGTCCTCGAACCAGATCCGAACGTCCAGCTCGCGCGGATCGATACCCTCCTGCTGGGAGAACTCCAGCAGATGGCTGCCCGGCTCGGCGCTGATGGTGCTGTCGAAGCTCAGCAACTCGCGCCACAGCGCCCAGCCGCTGTCGTCGGCATCGACGAAATCCCAGCCGTGCAGGGCGCCGCCGCCGAATCCGGCGATCGCCTCGCCGAGGGTTTCCAGGGTGAGCGGGAAGACCCGCGGTTCGGTATCGTCCCAGCGCTGCATGCGCAGCGAGGCGGCGATCCGGCTGACGCCGGTGAGTGTCAGGTACACCCGGTGATCCGTGGGCGGTGGCCCATCGGTGGGGAGGGTCAGCACTTCGAGTTCGAGCCGAACCCGTGCGGCCTCGGCGTCGGGCACGAGGCCCAGACAGGTGCCTTCGGCAAGTGCTGTGTTGAGTCCGGCCGTATCCAATCCGTCGAGTAACCCGCGGGTCGCGTCCATGCGGACCAGGCTACCGACACCTGGGGACATGTCGGGGATTTCGGCTCGCGGCAGGTGTTGCCGGGATTTTTCGAAACCGAGGGAACCGAACGCCGATGCGCTCCGTCCAAGTAGTTGTCGGGATCTCCCGGCCGCGGTTCCGCCCGTCGGGTCCGCGGTTCGCGGCGGATCCCGTGGAAGGCGGTGGGCGACCGCTCCGGCATGAGGAGGGGAGTATCGGATCGGTCGCCCACATGCGCTTCTTGCTGGTCAGGGGTTCGGCTCGGAGCTATCACCGCGACACTCTCGACCTGTGGATGAGGTTGTGGATATGTGGATAACTCGGCGCGAGTTATCCACACTCTCCACCGGTCCGGGTCCCGTGGCAGGATCGAACACGTGACGAGCCCCGAAATTCCATCGGTGCCGGTGGATGCCGTACCTGCCGAATTCGATGATGCCGGGACCGCGCCGGCCATACTGCTCGACGTCCGGGAGGACGACGAGTGGCAGCTCGGGCACGCACCCGGCGCTGTGCACATTCCCATGGCCGATATTCCCGCCCGCGCCGACGAGCTGGACTACGACCGGGAGATCTACGTGATCTGCCGTCAGGGCGGGCGCTCGCTGCAGGTCGTGCGGTATCTGACGCATATCGGATTCGACGCGGTCAATATCTCCGGCGGCATGGTGGCCTGGCAGAAGGCCGGTCGCCCGCTGACCGCCGAGGGCGATCACGAGGCGAAGATCTACTGATGAGAGGGGGAGCGGCATGGCGGTGAGTACGGTCGTACAGCCCTGTGCCCGCTGCGGTGCGCGGTGGGCGGTGCAGGGCAGGCCCATGCACTGGTGCCCGCGCTGCCACGGTGTGCTGCTGTCCCCGGCTCCGGTGGACGCCCCGCCGCAGCGGCGCAACTACCGCTGGGTCGCCCGTCCCCCGGGACGCCGCCGCCCGCGCGGCACCCGTCCGTCGGCCACGAATCTCGCACCCGTTCCGACACCGCGCTACACCGAGATTCCGCGCTGGGGACTGCACGATCCGCCGCCACGCCAGGTGGCGGCTTCCCGGTCGCGGTTGGCTCGGCTGAGTGATCGGGCCGTGCGGCTGCTGACGACGACGGTGGTGCTGTTCGCCCTGTCCGCGGCCGCCGAATTCGTGCGGTATCTGCTGCTCATGCGGAACCGGACGCGGTTGATCGAACCGGTCGTGGTCTACCTGTCCGACTGGTCGGTGCGGGTCTTCGCCGCGCTGGCCCTGGCGTTCGCGCTGGTGACCGCCGTCGCGCTGGCGGGCTGGCTGATCGAGGCCCGGCGGCGCGCCTACGCCGCCGACGGGCACCGCGATCCGCGCGGGATGTGGGCGCTGCTGCTGGGTTGTGTGGTTCCCGTGGTGAACCTGCTGTGGCCCGGTGTATTCCTGACCGAACTGGCCCGTCGTCACGGCGATCCGCGCGTTCTGCAAGCCGTGCGGATCTGGTGGGCGGTCTGGGCGGTCAACGGCGTGATGGCCGTGATCGCACTGAGCTTTCGCGGCGCCGACACCTTGCAGGCCCAGGCCAACGGGGTGATCTTCACCGTCTACACCGATCTGGCGGCGACGGCCGTCGCGGTGCTGTCGCTCTGGGTGATGCGTTCGTACGAGGGATTGGATCTGCGCGGTCGCCGCCGGTCGCCCCGGCGCTGGGTGGCCACCGGCGGTCCGGTCGTTCCGGTCATCGAACCGGTGCATCCGGCGAACGCGGAGGCCGGACCGGCCGACGCGCATTCGGCCTCGGCCACCGGCGATGCGAGCGGTGCGACGGCCCGGCGCGCCGCGGATCCGGAGGTCGTGCAGGATAGGCGTGCGGAGGCCGTCTCGGGTGCGGAATCCGAGCAGCAGGAGGAGGTCATGGCGAAGTGAATCAGGACAGTCGTGCGCCGTTCGTCGTCGCGCATCGAGGCGCCTCGGCGGCCCGTCCGGAACACACTCTCGCCGCATACGAGCTGGCCCTGCAGGAAGGCGCGGACGGCGTCGAATGCGATGTGCGGCTGACTCGCGACGGCCATCTGGTCTGCGTGCACGACCGCACGGTGGATCGCACCTCCTCGGGGTCGGGACTGGTCAGCGAGATGAGCCTGGAGGAGTTGCGCGCCTTGGACTTCGGCACCGACGGCGAGTCGTCCGCGGTACTGACCCTGAGCGAACTGATCTCGCTGGTGCTGGACTGGCGCAGCCGGCCGACCAAGTTGTTCATCGAGACCAAACATCCGGTGCGCTACGGCGCGCTGGTGGAGAACAAGGTCCTGGCCGAACTGCAGCGATTCGGTATCGCGACGCCCGCCTCGGCGGCGCATTCGCGGGCGGTCGTGATGTCCTTCGCCGCGACGGCGGTCTGGCGGATTCGCCGCGCCGCGCCGCTGCTGCCGACGGTGCTGCTCGGCGAGTCGTCCCGCTATCTCGGCGGCAGCGCGGCCACGACGGTCGGCGCGACCGCGGTCGGCCCCTCGGTGAAAACGCTGCGTGAACATCCCGATCTGGTCGACAAGGCCGCCGCCGCCGGACGCGCGACATACTGCTGGACGGTCGACGATCCGGACGATGTGAAGTTGTGCGCCGAACTCGGCGTCAACTGGGTCGCCACCAACCATCCCGGCCGCACGAAGGCGTTGCTGGACGCCCTTCCGCCGCTTCCCGATTCGCAACCGAGCCAGTGAGAGCCCGATAGCAGCCCACAGTGTGCCAGCCGCAGGTGTGGTCGTGGTGTGAGGTCGCTGGGCAACCTTCCCGGCGCTCGACGGCACGGTGAATCGCGATCGGGCCGTGCCGCGCTGTAGGTTCTGCGTTCGTGGGTAAGAGCAAACGGAATACTCCCAAGCCCGACAGCAACCGGGCCCAGCGTCTCGCCGAGCGGCGAGCCGACCGAGCCAACCGCGGCGTGACGCGTCCGTTCGCGGGTTTGGCCGCCGAATGCGATCTGGTGGCGCTACGGGAGTTCGTGCCGTCGGCGACCGCGACGTTGCCGACCGCACCCGGATTCGCCGCGAAACGTCCGGTGACTCTGGCCACGGTCCTGCCCGGCGCGGTGGCCGCGCTGGTGCGCGCCGCCACCGAACCGATCGGCTTCGTCGCCGCGCAGGTGCAGTTCCAGTCCGAGAATCCGGCCGCCGATCTGGCCGCCGCCATCGCTTGGACGCAGACCACCGACCCCGGCGAATCGCTGAACAGCGCGGGCGATGCCGACGTGACGGCCCAGTCGCTGACCGAGGTGATCGATCCGGCCACAGCCCTGGACCTGACCGTGCACCAGGACTTCAACTGGTGGGTTCCCGAAGGTGTGCAGCCCGATCCGCAGGTGGCCGCGACCATCGAACAGGCGAACCAGGCGATCATGCCCTCGGACCGCCTGCGGTTGGACGCCGACGCCGTCGGTGCGGCCTGGTGGGTCGACGCGGGCGACAAGGCGCATCTGCGCTGGGTCCGTCCGGAGGACGAGGACGCGCTGATGCTGGCGCTCGCGCGCCTGCACGCCGCCGGCGGCCTGCACCTCGGTGAGGGTTCCCGCTTCGCCGGTTCGTTCCGCACCCACGGCCTGCTGGTCCCGGTCTTCGACCTGGACCGCGAACGGCACGCCACCGAATGGGTGCAGCCCGCAACGGAATTCGGCACCCGCCTCGGCGAGGCCCTCGCCTCCGACGCCCCGCTGAGCCCGGACGAGCGACGTTCGCGTGACGGATTGCGTTCGCGTCAGATCACTTTGCGCTGAACCGACGCTTCGGTGAGCCGGGTCCGCCGACACGGACTCGGCTCGTCAGCGGCCGGATATCAACCGAGCCAACTCATTTGGTGAGCAGGTTGTCCGGGATCGGCTTGTCGGCGGCGAGGTCGGCGAAGAACTGGCTGGCCTGGGTCTTGTCCCAGAGCAGGACGTTGCCGCTGCCGTCGACGGTTTCGAAACCGCCGATGGGCACGGTGGTGGCGACGGTGTTCGCGTGCAGCGCCCAGGCCAGGGCGCCCAGGTTCCAGATGTGATCGCCGTTGTCCACCTGCAGCGTGCCGGTGATGCCGGTCGCCAGCGGCCACAGTTTGAACGGGTTGGCCAGAGTGCTCGCGCTGGTCGCCTTCTTCAGCAGGGCCGCGAGGAACATCCGCTGATTGTTCATCCGGTCCAGGTCCGCGCGCGGAGTAGCGCGGGTGCGCACGAATCCGAGGGCCTGCGGGCCGTTCAGATGCTGGCAGCCCGCGGGCAGGTTGAGTCCGGCCTTCGGATCATCGATCGCGTTCGGCAGACACATATCGATGCCGCCGACCGCGTCCACCATATTCGCGAAGCCGCCGAAGCCGATCTTCGCGAAATGGTCGATATGCAGACCAGTCGCGGTCTCCACGGTCTGGGTCAGCAGTTTCGGGCCGCCCTCCGCGAAGGCGGCATTCAATTTGTCCCGACCGTGGCCGGGAATGGGTACGTAGGAATCGCGCGGGAGGCTGACGATGGTGGTCGAGCCCGACTGCGGAATGTGCACCAACATGATGGTGTCGCTGCGTTCACCGCCCGCGTCGGCCTCGTCGCCGGTGGACAGCTGCTGTTCCTGCGCCTGGGTCATCCCTGCGCGACTGTCCGAACCGGTGAGCAGCCAATTTGTTCCGGCGGTCTGCCCCACCCGTCCGGAGTAGGCGGCCAGCGCGTCGATCCGGTGCAGCGAACTGTCCAGATAGATGCCGGCCGCGATCGGTGTGATGATCAGCACGAGCAACAACACCAGAAACCAACGCCCCCAACGCCGCTTGCGGCGAACCACGGGTTGCCGCGGCTGAGGTTTGCGACGACGCGTGGGCGGGAGCGGCGCGGGCGGCGGGCCCTGCTGATACGGCACGGGCCGCTGTGTCGGGGCCCAACCGCGATCCGGCCCGGGCCGCGGACCGCGACCGCGCGGCGGCGGCGGAGATTGCGGACCACCTTCCGACCAGGCCAGCGGTGGTTGTCGCCCGTCTCGGCGCATGACCTGGGTGGGTTCGATTCGCGGCGGTTCGCCTCGTCCGCCCGGCATCGGGTGTCGCCCACCGGGGCCGTTCGGCGGCACCCGGCGCATCCGTGGATCCCGCGGATCGTACGGGGGTCGCTCGCCGTTCATCTCCGCGATAGTAACGGGAGAAGCTGAGCGTTTCAGGGGAGCCAGGTGACGTGGCCGTGCAGCAGGGTGTAGCCGATATAGGCGACCGAATCGATTGTGGCGTGCGCCACTATCAATGGCCACAGCCGATTGGTGCGCTGCCAGAACGCGCCGAAGATCAAGCCCATCACCAGATTTCCCAGTCCGCCGCCGAGGCCCTGGTAGAGGTGATAGCTTCCGCGCAGCAGGGCCGAGGCGAGCAGGGATCGGTTCGGCGACCAATCCAGTTGCCGCAGCCGGGTGATCAGATAGGCCACCACGATCAGCTCCTCGGCCACGGCATTGGCGATGGCCGCCAGGATCAGCGCGGGCAGCCGCCACCAGTGGTCGCCCAGGGAACTGGGCACGATGGTGACGCTCAATCCGAGTGCGTGCGCGAGCAGATACAGGCCCAGGCCCGGCAGCCCGATCACGGCCGCGAGTACGAGCGCGGGAACCACGTCGCGGCGCAGCCGGATTCGTGCCAGGCCGATCAGACGCGGTCCGAACCCGCTGCGCCACAACAGGTACAGCCCCAGCGCGCCCCAACCCGCCAACCGCAGCACGCTCAACAGCTGGAACAGCAGATCGATGGTCGACTGTGTGGCCCGGGACGGATTCAGCGCCACCGACTGCCCGCCGATCCCGCCCGGCGCCAGCGCACTCTCCAACAGCGACAGCGCCGCACTGGCGCCGCTCAGTCCGAACGTGACGACCAGAACGACCAGAATTTCGATCCGGATCGCCCGCCGCTCCCCGCCGGAGGCGGGCACCGGCCACACCGGAACAGCATCAGCAGCCGAATTCACTCCGCCAATCTAATCAAAGCGCGTGCGGCCCGGCCGTCGCCCACGATCGCACTCACCCCTCAGACCAACAACATCTCCTGCCCGCCGTCACCGTCAAGGGGACGATATCGGCCCATACCCTGCCAGTTACACTGCCGGCCGACTCCGCGATCCCGAAGTCGGAAGACCACGACGACCGGATGCGCCGGCGAGATCGACAGCGGCGCAGAATATCCGGAAATGCCGAAGAGCGGACGTCCGCAGCCGACACACCGACCGGTTGCGGCTGGTGTTTTCCCGAGGCACTCGGTCAGATGGTCCAGGTGATCGGATAATTGGTGTAGGTCGCGGTCTCTGCTGTGAACGTCACGCCTACTGCCCTGAAGTCGTTGCGCGCTTCGACCCTCATCTCCTTCAGTTCGTCCATCTGCGCCGCATGCTCTTCGGAGTCCCATATGCTCACCTGGGAGAGCGAGCCCTCGGGGGAAACGCCCGCGTACCAGTGAAGAAGGCCGGGCAGTCGCAGGATGGCTGGGATCAGGTACTCCGAGGTCCTCTTGTCCGCGGCGACGACCGCGTCGTACAGGCTCGGATCGAAGGTGACGCGCCCGACGCGTACGACGGCAGTTGTTGGCAACGACTCTGTCATGGAGATCCTTTCCGGGATGAGTACATTACGACAGAATCGGAATCGATTCGACTCTCCACGGGCGGAGGCCGAGTGGTCCAGGAACCGTCCCCATAGTCCAGTCGTCGCCAACGGGCACAGCGCGGCAATCACATACCGGACCCGGTATCTCTGCGCAGCGGGACATCCGACAATGTCGCTGAGTGAGCGTAGGTCGACAGGCCGGAACGATTGGTAGACAACGGCTTCCAGCACACCCTCGGCAGCCGATTTCGGTGGGTTCGGTTGCCCTTCCAGGGAACCTGAAATGGACATGCCGTATTCGATACCCGCCAGCATCCCTCAGCGAAATGGCTGGTCAGAATACGCCCGCGGTAGATCGGGGGCCCTACCCGCTCGAGCACCGTGCGCAAGATTCGCCGATGGCTGACGAAGGATGTTGCTGTCGCCTGGTCAGTACGCGGAGTGGACGTTGTCCATCGAGCCGTAACGGTGGGCCGCGTAGTTGCAGGCTGCGGTGATATTCGCGACCGGGTCCCAGATATCGGAGGGCGTGCCGGCGACGTGGTAGGCGTCGAAGGTTGGTTCGATCAGCTGGAGCAGTCCCTTGGACGGGTGTCCGGCGGCGGCATTGGAGTCCCACAGGTTGATGGCTCGGGGGTTACCGCTGGATTCACGCATCACATTGCGGTGGATGCCGTCGTAGCTACCCGGGATGTTGTTGCTGTGCATGACGTCGAGCGCGTGCCGGATCCAGCCGTCGAGATTGTCCGGGTAGACGGGGGGCAGCGCGGGCTGTAGCGGCAGCTCCGGCGGCGGGGGCTGGATGGGCAGTTGCGGCAGCGCGGGGTGGAAGGACAATGGCGGCGGCGCTGGCAGCGCTGGTAATGACGGGAGCGGCGGCAGCGCGGCAGTCGCCACGGCGGGGGCGATCGCCTGGGGCGCTGGAACCGCGGCCACATCGGAAGACGTGCCGGAACTGCTGTTGGCAACGGCGGATGAGGCGGGGACAGCGATACCGGCCGTGGCCAGCACCAGGGCAGTGACTCCGCTGCGGAGCGGACGTCGAGACGACGGTTTACGGTGCTTGGGCATTGTGGTGACTCCACTGCGGAGCAATGGACGTCGGGAGGAAGGTTTACGGTGCTTGGGCATTGAAATCCGGTTCTTTGCTGGTGCGTCGGCCCGGCCTGAGGCAGCGCTGAACTACGACGAGAACCTGGTGCCGAGGCCCGTCCGGATCGGGGCGTTGCTGTTGTCGGGCTGTGTTGTGATGACCGTCGGCTCTGATTTCTGGCGGTGCCGCGGTGCGGCCCTTCGATGCGGCCGGTCGGCGGCAGATCTCAGCTTGATCACAACACGTGAACAAAGAACTAACAAAACGTAAACAGTAGACCTTGACGATCTTGAAAGTGGCAGGTCGAGGTCGTCGGCCATGCGCGTGTGCGGGGAGTTTGCAGTTAAACCTGCTGTGATGCAAAACACAAAAGTTATTCGTACTGCAATCTGTGCGTCTCGATCAGATCACGGGACGTCTATCGGCCGCCCAATGGCCACCATGGTGGCAATGCAAACCGTGGCTTCAGGGTTTGCGCCCCATTCCGCACCAGGCCCAGGCCGGACCCGTATGGGGTTCGACGTCGAACAGCGGAACCTCTGCCAGCTCGGGATGCCAGTCCTCCAGCGTCGTGACGCCGGGCGGCAGCAGATGTGTTCCAGCGAAGAACTTCTCGGTCTCCGTGAAGTTGCGGGTGATCATGGTTATGCCGCTGCGCTCCGCGGCTTCCGCGGCGCGCTGGGCGCCCCGGGTATTGAAATCCGCGGTGGCGTGACTGATTGCCAGGGAACTCCCTGGCGGGACGGCGTCCAGGTACCGCGCGACAATATCGTGTATCCCGTCGGAGTCGCGGAAGTACATCAGCACCGAGATCAGCATGATCCCGATCGGCCGGTCCATGTCCAGAGTCCGCGTGAGTCCGGGATCGCGCAGAATCGACTCGGGCTCGCGCAGATCGGCATGGATGAAGGCGGTCCGGCCCTCGGGCGGGCTCTTCATGAGCGCACGGGCGTGGGCCAGCACGAGCGGATCTTTGTCCACGTACACGATGCGCGCCGCGGGATTCACCTCCTGCGCGACCTGGTGGGTGTTGCGCGCGGTCGGCAGGCCGGTGCCGATATCGAGGAATTGGGTGATGCCCAGTTCGGTGATCGCGTACCGCACGGTGCGGCCCAGGAAAGCGCGGTTCGCCCGCGCCATGCTGCGAATGCCTGGGATGTGCGCGGCGATCTCGTCACCGAGTCTGCGGTCGGCCGGATAGTTGTCGACGCCGCCGAGCCAGTAGTCGTAGAAGCGTGCCTCATGCGGGATCGTGGTGTCGATCGTGGTCGGTAGTCGTCCACCGGTCTCGTGGCCTTCCGGCATGGTGATCCTCTCCGTGATGGCCGCGGCGTATGCGCGGCGTATTCCGTACCCCGACGGCCAACACCGCGTCGAGCGCAAGGAGCGCAGCGAGACCGTTACCCGCCGGATGGGGGGCTCATGTTGCAGCCCGGCACGCGAGTGACGTTGTGCTGCAAAGTCATCGGCCGCCGCAAGGGCGAGAGTCCACCATGACTCGCATCCAATGCGGCAAGCTGCGACAGGGCCCTCCAGCCTGGCAGGCGACCGGATCAGGGCAGGATCTGCGGAACCAGGTCGGGCCGCGCGACGCCCACGCCGGCGCCGATCGCCGCGCCGAGCAGGGTCGGCAGCGGATTGATGAACGATCCGGTGGCCGAGCCGATTGCCGCACCGCCGGCCGCGCCGTTGAGGACCGGATCCGGGTACTGGGCGTGCGGGTTGGTGGTCACCGGCTCCAGCGGAACACCCGCCGCAATCGGCCGAGTAACAGCCGACGCCGCGGGCACACTCGCATCGGCGGAGGCTCCGCTGGCGAACACTGCCATCGCGGCAACGGGCAAGGCGCCCGCGACGAGCACTCGTGCCGTCTGGACCAGGGCTTGACGAACCATTTTCTTCCTAACGTTCGGCCCCGGGAGGTCCCGGGGATCACTCCTACATCGGGTGATGGCCGCTACGCGCCGACCGGATGAATGGGCGGTATCGCCTGGGCCAACTTCGAGCACCGAGCCGGACACTACTGCGGAGCGGGTGAATTGGTGTGGCGTTGCGGGAATTTCGTTCAGTGGGCGGTGTCGGGCAGGTGGGCTACATCCGGCGCATGCCGTGCAGGAACGGGCAGCCGGCGAGGATTCGCACTGCGCGGCTGAGGGATTGGACGTCCTCGACCGGGGCCTGGAAGGGCAGGCGCACGTCGTGGTCCTCCTCGTCGGTCTCGATGCGCAGGCTGATGCCGTAACGGTCGATCGCGAGGGGGTGGATCGCGCCGCCGCGCAGCCGGGTCGGCAGGTGGCGGGCGAGCTGGGCGACGACGTCGGCGTGATCGGCGTCCATATGCTGCAGCCAGGCCGCCTCGAGCTCCCAGAACGGGTCGGGGCGCGCCTCGCGCAGATCCGCGTGGCAGACCGATTCCGCCCCGGTCGAATCCGCCAGCACCGCGGAATTGATCATCAGGCGCAGCAGGGTCGTGGTGTGCCCGACGTCGAGCAGGGCCGGATGCGGATGGTCCTCGGCGACGGCCGAGGCGAGCAGGCGCTGCGTGCCGGCGGGGACGGTGCGCACCCGCCCGCGCAGCCAGACCAGCGCCCGCACCGGTTCCCGCAACGGCAGCGGCGTGCGGTCGGTGAGTTCCAGAACAGCCTGGACGCCACCCTCACCGCTGCGTGCGGCGGCAACCGCGGGTGAGTCGATCGGCACCGCGACCACGGCGTCACCGCACTGGCGCAGGTGGTGGACGGTGATGGTCGCCGGATCCATTCCGGGCAGGGCCAGCATCGCTTGATCGGCATGTGCGCAGGCGTTGCGGATCCGTTCGGCGGTGGATGGCGCGAGGGTCGGATTCGGTCGCATGCATTACCTCCAGGGCTGGTCCCGGCCACGGTGTATCAGTTAGGTAAACCTAAGCTAAGTGAATGTGCCCGGTTGTGCAAGCATTTCGATCGCTACGGTGGAAATGTGCCGCACGATTCCGCCGCCGCCGAACCGGTTCCGCTGACGTTGTCCATGCCCGCCGCATCCCGGGCCGATCTGGCGGACGGGCTGGTCCGGCCGCTGTCGGAGGTTCCGGACGCGCCCGTGTTGGACGCCGGACTGCCCGATGTCCAGGTGGCCGAATTCCTCGTCGTGGCCGCGCACTCCGCCGGCGGATTCATCGCCCGCACCGATTCCGGGGAACGGGCCGTGGGCGTCGTCGCCGCGACGGTCGCCGCACTCTGCGGCGAGGACATCCGCCGCGCACTGACCCGTCCGGACCTCGACTTCCTGCGCGGACTGGGACCGGCGGCGGTCGAGGCGTTGCGCGGTGTGCTGCTGGCGATCGAGTCGGAAACGCCGGACACCGTCGCGAAAGCCCTGGAAGTGCTGCAAACTCCGAGCCCACCGGCAACCGGTCGGTAATGTCGTATCCGTGCCGCGTATCGCCTATTTCGGACCATCGGGAACGTTCACCGAGATGGCCCTTGCCCAGCTCGAGTCCGCCGATGTCTTCGACGAGCCGGTCGAACGGATCGCCGCGACCAGTCAGGGTGCGGCGCTGGAGCTGATCCGGGCCGGCGCGGTCGAGGGTGCGGTGGTACCCATCGAGAGTTCGGTGGAGGGTTCGATCTCGCCGACGCTCGACGCGCTCGCTCTCGGGCCGCGGCTGCAGATCGTGGCCGAGACCGAACTCGACGTCGCCTTCACGATCGTCGCTCGCCCGGGCATCGCGCTCGACGACGTGCGCACCATCGCCGCCTATCCGGTTGCGGCGGCCCAGGTTCGGGGTTGGCTGGACGAGCATCTGCCGCAGGCCGCGATGTACACCTCGGCCTCCAATGCGGCCGCCGCCGAGGACGTCGTTGCCGGACATGCCGATGCGGCCGTATCGACCACGCTGGCCGGGGAACGGCTCGGGCTGACGGCGCTGGCGTCCGGGGTGGCCGATCACGATCAGGCGGTCACGCGATTCGTGCTCGTCACCCGGCCCCGGCAGGCCCCGCCGCGCACCGGCGCGGACCGGACCTCGCTGGTCGTGCTGGAACTGGCCAACGAACCGGGTTCGCTGATGCGAGTATTCGCCGAATTCGCCACGCGCGGAGTCGATCTCACCCGCATCGAATCCCGGCCCACCCGCACCGGAATGGGTACGTACCGGTTCTATCTGGACTGCGTCGGGCATATCGACGACACCGCGGTTGCGGAGGCGCTCAAGGCATTACATCGCACCGCGGGGCGGATTCGCTTCCTCGGTTCGTGGCCCGCGGGCTCACCCACCGGGGCACCACCGCCGTCCGACGAACCCGCCGCGGCGTGGCTGGCAGATCTGAAGAAGGGAACGGCCGACCTATGAGCGGCAGACTCGTCCTGGTGCGGCACGGCGAGACCGAGGGAAATGTCGCCAAAATTCTCGATACCAAGGTGCCCGGTCGTCCGCTGACCGAACGCGGTGTGGCACAGGCGAAAGCGTTCGGCGCCGCATTGGCCGAACCGCCGCGCAAACTGTTCAGCTCGCAGGCGCTGCGAGCCCGGCAGACCGCACAGCACATCGAATCGGTGACCGGGGTTCCCGCGCAGGCGCTCGACGGACTGTCGGAGGTATTCGTCGGCGAGCTCGAGGGCAGCGATGCCGAATCGGCGCACGAACTCTTCCAGACGATCTACAAGTCCTGGCATCTGGGCGAATTGGACCGTCGGTTGCCCGGCGGGGAATCCGGCCACGATGTGCTCGACCGGTATCTGCCCGTGCTGGAAAGACTTCGGCAGTCCTACCTGTCCTCGGGCGAGGACGGCGACATCCTGGTGGTCAGCCACGGCGCGGCGATGCGGCTGGTCGGTATGACCCTGGGCGGTGTCACCCCGCCGTTCACCACGAACAACCATCTCGACAACACCGAGACCATCGAACTGCTACCGCGTTATGCCGGAACCGAATTCCTGTCCTGGGAGTGCACGCGCTGGGGCCGGTTCACCCCGCCGTTCCTGTACGAGGCCGAGCCGGACGCCGACAACCCGATGGGCTGAGCGCCCGCGGAATGCAGCGGATGCCGGCGCGCTCGAACCAGATTCAGATCGCGCCCGCGGGCGGGTTGAATTCCGCTCGCAGCGGCAGCTTTTCGATGAGATCCTTGATCGCCGTGCGCAGCCGCCCGGTGGTGCCCGTCGCCAGTGAGGTCCACTGCACGTCGTCCTCGGACCGGGTGGTGGTCGTGATGAACCGGCCGTTGCGGGTGTTGAAGACGGCGATCGCGCCGTCGGCGATATCGCGGCTGCCGTCGCCGTAGATCACGCCCACGATCGAGGCGTGCGAGGGCACCTCGACCAGCGCCGCGGCAAGGGTCTGCGCATCCCGGGGCGGGCGGCCCACCCGGCTCAGGCGCTGTGCGGTGGCGTTGCTGTCACCAGCGTCATCGAGGATGGGTTGCAGTTCCTCGGTGAGTACGTTCATCCCCTCGAGTTCGAGCGGATCCGCCGGGCCGAGTGCGGCGAGGATGGTGCCGGGCAGATCGTGCGAGGCCTCGCTGATGACGTAGGTGTCGGGCCCGCGCAGGGCGACCACCTCCATCTCGTCACCCTTGGCGATGCACATCCGATTCACCAGCTCACCGACGTACCAGCGCACGGCGATCGCCCAGTGCGGCCGGTCCAGTGCCCGCAGCCGGTCTTCCAGATCCCGGTGAACGAATTCGCCGTCCAGAAGATCGCGCGCCGCGAGCGACTCGGCGGCCGCATCGAACGCCTCCTTGCGCCGGACGTCCGTGTCGTACCGGGAGAAGGTGTCCAGTACGACCGGAACCTGGCTGATCTGCAATTTATCCAGCAGGAACTGCATCTCGTCCAGTGTCAGCACTACAGATTCGAGCATGGCCCCACCCCGTCCAGCGCCGAGAACCGTCACCTAGCGGACTCCGCGCTGGGATCGCCGCCGATGACGCCCGCCGCGATGATCCGGCCGTCGTTGAAGTATTCGCCGTGTACCAGTTCGTTCTTGTGCTCGAGGTCCTCGTCGTCCTCTTCGACCTGGTTGCCCAGCAACGGATTTCCGCTGCTGACCGGACGGGTCGAGGCGGGCTGGGTGGCGTTGGCGCTCGTCGGAGTGGTCGGCGCGACCTCGGGCACATTGGCGGTCGGGAAGTTGGTACCCAGGCCCGCGCCCCAGCCCTCCGGGATCTGCAGATTGCCCGCACCGTTACCGATGCTGACCGAGCCGCCGCCCGCGAAGGACACCGCCCGTGTGGCGATAGCGCCGCCGCCGAGTCCGCCGAGTCCGCCGAGTCCGCCGATCATGGTCGTGGACATGCCCGGCGAGGCGGTGGAAGTGGTGGTGGCCGCGGAGATGGTGCTGCCGACGGCATCACCGACGGTCGGCACGGCCGAGGTGGCCACGGACCCGGCGACGCCCGCGACCTGGGTCGCGGCATCGGTGCCGCCCGGGCTGGAGATCGCCGCCTGCGCGGCGGAGAACGCGTTGGCCACCGGGTTGACATCGGCCTGCACGGCCTGGGCGACATCCAGTGCGCCGCCGACGGTTCCGGCGCCGACCGCGATAGGCGGCGGCATCATGAAGGCGGCGGGGGTGGCGACCATGAGCGAGGTCGCTGCCTCGTAGGTCTCCATCACCAGCGCGGCGCGGATCTGCACCTCCATGTAGGCGGCCTCGGCGGCCTCGCCGGCGCCGCACAGGTCGCCGCCGGTGGTGTGCGCCGCGACGCGGGCCGCGTCGACGGCCGCGATCTCCGGCGGGCTCGGCATGACCAGTGAGGCAACGGTATAGGCGGTCGCGTTGGCGGCGGCCTTGGCGCCCATCGCGGCGGCCATCGCGGTCTGCTCGCCGCACCAGCCGGTGAAGGCGGTGAGCTGAGCCATGGCGGCGATACCGTTGACACCCAACAGGCCGACGCCCAGTTCGGCCATCACGCGGGTGAGCGTCGCGGTGGCATCGGTCCACGCCGCAGTCAGACCCGCCCAGGCGGTCCCCGCGGCCGCGATCGGCACCGCGTGCGCACCGAGATTCAGCGTGGCCGAGTTGATTTCGGCCGGACGGGCTTCCCAGACCACGCCGGTGATTCCAGCAACCATTGTTCTTTTCCCCTGTGGTTGACGTCGAAGAAGTAAGTGGTCTCGGTCAGAGCTCGAGTGCGGTCTGGACCGCGGTGATGCCCGCGGCGCGGACGGCGTCCTGCGCGGCGTACTCGGCCACCTGGATCCGCAACGTCTGAGCGGCGTTTCGCAACTCGACGATGCCCTGCGCGATGGACGCGTCGTGCGTGGCCGCGCCCTCGTTGAAGTGGTTGGCGGCCAAGAGGGAGACCTCTTCGGCGCCCGACGGGACGACATGGGTGGCGGGTGCGCTCAGCCCCTGGGCCGCGGCGAGACGATCGGCCAGCAGGTCGAGCTCACCGGCGGCCGCGAGCACGATTTCGGCGTCGACGTGAACGAGATCTACCATGACTCGAACTCCTTCTGGTGGCAGCTAGTCAACTGTAGGACCGGCACAGGCCGCCCCTTCGGTGGAACCACGAGAATTCCCCCTACGAGTTCTTGGACGCGGCGCACCGCGATCCGGTTCCCTCGAGTCCGAAGTTTACGGGTTCGAATCCCCCCGCGGACAGGACTATCCCCATCCCAGCTCATGCAGCCGGGCTTCGTCAATGCCGAAATAGTGAGCCATCTCATGAATTACGGTGATTGCCACCTCGTTCACGACCTGCTCCGCGGTATCGCAGATGCCGAGAATGGGTTCCCGGTAGATCGTGACGGTGTCCGGCAGTGCGCCGCCGTACTGGCTGTCGATCCGCTCGGTCAGCGCGATGCCCTGGTAGAGACCGAGCAGATGTGGATCCTCCGGATTGCGCGGTTCGATCAGCACGACCACGTTATCGATGGCCCGGGTGAGTTCGGGCGGGATCAGATCCAGTGCGTCGCCGACCAATTCCTCGAACCGCTCCGGTGACATCGAAACGCTCATCGCGATCGGTCCCGCGGACTCAACGTACCGGCGGGGCCGCGCCGGGCAGCGGAGCGGGAGTGGACCGGCCGCTGCTCGGCGGCGGCACCGGAGCCTGGCCGTCGATCAGGATGTTGCCCTTGGCCGATCCGGTGATCGAGGAGAACCCGTCCTTGGTGCCCTTGCCCACCAGGCAGTTCAGCTTGTGACTGCCCACCAGCCAGCTGCGGGCGTCGATGTTGTCCCAGAAGATGGTGAGCGTCTTGTTGATCAGGGCCTTCGGACCGCCGAGATAGGAATCCGCGACGCGTGCGCACTGATCCTGCATGTACTTGTCCTGATCGGCGTTCGCGGGCGTGCCGCTGCCGAACTGCTGGCCCAGATCGACGCTCGACATCACTTCGTACGCATGCGGTTCGGAGCAGTCGACCGGTTCGTTGGTCGGCAGGTTCTGGTTGATGCCGATGCAGGTGCCGGGATCGGAGACGCGCGACTGATCGCTGTCGCGCACCCGTCCGACGGTCTGCTGGGTGGCGTTTCCGGTGGCGCTGACCAGTTGCAGTCCGCAGCGCACCGTGCGATCCCCCTTGTTCCACGCGGGCTCACCGGGATTGATCATGCCGACCACGAAACGTCCGCGCGGGTCCAGGCGGCCGCCCAGGTAGGCCTGCGCCGCGGTGACGCAGTGCTCGTCCCGCAGTTCCGCGAATCGCAGTGAATCCGGGAAGCGGGTGCCCGGACCGAATTCCCGGCCCGGATAGTCGCTCAGATCGATGTCGGCGGTGACCTCGAACAGATGCTTGTCCGCGCAGTTGACCTTCGACAGATCCAGGGTCTTGGGATTGGTCCAGGTCAGGCAGTCGCCCGACTTCGCGGTGCCGAATACCGAATTGTTCCGCCCGACCGGACCGCCGCCGCCCGGATCGCGCGCCTCGAGGCCGTGCGAGGAGCGGAACCCGGAGATGGACAGCGTCACGATCGCCGCGACCAGCGCCCCCACGGCCACCGCGAGCAGCCCCCACCGCATCTTGTGCGCGGGCAGATGTACGCGCCTGCCCGCGCGCGGCGCGGCCGGGTCCGGCTCGGCGGCGGTGTCGTCCCACTCGGAAGCCGACTCGGCCCACCCGGGGCCGGGTCCGTGCTCGGGTGCGCGCGCGGGCGCCTGTTCGGAGGACATCGCGGTCCATCATGGCACGGTATCTTCGGCCTCCGCTGCGCTCCGGCGTGTTCGCGGCCCCTTGGGGTCTCACCGGTCGGCCCCGTGTCGGGCACTCGTTCCTCGCACCTGCCACGCGTCCGACCGGCGAGACGGGCCGCGAACCTCGGGGTCGACGTTGTCCGAGGTTGGCGGAACGAGGTTCTCGGAGGTGGTCCTGAAGCAGGTGTTGTCGCGGCGGGGCGCGGACCTGCGGAATATGGGTGGACTGGGCCCGATAGGCTTGGTCCCCATGATCGACCTCCGATTCCTGCGTGAGCAGCCCGATGTCGTCCGCGCGTCACAGCGGGCGCGGGGTGAGGACCCGGCGTTGGTGGACGCCCTGCTCGAGGCCGACGCCGCCCGGCGCGCTGCGGTGGCGAACGCCGACTCCCTGCGCGCCGAGCAGAAGGCGCTGGGCAAGAAGGTCGGCAAGGCGTCCCCCGACGAGCGGGCCGGTCTGCTGGCGCACGGGCAGGAGTTGTCGGCGAAGGTCAAGGAGGCCGAGGCCGCGGAGCACGCCGCGAACGCCGAACTCGACCTCGCGCAGCGCGCGCTGTCGAACGTCGTGCAGGAGGGCGCGCCCGCGGGCGGCGAGGACGATTTCATCCTGCTCGAAACCATCGGCAGCGCACCCGAATTCGACTTCACCCCGAAGGACCATCTGGAACTGGGCGAATCGCTCGGGCTGATCGATATGGAGCGCGGGGCGAAGGTGTCCGGCGCGCGGTTCTACTTCCTGACCGGATACGGCGCGCTGTTGCAGCTGGGCCTGTTGCAGCTGGCCGCGCAGCGCGCCACCGCCAACGGCTTCACCATGATGATCCCGCCGGTGCTGGTGCGTCCGGAGATCATGGCCGGCACCGGTTTCCTGGGGCAGCACGCCGCGGAGGTCTACCGGCTCGAGGAGGACGACCTGTATCTGGTCGGCACCTCGGAGGTTCCGCTGGCGGGCTACCACTCGGGCGAGATCCTGGATCTGTCGGCCGGGCCCAAGCGCTATGCGGGCTGGTCGTCGTGCTTCCGCCGGGAGGCGGGCAGCTACGGCAAGGACACCCGCGGCATCATCCGGGTGCACCAGTTCGACAAGGTCGAGATGTT
Source organism: Nocardia sp. PLKS1-43 (assembly GCF_059510335.1). NCBI lineage: Bacteria > Bacillati > Actinomycetota > Actinomycetes > Mycobacteriales > Nocardiaceae > Nocardia > Nocardia sp. PLKS1-43. Next base: position 450,336 of record NZ_JCAJZQ010000003.1, on the reverse strand, counting down.
CGTCTACTGCAAGCCCGAGGACGCCGACGCCGAACATCGGCGGCTGCTCGGCTGGGAGAAGGAGATGCTGGCCGCGCTCGAGGTGCCGTATCGGGTGATCGATGTGGCCGCCGGTGATCTGGGCAGCTCGGCGGCGCGCAAATTCGACTGCGAGGCCTGGGTTCCGACCCAGCAGACCTATCGCGAGCTCACCTCGACCTCGAATTGCACCACGTTCCAAGCGCGTCGGCTGTCGGTGCGGTACCGCGACGAGAACGGCAAACCGCAGATCGCCGCGACCCTGAACGGCACGCTGGCCACCACGCGCTGGATCGTCGCCCTGCTGGAGAACCATCAGCGGGCCGACGGTTCGGTGCGGGTGCCCGAGGCGCTGGTGCCGTTCGTGGGTAAGGAGATCTTGGAGGCGGTCTAGAGTCCGAGGTCACCTACCTCCGGGCATCGGTAGCTAATGATTTGCGAACGAATTCGACAGAGCCACGGCATTTCCCGACTCGCCGGGGAAAGCGGGGAAGTGGGGATCGGGAACCGACTTTGCTCGGCGATTCCTGCGGATGTGACAACCGCTCGGGTCAACTGTGTCTAGGCTAGGGGCCGTGCGCGGAATCGGCTCGCGCGTCGATACCCGGACGCGGGTGCGGACGGTTTCGGCGCTGGCGACGGCAAGGGTCATGGCCCGGACCACCGGGGCGTTCTATGTGATGGGCGGGGTGCTCGGTCTGCTGCTGACCGCGATAGCCCCGGGCTCGGAAGGGAATCGGCCGCTGGTGGGCGCGGCCGCCGCGGTGGCGTTGTTGCTGGGCGTGAGCCTGCTGATCTGGGGCCCGCGGCTGCCGCATTCGATTCATCACGGCTACGTCGCCCTCGCGACGGTGCTGGTGACGATCGCGGTGCACTGGTTCCCCAATACCGTCGGGGCGATCGGGCTCTCCGCGTTCTACGTGTTCATCGCCTGCGACGCCGCGATCTTCTTCGGCTGGAAATGGGTTGCGGCCCACGTGAGCTTCGCGGTGCTGCTGTGCCTGTGGGTGGTTCCCTCGAGGGAGCTGCCGTGGTGGTCGGGAGTGATTCCGGCCGGGGTGACCGTCGGGGCCGGCATCGTGGTGGGCATTCTGACCCGGATGGCCTCGGACGCCGATATCGACGTCCTGACCGGCCTGCTCAACCGGCGCGGATTCGATCGCACGCTCAGCAATGCGATCGCACACGCCGCGCGCAGTGGTCAGGGACTCGCACTGGTTCTGGTGGATCTGGACCGTTTTCAGAAGATCAACGACCATCTCGGTCATCGCGCGGGTGACGCGGTGCTGCAGCGCGTGGCCGATACCTGGTCCAAACTGCTCGCTCCGGATCAGCAGCTGGCCCGATACGGCGGTGACGCCTTCGCCCTGCTGTTGCCCAATACCACCGAACAGGCCGCGATTCTGCTCACCGAGCAGCTGCGGGCCGCGGTCACCACCGGATGTTCCGCGGGTGTGACCTCCTGGCAGCCCGGCGAATCCGGATCGCTGCTGGTGAGTCGCGCGGACGTCGGCCTCTACCGGGCCAAGCAGGCCGGTCGCAACCGGACCGTGCTGGAGTCCTCCCGGCAGCTGCCGCTGGCGGTGGAGTTGCGCGAGGCCATCGATAAGGGCGCGCTGGATGTGCACTACCAGCCGATCGTGAGCCTGAGCGAAGACGGTGCGGGCCGTGCGGTCGGGGTGGAGGCGCTGCTGCGCTGGTCCTCGAGTGCGCAGCCCGATGTCACCACCGAGGGGCTGATCCGGGTTGCCGAGGAATACGACCTCATCGCCGATCTGGACGAGTTGGTGCTGCGCCGGGCCTGCGCCGACGCCGCACGGCTGCAGGAGACCTTCGCCCAGCTCGATCTGACCCTGAACGTCAATGTGAGCGGCCTGGAACTGGCCGAATCCGATTATGCCGACCGGGTTTCGAACATTCTGAACGATACCGGCTGGCCGGCGGATCAGCTCGTGCTGGAGGTCACCGAGAGTGAGCTCGCGGCCGAATCCCAGACGGCCATCGGCAATCTCGCTACGTTGCGCGAACGCGGCGTGCGCATCGCCATCGACGATTTCGGCACCGGGTATTCCTCGCTGAGCCGGCTGGCCACCATTCCCAGCGACATCCTGAAGGTGGACCAGTCCTTCGTCGCGGCGATCCGCTCCGATTCGCCGGCCCCGCCCCTGCTGGGAGTCATTGCGGCACTGAGCCGGTCGCTGGATCTGCAGGTCATCGCCGAGGGTGTGGAGACCGAATATCAGGCCGCGGTGCTCACCGAACTCGGTTTCGCGCTCGCGCAGGGATATCACTACAGCGATTCGCATCCGGTGGCCGATCTCATCAACGACCTGAACGATCAGCACGGTCTGGTCGGCGCGGGCGTGCCCGACCACGAATTCTCCGCCAACGGCTGGATTCCGATGGATACCGGCCACGATCCGGGGGCCTTCGGCGGCGAGTAGCCGGACGGATCATCTTCCCGGCGTGGTCGTTCAGCGGGATATCGTTTCGTACCGGACAATCGCGGGTGAACTGACGCCGCGCGGGTGACGGCCGGAGCGAAAGGCAGCTGGATGGCGGAATTGGGTGTGGCCGTGGTCGGGTACGGGCTGGCCGGTGCGGTGTTCCACGCGCCACTGATCGCCGCGGAGCCCAGGATGCGGGTGGCCGCGGTGGTCACCTCCGCCGCCGAGCGCGCCGAGCGGGCCCTCGCGACGTATCCGGGTGTGCGGGTGGTCGCTTCCGCCGATGAGCTGTTCGCCGATCCGGACGGCGTCGATCTGGTCGTGATCGCCACCCCCAATCGCACCCACGCACCGTTGGCCGTGCAAGCGCTGAACGCGGGACTGCCGGTGGTGGTGGACAAGCCGTTCGCGCTCACCGCGGATGAGGCGCTCGAGGTTATCGCGACAGCCGAGCAGGCCGGGCTGGTCCTGTCGGTCTTCCAGAATCGCCGGTGGGACAGCGACTTTCTGACGTTGCGCCGACTGATCGAGGCCGGGGAGCTCGGGCAGGTGCGCCGGTTCGAATCCCGGTTCGAGCGCTGGCGGCCGGTCAGCAAGGGGAGTTGGCGCGAGGTCGGCGACGCCGCCGACGGCGCCGGCATCCTGTACGACCTGGGCAGTCATCTGATCGATCAGGCGCTGACCCTGTTCGGGCCGGCGACCGAGGTCTACTGCGAATTGGATTGCCGCCGACCGGATGTGCGGTCCGACGACGACGCCTTCATCGCGCTCACGCACGATTCCGGCGTCCGCTCGCACCTGTGGATGAGTGCGGTCACCCCGCGCCTGGGTCCCCGGATGCGGGTACTCGGTTCGGAGAGCGGATTTCTCACCTTCGGGCTGGACCCGCAGGAGGACGCGTTGCGCGCGGGGCGCCGACCGGGCGACGGACAACCTTGGGGCACAGTGGATTCGGAGAACTGGGGCACACTGGGCACCCCGGAGAAGACCTATCCGGTGCCCGCCGAGCCGGGGAACTATCCGGCGTTCTACGCGGAGATGGCCGCCGCCCTGCTGGACGGCGCCCCGGTCCCGGTCGATCCGAACGACGCGGTGGCCACCTTGCAGGTTCTGGAGGAAGCCCGGATGTCCGCCGCGGGCGAGTGATCCGGCGGGAAACCCGCCGCCGGAACGCATTGCGCGGGGACCATGCGGACGCGGCCCTCAGAGCTTACGCGAGCGCAGCTCGTGCCCCTTGGACGTCTTGCACCGCCCCGACTCCAGATCCCACTGCCAGCCGTGCAGATTGCAGGTGAGGGTATTGCCTTCGACCACACCGAATTTGGACAGATCGGCTTTGAGGTGCGGGCAGCGGCGCTGCACCTCCCAGCCGGCCAGCTCGGTCGATGCCGAATCGTCGTGCGCCTCGGCGAACCAGCCGTCCGCGTAGGCGATTCGCTCATCGGTGAGGCATTTGAAGAAGGTGTAGAGGAATTCGTTGTAGCCGCCGATGCGCCACGCCTGGAACCGCGTGGACAGGAAGATCGTGTTCACCCAATCGGGTTCGTGATCGCGCAGCACCGTGCGCACCAGCTGCGGATCGATCCGGAAGCCGTAGCGGTACCGGCCCTCGCCCTCGATCGGCTCGCGCACCTTTCGCTTCGGAAAGTCCAGTACGAACGTCTCCTCGCCCAGCACCAGCCCGACCGGATAGCCGATACCGTCGCAGATCAGGTCGCTCTGCGCCATGATCGGCTCGAACAGGTCGCGCAACTGCGGTAGCAGCGGCTCGTCGCCGGTCGCCCAGGTCGCCTTCTGCGCGGCCAGCGCCGGAGCCATCCGCTGCGCCATCCGCTCGATGTATCCGGCCTTGTCCCCGTAGATCTCGTCCGGATCGACCGGGTGGGTGAGCTCGAGCTCCTTGCCGCGCACGTCGGCGACCGAACCCGGAATCATCAGCACGCCACCGGAATTGCCGTGGATCCGCATCTGCTCGAGGAAGACGATCTGGTCCGGGAATATGTTGCCCTCGTCGCCGTGATCGTCGTTGAGGTAACGCAACTCGTCGTCCAGGAAGACCGGGGGACCGGCCGAGGGGACCACCCAGGTCGCCCCGACCTGCTCGATATAGCTGCGCGCCCGGTCCATCCCGCGCTGCCGCTTCTGCTTGCCGAAGTTCGACTTGGTGCGCGTCGGGATGTCGTAGACCATCGGGTACCAGATCGCGCCCGAATACTGCAGCAGATGAATATCTATGTGCCCGAACGTCTCGTGCAGGACGTCCATATCGACCGGACGGGCGTCGTTCATGTTGAAGCACACCGTCTCGCCGTCCGAGACGACCAGCCCGGAGTCGCCGATCGGGCCGTCCGCGGGGGCGCGCAGCGCGATGATCATGATATCCATCTCGCCGCCCGGCCCGGTGATGGTCCGCTTGACCGAATTCTCGGTTTCGATGAACTTCGTGAAGCCGAGCTTCTCCAGTTCACGACGCAGATCCGGCACCGGGTAATCCGGCAGCAGCACGGTCGCGTCCTTGCTGACGTGGTCGGTCAGGTGCTGCGCGTCGAAATGGTCGCGGTGCAGGTGCGAGACGTACAGGAAATCGCAGTTGCCCAGCTCGTCCCAGTCCAGTCCGGTGTTGTCCGGGAACGGGAACCAGGACGCGAAATACGCCGGGTTGACCCAGGGATCACACAGGATCGTCCCGGCCGCGGTACGGATATGGAACCCGGCGTGTCCGACGCTGGTGATCTCCACGAACTTCCCTCCGATACGTTGCCGGTCACCCAGGGTACCGACTACGAGGAGACGTCGCCGATGCAGTAACCCTGCTTGCCCGACTTCAGGGTGAATGTCCGGGTCTGTTCGACTCCGTCGGTGGTCAGGACCGAGGCCGAGACCGTGAGATACGGCCCGCGCAACGCCGCCGAGGTCAGCGACTGATCGACGAAGGACTGCACGTCGTCGGCCTTGCCCGGTGCCGCGGCCAGCGGCGGGGAGGTGGTCCGGCCGGTGCCGGCGGGATCCCAGGTGCCCGGCGTGGCCGCGCAGCGCAGCGGGTGGGTGGCCTCCTTGTCCGCGGGGTCGAGCGGCGTTCCCGTGACGCGGTCGAGGTAGCGGCGCACGGTGTGCCGGGCGTCGGCGTCGTTGAACGCCGGTGTCGTCCCGGCCTGGTAGACCCGCGGACAGGCGTATCCGGTCGCGATGTCGCTGCGTTGCGCCACGACGGTGACCGCCCCGCGACCGGTGCCCTGCCAGGTGATCGCGGTGCCGTCGTCCACGCCGGGGCGGGCCAGCGCGCCGAGGATGGCCTTCTTGTCGGTGTACATGGACTGCACGTTCTGCGGGGCCACGGTCCAGCATTTGGCCTGCAGCCGGGTCGGCGACACCGACTGCAGGTCCATGGCCCAGCGGGTGAGCGCGTCGGCGGCGTCGGAATCCGGTTCGGTGAGTGAGACGGTTACCGCGAGTTCGCCCGGCCTCGGCTTCGGCAGCACCGGTGCGGCCGCCGCGGTGGCCGGCGCGGCCGTGGGCGATGCGCTCGGGGAGGAGGTCGCCGGGGCCTGCGGTTCGTCGGCGCGGTAGTCGGTGCCCTCGATCCCCACCCGCGAATCGCAGCCCGCGACAAGTCCGGTCGCGATCAGTGCCAGCCCCCCGGCCAGTGCGTATCGGAGACGTCCACGCGAAGCCGGTCGGGGAAATTTCACTGCGGTGAACCTCTTTCCTGTACGCGTGTGCCGTTGTCTGAGCGGCGTGTGTGTGGATTGCGACACACGCCTGGGTGTAGCCCGATGTGCCGGGGACTACGCTAGCGGAATTGTGGAACCCGTCTACCGGTCGATCATCGGCCTGGCCCGCACCGTCTTCTTCGCGCAGGGGCTGAAATTCGACGTCCGAGGGGCCGAGCGCATCCCCGCCGTCGGTGGCGCGGTCATCGCCATCAATCACACCGGCTACATGGACTTCACCTATGCCGGGCTGCCCGCGCGCACTCCGAAACGGTACATCCGGTTCATGGCCAAGAAGGAGGTGTTCGACAGCGGCGTCTCGGGCCCGATCATGCGCGCGCTGCGGCACATTCCGGTGGATCGCTCGGCCGGGGCGGATTCCTACAAGGCCGCGCTGGATTATCTGCGCCGCGGTGAACTGGTCGGGGTGTATCCGGAGGCGACGATCAGCCGCAGCTTCGAGATCAAGGAATTCAAATCCGGCGCCGCGCGCATGTCGATCGAAGCGGGCGTGCCGATCATCCCGATGGTGATCTGGGGTGCGCAGCGGGTGTGGACCAAGGGACATCCCAAACGCCTGGGCCGCACCAACACTCCGATCCGGATCGCGGTGGGCGAACCGATCGCACCGCCCGTGGTGGGCGACGGGGATATCGGGGAGGCGGCCGCGGAGCTGACCACGCGCCTGCGCGCGACGATGCAGCAGATGCTCCAGGAATTGCAGCAGGGCTACCCGCACGAGCCCGGCGCTTACTGGGTTCCGGCTCGACTGGGCGGCGGTGCGCCCACACTGGAGGAGGCGAACGCGATGGACGCCGCGGACGCCGCCGCCAAGGCCGACCGCGCCGCGGCGGACCGGGATTCGGCCGGTGCCGACCCGGATCTGTAGTCCGACAGCGAGAGTGGATGCACAGGAGTTGTGAATATGGCGCGCGAACCCGTATTCGACGTTCTCACCGGATTGGTCCGCGGTGTGTTCCGGGCGCAGGGGCTGCGGCTCGAAATCGCCGGGCAGGAACATATTCCGCGTACCGGGGGCGCGGTGCTGGCCGTGAACCACACCGCGTACCTGGATTTCATGGAAGTCGGGTTGGTGGGCCGTCGCTCGGGCCGCAACGTGCGCTACATGATGAAGGCCGAACTCGAGCACGGCATCGTCGGCTGGCTCATGAAGCACTGCAAGGCGATCGGCGTCGATCGCAGCCACGGCGCGGAGTCGTACGAGCGCGCGGTGGCGGCGTTGCGGGACGGTGAGATCGTCGTCGTCTATCCGGAGGCGACGATCAGCCGCAGTTTCGAGTTGAAGGAATTCAAATCCGGCGCCGCCCGGATGTCGATCGAATCGGGCGCCCCGATCGTGCCGATGACGATCTGGGGCGCACAACGCGTCTGGACCAAGGACATCCCGAAGGAGCTGGGCCGTAAGCATTTCCCGATCCACATCCGGATCGGCGAGCCGATCGCGCCGCCGTCCGGTGCGCTCACCGCCGCCGGTGTGGACGAGTTGACCGCCGAATTACGCTCCCGCATGGGCGATCTGCTCGAACAGGCGCAGGCGGGATACGAGATGCCCGCGGGCGCGCCCTGGGTGCCCGCCCGCTTGGGCGGCAGTGCGCCCACCCCGGAACGCGCGGCGGTCCTGGATCAGGAGGAATTGGCCCGCCGCCGCGCCGCGGCCCAGCGCAAAGCGGCGAGCTGAGCGGCGGACCGATCCGGCGGCAGCGGGATTCGACGTTGTCCCGCACCGTGTCCAGCGGTTGTGGAGCCGGTCGTAGCGGGGCATGGCGAGGTGTTCACCTATGACCGACTCGTGCCGACGTGGGCAGGCACGGTTCTGAAACGCGCGGTGGCCAACCGGTCCGGCATCGACTTCGACAACCTCGACCACCAGCGCCGGCCCGGCCGGCGGCCATTCCCCACGCTGTTGTTCCACGGTGACACCGACGCACTGGTGCCCATCGGCTCCAGCGACGCGTTCGCCGAGGCCCATCCGGAGTCGGTCAGCTATGTCCGGGTGGCGAACTGCGGGCACACACTGGCCTGGAACGCCGAACCGGACACGTACCGGGACGCGCTCGTGACGTTTCTGGCCACCGAATCCGGTTGAGCGAGAGCCGGATCAACCGCGCCAGGCGGTGGCGCAGGGGGTCGGAGCCGGGAGGGCGCCGCGGAAGTAGGCGGACGGGGCGGTGCCCATGAGGATGCGGAATTCGGCGGTCATGTGGGATTGGTCGTAGTAGCCATGGGTGGCGGCGGTGGTGGCCAGCGGGTCGGGGCCGGCGTCGGCCAGGACGCGGCGAATGCGGCCGATGCGGGCGAACTGCTTGGGGGACAGGCCGATTCCGGTGGCGAACAGGGTGCGGAGTTGGCGCTCGCTGATGGCGAGGCGGGCGGCTACCTCGGGTACGGGTATCGACCGCTCGGCCAGGACCGCGGTGGCCGCTTCCAGAAGACGGCGGCGGCGCTGATGTTCCGGGACATCGGAAAGTGCCTGTGGCAGCGCGTCTTCCAGGATATTCAGCGCCTCGTCCGGGGTGCTGTGCAGCAGCCGGTCCTCGAATCCGGCCAGCGGGCCAGGGAAATCGGCCAGGGGGCGCACACGGTCGGTCAGTTCGACCGCGTCGACGCCCAGTAGCGGCCGCACCGCGGCGGGAGCCAGGCGCAGTCGCTGACATGCCGCGGACTCCTCGGCCCGCTTGTACGTCGCGCGGGTGCGCGGCCCGACCACCGCGACGTCGCGGCGGCCCGACCGCTCGGCCCGGATGACCACGGTGGTTTCCGCCTGCGGGATATGCGTGAAGGGCTCGGCGAGGTCGTCGAGGAACGGGATGCGGCCGATTCCGGTGAGCCAGGGCCGCAGGGCGGCCGGAACCGCGAGCGGGCGCTCGAACTGCTCGGTGGTGCGCACGGGGGCGACGGACAGGACGCTCACCACATCGACTGTAGGCGCGTGCGCCGCCGAGCGGTCCTGCCGAAATTTCCTATGGCGCAGGGGCCGGCCCGCAGCAGGCTGAGCGCATGATTCTGGTGACGGGTGCCACGGGCACCATCGGCGGTGCGGTGGTTCGGCAGTTGGTCGAGCGGGGCGAGAAGGTTCGCGCGTTCACGAGAAATCCGCAGGCGGCGCGGCTGCCCGACGGCGTGCAGGTCGTGGGCGGCGACTTCTCCGATCCGTCCTCGATCGACGCGGCCGTGGCGGGGGTGCGGGCGGCCTTCCTGGTCAGCGTGCCCGGCCCGGACAAGGCCGACAGCGATACCGCACTGGTCACCGCCGCGCGGGCGGCGGGGGTGCGGCGGCTGGTGAAACTCTCGGCCATCGGCACCGGGGACCCCGCACTACGAGACTTCGCGAACTGGCACGTGCCCGGTGAGCAGGCGGTGCGGGAGAGCGGCCTGACGTGGACGATCCTGCGCCCCAGCGCATTCGCCTCCAATACGCTCGCCTGGGCCGAGGCGGTCCGGACCGGCGAGCCGGTGCCGATCCGCACCGGGACGGGCGGTCAGGGGGTGATCGATCCGCGGGACGTCGCGGCGGTCGCGGTCGAGGCACTGACCTCGGACGAACACGCCGGGCAGGTGTACACGCTGACCGGACCCGCGTCACTGTCCGAACCGGATCAGGCCAGTGTGCTGGCCACCGAGCTGGGCCGCCCGGTGACACTCGCGCCGCTGTCGCAGGACGCGGTGCTCGCGCATCTGCGGGCACGCGGACTGTCCGAGAAGTACATCGAGGTGGTGCTGCAGGGCTCGGCCTTCATTCGCGACGGCGGCAACACCACGGTCACCGACGATGTTCAGCGGGTCCTCGGCCGCGCGCCCCGGACGTATACACAGTGGGTGCGCGACCACCTCGCGGCGTTCACGGATGAGAACGGCGGCGCAATCGAGTCATAACGGACTGGACGGGCGTACCAACACGCGGCGCGGCGCGCCGTAACCTGGCGATGACAGGGCCGCAACCTGCCATTTCATGGCGTATGTCGGACCGAATGGATACGGTCGGAGATCATGAGCCGCTATGTGATGCCGGCCGAGTCCGCCCCGCATGCCCGGACGTGGCTGGCGTGGCCCGCCAAGGAGTCCGTCTGGGAGGATCTGCTGCCCGAGGCGCGCGCGGATGTGGCCCGACTGGCCCGTGCCATCGCCGTGCGCGAACCCGTCGCGCTGCTGGCGCGCCGCGAACATGTCGAGGATGCCCGCCAGGTCGTAGGCGACGGGGTCAAGGTGGTCTCGGCCCCGCTGGACGACTTATGGGTGCGCGATACCGGCGCGACCTTCGTGACCACGCCCGAGGGCGGGGTGGTGGGGATCGACTTCAATTTCAACGGCTGGGGGCAGAAGGCCGAATACCATCTCGATGCCCGCGTCGCCCGAAAGATGCTGGAGTACGAGGGAATCGAGCGAGTGGTCGCGCCGATCGTCGCGGAGGGCGGATCGCTCGAGGTCGACGGCGAGGGCACCCTGCTGGCGACCGAGAGTTCGCTGGTCAATCCGACCCGCAATCCCGGCAGCGACCACGACGAGATCGAACGGGCTCTCGGCGATCTGCTGGGCGTGCGAAAAGTGGTGTGGCTGCAGGGCGTTGCGGGCCGGGAGGTGACGGACTGCCATGTCGACGCGGTGGCCCGGTTCGCCCGGCCGGGCGTGGTCGTGGTGGACCGGCCGGTGGATCCCGACCGCGACGACATCTTCGCCCGCGCCGCGGCCCGCGCCCGCGAAATACTGCGCGAGGCCACCGACGCCGCGGGCCGGAGTTTCGAGATCATCGAACTGCCGCAACCGAACCGGGCCGATATGCCCGGCACCCGCGGCGCCGAATTCCTCTACACCTACGTGCATTTCTACGTCGGCAACGAGGCGGTCTACATGCCCGCCTACGGCGACCGCCATGGTGACGATCGCGCCGCGGGCATCCTCGCCGACGCGTTCCCGGGCCGGGAGGTCGTCCCGGTGGAATTCAACGCGGTCGCCGAGGGCGGCGGCGGAATCCACGCGGCCACCCAGCAACAACCGGGCTGAGCCGCATACGCGTTCAGCTGGGGTCCGATCCCCGAATCGCGGAGAACCACACCGCCACCCCGGCAGCCACCGTGACGGCCCCCAGGAACGCGGGGAAGCCGCCACCGGCGACGTAGACCCACAGCAGGGCCGCGAACGGTGCGGCGACGACGTATTGGCCGTCCAGCAGGAGTCGGCGGGTGAATCGCGACGCGTCCGCGGCGTGCGCCGGGCCGTCGGGATCGGGGCGGGTCGGGTTCTCGTGCAGGCGGCCCACGGGCTCACGATCCCGTATGGGGCCCGATGGGAAGAGCCGCAGGTCGTCGAAATACACGGTGCCGTCCCGGAATTCGGCCTTGGAATCGGTCGCGGTGACGAGTGCCGAATCGAAATAGACCGGCAGCCAACGGGTTCGGCCGCCTGCGTTGAGTTCGAGCCAGGATCTGCTGAGCAGGCGGTGCTGCTGACGTATCCGGCGGCAGCGCAGGGTGTTTCCACGTCGTCCGGTGGACTCGTTGTCGGATGGTCCGGAGGTCGTCGGCGCGGCGTCCATAGGTGCGGGGTCCGCCGATCCCGTTGCCGCGGCGCGCAACCCGGGATCGGTATGCCACGGCAACACTCCGGCCGCGACCAGGAGCCGAAACGCGCTGTACACCACCACGACCAACGCGACCGCGCCCAACATCGCCAACTGCTCCGAACCGGCGAACGGCGCCCAGGCGAGGCAGATCACCAGGGCGCCGATCGTCGTCAGAACCGGATAGGCCAGCGGATGACCCGAACCGGAAATCACTTCAGGAAGCCGATTTTCGTCCAATCGGTGGTGGACAGGCCGAATGCGCCGATATTGGCCAGGTTGGCCCGGGTGGCGTAGGTACCGGAGGCCTGGTTGAGGGTCAGGGAGAAGCCCTCCTGCCAGATCTGTTCATCGGCCTGGTTGGCGAGTTGGATGGCTTTCTGCGGGTCGAGTTCGGACATGGCCTTGTCGATCAGATCGTTGAGTTCGGGTGAGCCGATCCGGCCGAAGTTACCCTGCACGTTGCCGGGAAAATAGCCGTAGATCTGGTCGACGGCGGCCAGCGGGAACGGGGTGCCGACCCAACTCGTTTGCAGGAGTTCGAAATTCCCCGGAACCTCCACATTGCTGACGATGTTCTGGCCGGGCACCGTCTGGATATCAAGCTTCACGCCGACCTTCGCCAGATCCTGCTGGACGATCTTCGCGGTATCCACCCAGGCCTGCTGGTCGTACATGACATCGCGCAGTTCCAGCTTGCGGCCGTCCTTCTCGCGCACGTCTCCGTTGAGCTTCCAGCCGAGCGCGTCGAGTTCCTTGGCGGCCTCCTGCGGATCGAAGGCGACGGCCGCGGAATTGTCCTGATAACCCTTCTGACCAGCCATGAAAATATGGTTGTTCAGAGGTTTGGGGTTGTCGACGATACCGTGCTGACTTTCGGTGACGATCGCCTGCCGGTCGATTGCCTTCGAAATCGCAACACGCAGTTTGGGGTCCTCGAGTATCGAGCCCTTCGCGCCGTTGAACGTGATCGTGCTGTAGGTGGGTTCGGCGGTCCGCCGGACCACCACGCCGGGGCTGTTCTTCGCCGCGACGACATTGGCCAGGCCCGAAACGTAAGTCCAGTCGATCTCGTTGTTCTGTACCGCGCCGAGAACCGCGCTGTTGTCGAGTACGGACAGCGTGATCGTGTCCAGCTTCGGGGCCGGGCCCCACCATTTCGGGTTGCGCGACAGCGTGATCCGGTTCTGGGTCTTGTCGATATTGCTGATGATGAACGGACCGCCGCTGATCGGCAGGCCGTTCTTGGCCAGGGTGTTGAAGGCCTGCGGAGTCTCGGTGTACGCCTTGGGATACAGCGGACTGAACATGGACTGCCACGAGGAATACGGTTTGGCCATGGTGACGACGGCTTGCCGATCGTCCACGCCGCGCTCCACCGACGCGATCCGGTCGTATCCGCTCGTGGCCGACACCAGGAAATCCTTGTTGGCCCCGTTCATCGCCGCGGCTTCGGAACGCATATCCTCCCAGGTGATCGGAGTCCCGTCGGACCACACCGCTTTTGGATTGATCGTGTAGACGATCTTCTGCGGATTGGTGCCGGCCAGCTTGATATCGGTGAAATAGTTGTGATCGACGGAGATATTTCCGGCGGCGTCGCTGGTTACGGTTTCCGGAAGTACCGGGCCCAGAACGTAGTTCACGGTGTCCTGGGTATTGCCGTCGATCTCCAGCGCGTTGTAGTTCTCCGGCATTCCGCCGATCGCCTCGCGCAGATTTCCGCCATCGCGCAACTTGTCCACCGGCTGCGGATTGATATCCGCCGCTGCCCCGACGGAATTGACCCCACCGACCGACCCCCCGGAACTACACCCCGACACCACCAATCCGACGGCGAGCGCCGGGATCGCGAGCGGGAGCAAGGTCGAACGAATCCGCATGGATCGATCCTTCCGTCGGGGCGGCCTCACTTGGCGAAGCCGATTGCGGTGAAGTCGTAGGTGGCCAGGCCGGGTGCGCCGATATTGGCGAGGTTGGCCCGGGTGGCCCAGTTCCCCGGATCCTGGGTCAGCGGCAGGGAGTGGCCTTCGGCGAAGATCTGGGTATCGACCTGATTCGCCAGCGCGATGGCCTTGTCCGGGTCGAGTTCGGACACTGCCTTGTCGATCAGATCGTTCAGGGCGGGTGAGCCGATCCGGCCGTAATTGCCCTGCACATTGTTCGGATACAGGCCGAATTCCTGCGGAATGCTGTTGAACACGAACACATCACCCGACAGGGTGTACTGCGAGGTGTCGAAGTCGCCCGGAATGATCACATTGGTGAAATAGTCCTGTCCGGGGCGGGTATCGATGGACATCTTCACTCCGACCTTCGCCAGATCCGATTGGATCATCTTGGCGATGGTGACCCAGCCCGGATCGTTGTACATGACATCGCGGAACGCCAGCTGGCGGCCGTCCTTCACCCGGACGTCGCCCTGAAGCTTCCACCCCAGGCCGTCCAGCTGCCGCGCGGCAGCGGCCGGGTCGTAGGCGACCGGAGCCGAATTGTCCTGGTAGCCCTTCTGTCCCATGACGAAGATGTGGTTGTTGAGCACCCGCGGATGATCGGTCAGGCCCGCCAAGCTCGTATCGGCGATGGCCTGCCGGTTGATCGCCTTGGCGATCGCCACGCGCAGTGCGGGATCGGCCATGATCGAACCGGGCGCGCCGTTGAAGGTCAGCCAGCGCCACATGTTCATCGGCGCGTGCCGCAGTTGCAGCCCCGCGGTGCGCCGGATCAACAGGACGTCGTTCAGGCTCGCCATGCGCGCGAGGTCGAGTTCGTTGTTCTGCAGGGCCGCGGCCCAGGTCGACTGGTCCAGCACGCTGTAGGTGACGGTATCCAGCTTGGGCGGCGCACCCCACCATTTCGGATTGCGCGCCAACACTATCCGGCGCTGCGTGCGGTCGATCGACTGCACGACGAACGGTCCCGCGGACGGTCCCATATGGTCGGCCAGGCTGTGATTGAACGCCTCCGGGTCGCCGGTCACCGATTTCGGGTAGAGGATCGAATTACCCGAGTACTGACCGCGCCAATCGGCGTAGGGCGTGCTGAAGGTCAGTACCGCCTGCCGGTCGTCGACGCCGCGCTCGACCTTCTCGACCCGGTCGAAACCGTTGCTGATGGCGTACAGGTAGCGCTTGTCCCGCCCGTTCAACGCCTGCCAGGTCGCCGCCAGATCCTCCCAGGTGATCGGGGTGCCATCGGACCACACGGCCTTGGGGTTGATGGTGTAGACGACCTGTTGCGGATTGGTGTTGGCCAGCTTGATGTCGGTGAAGTAGTCGGTATCGATGGTGAGCTGACCGGCGGGATCGGCCTTGAACGCTCGCGGCATCGTCCACCGGATGAGATCGGCTGTCTCGCCTTCGTTTCCGTCGACGCACTGCACATTCCAGTTCGACGGGATGGCGGTGATCGCCAACCGCAGATTGCCGCCGTCGCGGACGTTCTCGCGGGGCTGCGGATTGATGTCGTTGACGGTGCCCAACGTCGCCGAGCCGGTCGAGCCGGTCCCGGACGAACACGCCGCCGCCAGCGCCGATACCGATGCCGCCGCGACGACCTTGCCGAATGTGCGCCTCTTCACGATTCTGCTCCTAGCGGGCGACGACGGGAATGGGAACCGCGTCGATGAGCGCGCGGGTGTAATCGTGCTGCGGATCGGTCAGAATCTGTTCCGCCGGGCCGATTTCGACGATCTTGCCGCGATACATGACCGCGATGTCGTGCGCCAGATTCCGCACCACCGAAAGATCGTGGGAGACGAACAGATACGACAGTCCGCGCTCGATCTGCAGATCGCGCAACAGGTTCAGCACACCGGCCTGAATGGAGACGTCCAGCGAGGACACCGGCTCGTCCAGCACCAGGATCTCCGGATCCAGGGCCAGCGCCCGCGCGATATTGATGCGCTGCTTCTGCCCGCCGGAGAAGTCGGCCGGATACCGGTCGACGTGCTCGGCGCGCAAACCGACTTGTTTCAGCAATTCCGGTACCCGCGAACGAATCTCCTCACGCGGACGTCCGGCGATGCGCAAGGGTTCGGCCAGGGCGTCGAAGATCGGCATGCGCGGATCGAGCGACGCCGACGGGTCCTGGAAGACGATCTGCATCTTCGCCCGGATCTCCCGGCGGCGGGCCTTGGTGAGTGTCGCGACATCACTGCCGAGCACCTCGATCGTGCCGCTCTGCGGCGCGGCCAACTCCATGATCTCGGTCAGGGTGGTGGATTTGCCGGAGCCGGACTCACCGACCAGCGCGAGTGTGCGGCCCGCGCGCAGTTCGAAATCGATCCCGTCCACCGCGCGCACCTCGCCGGTGCGGCGGCGCAGGATCACTCCCGAGGTGATCGGGAATACCTTCGTCAGTTCCGAAACCCGCAGGACCACATGCGAATCCGTCTCGACCTCGGGTTCGGGTTCGGTGATCTCCCGCCGATAGGCCGAGAACAGTTCCGCGGAGCCGATTTCCGCGGTGCGGATGCAGGCCGCCCGATGTCCCGGTGTGATGTCCTGCAGCGGGGGTTCGGCCGCGCGGCACTCGTCGATGGCGACCGGGCAGCGCGGCGCGAACGGGCAGCCGGGCGGCAATGCGTGCATGGCCGGCGGTGAGCCCTCGATGGGGATCAGCGGCGTGCGCGCCGGACCGTCCATACGCGGGATCGAACCGAGCAGCCCCACCGTGTACGGCATCCGCGGGGAGCGGAAAAGGTCTGTGGTGCCAGCGGTTTCGACGATCTTACCGGCGTACATGACCGCCACCCGATCCGCGATGGTCGCGGCGATCCCCATATCGTGCGTGATCATGATGACGCCCGCACCGGTGATATCGCGCGCGGTGCGCAGCAGTCCGAGGATCTGCTTCTGTACCGTGACGTCCAGCGCGGTGGTGGGCTCGTCGCAGATGATCAGTTCCGGATCGTTGGCGATGGCCATCGCGATGACCACGCGCTGACGCATACCGCCGGAGAATTCGTGCGGGAAGGCGCGCGCCCGCGCCTGCGGTTCGGGAATCCCCACCAGGTCCAGCAGTTCCACCGCGCGAGTCGCGGCCTGCTGCTTGGACATCGAGCCGTGTGCGAGCAGCGCCTCGGCGATCTGGTCGCCGATCCGGTACACCGGGGTCAGCGCCGAGAGCGGATCCTGGAACACCATGGAGATCCGGCTGCCGCGATAGGTCGACAGGGCCTTGTCGTCCATGCCGAGCAATTCCTTGCCGCGCAACCGGATCGAGCCGCGCACTCGGGCCTGATCGGGCAGCAGGCCGATCACCGCCAGCGAGGACACCGATTTACCCGAACCCGATTCGCCCACGATGGCGAGCACCTCGCCGTCGGCGACGGAGTAGTTCACTCCGCGCACCGCGTCGATGCGGCCCTCCTCGCCGGGGAAGGACACGTGCAGATCGGAAACCTCCAGCAGCGGAGCGGTCGTGGTCTGCTTCGGAGCCTCGGGTGCGGCGGCGGTGGCTGATGTGTCGGTCATGACTGAGTCTTCCGCTTGCTCTGCTTCGGGGCCTTGGCGGTCTTGCGACGGGCTCGCGCACGGGAGGAACCGGGGTCGAAGGCATCTCGCAGGCCGTCACCGACCAGGTTGGCGCACAGCACGATCGCGATCAGGAAGCCGCCCGGGAACAGGAACAGCCACGGAAAGGTCAGCGCCGATTGGGAATTCGCCGCGATCAGCGTGCCCAGCGAGACGTCCGGCGGTTGCACGCCGAATCCCAGGTAACTCAGGCCGGTTTCGGACAGCACCGCCGCGCCGAGGGCCAGGGTGGTGTCGATGATCAGGAACGAGGCCACGTTCGGCACGATGTGCGTGACGATCAGCGACCGCGTCGACGCGCCCATGTACTTCGCGGCGCGGACGAATTCGCGTTCCCGCAGGCTCAGCGTCAGCCCGCGCACGATGCGCGCGCTGATCATCCAGCCGAACGCGGCCAGCAGAATGATCAGCAGCGGAATCGATCCGCTGCCCTTGGTGCGCGGGGAGAAGATCGCGATGATGATGAAACTGGGCACCACCAGCAGCAGATCCACCAGCCACATGATCGCCCGGTCGGTCCAGCCGCCGAGCAGGCCTGCCACCGCCCCCGCGGCCACCGCGATGATCGAGCCGAGGATGGCCACGCAGAAGCCGATGATCAGCGATTTCTGCAAGCCGTGCAACGTCTGCGCGAGCAGATCCTCACCGCTGCCGTCGGTGCCGAACGGATGGTTCGGGCTCGGCGCCTGATACAGCGCCGCGTAATCCATGTGCCGGTAGTCGTAGGGCAGGATCGGCGGCAGCGCGAACGCGGCGATCACGATGAGCAGCAACACGATCGCGCCCGCGATGGCGGCCTTGTTCCGCAGGAACCTGCGCCACACCAGTTTCCGGCGTCCGGCCGCGGTGGGCTCGGGCGCGCCCTTGCTGATCAGTTCGACTTCTGTCATGACACACGCACCCTGGGATCGAGCATGGCGTAGACGATGTCCGAGAGCAGGCCGGATATCAGGATCACCAGGCCGGCGAAGGTCGTCACGGTGACCACGATGTAGAGGTCCTGCTTGTTGATCGCGTCCACCAGCCATTCGCCGACGCCGTGCCAGCCGAAGATCTTCTCGGTGAACACCGCGCCGGTGATCAGACCGCCCAGGCCGTAGGCGAACAGCGTCGCCATCGGGATCAGGGCGGTGCGCAGGCCGTGTTTGTACAGCGCGCGTTTGCGGGTGAGTCCCTTGGCGCGGGCGGTGCGGATGAAATCGCTCTGCAGAACGTCGAGCATGGCGTTGCGCTGATAGCGGCTGTATGCGGCCATCGAGCCCAGGGCCAGGCCCAGCGTGGGCACGACCATGTGCTGCAGCCGGTCGACGAACTGATTCCACAGCCCGTCCACGGCGGTTGCCGAGGTTTCGCCGGTATAGAGGAAGATCTGCTGACCGGTTGCCGTATTGAGTTCCAGCGCACCGTATTTCAGTAGCGTCGCCAACAGGAAGATCGGCGTGCTGAGCACCAGCAGCGAGATGATCGTGGTGAAATAGTCGCTGAATCGGTACTGCCGGATCGCTCCCGCCGCGCCGATCAGCACGCCGAGCGCGGTACCGATCACCGAGCCGATCACCAGCAGTCGCAGACTCACCCCGATCCGGCGGCCCAGTTCCTGACTCACCGGCTGACCATCGAGGGTTCGACCGAAGTCCCCGTGCACCACGACGTCCTTCACCCAGGTGCCGTAACGCGGCAGGATCGGCTCGTTGAGATGCAGTTCGGCCGCCTTGGCGTCGATCACCGACTGCGGCGGGCGGGGATTGCGCTGCTCGAGACTGTCCAGCGGATGGAACGTCAGCGACGCCAGCGCGAAGGTCAGGAACGAGGCGAGCACCAACAGCACGACATAGTTGAGCGCACGTCGTAGCAGAAAGCCGGTCATCAGTCCCCTCGGGTCGGTTACTAGCCCCCGATCATAGGGATAGATATTCCGGCGAGCGCGTTACGCACGACGACCGCACTTTCCGTCGCGAGATATCGTGCAGAGAAGGTTTCAACGTCGTCGGGCGGTCCGACGTCGTATGACAGGGGGGCGGGTCGTGAGTTATCCCCAGTATCCGGGCGGGTATCAACCGTATCCACAGGGCCAGGGCATGGAACCGAGCGGTGGGACGGCGATGGCCGCCGGTGTGCTCGCCTCGCTCGGCGCGGTCGGGCAAATCTTCGGCGGAGTGCTGGACGTCGTGGTGGGCGTCGCCCTGCCCGATTTCGGCGATTCCGCCGTGGCGTTCCACTCCTGGTTCACCGGCTATCTGATCGTCCTCGGAGTGGTCGGCCTGGTCACCGGGGGCTTGCTCACCGCCGGTGCGCTGGCGATCTTCCGGCGTAAGCCGCTCGGGCGGATCCTCATCGTCGCCGGATGCGTGGTCACGATCGTCACCGGGGTGGCGGCGTATACCGTGCTGAACGTCGGCGATGTGAGCGCGGGGCACGGTGCGGTCGGGCTGATGAGCGGATTCGGCGGAGTGGTCGGACAGGTGTTTCCCGTCACCACCGCGATCCTGGCGTTGGTGCCCGCGACCGGGCGCTGGCTCGCTCACGTTCCCGGGCGGGCGACCGGATATCCCGCGCCGTACCCGGGTCGGGTGCCCGCGGGGTATCCGGCGCCGAACGCACCGTACGTGGATCCGTTCCGGCCGGGCCCCGCGCCCTGTTCCGGCCGGTCGTATCCGGGACAGCCCGCGCCGTACGCGGGGCAGACCGGGCCGGATACGTCGGCCGGTGCGCCGGGCCCGATCGCCGGCGGGACGCCGCAGGCTCCCGGATCGATGCCCTATTCGAACGAGCCGACGCCTTTTCCGGAGGTGCCGCCGCTCGACGCGGCCGAGGATTCGTGGCGGCGTCCGGGAAACTGATTACTTCGGCACGAGCATTTCGGGCAGGATGGAATAGGTGACTCGCCTGAACTCGCCCAAGCCCAGACTGGTGGCCACCGATGTCGACGGCACGTTGATCGATCGGGCCGAGCAGGTGAGTCCGCGGACCCGGGCCGTGGTCAAGGCGCTCGTCGACGACGGTGTGCATTTCGTCCTCGCCACCGGGCGGCCGCCGCGGTGGATCGATCCGGTCGTGGACGGACTCGGCTACCCGCCGCTGTGCGTCTGCGGTAACGGTGCGGTCGTCTACGACAGCGCCGCCGACCGGATCCTGTACAGCAATTCACTGGATGTGGACAGGCTCGCCTGGCTCGCCGAACTCGCCGAACGAGTCCTGCCCGGCTGCGGTCTGGCCGCCGAGCGCGTCGGCGAGACCGCGCACGATGCCGCCACTCCGCAGTTCGTGAGTTCGCCCGAATATCAGCATGCCTGGTTGAATCCGGACGATACGCAGGTCGCCCGCCGCGAGGTGCTCGCCGCGCCCGCGATCAAGATGCTGATCCGGCTGCCCGGTACGACCAGCGCCGATATGCGCGCGGCGCTGGAGCCGCATCTCGACGACCGTGCCGACCTCACCTATTCCACCGATCACGGCCTGATCGAACTGTCCGCGCCGGGGGTCACCAAGGCGTCGGGCCTGACCATCGTCGCCGAACGTCTCGGGATCGAACACCGCGACATCATCGCCTTCGGCGATATGCCCAACGACGTCCCGATGCTGCGTCTGGCCGGTCACGGCGTCGCGATGGGCAACGCCCACCCCGAAGCCATCGCCGCCGCCGACGAGATCACCGGCAGCAATGCCGAGGACGGCGTCGCGCGCGTCCTGGAACGCTGGTGGTCCAGCTGAATTCGCGTTCGCGGGCCGAATTCGCCTCGGCTGGATGGCATTCGCGTCGCCGAGGGTGTTCTGCGCAGTGATCGGGGCAGGTGCGGTGATCGAGACGCCGACCGGGGATCGTGTTCGCGTCGTCGAATGCTGAATGGGTACGGATTCGAGGCCGCGTCCGGCGTTTCGGGGTCGACCTGCTGGATTTTCTTGCGGGAGTTAGCCTGTTCGCTGCCTCCTGAAAGCTGGACTCCGACTCGGGCTGCTGTCACCGGGAGTGCGTACGGGATCTTCGTCGATGCCGACCGTGCCGATGGTCGATGAGAGTGGTTCGCGTTACCGGACCGATCGACGCGAATGTGACGAGTCCGCCCGGATGCGGGCGGACTCGCTGAACTCCTTGTGCGACAAGAGCTAACGCTGCAGGACCGAATGCGGGAATGCCGGGGCGAGTGTGGGCATGGGGGACATCGCATCGGGCGTGGGTCCGGGACTCGGCGATGGCTCGGAATTCGAAGTCGAGTCCCCGGCGTTCCTGCCGGAATCGGCCGGTGCGGCAACGCTTTTTCCGGGCCTGTTCGAATCATATTGTGACACACCGCTATTCGACGGCTTGCGGGCGGCCATCGAGGAAGCGGTGTCCGCGGCTATTTCGCGGATGCGGTCCATCCGGGCATAGGCGGCATTGCCCGGGCAACTGGTCTTGCCGACGTCCCGGTGGGCCAGGACGGTCGGCAATTTCACCGCCGCGCCCTTCTCGTACTGGGTGTAGCCGGTGCCCTGCGAGTGCAGGGTGGTGCTGCTCAGCGGGTTCAGTCCGGCGATCGCGGCCCGCCAGCCGATGAAACGTCCGGCGGCCTGGATCGCCGCATCGGTCGGCGGCTGGGATCGGAAATCGCCCATCAGCGCGACCCCGGCGGTGTGCTCGTTGAAGCCGCCCGCGTGCGCGCCCTGCACGGGTTTGTCCAGACCGCCGGCGCGGCCCTCGAAGATCCGGCCGTACTTGTCCACCAGGGCGTTGTAGCCGATATCGCACCAGCCCAGCGTTTTCGCGTGATAGGCGTAGATCGCGCGGACGATGCCCGGCGATTCCGCCGCGGTGTAATCGTTGCGGCCTGCCGTGTGGTGCACGATGATTCCGCTCAGGCCGTCGTCGACGGTCGGTTTGCCGCACCGCAGCGAGGGGTCCGCGCCCCACTGTGCGCGGGTGATCACCTTCGGGCCGCCGTCGGGCAGCGGTGCGGCGGTCGCGTCCAGCGCCGCGTCGGACGGGCCGCGGCCCGGGTCGATCAGCACGGCGGATACGTCGGTCGCGCCCTCGGTTCGGTCCGTCGCACCGGCCTTGTGCGTGAGCAGAACCTGTACATCCTTGGTGCTGCCGACATAGATCGGCTCGGTCCCGGCGCGGTCGGGCGTGGTCGCGTCGGTGGGGCCGGTCTCGATCGGATCCGCGGAATACCAAGCGCCCCAGTCGCCATCGGCATCGCGCGCCCGGATCATCGCCGTCGTCCCGTCCAGACCCTTCGCGGTGAGCGCCACCATGCTGAACGGCGTCTCCCGCGTGACCTCCTTGACCCGCGCGCCCACCTGTGCCGCCACCTCGGGTGAGACAGCCCCGGGCGCCAGTGCCGGTGCGGCGGGGTCGGCTCCCGGTACCAACGCCGGATCGCTCACGGCCGCATCCGGATTCGCCGATGGGTTCGGCACGGCAGAGGTTCCGGAGGGGTCCGGCGCTGCGGGTGAGGTCGGGTAGTCGACCGGCACGGCCACACTCCTCGCGCCGGACCGCACGGCCGCGGCGGGTGCGCTATTCGCTGGGTATGCCCTCGGATCAGCCGGAATATATTGCGTCTCAGCCGTTTTCGATGCCTTTGGAACACGGGTCGATGCGGATACCGGCAGGGCATGCGCCGCACCGGCCGAGGCGCGGGTGACCCGTGTGGCGGCGGTTTCGCTACCAGGGGAGGGCGTCGCCGGGCCCGGAGCGCGGAAAGCGGCTGGTACCTGCGGTGTCGCGGGTCCGGCCGGAGTCGCGGGTGCGGGCTGCGCCGGGACCTGCGCCTGAGGTCCGGAGGAGACCTGCGGGGTGCCGGGGAGTGGGGCCGCGGGCGACGTGGGCCGAGTGTCGGGGACCTGCGGGAAAAGTGGCGCCTGGACGCCGGGTTGCGGCGTCGGTCCGGCTGGTCCGGCCTGTGGTGCTGCGGTATCCGGGTTGGGCGTGGTCCGCGGATCGCCGAGTCGGGGGAGCGGAATTTCGGCGGGGAGTTGCAGGCCCGGAGGCAGGGGCAGGTTCGGCGGTATCGGCACGGCGCTCGGGAGCGGAAGGCGGCGGAGGTCCGAAAGGCGCAGGTCGGGCAGGCTCAGGCCGCTGAGTTCGTGCAGTGGCAGCACGGCGTCCGGGACCGAGTCCAGTAGGACCTCGGCGAAATGCGCCGGAATAGCGGATAGGTCGCTGTTATCGGTGTTCCGATATTCCGGCGAACCCTGCAGTGCGATCGCGGACAGCGGTGCGACGACCGCGAGCGTGGCGACGACGGGAAGGACGTACGACCTTTTGGGTCTGCGATACGGCACGAGCTGCTCCATTCGGGATAGAACCGGCGACCGTCGGTCGGGTGGCCATGGTTGATTCCTGACGGATCAAGCGTCACACTGGTCCCAACCGTGACAAATCTAAACCTTTGGTAGAGGCTTAGATAGCAATAACTCGAATGTAGCTTTCCGATAGACATCCAGCGGGCAGGCAGGCGGGGAACGTCCCGCCGGCCGGTTCGCGGAATCCGTGGGAGTGCGTGATGACCAGCTCGAAACGTCCGAGGTTCGTGCCCATGCGCCACGGCGGACTGTCGCGCAGACGCCGTCACCGGCGTGTCGCGATGGCGGGTGGGATGGTCGCCGCGCTGACCGCGGGTTCCGGCGTTCTCTATTGGGCATGGCCCGCTGCGGTGCCATACCGCACGACCGCTGGCGTGGACGAGGGGCACGGCCGAGGAATGAGCCAGTTCGGCGCGTTCGACCAGGCCAAATCCGGGACGAATGCGATCGGCATTCTGCAGCGCTACTATCCGGGCGCTCAGCTGGCCACCATCGCGCCGACCACGGTGCGGGTGCGGCTGATGGGACAGGACGACAAGCCGCTGGACGTCTACTCCGATTCCGGGCTGAGTGTCGCCGGCCGGCATGTGCTGCCCGGGCAGGTCGCGCATCTGACGCCCACGTCCGGCGGGGCGGATGTCACCGTCCTGTCGGGCTGCGGCGGGGACGTGCTGTGGCAGGGGTCCACCACCGATCCGTGGGTCTACCCGATCGCGCCCGGCGCCAACCGTCCGGCGGCCGAACAGCTGAAGATCTGCGGTGCCGGCGGATATCGGGGAGCGCTGGGCGTCGCGCTGGACGGCCAGGAGATCCGCACGGTCGATCGCGTCGACACCGAGGACTACCTGCGCGGCGTCGTGCCGACCGAGATGTCCGCCGACTGGGCGGATCAGGGCGGCGGTGAGGCCTTGCGTGCCCAGGCGATCGCCGCCCGGTCCTATGCCCTGGCCGAGACCCGCTACCCGTACGCGCAGACCTGTGACACCCAGGACTGCCAGGCGTATTCGGGAACCAGCCGGGAGGATCCGCGCACGGATGCGGACGTCCGCGCGACCGCGGGCCAGGTACTGCTGCGCGATGGCCACCTACTGCGCACCGAATACTCCTCGGCACCCAACGGCGTGCACCCCATGGATGCCGGCATGTTCGAAATCGGGCCCACCCCAGCCGAATTGACTCCCGCCGCCCCGCTCGCCCCCGCCGATCCCCCGGCACCCGAGCCCGCACCCGGCCCGACCGCCATCGACACCAAATACGCCCAAACCGGCGGCCCTACAGGCATTTTGGGACCAGCCCTCGGCCCCGAATCGCTCCTGCCCGGCCACGGCGGCACATTCCGGCTGTTCCGCAACGGCGTCATCATCGCCACCCCGACCCTGGGCACCAAGGTCGTCGATTTCACCACCCTCCTGCAACTGGCACCCGGTGTCGCCACCCCGGCCGCCGCTGCCAACTCGGGCACTCCGGTCGACTCGAATAGCCCTGTCGGCCCGGCCTCTTCCGCCAACTCCGGTAGCCCGGCTGTGCCGGGTGTTTCGGCGAACTCGGGTGGTGCGGGTGTGCCGGGTGTTTCGGCGAACTCGGGTGGTTCGGGTGTGTCTGCCAACTCGGGTACTCCGCCTGTGCCTGGTGTTTCGGCGAACTCCGGTACTCCAGCTGTCCCGGGTGTTTCGGCGAGTTCGGGTGGTTCGGCTGCCCCTGGTGTTTCCACGAACTCGGGTAGTCCGGCTGGGCGCAGCGCCTCCGTGAACTCGGGCACGCCCAATAACGCAGGCGCTGCCGCCTCCGGCGTCCCCGCCAACCCGAGCGCCTCCGCGGCCGGCGTCCCCGCCAACCCGCCCGCGCCGAACGGCACCGATCAGTCGCCCCAGACGCCTCGACCCTCACGAACCCCACCGGTCCCGAACCAACCGGCCCCCGCTCCCGATGCCGCACCCCCGGCAGGCACGCCGAATGCCGCGTCGGCTCCGACTTCCGCAGCTCCCGCCGCAACGTCGGCCCTGACTCCTACGGTTCCCGCTCGGACGTCCGCGGCCGCGTCGGCCCCGAGCGCAGCGGCCTCGGGTCCGGGGCCGGGTGATTCGGCGGTGCCGTCTTCGGCGGCTTCGGGTGCGGCTTTGACCTCGGCTTCCGCGGTTCCCGCTCGGACGTCCGCAGCCGCGTCGGCTCCGAGCGCAGCGGTCTCGGGTCCGGGTTCGGCTGTTTCGGCGGTGCCGTCTTCTGTGGTTCCCGCTTCGTCGTCCGCGGCCGCGTTGGCCCCGAGCGTAGCGGTCTCGGGGGCGGGTGTTTCGGCGGTGCCGACCTCGGCGGCTTCGGGTGCGCCAGCGGCTTCTCCCGCGACTCCTGCCGCCACGTCGGCCCCCTCCCCGGCGGCTTCGGGTGCGGCTACGTCGGCTTCGGCCCCGATGGCAGCGGATGGCTCGGCTCCGGCACTGCCCACTTCATCACCCGCTCGCAGGTCGGTCCCTACGTCTGCGGCGCCGGCTCCGGCCGCAACAGCGCGAGTTCGGTGACTCCTGCCGTAGCTCCTCCCGCCCGGGACAACCGCGCGACTCCGGATTCGACCGCACGACCCGCGTTGTCATAGCGCTTACCTATCGCGGCCGCGGACGTTCGACTCCGGATGCGGTTCGGTCTGCGATCGTGCGGGTCGTACATGCGACATCGTCCACGCAAACCGCATGGGTTCGGTCATGGTGAGCCGTATGTCCCTGGACCAACCTCCGTCTGCTTCGGATCCGCAGGCTCGCTCCTGCTTCGGGTGCGGCTTCGAGGGGCTCATCTGTCCGGTGTGGGATCGGCTCCGAACTCTGCCCTCGTTCGGGCCGCGAGAGGTGCGGATACCACTCGAAACTGCAACGGGCCCTTCGATTTTGTGAATTCGGTGTCAGCGTTCTCGGGTCGGGGGAGACCGCTCCGGGAGGGCTGCGGTGGGGTTTGCGGAAATACTCCTTGACCTTGACGTAGCGTCAACTTGCATGCTGGGTTCATCGATGTGATCAGGGATAACGGGAGGCGCGGGCATGAGTGAGTGGTCCATTCAGGACTTGGCCCGGGCCGCGGGAACCACCAGCCGGACGCTGCGGCATTACGGGCAGCTCGGATTGTTGCCACCCAGCCGGGTCGGTGCCAACGGCTACCGGTATTACGACCAGGACTCCCTGATTCGGTTGCAGCGCATCCTGTTGCTGCGCGAACTCGGCCTCGGCCTGCCGGTTATCGCCGAAGTGCTTGCGGGGGAACAGGATACGGCGGCCGCATTGCGAACGCATCTGGAACTGCTGCATCAGCAGCAGGACCGGATCGCCCGGCAGATCGCGTCGGTGCACACAACACTGCGCAAGACGGAAGCAGGTGAACCGCTCATGGCGGAGGAGACATTCGACGGATTCGACCACACCCGGTACAAGGACGAGGTGGTCGAACGCTGGGGTAAGGAGGCGTACGAGCGCAGCGATGCCTGGTGGCGTTCGATGAGCGAGGCGGATCGAAACGCGTTCGGGCAGGCCCACCTCGATATCGCCGCGGATTACGGGCGGGCGCATTCGGCAGGTCTGGCGCCGGACAGTGCGCAGGTCCAGGCGATCGCGCAACGTCACTACGACTGGATCGCGATCGGCTGGGGAGGCCGACGACCGGATGCCTGCGCCTTCACCGGCCTCGGCGATATGTACGTCGCGGATCCGCGTTTCGCCGCGAACTACGACAAGCACGGCGCGGGCACGACCGAATTCGTTCGCGACGCGATGTACGCCTACGCCGAAACCCATCTGCGGTAGCAGATTTCGGCCTGCACAGCGCGCCGGGGTGTCGAGCCACCCGGAGTCTCCGGGTGGCTCGACAGTGGGAATTTTCGGGTCGCCGCGGAACGGACGTGCGGGGTAGAGTTCGCGCCCAGATCAGGGGAGGAAAGGAAAACCCGATGAGCTACCCATACGGCCAGCCTGGTTACGGCGGCGGTCAGCCTCAGCCCTACGGCCAGCAGCCCTATGGTCAGCAGCCGGGTTATCCACAACAGCCCGGATACCCCCAGCAGCCAGGTTATTCACAACCGGGCTATCCGCAGCAGGGTGCCTATCCCCAGCAGCCGGGTTATCCCCAGCAGCCGGGCGTGGTTCCGCCGCAGGGCTTTCCCCAACAGATCGGTAATCCACAGCAGTTCGGTAATGCACAGCAGTTCGGTAATGCACAGTCGTCGGCCGGTGGCGGCACCGCGATCACCGCGGGTGTGCTCGCGATCGTGATGGCATTGCTCGGCATCGGCGGGATCGTCTACACCCTGCACGAGATGAGCGTCGCGAAGCAGGCCATGGACAGCCTCCACAACCTGTACAGCAGTCCCTATGGGAACAGCCTTCCGAGCACGCACGTCGATTTCAACGCGGGAGGCTACTACTTCGGCGTGGTGGTCGAGGCCATCGTCGCGGTGCTCTTCCTCATCGGCGGGTTCCTGGTGATCAACCACAAGAACGGCGGCCGGATCATGTTGCTGATCATGTCCTGTCTGGGCATTGTCGGCGGTGTGATCGGTGTGTTCGTCGGCCTGGCCTCCAGCGTGGCGATGCCTGCGGTCTTCTCCATCCCGGGTCTCGTGGTGGTAGGTCTGATGCTGTTCCTGACCCTGTCCTCGGGCACCAAGCGCTGGTGCGGCGTGACCCCGCCGCAGGCTCCGCAGATCAATTACGCCCAACCGCAGTACCCGCGCTACTGATCGGCGTACCGCGGTGTGATCGGCGCGGTACAGTGCGCGTCCGAGGTCGAAAGAGGGGGAGAAGTGGGATATCCGTACGGTCAGCCCGGACATTCGGGTTACGGACCTTATCCACAGCCGGGCTATCCACAACCGGGATATGCACAAGCGGGCTATCCACAGCCGGGCACTCCGCCGCGGAAGCCCGGTGGCGGCACCGCGATCACCGCCGGAGTGCTCGCCACCATCCACGGATTGCTGGGCCTGCTGGTGACGGTCGTGGGGTCGATCGAGACCCGGCAGGATCGGCACGACGGGTACAGCGACTCCAGTGAGATCGTCACACTGCTCGTCGTAGCGGTTTTCACCGGTCTGTACCTCTGCGGGGCGATACTGTTCTTCTTCCGCAGGCGCGTCGGCCGGTACCTGATCATCGGAACGAGCGGGTTGACCCTGCTCGGCGGCGTCGGCGGAATGGTCTACTCACTGGCGGCCGGCAACTTCACCGACCATTCGGACGTGGTCTACGCGTACGTGACGATACTGATCGTGCTGGTATTCGAGTCGCTCACGCTGGGCCTGGCCGCGGTGCGTTCGACCGGCCGCTGGATCGCGGCCCGCACGGCCGCGTCGACCCTGCATCCCCAGCTCGCCACCGGGTACGCCCCGCAGCAGTACCCGCCGCACTGATGCGGCCGGGTCGGCGATGTGGATACCGAGTGGATGACCACCGCCTCCCCGGACCGCGAATTCCACGCGAAATGCGGATGGCGGGCATCGGAAATCTGCCGGTCGGGCGTGTCGGCGCGAGGCAGTCTGCTACTCCGCCGGGCGTCTTCGCGGACTTCCGATACGCTGGGCACCCGTGACCGCCGCAACGCCCTTCGATCTGATCATCGTCGGCTCCGGATTCTTCGGGCTGACCATCGCCGAACGTGCCGCCACCCAATTAGGTAAGCGGGTGCTGGTCGTCGAACGCCGCTACCACCTGGGCGGCAACGCATATTCCGAGGCGGATCCCGAAACCGGTATCGAGGTGCACAAATACGGTGCGCACCTGTTCCACACCTCGAACAAGCGAGTGTGGGATTACGTCAACCAGTTCACCGAATTCACCGGCTACCAGCACCGCGTCTTCGCCATGCACAAGGGGCAGGCATACCAGTTCCCGATGGGATTGGGTCTGCTCTCGCAATTCTTCGGACGTTATTTCACTCCCGACGAGGCACGCGCGCTGATCGCGGAACAGTCCGCCGAGGTGAACGCCGCGGATGTGTCCAACCTCGAGGAGAAGGCCGTCTCGCTGATCGGCCGCCCGCTGTACGAGGCGTTCATCCGGGACTACACCGCCAAGCAGTGGCAGACCGATCCGAAGGAGCTGTCCGAAGGCATCATCACCCGCCTGCCGGTCCGCTACACCTTCGACAACCGCTACTTCAACGACACCTACGAGGGCCTGCCGCGCGAGGGCTACACCGCGTGGCTCGAGAAGATGGCCGAATCCGAACTCATCGAGGTCCGGCTGAACACCGACTGGTTCGAGGTGCGCGAGGAGATCCGCGCGCAGAGCCCGGACGCCCCGGTCGTCTACACCGGTCCGCTGGACCGCTACTTCGACTACAGCGCGGGCGAATTGGGTTGGCGCACCATCGATCTGGAGACCGAGGTGTTGAACACCGGTGACTTCCAGGGAACTTCGGTGATGAACTACAACGACGGCGACGTGCCGTTCACCCGCATCATCGAACCGCGCCACTTCCATCCCGAACGCGATTACCCCACGGACAAGACGGTCATCCAGCGCGAGTACTCCCGTTTCGCGCAGACCGGCGACGAGCCGTACTACCCGATCAACAGCGCCGAGAACCGCGAGAAGCTGGTCGCCTACCGGGAGCTGGCCAAGAACGAAACCGCTACGGCCAAGGTCCTTTTCGGTGGCCGTCTGGGCACCTACCAGTACCTGGACATGCATATGGCGATCGGCAGCGCGCTGAGCATGTTCGACAACGTTCTGCGCCCGCACCTGGAATCCGGCGCACCCCTGGTCGCACAGGACGACCGGTGATCCGCGCCCGAGCAGCCCTCCGCAGGAAGTGACATGACCGCACAAGCGACCCTGGAACAGATGCCCACCCACACCCGCGCCATCTCGCTGCTGCAGCGCGTCATCCTGCCGCGCCCGGGCGAACCGCTCGACGTGCGCACCCTGTACCTCGAGGAATCGGAGACCAACGCCCGTCGCGCGCACGCGATCTCGCGCACCGCGCTGTCGATCGGCGCGGAGTCCGAGGTCTCCTTCTGCACCTACTTCAACGCGGTGCCGGCCAGTTACTGGCGGCGCTGGAGCGTGCTGAGTTCGGTGGTGTTGCGGCTGGAGCTGTCCGGCCACGGCCGGGTGGACGTATACCGGTCCAAGGCCGACGGTTCACGAATTCACGTGCAGGGCAACGAATTCGGCACCATGCCAGCCGATCCGGCGCACACCGGCGAAGGGGAGCAGGCCGGAATCGCAACGGAATCGGTGGAATTCGAGGTCGAGCTGGCCCCGTTCGAGGACGGCGGCTGGATCTGGTTCGACATCACCACCGATTCGGCGGTCGAATTGCGCAGCGGCGGCTGGTACGCACCGATCGAGGCGCCCGGTGCGGGCACCATCGCGGTCGGCATGCCCACCTTCAACCGTCCGGGCGACGCGGTGAAAACCATTGCGACGCTGGGGTCGGACCCGCTGGTGCTGGAGAAGATCCGCGCGGTCATCATTCCGGACCAGGGCACCCGCAAGGTCGTCGACGAGCCGGGATTCGCCGAAGCCGCTGTGCCGCTGGGTGATCGGCTGGCCTTCCACAACCAGCCCAACCTGGGCGGATCCGGCGGGTACAGCCGGGTCATGTACGAGGCGTTGAAGACCACCGACGCCGAGTACATCGTGTACATGGACGACGACATAGAGATCGAGCCGGACTGCATCCTGCGCGCCCTGGCCTTCTCCCGCTTCGCCCGCTCGCCGATCCTGACCGGCGGACAGATGCTCAACCTGCAGGAACGATCGCACCTGCACACCATGGGCGAGGTGGTGGACCGCTCCATCTTCATGTGGACCGCTGCCCCGAACGTGGAGTACGACCACGACTTCTCCAAGAATCCGCTGCGCGACCGCGACAACTCCAAGTTGCTGCACCGCCGCATCGACGTGGACTTCAACGGCTGGTGGACCTGCGTCATCCCGCGCAAGGTCGCCGAGGAACTGGGCCAGCCGCTGCCGCTGTTCCTGAAATGGGACGACGTCGAATACGGTTTGCGCGCACGCGAACACGGCTTTCCGACCGTCACCCTGCCGGGTGCGGCGGTCTGGCACATGGCCTGGTCCGACAAGGACGACGCGATCGACTGGCAGGCGTACTTCCATCTGCGCAACCGCCTGGTCGTCGCCTCCCTGCATCTGCCGAACGACGGCCGCCCGATGGTGGTCAACACCATCAAGGCCACGGTGAAACACCTGCTGTGCCTGGAGTATTCGACGGTCGCCATCCAGAACGAGGCGATCCGCGACTACCTCGCCGGGCCGGACAAGCTGTTCGGCCTGCTGCCCACCGCCCTGGGCAAGGTGCACGCCATGCGCAAGGAATATCCCGACGCGGTGGTCCTGCCGTCCTCGACCGAACTGCCCTTGGCCTCGCACGCCGAGGTCGGCGCGGTCGGCGAGCCGGGCAATCCGATCGCCAAGGTGGCCCGGCTCGGTAAGGGCCTGCTGCACAACGTCCGCAAGGCCAACCCGAAGCACCACGACACCCCGCAGCTGAACGTCCCGACGCTCGACGCGCGCTGGTTCCTGCTCTCCCAGGTGGACGGCGTCACCGTCACCACCGCGGACGGCCGCGGCGTGGTGTACCGCAAGCGCGATCCGCGCAAGGCGCTCGAGCTGTTCAAGGAGGCCATGCGGCTGCGCCGGGAGCTGGCCGAGCGTTTCCCCGAGGTGCGCAACCAGTATCGTGCGGCGCACGCCAAGCTGACCAGCACCGCGGCCTGGGAGGATGCCTTCGGCATCGGCCCGGCCGCGAGCACACAGGAGAATCCGAAATGACCGCAGAAGCCTCCGATCTGGGTGGCAGAGCGCCGGAGTTGCACGTCGTTCCCGATCCACAGCTGCGATCGGCCGAGGTCAAGATCCTCAACGCCGTACAGGGCACCGTCGGATCCAGCCCGGCCGTGATCTCCGCCGCGCGCGGAATGTCCCACTTCGGGGAGCACGCGCTGGGCTGGATGGCGATCGGGGCGCTCGGCGCACTCGTGGACTCCCCCCGCCGGCGGCAGTGGGCGGGTGTCGCGGTCGGCGCGTTCGGCTCGCACGCGGCCTCGGTCGTCATCAAGCGAATCGTCCGGCGCAAGCGGCCGCACGATCCGTCGGTGCAGGTCAACGTGTCGACGCCGAGCAAATTGAGTTTCCCGTCCTCGCACGCGACCTCGACCACGGCGGCTGCGGTGTTGCTGGGACGGCTGACCGGGCTACCCTTGCCTGCGGTGCTCGTGCCCCCGATGTTGCTCTCCCGGATGGTTCTGGGAGTGCACTATCCCTCCGACGTACTCGCCGGCTCCGCGCTGGGCGCCGCGTCAGCTGCCGCCGTGCTAGCCGCCGAAAAGAGATTTGCCAGTGACCGCACAGGAAAGAGCCCTCGCTGAAATGAGTGAAGAGCCGACCGGCACCGACCTCGACGAAGCCGTGCTGAAGGGTCCGCCCAAGACCCTGGCCGGAGGGCTCGTCAAGGCCGTGCGCCCGCGCCAGTGGGTCAAGAACGTCCTGGTGCTGGCCGCACCGCTCGCGGCGGGCAAACTGCCGGACGGCAAGTACGCGATCGCCGATGTGACCAGGGACTGGCATATCGGCATCGCGTTCGTGGTCTTCTGCATGGCGGCCTCGGGCATCTATCTGATCAACGACGCGATGGACGTGGAGGCCGACCGGGCCCACCCGACCAAGCGTTTCCGGCCGATCGCGGCCGGTGTGGTGCCGATCAACCTGGCCTACGTCCTGTCGGTCGTGCTGCTGGCCGGCTCGCTGCTGATCTCCTTCCTGGCCGCCTGGCAGCTGGCGGTCACCATGGCGGTGTACATCGGCATTCAGCTCGGATACTGCTTCGGCCTCAAACACCAAGCGGTACTGGACATCTGCATCGTCTCCTCGGGCTTCCTGCTGCGCGCGGTGGCCGGTGGCGCGGCCGCGGACATCCGGCTGTCGCAGTGGTTCCTGCTGATCATGGCCTTCGGTTCGCTGTTCATGGCGGCCGGAAAGCGCTACGCGGAGTTGAAGATCGCGCTGGACACCGGGGCGAAGATCCGTAAGTCGTTGCAGTACTACACACCTACCTACCTGCGGTTCATCTGGACGTTGTCGGCGACCGCGCTGGTCGTGTTCTACGGCCTGTGGGCCTTCGAGACCGACCACAAGCACACCCAGTGGTTCGCGATCTCGATGATCCCGTTTACGATCGCAGTCCTGCGTTATTCGGTCGACGTCGATGGTGGCGAGGCCGGAGAACCCGAAGAGATCGCGCTGGGGGACCGCATTCTGCAGTTCCTCGCCATCGCCTGGATCGGAGCGGTAGGTGTCGCTGTCTATCTCACCTGACGAGATGCTGGCAGACGGGGAAGAGCGGGATGGGACGGACGGTTCGAGCCGAGCGCTCGACCGTGTCCGACTACGTGATCCCGCACGGCGTTTCACGCTGTTCGCTCGCCTGGCATTCGTCGGTGGGGTGGTCACCACCGTGGTCGTCTTCGCCTGCGGCGCTTGGGCGCGTCGCTGGATCGCGGACGACGGCTTGATCGTTCTGCGCACCGTGCGCAATCTGTTGGCCGGCAACGGCCCGGTCTTCAACGCGGGCGATCGCGTGGAGACCAACACCAGTGCCGCGTGGACGTATGTGATCTGGTTCTTCAGCTGGATCACCCACGCCCGCCTGGAATATGTGAGTCTGTTCACCGCGCTGACGCTTTCGCTGCTCGCGGTGATGTTCGCGATGCTGGGCGCGGCGCGGCTGTGGGGCGGTGCGGCAACGCAATTGCTGCTTCCGGCCGGCGCTGTGGTTTACATCGCGATGCCGCCGGCCCGCGACTACGCCACCTCCGGCCTGGAGAACTGCCTGGTCATCTTCTGGCTCGGCGTGCTGTGGTACCTGCTGATCCGCTGGTCTCGAGCCGAACGCGTCCGGCTGCCAAGTCTTTTCGGACTGGTGTTCTGGGCCGGGTTGTGCTGGGTGGTGCGTCCGGAGATGACCATTGTCGGCGGGCTGGCCCTGCTCCTGGTGTTCTGCGCGCCGATGCCCGCTTCGCGGATGCGCCCGATTGTCCTGCGCGCCTGCATCGTCGTGGTCGGCGGTCTGGTTCCGGTGGGATATCAGATCTGGCGAATGGGGTACTACGGACTTCCGGTGCCCAACACCGCGATCGCCAAGGAGGCGGGCGGCGCGAAGTGGGGGCAGGGCCTGAAATATCTGTGGGATCTGAGCGGACCGTATTTCCTGTGGGCGCCGCTGCTGGTGCTCGCGATCGTCGCGGTACTGATCCTGCGCGCCCGCCGGGCGCACGCCGCCTCGGCCGAGACCGATGCGGAATCGGCTGCGGCGCCGGGACGTCCGGGGCTGCTCGGCCGGATCGAAGGTGTCCGGCACCGGTTGCGGACTCCGCGCGCGGTGGTCACGCTGGTCCTGGTCGGCGCACTGCTGCTGATCGTCTTCGAACTGCGCGTCGGCGGCGATTTCATGCACGGCCGAATGTTGTTGCCGCAGTTGTTCACTCTGCTGCTGCCGGTGGCGGTGCTGCCGGTGTGGCGGTTCGGCGCGGCCGCGCGCGGTGCGCTGCACCGGAATTGGGCGTTCGCGCTGCCGGTGGTCTGGGTGGCCATGATCGCCTGGGCGCTGTTCGCCGCGAACACCACCGGTAACAAGTCCGGCGCCGGCATCAGCGCGGACGGCATCGTCGACGAGCGAATCTACTACGTGCTCAACAGCGGTCACGATCATCCGGTCCTGGCCGAGGACTATCTGGACTATCCGCGCATGCGGGCGATGGTCGAGGACATCGACAACACCCCCAACGGCGGCCTGCTGCTGAACTCGCCGTCGTTCATGATGTGGTACATCGCGCCGCCGCCGCTGCCGATCCCCGAGGGCGGGGCCGGTCACACCGTCTACTTCCTGAATCTCGGCATGACCAGCATGAACGTTCCGCTGAACGTGCGCGTCATCGATCAGGAGGGCCTGGCCTACCCGCTGGCCGCGCATTCGGACCGGCTCACCGACGGTCGGATCGGACACGACAAGAACCTGTATCCGGACTGGCCGCTGGCCGATACCGGCATGGTCGACCGGCACCCGTGGATGCCCTGGTACATGGACGAGAAGT
The DNA here is from genome assembly GCF_059510335.1 of Nocardia sp. PLKS1-43. Lineage (NCBI taxonomy): Bacteria > Bacillati > Actinomycetota > Actinomycetes > Mycobacteriales > Nocardiaceae > Nocardia > Nocardia sp. PLKS1-43. The sequence continues at coordinate 414,676 of NZ_JCAJZQ010000003.1, read as the reverse complement.
GGGCGATGCGGGCGCACACCGCGCTGTCCTGCCCGGCCACCCAGGATCTGCTGGCCTCCTCGCGCGCCCCGCTGACGCTGTCGCGGTTCAAGCACAACCTGATCCAGGCGTGGTCGTTCTCCAAGTACCGCATCGATCGGGTGCCCAAGTACGAGATCGAGCGTTGTCATCTGGTCGATCCCGCCCCGGCGCCGCCCCCGCCGGCGCTTACACCGCCGAAGTAGATCCCGCCCTTCCGGTAGCTGTGAAATGACTGTGTATTCCCAGGTGCGGTCCGACCCGGTTGGAAGCCGGGTCGGACGGGCGAATCTCCAGGTCATAACGGCCGCGTGTGATCATCTCGGCGGGCCGGGAACCGGCCACCACAGGACCGTGCCGATCGGTTTCAAACTGCGTTTTACACCACTTAGTCTCATTTTGATAACGCCGAGGCATGGTTTGCACGATAAGCTCACCGAGAACTTCCGCCCGGCGGTGCAAGCCTGCTTGCGCTGGTGGGCGGGCCCGCACGAAGCGGCCGAGCCCGGCCGCACAAAGGAAAGGCCGAACAGGATATGCGAGGCGTGACTGTGCGTTGGGCGCAGGAAAGACGTCGGAGACGGTCGCTCGATCAGGGTTCGCGGCGACGGTCCGGCTGGATGAGGCGCTCGGCGCTCGGACTGGCGTTGGCTACGTTGTTGCCGATCGGAATGTCGGCAGCGGAGGCGGGTTCCGCGTCTGCGGCGTTCAACCCGACCGGATTCGACTTCTGGGTCAATTCGTCCATCATGGGTCCGATCAAGTCGCGGGTCTTCCGCGCCGCCGACGGGAACACCGACCGCGTGGTGTACGCGCTCGACGGTGAACGCGCCGGTCTGGATCTGTCCGGCTGGGAGATCAACACCGACGTCGCGGCGGCGCTCACCCGCGCCAACATCAACGTGGTGATGCCGGTCGGCGGTCAGTCCAGCTTCTATATGGACTGGAATTCGCCCAGCTCGTTCCTGGGCATTCCGCCGCAGGCCGGTTCGTCCGGGTCGTCCTCGGGCTCCTCGTCCGGGTCGGGCGGGCTGCAGATTCTCGGGCAGGGCCCGGGTAAGAGCTACCGGTACGACTGGGAAACCTTCGTCACCCGCGACCTGCGGAACGCGCTGCGTGACCGGCTCGGCTTCCGGAGCACGCGCAACGGCGTGTTCGGCCTGTCGATGGGCGGCAGTGCCGCGCTGACGCTGGCCGCGCACCACCCGGACATGTTCCACTACGCGGGCGCGTACTCGGGTTATCTGAACATCTCCGCGCCCGGTATGCGTGAGGCGTTGCGCGCGGCGATGATCGACGCCGGCGGCTACAACATCGACTCGATGGCCCCGCCGTGGAGCCCGAAGTGGTTCTACATGGATCCGTTCGTGTTCGCCCCGCAGCTCAAGGCCAACAACACCAGGCTGTGGATCGCCGCGGGCAGCGGTATCCCGGGGGCGGGTGACGTTTCCAACGCGATGGACGTCATCCAGGGCTCCCCGCTCGAGGCGCTGGCCCTGGCCAACACCCGGGCCTTCCAGATCCGCATGCTGAGCCTGGGCGCGCAGAACGCCACCTATGATTTCCCGGCCGTCGGTGTGCACAACTGGCACAACTGGGAGCAGGAAGTCGACAAGATGATTCCGGACATGTCCGCCAATATCGGCTGACCACCCGGGCAGGCGAAGGCCGTGGACGGAGTTCTCTCCGCCCACGGCCTTTCCCTTTTTCCGCTGCCGTCCGAGATACGGCCGATCCTGCGGGTCCGGACCGCCGAGCCCGGGCAACGCGGCGTCGGCTCGAACACGCCGAAGCCGAGCAGAGGCCAAATAACACGCCGGTAGCCGATACTCGTTTCGTATCGACCATTCAGTGCTGTACGCAAGGCGCAGCGTATGCGCCGAGGAGTTCGTCTGTGTTGTCCGAATAGATGGGGTGCCGGGCCGCGAGCGGGTGTGCGGAGACCGATGCCCGAGCGAAAGGCGAGACGCGATGCGATGTGCGCCCAGGAAGCCTGGTTTCGGTATCCCCGGCACCCGACTATCGTCAACGGGCCGCGGGTTCGCCCGTTCGGCCCGGAAATGGCTGGGCCGCACCGCATTGGCGGCGGCGTTGGTCGTGGCCATGCCGCTCGGTCAGGCGGTGCACGGCGATGCGCCGAAGGCCGCGGCGGCGTTCGATCCGCATGCCTTCGACTTCTGGGTGAACAACGGGTCGATGGGCCCGGTCAAGACCCGCATCCTGCGGGCGCGCGACGGCAATACCGATCGCGTCGTCTACGCCTTGGACGGTATGCGCGCCCGGCAGGACCTCAACGGCTGGGAGATCGAGACCAATGTGGCCGAGGTGCTGGCCAATTGGAATATCAATGTCGTGATGCCGGTCGGCGGCCAGTCCAGCTTCTACGCGGACTGGAATGCGCCGAGTTCGCTCTTGGGCCTGCCGCCGACCAATTTCGGTTCCTCCAGTGGCTCGGGCGCGACCGAGACGTTCATGTCCGGGCCGGGTAAGGACTACCGGTACGACTGGGAGACGTTCCTGACCCGGGATCTGCGCAACGCGCTGCACGACCGGCTCGGTTTCCGGGCCACCCGCAACGGCGCCTTCGGCCTGTCCATGGGCGGCAGTGCGGCGCTGATGCTGGCCGCCTACCACCCCGATCAGTTCAGTTACGCCGGGGCGTTCTCCGGATATCTGAACGTCTCCGCGCCCGGTATGCGCGAGGCCATTCGCATGGCCATGGTCGACGCGGGCGGATACAACGTGGACGCGATGGCGCCGCCGTGGGGGCCGAAGTGGCTGGCGATGGATCCGTTCGTATTCGCGCCCAGGCTGGTTGCCAACAACACGAGGCTGTGGATCGCGGCGGGCAGCGCCCTTCCCGACCAGGCCGACCTGGCCGGGCCGGTGGGCGCCGCCGCCGATCGCGTGGTCCGCGGTATGCCGCTGGAAGCATTGGCGCTGGCGAACACTCGGGCATTCCAGGTGCGAATGAACACGCTCGGCGCGCGCAATGTGGTGTATTCGTTCCCCAATTACGGCATCCACGACTGGATCAACTGGAGTAACGAGGCGTACCGGATGATTCCGGACATGTCGCGCAATATCGGCTGACCGCCGGAGTTGTTCCGCGGCCCGGGACCGTCGGGTCCCGGGCCGAATGCGGTTCCGGTCGCGATGCGCGGCATCCGCGGTCCGGATTGTGTTGTGCGAGCGGATTTGCAGTTACCACGAATTCTTGGTTCCGGGAAGGGTTCCCGCGACATAACCGTGGGAACGCGATAGGGTCACTGCACGATTACGAAAGGTCTCGGGCGGATTTCGGACACGGATACGCCCGCATCTTGCTAACCGCTGATCGGTCGAATATGGTCCAGCGAGCGCAAGTGTGACCACCTCGTAGACGCGGCGTTGCTCGCATCGGAGATCGGGATCCGAGACGGGTGTGTACCGTGCCGTCGACGGCAGCCCGGCTGCGGTCGCGCGGTACGCCTACAACAGCAGACTACAGCAGCAGAAAGTGAGCAGTATCCATGCGTTTCGGCAGGTCCGCAGCGCCGGCGTCGGATTCGGCGCCCGCCTCGGCGGGAGTCTCCCAAGGGCGGCGAATTGCTCGGTTCGGTTGGCGCGCGCGACTTCTCGCCGTCGGCGCCGCTGCGCTGGCGCTCCCGCTGGCGACGGCAGCAGCAGTCCCGTCGGTCGCCATGGCGTCCCCGATCGTCGGTCATCCGGTGCATCGCACCCCGGCCGGCGGCTACCAGGAGCTGATGGTTCCCTCCCAGATGGGCCCGGTCAAGGTCCAGGTGCAGTGGGCCAGGCGCGGCGGCAATGCCGCGCTGCTGCTGCTCGACGGCCTGCGTGCTCGCGACGACCGCAACGCGTGGTCGTTCGAGACCAACGCGCAGCAGATGTTCGGTAACGACAACGTCACGCTGGTCATGCCGGTGGGCGGGCAGTCCAGCTGGTACGCCGACTGGCAGTCGCCGAGTAACACCAACGGCCAGAAGTTCACCTACATGTGGGAGACGTTCCTGACCAGGGACTTGCCCAACTTCCTGGCGAACTACAACGTCTCGCGCAGCAACTGGGCGGTCGCGGGCCTGTCCATGAGTGGCCCGGCGGCGCTGCGCCTGGCGGCGTTCCACCGGAACCAGTTCAAGTACGCGGCCTCGTTCTCCGGCCCGCTGAACTGGAACGCGCCGGGTATGCGTGAGGCGATCCGCGTCATGATGCTCGACGCCGGCCGGTTCAACGCCGACTCGATGGCCGCGCCGTGGAGCCCGCAGTGGCTGCGCTCGGACCCGATGGTCTTCGCGCCGCAGCTGCGTGGCCTGCCGATGTTCATCTCCTCCGGCAGCGGTCTGCCGGATCAGCGCGACAACATGGGTTCCGCTGTGGGCCTGTTCAATACAGGTAACGCCATGGCACTCGAGGCCATCGCGATGGTCAGCACGTACACCTTCCAGGCGCGTCTGCAGTCGCTGGGCATCCCGGCCACCTACGACTTCCCGGCCACCGGTACCCACATCTGGCGGAACTGGCAGGACGAGCTGGCCAAGGCCCGTCCGGGCATCCTGGCGGCCCTGCACGCCTGACGATCAATCAGCTCCCCGACCGGCGTCGTGCCTCGTGCACGGCGCCGGTTGTCGTTTGCGGCCGGTTTGTCCGCTCGCCCAGGGCCGTTGAATGGACAACTCATAGTGTTATCCGCGCGTCGGCGCGTTCAAACGTGATTCGCGCGGTAGAAAAACCCCTGTGGCAGGTGTGGCGTATGAGAGCAGAGGGAGTGCGAAACGCGCCCGTGCGCGCCGGCTCGGGCTCGCGGCGCTATCCGCCGCTGTCGTCCTTCCGCTAACCGTCGGCTATCCCGCGGGCACCCCGGCTGTCGCCCAGCCACCCACCGCACCGGCTCCCGCTCCCCAGCCACCCACCTCACGAATCTCCCCAGCTCCCACCCCCGCAGCTCCGGCCAGGGTGGCCCCCGCCGCCGCGCCACCGGGCACTCCAGCGGCTCCGGCCCCCGCGACCTCGACCCCGGTACTCCCGGCCAAGGTCGCAGCCCCTGCTGCACCGGCCCCGGTGCCGCCATCCCGATCTGCCTCCGCGGTTCCGGGCCGTGGCGCCCCGGTCGCCGCTCCCGCAGACTCGGCGTCAGCACCCGTTGCCCCGGCTGCTCCTCCCCCCGCCGCCCCGCCCCGCCCTGCTACGCCGGCTCCCGTCGGCGGGACTCGTATCGCCGCATCTGCCCCAACTCCTGCGGCAGCTCCGCCTGCCCCCGCCGCACCTTCCTCGGTACCGGCCGCGCCTGCTCCGGCTCACGCCCCCGCTCCGGCTGTTCCGGCAGTGGCACCACCGCGGCCTGTTGCGTCGGCTCCCGTCCGCGGGACTCGTATTGCCGCACCTGCCCCAGCTCCTGCGGCAGCTCCGCCTGCCCTCGCTACACCTTCCTCGGTACCGGCCACGCCCGCTCCGGCTCACGGTCCAGCTCCTGCCCCGCCTGCCCCGGCTCCTGGTCTTGCCCCGGCCGCTCCGGCCCCTGCGTCGGTTCACGGTCCTGCTCCAGCCAGTCCTGCACCGGCTGCTTCGGCTCCCGCTCCAGCCGCGCCCGCTCCGGCGGCCCCTGCATCGGCTGCTTCGGCTCATGGTCCCGCTCCGGCCGGTCCTGCTCCGGCTCGCGCGCCCGCTCCGCCCCCTCCGCCCCCTCCGGCTGCTCCGGGGGGGACACCGGCGGCGGGAGTGCAGCCTCCCGTTCCGGCCGCGCCGCAGCCCGCGGCTCCTCGGCCCGCGCCGCAGCCCGCGGCTCCTCGGCCCGCGCCGCAGCCTGCCGCTCCGCCGCCCGCACCTCAGGCCGCTCCCGCACCTCAGGCCGCTCCGGCTCAGGCCGCACCGGCACCTCAGGCCGCGCCCGCACCTCAGGCCGCGCAACCGGCTCCCGCGCCGGTCAAGCCCGCACCCCCGCCGGCTCCGCTGCCGGGTGGGGCGAGTGTGCAGAAAGTGGTGTGGTTGACGAGCCGGTGGGTGTCGTTGTGGATCAATTCGCCGTCGATGGCCACGCCGGTTCAGGTGCAGCTGTTGTTGCCGCGCGATTGGTACGCGCGTCCGGACATGCGGTTCCCGCAGCTGATCATGCTCGACGGGCTGCGCGCGACCGACGACTACAGCGGCTGGACGCACGACGCCGGGGCGATCGACTTCTACGCCGACAAGGATGCGCTGGTCGTGCTGCCGATCGGCGGGCAGTCCAGCTTCTACTCCGACTGGGCCCGCCCCGACAACGGCAAGAACTACCAGTGGGAGACCTTCCTGACCAAGGAACTGTCCCCGGTTCTGGAGAATCAGTGGCGGGCCACGGCCGCGCGCGGCGTCGAGGGCCTGTCGATGGGCGGCACGGCGGCGATGTTCCTGGCCGGGCGCAATCCGAACTGGGTGAAGTACGCCGCCTCCTATTCGGGCTTCCTGACCACGACGACGCTGGGCATGCCGCAGGCGATCATGTACGCGATGCGGGATGCGGGCGGATTCGACGCGAACGACATGTGGGGTCCACCGACGAGTTCGGAGTGGGCCGCGCACGATCCCGCCGGTCTCGCCGAGAAGCTGAAGGGAATCAGCCTGTACGTCTCGGCGGGCGCGGGCACCGCGGGCGCCTACGACACACCGTCGGGTGTCGCGCCCGGTGCCAGCACGAATGTGGCGGGTATGGGCCTCGAGGTGCTGTCCCGGCTGACCACGCAGAACTTCGTCAGCAAGCTGAACAAGCTGGCGATCCCCGTGACCGCGCAATACCGGCCCTCGGGCACGCATTCGTGGCCGTACTGGGATTTCGAGATGCGGCAGTCCTGGCCGCAGGCCGCGCAGGCGCTCGGCGTGCCCGCCGACGCTCCCGCCTGCACATCCGGCGGCGCGATCGCGGCCGCGGCGAAGGTCGGCTCCTGGCTCGGCCCGTGCACCACGGGCGAATATCAGGTGGCCGGGGGCAGCGCACAGGACTTCCACGGCGGCCAGGTTTTCCGGTCCCCGTCGACCGGCGCCCATCCGGTGGCCGGTGCGATCGGCGGCACCTATCAGGCGACCGCGGGACCCGCTGGGCCACTGGGATTTCCGGTCGGCGACGAACGTCCGCTGCCCGATGGCCGCGGACGGTTCCAGGGCTTCGGCAACGGTGTCATCTATTGGACCCCGCAGACCGGCGCGCAGGTGGTGCGCGGGGCGATCCTGGAGACGTGGGGCAAGCAGGGGTTCGAGCGCGGTCCGGCCGGATATCCGACCGGACCGGAGACCAGGACACCGAACCGGGACGGCGTGGTGCAGGGGTTCCAGAACGGCCCGATCTACTTCAGCGCCAAGTCCGGAGCCCATCGGGTCCTCGGGCTGATCCTGGGCAAGTACGCACAGCTCGGCTTCGAGAACAGCTTCCTGGGTTTCCCGGTCGCCGAGGAGCAGCCGCTGGTCAACGGCGGCCGGATCAGCCGGTTCGAGGGCGGCAACATCTATTGGAGTCCGCTGTCGGGCGCGTGGGCGGTACGGACCGGACCGATCATGGACGCCTGGGCCCGGCAGGGCTTCGAACACGGCAAACTCGGCTATCCGATCAGCGACGAGTTCCCGGTTCCCGGCGGTGTGCAGCAGAACTTCCAGACCGGCTACGTCGTCATCCAGAACGGAAAGCCGGAAATCCACGGGCTGTAATCTCGGCCTCCGCTTCGCTCGGGCGGGTTCGCGGCCCCCAGGTCTCGCGCTCGGCCCCGTGTCGGGCACTCGCAGCCGCCACGCGTCCGAGCGGCGCGATGGGCCGCGAACCTTGGTGCCGGTGTTGTCGGGGGCAGGCGAGCCGGGGTGATCTTCGGGTGATTCTCGACTCCATCGGCACGCGTGCGAATGGTGAGATGGGCCGCGAACCTCGGCGTTGTCCGGGTGAGCGAGCGTGGTGATGCCGGCGGTGGCTCTCGATGCCACGGCACGCGTTTCGAATGATGAGATTGGGCGGCGGACCTCGGGGTGGTGTTGAACCGGCTTCGCGGAAACAGCTGTGCGGGATTCCTCGCCGGCCTGCGACCTGTGCGTGACTGCCGGGACGCATGGGGCCGAGGTGTCGTCCGGAGTTGAGCGGGGTGGGGGTTGTGTCGTCGGCCTGTTCGTGACGGCGGGGCCCTGAACCGTGTGGCTTCTTCGTCGATGCGGCTAGCCTGGACGGCGACCTTCTGCCCTGACCCAGATCGAGGATACGAATTCATGCTTCGGACCAGTGGAAAGGCGGCCGGCCTCGCCGGACGCGGTGTTGCCGCGGGTGCGGCCGTCACGATCGCCTCCGTCTTGCTGCTCACCGGCTGCGGCGGTAACGACTCGACCGCGTCGAGCACGCCCACGCTGAAGACCTCGACCACCACCGCCGCGCCGACCACCACGACGTCCGCCCCCGCCACCGCCCCGAGCACCACCGCGGCGGCCCCGAAGACGACCACGAGCGAGCAGCCGCAACCGGCCGTGACGCCCACCCTGGCCCCGCCGAAGATCACCGCGAAGGACCAGGCGTTCCTGGACGCGCTGAAGGCGCGCGGAGTCTCGGTGTCCTCCGCGGACATCCCGCTGGCCGTGGCGAACTACATCTGCCAGGCCAAGAAGAGCAATGTCTCGCAGCAGGAGGTCCAGACATACGTGAACGCGATGGCCGGTCAGGACCCCTCCTATGACCCGAACAAGATGCCGATCGCCCAGCTCGGCCAGATCTATGTCGATGTAGCCAACCAGACGTACTGCAACAAGTGAACGCGCGACGGTACGGCAGAGGCGTGCGCGGACCGCGCCGCCGGGGGGTTGGATGTCTGACGATTCTCGCGGTCCTCGCGGTGTTCGTCGTTCTGGTGATACTGCTGTGGTACATGCTGGCCGGCTGCTCGCACGTGCCCGTGCCGACGCCGCCCGGGACGACCAAGAAGCCGACCTCGCAGCCGGCCTCCTGTCCGGACGTGCAGTTGCTGTCGATCCCGGGCACCTGGGAGTCCAACAGCAACGACGACCCGCACAACCCGACCGCGAACCCGGCGTCGCTGATGCTGAACGTCACGCGGCCGGTCCGGCAGCAGTTCGCGAACAGTCGTCTGGACGTCTACACGGTTCCGTATGTGGCGCAGTTCTCCAATCCGATCGCCATCCCGCCGGACGGCCAGGCCTCCTACAACGTCAGCCGGTCCGAGGGCGCCGCGCGCGCGGTGGCCGAGCTGACCACCATGTACAAGAACTGCCCGCTCACCACCTACGTGATCGCGGGGTTCTCGCAGGGCGCGGTCATCGCAGGTGATATCGCCGCCGATATCGGCGCGGCCAAGGGGCCGGTCCCGGCCGATCAGGTGCTCGGTGTGATGCTCATCGCCGACGGCCGCCGCCAGCCGGGGCCGGGACAGGCGATCGAGGTCGGCCCCACGCCGCCGGGGGTGGGCGCGGAGGTCACCCTGCGGGGGCTGAGTGTGCCGGGTATCACCATGACCGGGCCGCGGTCGGGCTTCGGCGCACTCGCCGGTCGCACCTACACCATCTGCGCGAAGGGCGATCTGATCTGCGATGCGCCGATTCAGGCACTCACCCCGGTGAATATGTTCCCGAGTCTGCTGACCCTCGTCCGCGCGGCCGGGAACCCGGTGCACAGCCTGTACAACTCGTTCGTCGTCGACGCCGACAACCGCAGCACCGCGACGGACTGGACCGCGGGCTGGGCCGAGGGGCTGATCAACGGCGCACCGCATCCGAAGCACTCGTGACGAGGATTGGTGAGGGCCTCGCCGGGAGCCTTCGTTGGTCAGGACTCGAGGAGAACCCCTCGGATCGCCGCACAGGCTGTAAAGTGCACCTCTGATCGCGACGCCGGAGCCGGTCCACCGGGACCGACCGGCGTCGCACCGATTTCCGCACGGGTCAGGAGCATGGGTTCATGACACAAGCCGTTGCACCGGACGGTCGTACGACCGCGCCGGGCGCGCCGCCGCGAGGGCTTCGTCCCGTGACGGCAGGCGAGGGCAACAAGCATCGGATCGATGTCGGCACGTCCACCGCACGCGCCGCGCTGCGCCCGTCGCCGATTGTGGTTATCGGCACATCCGGCGTGGTCAGCGGAAATATTCGTAACATGGACCGGCTCGAGTCGATGTTCTATAGTGGTGCGTTTCCGACTCGGACGGATGTTTTCGTGCCGGAGATTCCGGCGTCACGGGGTGGCGACACCGCGACAGCCCAACCGAACCGGGCCGCCGGATGTGGTCCGGAACAGCTTGGGTCCGCTGGGCATACTGCCGCGGTGCCTGCTCTGTACCATGTCTCTGGTTTTGAATACATCTAGCCGATAGGCGGTCACCGCGCAGACCGCCGACAAAGCTGCAGGCGAGCTCTTGCACGAAGAGCGGCCGCAGGCGTAAGAGAGTCGGGGCCTCACAGGTATCAGCGGCCATGGCGCCGTGCTGCGTGTGCCTCGGAGGAGAAGGAATGACGGACGAGACTTTCGACGATTACCTGGACGAAACCGGGAACATCAAAATTCCCGAGGGTCGTACCCTGGTCGACTACGTCGAGAAGCACACCCGCAATGACGCGAACACCCTTGCTTACCGATACATCGACTACTCACGTGAGCGCGACGGTGAGTACCAGGATCTGACCTGGAAGGAATTCGGTGTCCGGCTGCGCGCGGTGGCCGCGCGCCTGCAGCAGGTGAGCAAGCCGGGCGATCGGGTGGCGATTCTGGCGCCGCAGGGTCTGGACTATGTGATCTCCTTCTTCGCCGCGATCTACGCGGGCTGCATCTCGGTGCCGCTGTTCGATCCGGACGAGCCCGGTCACACCGACCGGCTGCACGCGGTGCTGGCCGACAGCGAGCCCTCGGCGATCCTGACGGCGAGCTCCTCCGCCGCCGGGGTCCGTCAGCTCTTCCGCGCCCTGCCCGCCGCCCAGCGCCCGCGCATCATCGCCGTGGACGCGGTGCCCGATGCCCTCGGCGACAAGTGGGTTGTGCCCCAGGTCGACGTCGACGATATCGCGTACCTGCAGTACACCTCGGGATCGACGCGCACCCCGGCGGGCGTGGAGATCACCCACCGCGCGGTGGGCACCAACCTGCTGCAGATGGTCAACGCGATCAACCTGGACTGGAATTCGCGCGGGGTCACCTGGCTGCCGCTGTTCCACGACATGGGCCTGCTGTGCGTGATCCTGCCCGCGATCGGCGGCAAGTACATCACCATCATGTCTCCGAGCGCCTTCGTGCGGCGCCCGTACCGGTGGATCAAGGAACTGGCCGCGGTCTCCGACGGCGCCGGCACCTTCGCCGCCGCGCCGAACTTCGCCTTCGAGCACGCCGCCGCGCGCGGTCTGCCGCGCAACGGCGAGACGCTGGATCTGTCGAACGTCATCGGGCTGATCAACGGCAGTGAGCCGGTGACGACGTCCTCGATGAAGAAGTTCAACGCCGCGTTCGCGCCGTACGGCCTGCCCAAGACCGCGATCAAGCCGTGCTACGGCATGGCCGAGGCGACGCTGTTCGTCTCCGCGACACGGCACGAGGACGAGGCGAAGGTCATCTACGTCGACCGCGACGAACTCAACGCCGGTCGCGTGGTCAAGGTCGATCAGAACGCACCCAATGCCATCCCGCAGGTCAGCTGCGGCTACATCGCGCTGTCGCAGTGGGCCGCGATCGTGGACGGCGAGTCCATCGACAGCCCCGAGGGCGCGCGTGAGCTGCCCGAGGGCCGGGTCGGTGAGATCTGGCTGCACGGCAACAACATCGGCATCGGGTACTGGGGGCGCGAGGAGGAGACTCGCAAGACCTTCAAGAACCAGCTCGTCCACCGGCAGTCCGAGGGTTCGCACGCCGAGGGCACCGCGCAGGATGCGATCTGGCTGCGCACCGGTGACTACGGCGTGTACGTCGACGGCGAGCTGTACATCACCGGCCGGGTGAAGGATCTGGTGATCGTCGACGGCCGCAACCACTACCCGCAGGATCTCGAGTACTCGGCGCAGGAGGCCAGCACCGCGCTGCGTCCCGGTTTCATCGCCGCCTTCTCGGTGCCCGCGAATCAGCTGCCCGCCGAGGTGTTCGAGGCGGACAGCCATTCCGGTCTGAAGTTCGACGCCGAGGACGCCTCCGAACAGCTGGTGATCGTGGCCGAGCGCGGACCGGGCGCGGGCAAGGCCGACCCGCTGCCCATCGCCGACGCGGTACGCGGCGCGATCGCGCAGCGTCACGGTGTTACCGTTCGCGACGTACTGTTGGTCCCGGCGGGCTCGATTCCGCGCACTTCGAGCGGCAAGATCGCCCGCCGCGCCTGCAAGGCCTCGTATCTGGAAGGCACGCTGCGTGGCGGTTACACACAGCAGGCATTCCCCGATGCACCCGATGAAGAGTGACGTGACGGCGATATCGGCCGTCGTTCCCTGCCCGCGCACCACCCGGACACAGGTAGCTTGAGGATTGATGGCTGACAACGAGGGCACCCAGACGACCGAGACCGCCGCCGCGCACGCGGAGTCTGCCGAGAGCACCGCTGCCGGTTCCGCGAACGGCGCCGCTGCGGAAGCGGCGAACGGCACCGCCGCCGAGTCGCGGGACGGCACGGCCGCCGAATCGGCCGATACCGCGGAACCGATTGCGGCAGTGGCGAAGTCGGGCGAGGCGCAGCCCGCGGGCACCGAGATGTCGGTGGCCGAGCTGCGCGAGTGGTTGCAGCGCTGGGTCGCCGACGCGACCGGCCAGCCGATCGAGAGCATCACCGTGGACCGGCCGATGGAGGAGTTCGGCCTGGCCTCGCGCGATGCCATCGCGCTCGGCGGCGACGTCGAGGAACTCACCGGCGTGATGTTGAACGCGACGATCGTGTATCAGCATCCGACCATCGCCTCGCTGGCGGAGCGCATCATCAACGGGGAGCCGGAACTTCCCGAGGAGACCACCGACGACGCCTTCTACACCGCCGGATACCGGCCGGGCGAGGCACACGACATCGCGATCGTCGGCCTGTCCACCCGGCTGCCGGGTGCGGGCGATACGCCGGAGTCGACGTGGGAATTCCTGATCGGCGGCGGCGATGCCATCCGGGACCTGCCGCCGGGACGCTGGTCGGAGTTCACCGCGGATCCGGAGATCGCCGAGGCCGTCGCCTCGGCCAACACCCTGGGCGGTTATCTGGACCAGGACGTCGTGAAGGGTTTCGACGCCGAATTCTTCGCGATGTCGCCGGTCGAGGTGGCACGGGTGGATCCGCAGCAGCGGCTGATGCTGGAATTGACCTGGGAAGCGTTGGAGCACGCCAGGATTCCCGCGAGTGAGCTGAAGGGCGAGTCGGTCGGCGTCTACGTCGGCAGCTCGACCAACGACTTCCAGCTGCTCGCCGTGCTGGGTGCGGGCAACTCCGATCCGGACGCACCCGCCTCTGCCGATGCCTACGCGATCACCGGTAGTTCCTCGGCGATCATCTCCAACCGCGTCTCCTACTTCTACGATTTCCGCGGCCCGTCGGTCGCGGTCGACACCGCCTGTTCCTCGACGCTGGTCGCGGTGCATCAGGCCGTGCGCGATCTGCGTTCGGGCGATGCGGACCTCGCACTCGCGGGCGGGGTGAACATGCTGCTCGCGCCCGCGGGCTCACTGGGTTTCGACGCCATCGGTGCGTTCGCCAAGGACGGGCACATCAAGGCGTTCTCCGCCGACGCCGACGGCATGATCCGGTCCGAGGGCGCCGGCCTGGTGGTGCTGAAGCGTCTCGCGGACGCCGAACGCGACGGCGACACCATTCACGCCGTGATCAAGGGCACCGCGATCAACAACGACGGCCGGTCCAACGGCCTGCTCGCGCCCAACCCCGAGGCGCAGGCCGATGTGCTGCGCCGCGCCTACCGCGATGCCGGAATCGCGCCCTCCACAGTCGATTACATCGAGGCGCACGGCACCGGAACCCTGATCGGCGATCCGATCGAGGCCGGTGCGCTGGGCCGCGTCGTGGGCCGCGGACGCGACGAGGACAAGCCCGCACTGCTCGGTTCGGCCAAGACGAACTTCGGTCACCTGGAGTCCGGCGCGGGTGCGGCGAGCCTGGCCAAGGTGGTCATGTCGTTGCGGCACAATGTCATTCCGCCGAACATCCGGTTCGCGGGCCCGAACCCGTACATCCAGTTCGACGAGGCGCATCTGAAGATCGTCGACACCCCGACCGAATTCCCCCGCTACAGCGGTAAGGCCACGATCGGCGTATCCGGCTTCGGATTCGGCGGTACCAACGCGCACGTCGTGATCCAGGAGTACGTCCCGGCCGCACCGGAAGCTCCGCGGGCCGGCGCCGCGACGGATGCGGACGAGGAGACCACCGACATCGTCGCCGATGCCGAGGCCATTCTCGACCGGTCCGGCGAGCACGCCGAAACCGCCGCGCCGGAATGGACTTCGGAGCGCACCGAGCCGTTGCCGGTGGTCCTGCCGGTCTCGGCCTATCTGCCCTCGCGCCGCCGCCATGCCGCGCAGCAGCTGGCCGATTGGCTGGAATCCGATGCCGCGCAGGACGTTCCGCTCGCGGACGTGGCGCGCTCGCTGGCCAAGCGCAACCACGGCCGCTCGCGCGGCGTGGTCGTGGCGACCACCCGCGCCGAGGCCGTCGCCGGACTGCGCGCCCTGGCCGCGGGTAAGCCCGGACAGGGTGTGTTCACCGCCGACGCGCCCGCCGCGAAGGGCGCGATGTGGGTGCTGTCCGGCTTCGGCTCGCACCATCGCAAGATGGGTAAGCAGCTGTACCTGGAGAATTCGATCTTCGCCCGCACCATCGACGAGGTCGACGAACTGGTGCAGGACGAGGCCGGGTATTCCGTGCGCGAGATGATGCTCGACGACGCGCAGGACTGGGATATCGGCACCTCGCAGGTCGGCGTGTTCGCCATTCAGCTGGGTATCGCCGCGCTGCTGCGTGCGCACGGCGCCGAGCCCTCGTCCATCGTCGGACATTCGCAGGGCGAGGCGGCCGGATCGTATCTGTCCGGCGGTCTGCCGCTCGAGGACGCGGTCCGGGTGATCTGCGCGCGCTCGCGGCTGATGAAGGAGGGCGACGAGATGTTGCCCGACTCCGATATCCGCAATATGGCGCTGCTGGAGTACAGCGCCGAGGACATCGACGCGCTGCTGCCGGAATTCCCGGACATCGAGGTGGCCGTCTATGCCGCGCCCACCAACACCGTGATCGGCGGTCCGCCGGATCAGGTGCACGCGATCGTCGCGCGGGCCGAGGCCGAGGGCAAGTTCGCCCGCGTCCTGCAGACCCGTGGCGCGGGACACACCTCGCAGATGGACCCGCTGCTGGGTGAGCTGGCGGCCGAGCTGGCCGGGATCGAGCCGACCAAGCCGACCGTCGATCTGTATTCGACCGTGCACCAGGGCACCGTGTACCGCGCCGGGTCGGATCCGGTGCACGACGTGGACTACTGGGTGACCAATATGCGGCACTCGGTGTACTTCACCAATGCCGTGCGCCAGGCCGTGGACGCCGGGATCACCACCTTCCTCGAACTCGCGCCGAATTCCATTGCGCTGATGCAGGTTCTGGGCACCACCTTCGCCGCGGGCGTGCACAACGCGGCGTTGATCGCGACGCTCAAGCGCAAGGAGGACGAGTCCGCGGGCATCATCTCCGCGCTCGCCCAGCTGTACGTGCAGGGACATCAGGTCGATCTGTTCTCGCTGGTCGGCCCCGGTGACTACGCCGACGTTCCGCGAACTGCCTTCCTGCGCAAGGAGTATTGGCCCAAGGTCGGCATCGCCACTGGTTCGGGCAGCGGCCGGGCGCCGGGTGCGCACGTCGCGATGCCGGACGGCCGGCACGCGTGGGAGGTGCAGGCCGCGGCCGTGGCCGGACTGCCCCAACTGGTCGCCGCCGCCGCGTCGCAGGTGCTCGCGGACGTCACGGTCGGTGCGGCCGTGACGCATTCGCCGGTGCCCGCCTCGGGGACGTTGACCACCACGCTGACCCCGCATCCGGGTGGTGCGTCGGTGCAGGTGCACGCCAAGCAGGACAACGCTTTCCGTTTGCTGTTCGAGGCCGTGGTGACCTCCGCCTCGGCGGGCTCGGCCCCGATCGCCCCGGCGTCCGCCGTGGAAACCGTTGCGGCGCCTGCCGTTACCGCCGAGAACGGTCCGGCCGTCCTCGCCGAATTCGGCGAGCGCTGGGATCCGGCCGGCGGTGAGACCGTCGAGGCGCGCCTGGCCGTCATCGTCGCCGAATCCATGGGTTACGCCGTGGAGGATCTGCCGATGGAGATCCCGCTGATGGAGCTGGGTCTGGATTCGCTGATGGCCATGCGGATCAAGAACCGGGTCGAATACGAATTCGACATTCCGCAGTTGCAGATCGCCGCGGTGCGCGACGCCAGCCTGCACGAGGTCGGCAAGGTGCTGCACTACGCCATCGAGCACCGCGACGAGATGGTGGCGATGGCCGAGAAGCAGGCCGCCGAGGGCGGAACCCTCACCGTGGACGACGAATTCGTGGCCGCGGCCCGCGCGGCGGTGGAGGCCGGTCACGATCCGGCCGCCGTGCTCGAGGCGAAGGCCGCCGAGGCGAAGCAGCCTGCCGAGGCCGAAAAGCCCGCCGCGACAACCGAGTCGGGTGAATTCGAGGCGAAAACCGCAGTCCCGGAAGAGGTTTCCAATACCGCCGAGGCGAACGTCCCGCCGCGTGATGCCGCCGAACGACTGGCCTACGCCACCTGGGCGACCATCACCGGCAAATCCGCGGGCGGCATCTTCGACACCCTGCCGCAGCTGGACGAGTCCACCGCGCAGCAGCTGGCCGAACGACTCACCGAGCGAGTGGGTTCCGAGGTCACCGCCGCGGACGTGCGCGCGAGCGACACGATCGAGAAGCTCGCGAACATCGTGCGCGAACATCAGGAAGGCGACGTCGACGGTTATGTGCGCACCTTGCGCGCACCCGTCGAGGGCTCGGATGCGTTGCCGGTCTTCGTCTTCCACCCCTCGGGCGGCAACACCCTGGTGTACGAGCCGCTGCTCAAGCGCCTGCCCGAGGACACCCCGATGTACGGCTTCGAGCGCATCGAGGGGTCGATCGAGGATCGCTCCCGGGAGTACGCGGACAAGATCCGCGCACTGCATCCGGGCGGGCCGTACGTGCTGTACGGCTGGTCGCTGGGAGCGGTGTTCGCCCTCGGCGTCGGGCAGGTGATGCGCGCCGCCGGTGACGACGTGCGCCTGGTCGGCCTGATCGACCTGGCGATTCCGGTCGAGCCCGAGGACAACAGCCCGAAGGGCCGGCGCGCGCGCGTCGAGCGTTTCCAGGCGTTCGCCCAGAAGACCTACGGCATCAAGGGCGAACTGGACGACGACATGCTGCAGGAACTCGCGGACGCCTCCGACGAGGAGCAGTACCAGATCATCATGGAGCTGATGAAGTTCGCCGACGTCAAGATCCCCGGCGGAGTCATCGAACATCAGCGCACCTCGTGGCTGGACGGCCGGGATCTGGAGAAGACCCGTCCGTCGCACTACGACGGCGATACCGTGCTGTACCTCGCCGATCGCTATCACGACGGCATCATCGAGATCGAACCCCGTTACGCCGACCGGCTTCCCAACGGTGGCTGGGACGATTTCATCCCGAATCTGGAAATCATCCACATTCCGGGGGATCATCTCCAGATCATCGACGAGCCGCGTATCGCAACGATCGGGGCAGACCTCACCCTGAAACTCGCGGAAATTGCGAAGGGAGCCCAGTGAACACCACGGCGGAGAAGCTTGCCGATCTGCGCAAGAAGCTCGAACTTGCCCAGGAACCGGCGGGCGAAGCCGGTGTGGCCAAGCGCGCCAAGAAGGGAATCCCGTCGGCCCGCGAGCGGATAGACATGTTCCTCGATCGCGGCACCTTCGTCGAGATCGGCGCGCTGATGCGCAACCCGAACGTCAAGGATTCGCTCTACGGCGACGGCGTCGTGGTCGGCCACGGCAAGGTCGAGGGACGTCCGGTGGCGGTGTTCTCGCACGATCAGACCGTGTACGGCGGGTCGGTCGGCGAGATGTTCGGCCGCAAGGTCGGCATGATCATGCAGTACGCGGCCAAGGTCGGCTGCCCGATCGTCGGCATCCAGGACTCCGGCGGCGCGCGCGTGCAGGAGGCCGTGGTCTCGCTGGCCTGGTACGCCAACCTCGCGCTGCTGACCGAACCGCTGTCGGGCATGGTCCCGCAGATCTCGATCATCCTGGGCAACTGCGCCGGCGGCGCGGTGTACCAGCCGATCAACACCGACGTCGTGGTCGCCACCGAGAGTGCGCACATGTTCGTCACCGGGCCGAAGGTGCTGCGCGAGGTGACCGGTGAGGACATCAGCCTCGAGGAACTCGGCGGCGCGTACAGCCAGGCCGAGTACGGCAACGTGCACCACATCGCCAAGGACGAGCAGGCGGCGTTCGACTGGGTGCGGCACTATCTGAGCTTCATGCCGTCGAGCTGCCAGGACGTTCCGCCGGTGATCAATCCTGGGCTCGAGCCGGAGGTCACCGAGACCGACCGGGAACTGGATTCGATCGTGCCGGACTCGGACAACGCCGGGTACGACATGCACGAGATCCTGCTGCGCATCTTCGACGACGGCGACTTCCACGAGGTCGGCGCGGCGGCGGCGAAGAACATCATCACCGGATTCGCCCGCGTGGACGGACATGCCGTGGGCGTGGTCGCGAATCAGCCGATGGTGTACGCGGGTTCGCTGGACGCGCGCGCCTCGGACAAGGCCTCGCACTTCGTCCGGATGTGCGACGCGTACGACATTCCGCTGGTGTACGTCGTCGATACGCCCGGTTTCATGCCCGGTGTCGAGCAGGAGAAGATCGGCGTCATCAAGCGGGGCGGCCGGTTGCTGTTCGCGTTCGTCGAGGCCACCGTGCCGAAGGTGACCGTGGTGGTCCGCAAGTCCTACGGCGGCGGCTACGCGGCGATGGGTTCCAAGCAGCTCGGCGCGGATATCAATCTGGCCTGGCCCACGGCCCGCATCGCGGTCATGGGTGCGGAGAGCGCCGTCAGCCTGATCGGCGGACGGCAGATCGCCGCCGCGCCGGAGGACCAGCGCGAGGGCATCCGCAAGCAGATGATCGACTTCTACAACGCGACCGTCGCGACCCCCTGGGTGGCGGCCGAACGCGGCTACGTCGACGCGGTCATCGAGCCCTCCTCGACGCGCCTCGAGATTCGCCGGGCCATGCGCCTGCTGCGCGAGAAGAAGCTCATCCGCAACCCGCGCAAGCACCACCTGTTGCCGCTGTAGGGGTCCGGCATCTGAACGACAGATGAACGGAGTGTCTTTCCCGGATTCACCCGGTCGGGCCGCTCACATATGAGAGCCTTCAGCTATGGGTAGCGCACCGAAGGCCGTACTAGAAGGCGGGCCAACCGACCTGCCGCAACGCATCGTCCCGATCACCCCGCCCGGCATCGAACTACGTGTGCAGTTCCACGGCGGCTACGAGCGCTTCAAAGTCACCCCCCGGTGGCAGGACACCCCCGAAGGCAACCTTCCGGTCTACGAGTGGTGCGATCGCATCGAGCCGTAGCGGGCCGACGCGGTACGCCGACCACAGGGGTATCGCCCGGCCGTGTCCACCACCATGACGACGACAGACGAAGGGCGGCGCGGTATTTCACCGCGCCGCCCTCCCGTTCTGTCGATCAGTAGGAGCGCATGCGGCCCGGGGACCACAGGCCCGAGCGGGTCGCGGTGCCGGTGGTGATGGCCGCGGGCGTGGCGTCCGGGACGTAGCGGTCGTAGCGTTCGAGCGAACCCCAGTCGCGGGCCCAGTTGTCCTTCAGGTAGGTGGGGATGGTGGTGGAGCTCGCCAGCATCTGGGTGAATCCGAGCGGGCCGCCGAATTCCTCGGCCTGCCAGGTGTCGGTCGAGCTGACCGCGAGGGGGCGGTCCGGCAGGATGCGATAGTTCGGCATATCGGCCACGCCGTAGCGGTGCAGGAACGGCTGCTGGCAGGGGAACTGCAGGCCGACCGCCCAGTCCTCCAGCACCGGCTGCTTCGACCCCAGGAACGTGTTGAGCGTGCGCAGTTTCGGCACGCGGGGCGGTGTGAAGGCCAGCCACTGATCGCCGATCAGCACCCGGCGATCCGCGACGATGCGCACCACGTCGGTGTCGGGGGCGAGCTTGTCCAGCGGGATGCGCAGATTGCGCCAGGACGGCGCCGGACCCACGTCGCGCGGAACGTAACTGCCCTCGGACTGCACGGTTCCGTCGGCGCGGCGCTTGCCGTACTCGAGCACCAGATTCTGGCCGTACTGCATCGCGCCGGTCTGGTCGTAGGACAGGATCCGGCCCGCCGCGGTCACCACGACCAGCGGAGATTGCTCCGAACGCGGCGGCAGCTGATACCAGCTCGAGGTCAGATGCGCCGGGGTCTGCAGGCCATCCTGATAGCTGCCCATGATCGGCGTCTTCGCCGGATCCAGGCCGAACGGCAGGGCGACGGTGCTGCCGTTGACGCCCGGGTGCTGGATGGAACCGCCACCGGTTCCGGCGTTCTGTCCCTCGGCGAAGTTCGCGCCGACCGACTGGCTCGAGGTGTTGCCGGTCCCCGGTTTCACCTCCACCGCATCGGCTTTCAGATCCGAGGGCACACCGTTGGGGGTGAAGCCGGACGGATCGGCACCCGCGAGCGGATCGCCCTTGGCGGGCGGATTCGCCCGATCGATGATCGGCTGCAACCGGCCCTCGTTCGGATTCGGTTCCACCAGAACGTCATTGGCCAGGCCGCAGGAATTGCCGCCCAGGGCGTCGATATTCGAGCGGCCCAGCGAGAACGCCGGGTACTGCGAGTACGCGCCCTTCGCCAGCGAGAGTACCTCGAACAGCACCATCGCGGCCGCGATGACCGTCAGCGGTATCGCGGCGAATTTCCGAATTCGCCTGCCGCGCACGGACTTCGCGGACGCGGGCGGCTTCGCGTAGCCCTCGCGCAAGGCCTGCCAGCCCACCAGGACCAGCGCCAGCCCGAACAGCACCAGGATCACGGTGTTCGACCTGATGCCGTGCAGCACCACCATCTTGTCGAACCACGGCACACCGTAACTCGACACGTACCAGTAACCGTTGATGCCCGAGAACGACACCGCCAGCGTGAACAGCAGCGCCGCAAGGAAAATCGACCGGTTCTTGCGCGAACGCAGCGCGGTCGCCGAGACCGCCACCGCGGTCACCGCCGCCAGCGAGCCGGCGATACCGGCGTACGCGCCGAAGTGGTGGGTCCACTTGGTGGGGTTGAACATCATCAGGAAGACCGTCCCGAAGACCACGCCGAGCAGCCGCCACGTCGGTGCGCTCGCGATACCGGGAACCCGGCGCCGGCGCAGCAGCACCAGCATCGTGGTGATCAGGCACAGGATCATCACCAGGAAGGCGAATCGGCGCGACACCGAGCCGTCCACGGTCTCCACGAACAGGTAGTAGTACCGCAGATAGTCCTCGTACCAGGCCAGATTCGGCCCGGTCTGCTGCCGCAGCCGGTCGGCCTCCTGAATTCCGGCGAAGGTCTGATCGTTGTAGACGACGGTCAGCACCAGGAGCCCGGCCGCGGCGATCGGCGCCAGCAGCGGCAGTGTCGAACCCAGGAACGACCGGTCCCACCGATTGCGTCCCGATTCGGCCAGGACACGTCTGCGACGCACCACGATTCGCACCAGCGGGCGGATTCCGGCGAGCAGCGCGGCGATACAGTTCAATCCGGTCGGCGCGGCGGCCAGGGTGAACGCGGCCGCCAGTACCGCTATCGCGGCGGGGATCAGGCGTCCGGTCGCGATGGCGCGTTCGATGGACACCCAGGTGAGCAGAACTCCAAGGGCGACAATGGGTTCCGAGCGCAGGCCGTTGTCGTAGGGCAGCCAGAAGGCCAGGAACACCAGTCCGCCGGTCCACAGCGCGACACGCGAGTTGCGTACGCCGCGACCCAGGCGCGGCACCACCTCACGGCTGATCACCAGCCAGCACGCGATCGCGCAGAGCGTCGCGGGAATGCGCACCCACGGACTGGCGGTGGAGATGTGCGCGAACGCCTGGATGACGTCGTAGTACCAGCCGAACGGCGCCTCGGGCACGCCGTACCAGCGGAAATAGTTCGCCAGATAGCCCGCGTGCGGTGCCACGCGCACCATGGTCAGGATGTAGCCGTCGTCGGAGGTGTTCGCCCCGATGAAATGCCACACCACCAGCGTGCCGATCACCGCGCCGTCGGCCCAGGTCGGCTTCAGCCAATGCCGCGGGAAGATCCGGCGATGGCCGCGCTCGTCGCCGGAGTCCAGGCGGGCCAGCGCGCCCAGGGCGATCAGCGTGCACAGCAGCGCCGCGATCGAGGCCGTCAGCTTGGTGATCGTCGGGGTGGAGGTGAAGCGCGAGTCGACCGTCATGTGGAAGGACAGTCCCGCCGGGACCGCACCCTTCAGATCCGAGAACACGCCCACCACCTGCGGCCGCAGATCACCGGCCTGGGTGCCCTCGACCGGAACGGTCGCCTTGGTGGTCGCGCCGTCCGGCCCCGGCTGATCGACCTGCGTGGTCAGGCCACCGAACGCGGCGTAGGTGTGGTCGATATCCGAGACGATGTGGATCGTGCTGCAGCCGCGCAGTTCGGCGCGTTTGGCCGAAGCCACGATGGCATTGCGATTCACCACGTCGACGGTGTCCGGGGTGACGCGGACGAACAGCGCCTCGAGCGCGGCTCGATCGCCCTGGGCGGGCGCGGTGTTGAGCACCATCGCCCCGGGCTGGAGCTTGGACACCGCCGAGCACGGAATGTTCGCCTCCAGGTCCACCGGGACCTGGGACATCAGCGGCGCCTCGACGTTGCCGAGCGTGCCGTGCTGCGGCCAGTTCACCTCGGAAGTGGTCTGGTTCACCGGCAGGAACGGCGTCGCCAGCGCGAACAGTGCACCCAGAATCCCGGCGATCAGGGCGATCAGCCGGGCCGTGCGGAAGTCTCGTGACCTCGCTCGCGTAGCGGCGGGGTTCGGGTCTGTCAAGACAGCAGTAGCGGCGTCGGGCACCGGGTGATCGTAACTGTGTTTTTGGTCTCCGCTTCGCTCCGACGGGGTTTTCGGCGCTGTAAGGCTCGTCGTTCAGCCCTCGAGACTCGGCCTTCGGCCATGCGCTTCGAGGGCTGAACGACGAGCCCGCGCCGAAAACCTTTGTGGCTGGTGTTGCTGAACCTATCGCTTCGCGGGCGACTCCCAGCGGAACGGAGACGCTTCGCCGCTGGGCACGTCGGGCTTCGCCTAGCTTGGCTTCGGTGGGCGTTTGGTGGGGTCGCGTCGGGATCTTGTGGGGTTGGTGTTGTGGGGCCTGTTGCTTTGCGGGTGACTTCCGGCGGGACGGTGATGCTTTGCCGTTGGGGCGTTGGTCGTCGCCTCGCTTTGCTTCGGTGGGCGTTTGGTGGGGTCGCGTCGGGATCTTGTGGGGTTGGTGTTGTGGGGCCTGTTGCTTTGCGGGCGACTTCCAGCGAGACGGAGACGCTTCGCCGCTAGGCACGTCGGGCTTCGCCTCGCTTCGCTTCGGTGGGCACAGGGTGCGGTGCGCGCCGAAAATGCTGGGGTGGGCGTTGTTGAATCTTTCGATTCGCCGGCGACTTCCAGTGGGACGGGAACGCTTTGCCGCTGGGGGCGGCATTCTGCATCCGGCTCGCTTCGGAGCTGGGTCTTTGGCCGACGCTTCGCTCCGGCGGGGTCGGGGGCCGGTGGTTGGCTGGGGTCGGGGCTGGGGGTGGTGTTTCTTTTCTGCCGTTTCGGGGTGCTCACTTCGCCTTGATCGGGGGTTGTTTCTTCCAGCCCCAGGTGTTCTGCGCTGTGACGTCGATGGTGGCGGGGGTGGATTGGGGGGCGTAGGGGGTGAAGCGGACCAGGGAGCCCCAGTCTCGGTCCCAGTCGTTGTCGAGGTAGGCGGGGACGGTCTCGGCCTTCAGGAGCAGTTCGGTCCAGCCGAGGGGGCCGCCGCCGATATCGTCCTGCCAGGCGTTGGAGGCGTCCGATCCGGTGCGGTCGGGCAGGATGCGCCACTTCGGGACCTCGGCGACGCCGTCGCGATGGTCGAAGGGACGCTGGCAGGGGAAGGCCAGGCCGACGTGCCAGTCTTCCAGGACCGGATCATGTTGTCCCACTACCGAATTCAATGTCTCCAGCCGGGGCAGGCGGGGCGGGGTGACCGCGAGCCACTGCTTGGCGGTCAGGTCGTTCGCGACCGCGACGATACGAACGGCGTTGGCCTGTGCGGGAATTCGGTCCAGGGGGATCCGCATGTTCCGCCAGGACGGTGCGCCGCCGATATCGAGCGGGACGAACGAGCCGAGCGAAGTCTGCGTGCCGTCCGGTGCGCGATGGGCGAATTCGACGCTCAGGTCCTGGCCGTAGGTGACCACGCCGTCCTTGTCGACCGACTTGATCCGGCCCGCCGCGGTCACCACCAGCATTCGATAGGCCGGATCACGCTGTGCCCGTGCCAGATCCAGGCGATACCACTGCGAGGTCAGGTGTGCCTGCTGTTTGTCGCCGGTCGTATAACTGCCCATGACCGGCGTGCGGGCCGGGTCAAGGCCGAACGGGAGGGCGACCGTGCTGCCGTTGACGCCGGGGCGTTCCGTCGTGCCGCCCCCGGTCCCGGCCGAGGTGGTTCGGGTGGTCTTGTTCTGCGAACCCTGGTTGACCGAGTTCGCGCCGCCGGTCGAGGTCTCCTCCGCGTCGGCGGTCAGATCCTCGGCCACGCCGTTCGGCGTGAATCCGGCGCTGTCCGCGGACAAGCCGTTCGCGGCCGGACCGGAGTACGGCGTGAGCAGCGAGTCCGCGGTATTCGTCTCCACCAGAACGTCGTCGGCGAGGGCGCACGTATTCCCCGCCAGCGCACGCAGATTCGACTTCGCGATCGAATACGCCGGGTACTGGGTGATCGCGGCCTTGCCCAGCGAGGCGACCTCGAACAGCACCATGACCGCGGCGGCGATGGTCAGCGGTTGTACGGCGAATCGGTCGAAGCGTCGCCGTTGACCCGGAACGCCCTTGTGCCGGTACGGTTCCCGGTAGTACTGCCAGGCCGCGAGCAGCAGGCACAGCACCGCCAGGCCCAGGAACGCCGTGGAGAAGCCCTTGCCGAGGATCAGCGGGGCCTTGTCGTACCAGGACACCCCGTAACTCGACACGTACCACCAGCCGTTGGATCCGGTGAACGTCACCGCCAGCAGGAAGAACACCCCGGCGGCGAAGATCGATCGGTTGTATCGCGCGCGAATCCCGTTGGCGCCCACCGCGACCGCGGTCAGCGCGGCCACCGATCCGGCCAGGCCCGCGTAGACGCCGAAGTGATGTGTCCACTTTGTCGGCGTGAACATCATCAGCAGCAGCGACATGAACACGATGCCCTGGATACGCGCGGACGGTCCGCGCGAGGTCCCCGGGATCCTGCCGTTCTTGCGCAACATCACCAGCACGCACACCGCCAGGCACAGCAGCAGGCCCAGGATGCCGAAGCGGCGCGCGAGCGACCCGTCCGGGGAGAGTGACAGCAACGCATCCCAGCGGGTGCGTTCGTCGAACCAGGCGGCATTGGGGCCGATGATCGTGCGCACGCGGGTCGCCTCCAGCACCGCGGCCAGGGTCTGATCGGCGAAGACCACCACCAGGACGAGCGTTCCCGCGGCCACGCCGGGAGCCAGCACCGAGCCGTAACGCAGGACGACCGAACCGATTCCGCCGCGTGCCGCCCCCGGCACCTCGCGGCCCGAACCGTGCCGCGCGCGTTTGATGATGATCTGCAGCACCGGACGAGATCCGGCGATCATGGCGGCGATGCAGATCAGCCCGGTCGGCCCGGCGGCGAGGGAGAACGCCGCGATGAGCACGCCGATCGCGGCCGGTAGCAGCCGGCCGGTGGCGATCGCCCGCTCGATCGAGGCCCAGGTCAGCAACGCGCCCAACGCGATCAGCGGTTCCGGGCGCAGGCCGTTGTCGTAGG
Source organism: Nocardia sp. PLKS1-43 (assembly GCF_059510335.1). Taxonomy (NCBI): domain Bacteria; kingdom Bacillati; phylum Actinomycetota; class Actinomycetes; order Mycobacteriales; family Nocardiaceae; genus Nocardia; species Nocardia sp. PLKS1-43. The sequence goes on along the minus strand of NZ_JCAJZQ010000003.1, from coordinate 388,654 downwards.
GCAGCCAGCCGGCCAGGAAGACCAGCCCGCCGGTCCACAGCGCCACCCGGTCCCGCCGGACGCGAGCGCCCAAGCGCGGCAACACTTCCCGGCTGATCACCAGCCAGCACAGGACTCCGGCCAGCAGGGCCGGCAGGCGCATCCAGAGACTCGAATCGCTGATCCGCGTCATCCAGGACAGCACCTCGTACGGCCAGCCGAAGGGCGCCTCGGCCACGCCGAACCAGCGGTAGTAATTGGACATATAGCCCGAATGTCCCGCTGTGCGAGCCATGTTCAGGATGTAGCCGTCATCGGAGGTGTTCGCGCCGATGACGTGCCACAGCACCAGCGTGCCCAGCACCACCGCGTCCGCGAGGGTGAACCGCCACCACCGCGCGGGCAGGAACCGGCGCGGGCGGCGGCCGTCGGCGGTATCGATCAGGTGCAGTGCGATCAGCGCGATGATGGTGAACAGCACCGCGCCCACGGTCGCGGCGGTCTTCAGCACGGTCGGCGAGGAGGAGAACCGCGCGTCGATGTCGGCGTGCAGATGGGCGTCGCCGAGCTGGGCGCGGGTCAGATCGGTGAAAACGCCCACCACCTGCGGCCGCACATCCCCGGCGACGGTGTTGGTGAACGGCGTGCCGTCCTTGCGGTGCACACCGGTCAGGGTGGCGGTCGTCCCGGCGACCGTGGATTCGAGGGTGAACTCACCACATCCGGCGACCTCGGCGACCGGCGCGGACAGCACCGGAATCTCGCGCTGCAACACCGAGAACGTACGCCCGGCGCCAGGCTCGTCGTTCACCCGCACGAGAAGCCCCTTGGCCGAGGCCTTCGCCGCCTCGACCGGCACGGTGGACAGCACGGTCCCGCTGGACAGCTCGCGCAGAACCGTGCACGGCAGCGAAAGACGCAGTTGGAGTGGTGTATACGAGACCAGCGGCGCGTCGACGTTCACCGACTGCGGCTGCGGCCAGTCCAGCGCCGCCCGGTCCTGCCGCACCGGCAGCAGCGGCGTGATCACCGCCAACAGAACTGCCAGCACCCCCGAGACGAGAGCAATCAGCCGGACACGGGAGAACCCGGAGGAGTCAGCGCGCACGATCCCCGATGCTAGCCATCCGCCCGTTCGATTCCCCCGGCCGGGCTCCGCCGCCCCGTGATCCCGGCCACACGCCGTGCCGGAGGTTGTACCGAGACGACTGCATTACCGCGCCTGCCCGATAGCCGGGAGGCAGCCAAGCGCCCTCGCCAACTGGAAGTGCGCCACTCTCGACATCCAGGTCGGCCCGCACGGATCTGTAGAACTCATCTCTCGATCGTCCAATGGACTCGTAGCGGCGAACGTGCTCGTCGTGCTCGATCGTTGTTTCTTCTCGGGCGACGAATATGAGCATCCAGGCGGCTTGGTGCCGGCTACGGGCAGCTGCGATCGCTTCCGGTGACCCGAGCCGGAGCACAGTCTCCCATTCGGCTGTCCGCCCGGCTTCCCCAGTAGCCAGCGCTTGCACGCCGGTGTCGAGGTCGGTCGGCAACGCGGATGCGGGACAGCCCGTATGGCCGCGACCCGGTACGAAACCTCCGGCGACTTCTTCGATGCAGTGGCGTAGTCGCTGTAGGCGGTCAACCGCTTGCCGTCCCAGCGAGTGTCGAGACTTCGTTGCCACTTCACCCGCTCGGTCATGGCTGTCGCTGTGCACGTCGCGCCCGCGCCGAGTACTACGCGGCGAGTGTCGGAAGCTGTGCTCACCGGTCCGAATCTGCCTGCGGCAGAACGTGGCCGGACGGGATCAGGTGAGTGCTCGCACGTCCCAGAGGTGGACGCCGTCGACGTATTGGCCTGGGACGTCGAGTAATTGGTCCAGGACGGTGCGCAGGGCGTCGCCGTTGCGGCTGGGTGGGAGGACGACGATGTCGGCGTGCCAATAGCGCAGGTCTTCCCGGGCCCGGTCGCGGGTGGTTGCGTCGATGTGTGGGATGCGGCCGGTGCGTTCGACGTCCATGAGCAGACCCGCGGTGGGACGGTCGATGGGGCCGTAGCCGCCCTTCTTGTCCTCCATCGGACCGACGAAATAGCCTCCGGCGATGCGGAAGTCGAAGTTCGCGGCGTACTGCCAGCGCAGCGGGCGGGCATCCAGGCGGGTCGGCGGCGGTGCGATGACCACCGAGCCGCCGCCGGCGTACCGCTCGACGGTTCCGTCGGTGAAGAAGGACGGTACGTCCGGGCGGTGGGTGACCGGCAGGATGGTGGGGGTCAGCGGCACCAGCGCCAGGGCCAGGGCGGCGAACCAGATCAGCGGTCGCGGCTCGGTCAGCGAAATCCGCCAATAGCTCAGCGCGCGTTCGGTGCCCAGCGCGAGGAGCACCGCGATCGCCGGGACCGCGGCCATGGCGAACCGCGTCTCGAGCATGGTGTCCAGCAGGGGCAGATTCTCCAGCCAATGCCATGGCAGCGTGATCCCGGTCGAATGCGTGCCGAACATCGCCGGCGTGCCCAGCGACAGGGCGCCGAAGCCGAGGATCACCACCGCGCACGCCCGCACCACACGGTACCCCGCCAGCTCATCGCCGGAAGGAATGCGCTTGCGCCACAGCAATATCGCGGTCACCGCCAGCAGAATCAGCAGGGGCCAGCCGAAATACGCGTTCTGCTCGGTGGGGTTGATCGCGACGTTCTGTCCCGGTGCGAATTCCCCGCCCAGCGATTCGGACGGGAACTGCGCCAGCGTCTTCACGTCGTTGCCCATCGGCCCGTGGTCGATGGAACTGTAGCTCTGCGGTCCGCAGAACTGCCACCACAGCGGAATCGCGGTGAGCGCGAGGGTGATCAGGGCCGCGCCCAGCACCGTGGGCGTGAGCGCGCACAGCACCCGCAGTCCGGCTCGCGGCCGATGCAGGTAGTACACGATCGCGAAAACCCCGAACGCGAGGGAGAAGATCAGCAGCGGTTCCTCGCCCAGGGCGATCTGCAAGGTCAGCAGCGCGGCCAGCAGCGCTGTGTCCCGAAGACCGCGCTTCGTGCCGGCAAGCGCGCGAATCCCCCTGCCGGCACTGCGAAAGGCGGTCGCGAGCGTGGGCCGGCCGTGCCATGAACCGGGCCGGCCCGGCACGACTCCGGCCTGCTCGGCGGCGGCTCGACGCGCAATGCGGATGAGCAGGGCGGCGATGGCGGGGAGGGCGGCGAGCAGGACGAAATTGGGATGGGCGTTGGCGTGGGAGATCATCGCCGGGGCGAAACCACAGAACAGGCCGCCGAGGAGCGCGGCGAAGCGTGAGCGTACAAGTTCGCGGGAGAACAGCCAGTACCAGGCGAAGGCGGTGGCGCAAAGGCCCATCGTGAGCACCAGCACGAAGGTGACGGTCGGACCGAACACCATGGTGACCGGGATGAGCGGCACGCCGACGCCGAACATGGCCGTATTCGCCATCATGTTCACCCCGTCGGGGAAATTCTGCAGGTGGGTGCCCAGCGGATTCTGCAGATGGGCGAACGCGTGGGCGGTCTCGGCGAAGAACCACTCCCACATGAACTGGTCCTGTCCGCTCTTGACCAGGTAGCCGTGGTGGGTGTCGCGCCACTGACCGGACAGGACGTAGGTGGCCAGGAGCAGGTAGGCGCCCGCGATGACCAGGTCGGCTCGGGAGAGCGACAACGGCCGTCGGCGCGGGACGCCCTGCTCATCGGCTGTGGGCCGATCCAGACCCGCGGTCGCGGCGTCTACCGCCGACTGCTCGGTCCGATCCGTTGCCCGCACCGATACCACTGGTAGAACTCCTCCTGCCGATCACGATCAGCGGCCCAGGCTACCTCCGGGTTCCGGATGCGCGTAGTCGGCCGAGGAGTTATCCACAAGAAAATGTCTTATTCCACAAGGTTATGCACAGGCCGACGGGTGTGTGTGCATCGCCATCATGTCGCATCACCGCACCACGACCAGCGTGAACGGCCCGATATCCGTCGTCTCGAAATGCGGATCCGCGAACAACGTCTTGGGGAAAGTCACAGAATACCGACGCACGTTCGGATCGTTCGGATACACGTCCGAGGACAGGCGCAGGGTGTAACTGTCCCCGCTGCTGCGGAACAGGAAGGCATCCGGCGCGCGCCAGGGTGAGTGCGCCAGCGCGTCGCGCAGTTCCGCCGGCGACTTCAGCTTGCTCCAGCGGGTGATCTCGGCGGCGCGGGCGGAGAAATCGGCCAGCGGATTGGCATAGTGCGGAGTGAGCGCCTGAAAACCGTAGTACGGGTAGTAGGACAGGAAGCTGGTGTCCGCGGTGAGCACCACGGTCTGATCGCGCGGACGCCCGGTCCGGGCCAGCAGCGCGGCATCCACGTCGTGGTAGTGCGATACCGCCGATGGGCTGCGCTGATCCGCGCGCACCCCGTCGCCGTCGGTATCGGTGTAGGCGGTGGTGATCTCGGTGTTCAGGATGCTCGGAATGTCCTGGGTGAACGCGAGCGCGCCGAGCACACCGACCGCGACGGTCACCGCGCGGAACCGCTCGGGCTCGTTGAGGGCGCGATACACCGCCCGGGTCCCCTCGGCGAATCCGAAGACCCCGGCCGCGGCCAGCAGCACCTGCAGGATCGGTTCGAGCCGGAACGCCAGCAGCGTGGTTCCGGCGGCCGTGGCCGTCATCGACAGCAGCGACCACAGATAGATGGCCACCACCGCGATACCCAGCGCCTGCGCCCGCCGCGAACTCGCCGCCCGCAGCACCAGCCAGATCGTGCCGATCAGGCACAGCGCGCCGAGCAGCGAGAATTGGAACATCGGGAATGACAGTTGCGAACCCGGCTCCGGCAGATAGTGCAGCGCGGCGTTGGACATGTGCGCGCTCAGCGACTTTCGCAGATAGGGCCCGTAGGTGATCAGGCCAAGCACTCCCGAGATGACGCCGATCACGATGAGCCGCAACAGAATCGGCCCGAGTTCCCGCAGCCACCCCAGACCGGCACGATCGCTGTCCCGGCGTCGCCGGGCGATCGCCGCGAGCCACGCGAAGAACGCCATCAGGCATACGGCGAATACCGCGATGCCGAAGAACAACGTATAGAACATGGCCGAGACGCCCAAGAAGGTCCCGGTGCCGATGACCGCTCCCCAGCCACCCGCCGTCGCGACCGGCGCGTCCGGACCCGAAACCCGCGGCCGGTGCAGCGCGCCCCACGCCAGTACCATCGCCGGTGCGAACAGCACCACCAGCACCGCGCTGTACGCCTCCGGAGACGCGTAGGCCACCATCACGGCCGTGGTCGCCGCCGCCACGCCGATCGCCCAATCCGCGCGAACCAGCTTGGACCACAACACCAGCGCCAGCACCGAGGCCACCGCCAGCGATACGATCGCCCACGGCTTGAACGCCTCCCACCCCGGCAGCCCGAGCAGACTCGCGACCCGCCCACCGAGCCAGAACCACCCGGCCGAGTAGTAGGGCGGCAGATCCGCATATGTCATATCGTGCAGCGCCGCGGAATCGGTCAGCCGCGTGAGGTATTCGGTCCGGAACTCCTGATCCACCGAGATGCCGAACAGATACAACTTGGTAGCCGCCAGCGGCATACCCAGCGTCACCGTGACGAACGCCGAAATCCCGGCCCACGACAGCACTTTCGCCAGCCAGGGCCACCGCCGCATTCGCACGATCGTCACCGCCGCGATGAGCAGCACCGCCGCGCCGACCTGCCCGACGGTCGTGATCGCCCGAGTCACATTGGACGCGTTGAACGCCGGCCAGTGCACCACCGAGAACGCCTCGAGCCCAACCACTGCCACCACGACCGCGACCACCGTAGCGAGCACGCCGTCTCCCACGGCCCCGCCGACCCGCCGCCCCAGCACCGCGAACCCGCCGGACACGTGCTGCTCCGGATCCACTGCCATCGTGCTCATCCGCGGGCTCCTGTCGTGCTCTCGCCGATGGCCGGCGAATCGTCCTGCCGCAGGAGACCCTGCCCTCGATCCCTTCCGTGCTGCGCTGACCGGCCGGACGCCGGCACGCTCGTTGCGGTGCCGTCGGTCCAGGCGCGGATAACGTTGCGTCGCTCAGCAATTCGGTGTCCACGGCACACGACCGCAGAGGGGTGGCCGCTCGCCTGTGAACCGGAGATCGCCGGGACAGCAACACCCCGTGGCGGGGTCGACACGGCCGCGTCGCTCGAACGCGATGAAAGAAGGTGCGGGCCGAGTGTGCGGGCACGTGCCGGGGTGCTCCTGGCGTGGGCCTGCCCGCCGAATCGTCGCGCGGATGACCCGCCTACCGGGAACTGCCCGATCCTGTGCACTGTGCCCTCCGGAAAAGTCTTCTCACCACGCTGTCCGAGCGTCCGTCGCCGGGCGTCAGCCTAGCCACTCGTCCTCGCGCTGACAGATGAGGTCCGGTTGGTGACGGATGCCGCCTGGTGGTAGTACCGTGATTCCTACTGGAAGTAGCATTGGGGGTATGAAGTTGAGCGTCAGTCTCTCCGAGCAAGATGTTGCGTTGCTCGACGAGATAGTGCAGGAGGGGGGCTGTCCTCGCGGTCGGCGGCGGTGCAGGAGGCATTGCGCCTGATCAGGCAGGCCGGTCTGGCCGATGCTTACGCGGATGCCTGGTCGGAGTGGGAGTCCTCGGGCGAGGCGCAGCTGTGGGGCGACACCACCGGCGACGGGGTCGAGTGAGTGCGGCGAGGTGAGATCCGGCTGGTCGATCTGGAGCCGGTACGCGGTGCCGAGTCGAACGAGCGCCGCCCGGCGGTGATCGTCAGCAACGACCGTGCCAACGAGACCGCGGCCCGCTTGGGGCGAGGCGTGGTCACCGTCGTGCCGGTGACGAGCAACACCGGCCGTGTGTATCCGTTCCAGGTTTTTCTGAGTAGCGAATTACCCGGTGTCCGTGTGGATTCCAAGGCGCAGGCCGAGCAGATTCGCTCGGTGTCCGTGGAACGGCTCGGCCCCGCGCTCGGGCGGTTGCCCGAATCGGTTGTAGCCGAGATAGATCGAGCGATATGCCTGCATCTGAGCCTGTAATGCCCGCCGGAGAGTTCAGCTGGGACGCGCTGCGTGAGGCGTTGGCCGAGGGGGGAAGGCCGTGGCCCGTCGATCCCATTGGATCGGGACGCGTTCCTCGCACGAAAGCGCGGCGAAACCGCACGGTGAGGTCGGCACCTGTGCCCGGGACCGTCCGGCGGTCCCGGGCCGGTGACTCTAGATCGGCAGCCGGCGGAAGATCGGGCGCGGGATGTGGCGCAGGATCATCATGACGAAGCGGAACTGGTTGGGAGCCCAGACCAGCTCCTTGCCCTTCTGGGCCGACGAAACCGCAAGCGTCGCAATATCTTCCTTGTCGACGGTGAGCGGGGCCTCCTTGACGTGCGCGGAGAACCGGGTGCGCACCATGCCGGGGCGGATGACCGTGACGCGCGTGCCGTGCGGGCGCAGCGCCTCGCCGAGGCCGAGGTAGAACCCGTCCAGTCCGGCCTTGGTGGAGCCGTAGACGAAGTTGGAGCGGCGCACCCGCTCACCGGCGACCGAGGACATGACGATGATCCGCCCGAAGCCCTGCGCCTTCATCTTCTCGCCCAGCAGCACGCCGACCGACACCGAGGCGGTGTAGTTGACCTGAGCCACCCGGACGGCCTTGGCCTGGTTCTGCCAAAGCTCCTCCGGATCGCCGTCCAGGGCGAACGCGACGATGGCGACGTCGATATCGCCCGCGCTCCACGCCGCGTCGATCACCTTGGCGTGGCTTTCGGTGTCCAGCGCGTCGAAGTCGATGACCTCGACCGCGGACGCGCCCGCGGCCTCCATCTGCGCGACCGCGTCCGCGCGCAGCGGATCGTTCGGCAGCGCGGCCAGCACGATGCGCGCCGGGCCCTTCTTCAGGTACTCGGCGCAGATCGCCAGACCGATTTCCGAGGTGCCGCCCAGGAGCAGAATCGTCTGCGGATTACCTACGGCGTTGATCACTGCAGCTCCAGCCTTCTCGCCATATCGGACATGAAAACGCCTGTGGGATCGACACTTCGGCGGATCTTGATCCACTCGTCGATCCGGGGGTACATCTGGTGGAAGGCCTCGGCGGTGGTCCGGGAGTCCTTCGCGGTGTAGAGCCGGCCGCCGAACTCCATGACCCGGCGGTCCAGATCGCTCACCAGCTCGTTGAGGCCGGGACGGATCGGGAAGTCGCAGCAGATGTTCCAGCCCGGCATCGGGAAGCTCAGCGGCGCCGGGTTGCCCGGACCGAACAGCTTGAAGACATTCAACGCCGAAATGTGGCCGGACGCCTGGATATCGACGATGATCCGCTTGAATTCCTCGACCGCCTCGGTCGGCACCACGAACTGGTACTGCAGGAATCCGGCCGGACCGTAGGCGCGATTCCACTCCGCGACCATGTCCAGCGGATGATAGAACTGCGTCAGGTTCTGGATCTTGCCGGTGTAGTTGCCGCCCATCGCGTAGTACGCCTCGCCGACCGCACCCAGCGTGAGCCGGTTGGCGGTGAAGCTCGGAAAGATCGGCGGCACCGTGAGCAGTTGCGGCGCATCGAATTTGAGCGGGTTCTTCTGCTTCTTCTTGGGCAGCTCGTCGAGCTTGGCCAGGCGGCCGCGGGTGATGCAGGCCCGGCCCAGCTTCGGCGCCGGGTTCATCACGTCGAACCACGCGCTCGAATACGTGTAGTTCGCCTCGCTGCCGTCGCTGTGCGCGGCGATGGTCTCGTCCAACGTCGAGGTCTTGACGCCGTCGTTGATGAAATAGGCCGTCTCGGTCGGCGCCATCTCGATGCTCGCGCGCAGGATGATTCCGGTCAGCCCGTTGCCGCCGACCGTCGCCCAGAACAACTTGGCGTTGCGCTTGGGCGTGATGTGCTGCACCTGGCCGTCGGCGGTGAGCAGCTCGATCGAGCGGACGTGGTTGCCGAAGCTGCCCTCGCTGTGATGGTTCTTGCCGTGGATATCGGAGGCGATCGCGCCGCCGATGGTGACCTGCCGAGTGCCCGGCAGCACCGGAACCCACAGCCCGAACGGCAGCGCGGCCTTCATCAGCTGATCCAGGCTGACGCCGCCGTCGACGTCGACCATGCGGGTGTCGCGGTCGATCCGGTGGATCCGGTTCATCGCGGTCATATCGACGACCAGGCCGCCCGCGTTCTGCGCGTGGTCGCCGTAGGAGCGGCCCAGTCCGCGCGCGATGACGCCGCGGCGCAGGTGCGCCGGCTTGGACTCGTTGTCCTCGGCGACCATGGCGACGGCGCGGGCGATCACTTCGGGATCACCCGTCGAGAGCACTTCGGAAGTGGTTGGCGCGGTGCGACCCCACCCGGTCAGCCGACGAGTGTGCGTGGCGAGTGCTGGGGATTCCTGCGACCCAGCGCTGCCGATCTGCGGTTCGCCGCCCTCACTGGCGGCCGTATCCGCGGCTGTGGAGGTCTGAGCTTTCGTGGACATCGGCATAGAGGCTACAGGTATCGCCGGAGGAAGGACCGGGCGTCACCACCGCCTGCCTCGGATGGAATCCACATCACAGTGCGCTGGGAAGTTACTGGACATCCGATCCCCGCGGGGACTGGCGCACCGCGCGCGGCCCGCTACGCTCGTGCCCGTGACCGCGCAACCCCATCTTCCGCTGCCGCCCGAGTTGCCCCTGGCCGACGAGCCCGGTGGTACGGATGTCGATCTGAAGACGCAGATCTTCCGGTTCATCCTGACCGGTGCGCTGTCCGCGGTCGTGGATTTCGGGCTGTACCTGGTGCTTTGGAAGGGCGCGGGCCTGGATCGCGACATCGCCAAGGCGTGCAGTTTCATCGTCGGCACCACGACGGCGTACCTGATCAACCGCCGCTGGACATTCAAGGCCGAACCCAGTCGCGCCCGGTTCATCGCGGTGGTCGTGCTCTACGCGATAACCTTCGCCGCCCAGGTCGGCATCAACGCGCTGCTGAATACGACCCTGCCCGCGATGAAACTGCACGTCCTGGGCCACCCGGTGACGCTCGCGGTCCTGGTCGCCTTCGTGGTCGCCCAGGGTGTGGCGACCGTGATCAATTTCGTCGTGCAGCGCGCGGTCATCTTCAAGATCTGACGCGCTGACCCGCCTCGCTCCCCCGCCTCCCCGAGACTTCAGCGGGCCGTTGGGGGCGTGGGACTTGGGCGTCGGGCCGGCGGTTGTGAGCCGATAACCTTTTGGGCGTGCCCGGGGTGTTGCCCGTGTGCTTCCGAGATCAGCTGTTGCGCTTCCCCGCGGCCTCCACGGGCCGTGGGTGTCCCTAGATTCAGGGGCCGGGCCGGCGGCCGGGTGCGTACTTCGGTCCTGGGTGTGCCCGGGAGTTATTCATGTTCTTGCGAGATCAGTGATTCCCGTTCAGTGAATCTCGGTTGCTGCCCAGTGGCTCAGGCTGGGGTCAGGGTTACCGGGACTCCGTTGAAGACCGCGTTGCCGGAGGGGGCGTCGACCAGCGAAACGTCGGTGAGGGTGTTCGCGTTGACTCCGGGATGGGTGCGGGCGACCGATTGGGTGTCGTTCTCCTCGTGACCCCAGCCGTGCGGGAGGCTGACGACGCCGGGCATGATCTCGTCGGTCGGTTCCACCGGGACGGTGACCGCGCCCGCCGCGGACTTCACCACCGCATGGTCCGTGAGCCCGAGGCGTTCGGCGTCGGCGGGGTGGATGTGCAGGGTGCAGGTGTTGGAGCCGCCGACCAGGGTCGGGATGTTGTGCATCCAGCTGTTGTTGGAACGCAGCTGCCGCCGGCCGATGAGCAGTAGTTCAGGTGCGGTGTCGGCGAGGCGCTCGCGCAGCCGGGACAGGTCGTCCAGCAGTGGCCGCGGCGCGAGTTCCACTCGGCGCGAGGCGGTGCGCAGAATTCCGGGCAGACGCGGGCGCAGCGGACCCAGATCGATGCCGTGCGGATTGTCCAGCAGCACTCGCAGATTCAGGTCGCCGCGGACGGCGGTGTCTTCTTCGGCGGCGGCCGCATTCCACTCCCCGTACGGGCCCAGACGCAGCATCATATCGATGCGCTGCTCGGTGCTGTTCTCGCCGTGCAGTTCCTCGCGACGCTCCAGCAGTCCGGCCTTGTGCAGCGTTCCGGCGATGACCAGCTCGTCGACGGCGGCGATCGGGTCGCGGCTCGGTTCGGGTTGCTGCCCGGAAACCGCCATCGCCAGCCGGGCGAGGATCTCCGCCTCCGAGGCGCTGTCGCCCAGCGGCACCAGCGGCCGCGAGTAGCGCGCGTAGTTGCGCACCGCGAACTGCAGCAGCGCGAAATCGTAATGCGGCGACTGCACGGTGCGCGGCGGCGGCAGGATCACATCGGCGTGCCGGGTGGTCTCGTTGAGGTAACGGTCCACGCTCACCATGAAGTCCAGTTCGGCGAACGCCTCGGCGAGCCGGGGCCCGCCCGGTGCGGACACCACCGGATTCCCGGCGACGGTGATCAGCGCCCGGATCTGCCCCTCACCGGGTGTGCGGATCTCCTCGGCGAGTGCGGCGATCGGGAATTCGCCCATGGCCTCGGGCAATTCGCGGACGCGGGTGGTCCAGCGGCCGAGCCGGAACGGGCGGGTCCGGACGATGCCGAGCGCGGCGGCGGTGGCGAACATCGCCCCGCCGGGACGATCCAGATTGCCGGTGAGCACGTTGATCACATCCACGAGCCATTGCGTGAGCGTGCCGAATTCGGCGGTACACGTGCCGATCCGGGCGTAAACGGTGGCGCTGGGCGCGGCGGCGAGTTCCCGGGCGAGCCGGATGACGGTGTCCGCGGCGACGCCGGTGCGTCCGGCGACCACGTCTGGGGTGAAATCGGCCGCGGCCGAGCGCACCTCGTCCAGGCCCTCCACCGGTACCCGGACATCGGTGAGATTCTCCGCGAAGAGCGTGTGCACGATCCCGAACAGCAGGTAGGCATCGCTGCCGGGGCGGATGAACAGATGTTCGTCGGCCAGTTTCGCGGTGCGGGTGCGTCGCGGATCCACCACGACGAGCCGGCCGCCGCGTTTGCGCAGCGCCTTCAGCCGTCCCGGATAATCCGGCGCCGTGCACAGTGACCCGTTGGACTCCAGCGGATTCGCGCCGAGCATCAGCAGATAATCGGTGCGATCCAGATCCGGCACCGGCACGGTGAGCGGATCGCCGAACATCAGACCGCTGGCGACCTGTTTGGGCATCTGGTCCGCGGTACTGGCCGAGTAGAGATTGCGAGTGCTCAACGCGCGCATCAGCACCGGGGCGTACAGCGCCCCCGCCAGGGTGTGGGCGTTGGGGTTTCCCAGATACAGCGCCACTGCCGAGCGCCCGAATTCCTGGACCAGCGCCGGAATTCGCTCGGCGATCAGATCGAATGCCTCCTGCCACGAGGCGGTGCGCCAACTGTCGTCGGCGCGATCGCGGATCATCGGACGGGTGAGCCGGTCCGGATCGGCGTCCAGATGCCCCAGACTCGCACCCTTCGGGCACAGGAATCCGCGACTGAACGGATCCTCCCGATCTCCGCGGACCCCGATGACGTGATCCTCGGCGTCGAGGGTCAGCTCTAATCCGCACACGGCCTCACACAGCGGGCAGGTGCGCAACAGGGTGCGAGGAGCATTGGTGACGTCGGTCATAGCACCATCATCACCCGCGCTGCCCACCGCTGAAATGTAAACAGCCATACGCAACACAAAACCGCGAGAACCGGGCGGTTCTCGCGGTTTTGTTGTTGAAACTTCAGCGCTGGATCAGCTGGCGATGCGGGCCAGCTGCGGCTTGCGCCGCCCGGCGAGGGCCGAGCGGACGGCCGCGCCCAGCGCGACCACCGGCGGGATCCAGCGGGCCTCGCTCGGGGCGACGCCCCAGCAGGCGTCGCCGGTCGAGAGCTGGGTCGGCGGCAGCGGGATGCCCGCGCCGTCGGTGTGGACGATCGCGCCCGCCTTGCGCAGCGCCTCTATCGCCATGGCGGCCTTGGCAACGCCGGTGACGAGGTGGATCTCGCGGCGCTCGGCGCCCGGGATCTCGATGACCGGGCCCGTCAGGTCGTTCGCTCGCAAGAACCGGCGCACGGCAGCGGCGAGTTCGCCGATGACCTCGATGCCCGATACATCCTCATCGGTGATCAGGCAGATGCCGTTGGCCGTTTCGGCGACCGTCCAGCCGCGCTGGATGTAGTCCTGCGCGCTAGCGGCCAGCGTGGCCGCCTTGACGGAAGTCGGAAACGTCGTACGCACTGTCTTCTCCATTCCCCGTAAAGATCTGGGTCCTGCTTCGATGCTGTTGGGTCTTGCTGCTGTCACTAGCTGGTCACGAGTCATATCGGGATGCGGCATCCGCGGTGTTACATGTCCTCGAAACTTTTTCGGCAGCCGTAGAATTCATCACAAGTCGGGCGGTCTGATTTGTAACGGCTATCACCCGGACGGTGTCGCCTTCGGCTGTCATGGCTCCTACCTTCTCGCTGCTGCCTGTGAATCCCCGAGGTGCTACCTGTGAATCAAATCCGTTGGGACTGGCAGATTCCCAACGGAATTCTTAACGTCGGCTGGGAGCGGTCGCATTGCCGCAGGCCGCGGGCGGGTAGAGGATCACGGATATGACCGACGACACCGGCGAACCTGTGAGCGTGGAGGCGGACGAGGAGTACCTCGCCTGGCGTGAATCCGTGGCCCAACGCCTGCCGCTGCGCTCGCGGAGTACCGGCGAGGAACCGCGTGCGGAGCCCTTCCGGAGTCCGGGGGCGTTCCGCGAATGGTGTGCGTCGGCCGCGCGAGCCCTGCTCGACGTGCAGTTCGCCCGGCCCGCGACCCGCACCCTGCTGCCGCTGGCCTACATACTGGGCCTGGCCTTCGCGCTCGCGGTGCCGATCGTGCTGACCGTATTGCTGTGGCGGGTGTCGCTGCCGCTGGGGATCGCGTTCCTGGTGGTGGTCGCGGTGCCGCTGGGCCTGACGATCGCCGCCGTGGTTCGGCTGGCGCTGGAGTTCCTGGTGAACGCCGCGCGCCTGGCCGGCCGCGTCGAGCACATCACTCAGCTGGCGGACGACCTGTTCCAGGCGCTGTCCGATGTGGCCGAACCGGTCAACCAGCTGTCCGAGGATGTGCGCGCGGTGCAGTTCTGGCGGTTCCGGAAGCGTCCGCCGCGAAAATAACCCTGGTTGGCGCATCTGTGAGGTTGGCGTGAATGCGCCACACCCCATATCGGGAGATCGTTTTGTTGTGCGACAATCCGAACTCGGGTCCGGCAAGCCGAATCCGGTATCGCATAAGGGTTTTGCCGTTCGGTGTGCCGCGATGGCGAGTACGATCGGCGCACGGACGCAGGGGGAAGTACATGGGCCTACCGCACGGGATCACCGGTTCGACGATGCCCCGCCGCCAGCTGGGCCGACGCCTGCGTGATCTGCGCAACCGGGCCCGGATGACCACGCGGGTGGCCGCGCAGCGGCTGGAATGGTCCGAGGCCAAGATCTGGCGGATCGAAACCGGGCAGACCTCGTTGCGCGGCTTGGACGTCGAGGCCATGTGCAAGGTCTACGGCGCTTCCGGGGAGGCGGCCGAACCGCTGATCGCGCTGGCCCGCGAGACCAAGGCGCGGGGCTGGTGGACCGAGTACAGCGATGTGATCGCCGAGGGTTTCGAGGTGTACCTGGGTCTCGAGGAGGCCGCCACTCGCCTGTCCACCTACGAGAACGAACTGGTCCCCGGCCTGTTGCAGACTCCGGACTACGCCCGCGCGGTGCTGACCGGCGCGCGCCCGGACATCTCGTCCGTCGAGGTCGATCGACGGGTGGCGGTGCGCATCGCCCGCCAGGCGGTACTCACCCGCGGCTCCAAGCCGCTTCGGCTGGAAGCGATGATCACCGAGGCGTTGCTGTGGCACCGGATCGGCAGCGCCGGGGTGATGGCCGCCCAGCTCGACCACCTGCGCCGGCTGTGCGAATTACCCAATATCGAGATCCGCGTCGTCCCAACCGATTCCGGCTACCACGAGGGCATGGACTCGGGCAGCTTCGCCCTACTCGAATTCGACGACGCCACAGGCGAACTCGCCGAACCCCCGGTAGTATTCGTCCAGAACTACACCGGCACAGCCTATTTCGACAAAGAAAACGAAATCACCCGCTACCGCCAGGCTTTCGAGAGCATCCGCGCCGCGACCATCGATGCCCGCGCCCCCCTCGAACAGGCCCGCGCGGGCCTGAACACGTGATTCCCCGTCTCGATTGCGTCACAACAACATCCGATCCCGCCAGAACACGGGCAAACTCCCCGGGTTGCAGCCGAAACGCATCAACTCGCGACCATCGGCCCGACGCCCGATGCTCCAGACGCTCAACTGCCACCCGAAGTCGCGGAGAGGCTGAGTAACAACGGTTTTCGCACGGACACGGCTGGCTCCCAGCTGACGTCCGGAAGGTAATCAGCTCCCAGCCGCCCGCCCGACGCGCAAGTCCCAGCGCACTCAACGACCCGCTGAAGTCACGGAGAGGTGAGGAAGCGTAACAACTGATCTCGTACGGACGTGGGTAACTCCCGGGTACGCCCAGGAGGTAATCGCCTCCCAACCGCCAACCCGCTGCGCAAGGGAGGCGGGGAGCCTAGAGGAGTTGGGACAGGATTTCGCGGTGGGTGCGGGCGGAGGCGGCGTGGACGGCGCGGCCCTTGTCGGTGAGGCAGACGAAGATGGCGCGGCGGTCGTCGCTGCACATGCTGCGGCTGACCAGGCCATCGCGCTCGAGCCGGGCTACGGCGCGGGACAGGGCGCTCTGACTGAGGTAGATGTCGGCGGCCAGATCGCTCATCCGGTATGTCTCACAGGCGGCGTCGACCAGCCGGTCCAGCGTTTCGAATTCGCTCAGGCCGATGCGGTGCCGGTGCTGCAATTCCTTCTCCAGGGCGCAGGACACGGCCGCGTGTTTGTCCAGGAGCTCACGCCACTGCCCCACCAACGCGGTGGGTGCTGCCGCTCGCGGCGCTGACGCTGTCGACGCCTTCGTCATGCCGCCATCCTAGTGGCCCGGACCGAACAATGCAAACGCATTAAATGCTTGCACATTTAATGCACACGCAAGTAATGTTCCGTGTCATGACTTCCACGGCAACGTTCTCGGCGGGCTCCGCTGCCGATACCCGGTGGTCAGCACGCCTCTGGGGCATGTTGATCACGCTGTGCATCGTGTTGTTCCTCGACGGACTCGACGTTTCGATGATCGGTGTCGCCCTGCCGTCCATCGGTAAAGATCTGCATCTGGGCACCTCGACCCTGCAATGGCTGGTCAGCGGCTATGTGCTGGGTTACGGCGGATTGCTGCTGCTCGGCGGGCGCACCGCCGATCTGCTCGGCCGGCGCCGCGTCTTCCTGCTCGCGCTGGGCGTGTTCGCGCTGGCCTCGCTCGCGGGCGGGCTGGTCAGCTCGGCCGCACTGCTGATCGCGACCCGGTTCATCAAGGGTCTGGCCGCGGCGTTCACCGCGCCGACCGGCCTGTCCATCATCACCACCAACTTCGCCGAGGGGCCGGCCCGCAACCGGGCGCTGTCCATCTACACCGTGTTCGGTGCGGGCGGATACTCGATGGGCCTGGTGTTCGGCGGCCTGATGACCGGTCTGGGCTGGCGTTGGACGTTCCTGCTCCCGGTGCCGATCGCGCTGGCCGCGTTGATCGCCGCGGCCGTCCTGGTGCCCCGCGACCGCCGGGCAGAGGAGGGCGGACACGATCTGCTGGGCGCGCTGTTGTCCACCGCGGCCATGCTGCTTCTGGTCTACACCGTGGTTTCCGCGCCGCAGGCCGGATGGGCGTCGGCCCGCACGATCGGTTCGTTCGCCGCGGTGGCGGCGTTGTTCATCGGCTTCGTGGCGGTGGAGAAGCGGGTGCGGCATCCGCTGATCCGGCTCGGCATCCTCCGCCGCGCGACGCTGGTGCGGGCCAGTCTGGTCATCGTCGCACTGGCCGGGTCGTACTTCAGTTGGCAGTTCATCGTGACGCTGTACCTACAGGACACGCTGCACTGGTCGCCGCTGCAACTGGCCATGGCGCTGCTGCCGGTGGGTCTGCTGGTCGCGCTGTCCTCGGTGTTCTCCGACAAGTTGGTCGACCGGTTCGGCACCGGCCCGATCATCGCGGCGGCCATGATCGCGATGAGCATCGGCTACCTGCTGTTCCTGCGGGTGAACACGCACCCGTCCTACCTGACGGTCATCCTGCCCGCGGTCCTGCTGGTCGGCATCGGCTGGATCGGCTTCCCGTCGATCAACATCCAGGCCACCGCCGGTATCGATGATGACGAACAGGGCCTGGCCGCCGGAGTGCTGCAGACGTCGATGCAGGTCGGCGCGGCGATCGTCCTCGCGATCAACACCGCGATCATCGCCTCGGGAGCCCACACCGACGCCTCGCCCGCGGCCGTCCTGAGCGGCTACCGTCCGGGCCTGATCTTCGTCGGCGTGGTGGCGATGATCGGCGCACTCGTGGCACTGACCCACTTCCTGCCCACCCGCCGGGCCGCCGAACCCGTCGTCGGCCTGGACGATGAGCCGAAGCAGGAGGAACTCGCCGCCGCCTGAATCACATGATCGGACGAAGCTCTCGGTGGACGAATACGATTCGTCCACCGAGGGCTTGTTCGCGTACCGATTACGAGGCCGCTCCGAGGTTTGCGGCCCGTCGCACCGACCGGGCTCGCGGCCATGCGGTCGAGACGCACGCCGGAGAACACCCGGGACGTTCACCCTCGATAATGCCGACCCCGAGGTTCGCGGCCCGTCTCGCCGCTCGGACGCGTGGCGGGTGCGAGGAACGAGTGCCGAAACGGGGCCGAGCGGGCGAGACTTCGAGGGCCGCGAACACGCCGTAGCGAAGCGGAGGCCAATTACAACAGCGTGCGCAGTGCGGGCGCCGCGGCGTCCTTCGGGGAGCGGACGTAGGTCAGGGGCCGGCCGTCGCGGCCGGTAGTCGGCCAGTCGATGGCGAGGTCGGGGTCGAAAGCGTCTATGTCGCGGTCGAATTCGGGAGAGTACTCGAGCGAGCAGAGGTACGTGGCGGTGGAGCCGTCGGCGAGGGACAGCAGGGCGTGGCCCAGGCCGTCGGACAGAAAGACCGACCGGCGGTCCACATCGTCGATCAGTACGGTGTCCCAGGTGCCGAAGGTGGGCGAGTCCGGACGCAGGTCCACCACGACGTCCAGGAAGGCGCCGTGCGCACAGGTCACGTATTTCGCCTGGCCGGGCGGGGTTTCGGTGTAGTGGATACCGCGCAGCACCCCGGCCGCGGACACCGAGGTGTTGACCTGCCGCAGATCGAACGGCCGCCCGACCGCCTTCTCGAACTCCGAGGCCTTGAACGACTCGAGGAAGAGCCCGCGATCGTCGCCGTGCAGCCGGGGCGTGAACTCCCAGGCGCCGGGTACGGACAACTCACGAATCTGCATCTCACCAATCCTGTTCGTATTCCGGCGTATTCGTCTCGCGCCCGCGTGCGAGCAGGCCGAACAAATACTCGCCGTAGCCCGAGCGGGTCAGCGGTTCGGCCAACCGCGCGAGCTGTTCGTCGTCGATATAGCCCATCCGCCAGGCGACCTCTTCGGGCGCACCGATTTTCAGGCCCTGGCGTTCCTCGATGGTGCGGACGTAGTTGGCCGCGTCCAGCAGCGAATCGAAGGTTCCGGTGTCGAGCCAGGCGGTGCCGCGGGCCAGCACGTCCACCCGGAGCCGGTCCTGCTCCAGATAGGTTCGGTTGATATCGCTGATCTCGTATTCGCCACGTGCCGAGGGACGTAGCGCGCGGGCGATCTCCACGACGTCGTTGTCGTAGAAGTACAGCCCCGGGACCGCGTAGCTCGACCGCGGCTTCGCGGGCTTCTCCTCGATGGAAATCGCACGGCCGTCGGCGAATTCGACCACTCCGTAGGCGGTCGGATCGGACACCGGGTAGGCGAAGATCGCACCGCCGCTGATCCGGCGGAACCGCCGCAGTCGCGTGCCCAGTCCCGGCCCGTGAAAGATGTTGTCGCCCAGCACGAGGGCGGCCGGTTCGTTGCCGATGTGATCCGCGCCGAGGACGAACGCCCGCGCCAGCCCGTCCGGTTTCGGCTGCACGACGTAGCTGATCGCGATGCCGAACTGCGATCCGTCGCCCAGCAGCCGGGTGAAGGACAGGGCGTCCTCGGGTGTGGTGATGATCAGGATGTCCCGGATACCGGCCAGCATGAGGGTGGAGAGCGGGTAGTAGACCATCGGCTTGTCGTAGACCGGGACCAGTTGTTTGCTCACCCCGCGCGTGATCGGGTGCAGCCGTGTTCCGGTGCCACCGGCCAAGATGATTCCGCGCATGTCACACGAGTCTGCCAGCTTCGGCGGGATAGGGCTCGATGAGGTTCCGACTAGGCGGCGAAATCGTCACGGAAGGTTATACGGGCCTCGATCCGGCCGATTCATATTGTGTAGATCACTTCCACGTGGTCTTCTGAATCGACACTGTGTGAGATGTCAGCGCCGACAACTCGCCGCCGGAGCTCCGGTTGCCGGTGACGCGGCGCGTCCGGAGTGAGGTGGTGCGTGATGACGACCCTTGGAGTGCGCGAATCCGGATCGGGTGTCGTGGCGAATCCAGACGGGAGCAGTCTGACCTCCCGAATGTTGCTACTCGCTTGCCGGAGTTTCGTCGGCCCTTTCGCGCGGCACTATCCGGTCACGCCGTTGACCATGCCGGCGGCGCGGATGCTCGTCGACGGCCTCTCCGCCCTTCGCCCCGGGCCCACCGGTGTGGAACGAGAACAGGTGTGGCTCAACGGTTTCCGCATGGAGATCCTGCGTCCCGCCGGAGCCCGCAAGGCATTGCGCGACGGCGCGGTGATGTACATGCACGGCGGCGGGTTCTTCCTGTGCGGCCTGGACACGCATCGCCCGATCGCGGCGGCGATCGCCCGGCGCACCGGCCTCGCGGTGGTCAACGTCGAATACCGCCAACTGCCGGGCATAACCATCGCGGAATCGGTGCAGGACTGCCTGACCGCGTACCGCTGGCTGATGCGGCACGGGGTCGATCCCGCCCGGATCGTCTTCGCGGGCGACTCGGCCGGTGGATATTTGAGTTTCGTGACCGCGATGCGCGCGATCGAGGCCGGTCTGCCGTCCCCGGCCGGGTTGGTCGGCCTGTCCCCGCTGCTGGACCTGGACTGCGCGGCAAAGAAGGATTACATGAACGTCGGCCGCGACGCCTACATCCCGCTGTGCGGTCTCGAGCAGGTGGTCGAACACGGTGCGAAGGTCGGGGGCCTGCTGGATCCGGCGCTCTCACCGGTCAACGGCGCGCTGGCGAGTCTTCCTCCGGCGCTGCTGATCGTCGGGGAGGACGAATTGCTGCGCTACGACTGCGAATTGATGGCCGAGCGGCTGACCGCGGCCGGGGTGCCGAACTCGCTGGAGTTGTGGCGCGGCCAGGTGCACGCGTTCATGAGCATCCTGCCGAACATGCCCGAGAGCCGGTCGGTTCTGGGCCGGGTGGCGCGTTTCGTGCGGGCCCGGATCGAGCCGGAAACCCCCGCGCGCACGGCATGAGAGTTCGTGTGCCGCAGCACGACTCGATCGAAGCGGCCGCAAGGCCCGAATGAGAGAGCACCCCCGCACCGGCGATCGGTGCGGGGGCGCTGTGGCGTTCGTGCGGTATTACTTGGCCGGGGTGAACGGCGCGTTGATCGTGGTGAAGTACTGCGCCGCGGCCGCGATCGCGACCGGGGCGGTCACCAGCAGCTGGCCCGCGAGGGTGCCCAGCGCGCCGACGGCGATGATGCCGCCGAGGCAGCCGATCGCGGCGGCCGGGATGAACGCACCGAACAGGCCGACGATGGCCGCGGCCGCGACGGTCGCACCCGCGATGCCGCCGAGCACGCAACCGACCGCGCCGCCGCCCAGGCCACCGACCAGGGTGCCGATGGTGGCGCCGGTGGAGATGGTGTCCTTCATGCGGTTGAAGGCGGCCTGCTCACGGTCGTACGGGGTCTTCCAGGGCGCGGTGTTCTGGTACGGCAGGTCGACCGGCTTGTAGACCGCGTGCTGCATGTCGAACTGCGGGGTCAGCGTCGCGGTGTGGTCGGCGATGTTCGCGGCGATCGGGAACTCGAAGTCGTCCACCCGGAACTTCAGCGGCGTTCCGGCCAGCACGGTGCCGTTGGCGGCCTTGATCTTGAAGACGCCGTTCTCGACGTCCATCGAGCCGGCATCGGTCTTGATGATGGTCGCGGTCTTGGTGGTGGTGGCCTTGTAGTCGACCGCGCCGTTGGCGGCGGTGGCCGGGGCCGCGTTCACGGTGCCGGCGGTGATGCCGAGCGCGGCGATCACCAGAGCCGACGTCGCGGCGAATTTCCTCATCAACATGTTCGTGGAACCTCGGTGGTTTCGAATCGGGGGGACCAGGGAATCGAAATCCAGGTCAGCTAACGCCCGGTGAATCTGCTGTGACCGTTAATTCAAATTCTGTTCACCGAGCGGTACTGGCGGTTTGTGCGATGTCGGAAAAACGCAGCGCGCGTGGGGTTTTCGGCAAGCTATCGGACCGCTGGCCGGTACTTACAGTGACGAACATCACATCAAATGAAGGTATCCAGTGCTGGAAACGCGACCTGAATAGGGTATTGACACGGCGCACCCTAGGGGTGTCCACTCGGCGGATATCATCGGTGATCGTGCGATTGCTCATTACCGGCGGCGCCGGATTCATCGGCGCGAACTTCGTCCAGCACACCGTCGCCGAGCGGCCGGATATCCGCGTCGTGGTACTCGACGCGCTGACCTATGCCGGTAACCGGGCGTCACTGGATTCGATCGCGGATCGAATCGAGTTCGTGCGCGGGGATATCGCCGACGCGGAATTGGTCGACCGGCTGGTGGGCGGCGCGGACGCGGTCGTGCACTTCGCGGCGGAATCGCACAACGACAACTCGCTGGCCCGGCCGTGGCCGTTCGTGCAGACCAATATCGTGGGCACATATACCCTGCTCGAGGCGGTGCGGCGGCACGACGTGCGGTATCACCACATCTCCACCGACGAGGTTTACGGCGACCTGGACGCGCAGGCTCCGGCATTCACCGAGAACACTCCCTACAATCCGTCCAGTCCCTATTCGGCCTCCAAGGCCTCGAGCGACATGCTGGTGCGCGCCTGGGTGCGTTCATTCGGGGTGCGCGCGACGATCTCCAACTGCAGCAATAATTACGGTCCGTATCAGCACGTGGAGAAGTTCATTCCGCGGCAGATCACCAATCTCATCGACGGTGTGCGACCGCGGCTGTACGGCGAGGGCAATCAGATCCGGGACTGGATTCACGTCGAGGACCACAACCGGGCGGTCTGGATGATTCTGGAGTCCGGCCGGATCGGGCAAACCTATCTGATCGGTGCGAACGGCGAACTCGACAACAAATCCGTGGTGCGGCTGATCCTGACCGAATTCGGCCGCGATCCGGACGATTTCGACCACGTCACCGATCGGCCCGGACACGACCGACGCTATGCCATCGATGCGAGCCTGTTGCGCACCGAACTCGGCTGGACACCGCGATACGGCGACTTCCGTGCCGGCCTGGCGGCAACCATCGAGTGGTACCGCGAGCACGAAAACTGGTGGCGGCCGGGCAAAGCCGCCGTCGAAACCGCGTATGCGCAAGCGGGGGAGCGGGTTCTGTAACCGCTCCCCGGGTCGCTCAGCCCCAGACCATGAAGCGGTACTTCAGGACCGCGGCCACCAGCGCCACGACCGTCGCCACGACGATCAGCACGGCCGGGCCGCGCGCCGGTGTGCGACCGCCGGAGTCGGTGAGCCGCAACGGGACCCAGCGCAACAGCACCGCGAGGCCGACGATGGCCAACGGGACGAAGTAACGCCCCTGCACCCCGTCGACGAGGTAGAACCCGACCGGTGAGAAGGACATGTACAGCGTCACGTAGATCATCGCGACGCTCGCCAGGATCACCAGCGCGACGATCGCGGTGCGCAGCCGCGCCGCGGACATCCGCTCGGCGATCCCGGTGCTCACCGCGAAAGCCAGCAGGCAGGCCAGGACCGACAGCGCCGGCACCTCGACATAGGCGAAGCCGAGTTCACCGAAGAACTGGGTGAACCAGTGCTGATCGCGGAGCCAGATGCTGTGGACGAAGATCTGCGTGAACCGCCACGGATGTTCCAGGATGAACTGCAGCTGATCACCCGGCCGCACCGAATACCATTGCGCGGGAGGGCGCATCAGGCCCATCCCGTCGCCGGTCGGCGCGGCGATCTTCATCCACACCGCGAACAGCGCGGCCCCGAGAACCGCGAAGCACCACGGGATCCAGCGCAGGGCGCGGCCGAATCCGTACTGCCGCGCGGGAATCAGCGCGACCAGCATCGCCAGCAGGACATAGGTCGGTTTGCTCAGCGGTAGCGCGACCGTGGCGAACAGTGCGGCCGCGACCTCGCCGCGAGACAGGCGCGCGTTCAGGAACAGGCCCTTGACCAACAGACAGGAGACCAGAACGGCCAGTGCGTTGGTGATGGTGTCGGCGGTGACCGTACCGGCCTGGAACAGTGCGATCGGCAGCACCGACACGGTGAACGCCAGCCACTGCACCCGATATCCGCGCAACGCGCGCAGCCCGAAGGCGACCAGCACCAGATAGGCGAGCAGTCCGGCGAGCCTGGTCAGCAGCACCGTCTGCCCGACGTTCAGTCCCGTCGCCTGCGCGATGCGCAGCCCCACGGCCGCGGGCACGTATGGAACCGGGGAGTAGGCGGCGGTGTTGGTGAACCACATCTGCTTGGTCGCCGAGGAGACCGGCGCGTCGCCGAGCCGGTCGTACTGCGCGCGACCGGCCGACAGCGGTGCCGGCTCGGGCGGTTTGCGGTTGTAGTCCCGGAACGCGTAGTTCATCATCGCGTCGATGCTCACCGGAATCTGCCCGCCGTAGGCGACCCCGCGCGAGTCCGCGATCCGCTGCGGTCCGAAACCGCCGTGTGCGACCTGATAGGACCGGCCGAACTGGGTGAGTTCGTCGTGTCCCCAGAACGGCGGCGTGAGCACGGTGAACACCGCGCCGAAGAGCCCCGCGACCAGGACGAAGGCGAGCGCGCCGAGGCCCAGGTGGCGCTGTACCCAGCACAGCGCGGCGCCGGTCCGGCTCGCGCTGCGGGAATTCGCCTGGGCCCCAGCGCTTTCGGACTTGCTGTCGGTCCGCTGCCCGGCGTCGTCGGCGGGCGATCGGTCCGCTTCGGGTTCGGCCTGCGTGGTCATCTCGCCTGCCTGGCAGGTTCGGGCACCGCGGCGCCCACCGCCGAATACCGCAGATACATCAGCCTGGCGGCCTCGTGGCGGGAACGGCGGATGCCGTCCAGGATCAGCCCCGCGGTCCAGGCCAGACTGCCCAGCAGCAACAGCGTGAAGGCCAGGAACAACGTGGGGAACCGGGGCACCGAGTGGATCTGGTAGAACTGCACGATGATCGGCACGGTCAGGATGATCGAGATCAGCCAGGCCAGCGTGCCGAACAGGCCGTAGAAGGCGACCGGACGCTCGTGCCGGGCCAGGCCGATGATCAGCGCCAGGATCTTGAATCCGTCGTGGTAGGTGCGCAGTTTGCTCTCACTGCCCGCGGGGCGATCGCGGAAACCGACCGGTACCTGAGTCTGCGGAACCCGCAGGTGCAGCGAATGCACCGTGAGCTCGGTTTCGATCTCGAATTCGCGCGAGACCGCCGGGAAACTCTTGACGAACCGGCGCGAGAACACCCGATAGCCCGAGAGCATGTCCTCGACGTTATCGCCGAACACCTTGCCGACAACGCCGTTGAGAACCTTGTTGCCCGTTTCGTGACCGGTGCGGTAGGCCGAGGCGCCCGCGTCCTCGCGGCGCACACCGAGTACATGGTCGTAGGGCCCGGACAGCAGGGCCTCGATCATCCGGGGCGCGGCGGCGGCGTCGTAGGTATCGTCGCCGTCGATCATCAGATAGATGTCGGCCTCGATGTCGGCGAAGGCACGCCGGACCACGTTGCCCTTGCCCTTGGTCGTCTCGGTGCGCACGATCGCACCCGCTTCGCGGGCCCGTTCGGCGGTGGCGTCGGTGCTCAGATTGTCGTAGACGTAGACGACGATATCCGGCACGGCGGCCTTGAGGTCGCTGACGACCTTGGCGACCGCGGCCTCCTCGTTATGACACGGCACCACAGCGGCGATGCGAAATTCGGTGGGGTCCACCCCGTCAATCCCTCGGTATTTTGATCGGCCGACGAAATTACGAACACCGGGAGGCTACAGGGCTCCCACGAGCACCTGTTCGCGAACCCTGTATACGAGCTGTGCCGCACGTCCGGTCTTCGCGCCGGGTACCGCCCGACCCGAGGGCGATTCGCGGAACGCTGAAAGTTCGCGGCGCGTCACGATCCCGCATGCCCGGATCCGTTCCCGGGCCACCCCGACGCCGGTCGCGGTGGGCCGGAGGCGGGGCGGGTGCCCGGCACGGGGTGAGTTGCGGGGACTGGCCTGATCGACAACACGCCCGTGCGGAAGCCCGCATACGCCTCGCGCCCGTCTCGCCGACCCGGTGCGTGCCGGGCGTCGGACATGACCGCGGGGAACCGGCTCAACGGCGGGATTCGGGGGCCGCGAACACCTCGGAACGGCGCGGAGGTGAAGATTGCAGCGTGTCCCGGAATGAGATAGTGGCCGAGGAAACCGGGAGATCCGGTGCTGCCCTGCTCGGCAGGTTGATCACCGCATTGCGGACCGGCGGAGCATTTCTGGTGGTCGGCGCGATCGGGTTCCTGGTCGACGCGGGCACCTACAACCTGCTGGTCTTCTGGGGCGGTCACGGCCTGCTGTACCGCTCGCCGCTGATCGCGAAGATCATCGCGATCGCGGTCGCGACGGTGGTCACCTATTTCGGCAACAAATGGTGGACCTTCGCGCACAAGAAGGGCGGCAGCGCGGCGCGCGAATATCTGCTCTACACGGTGTTCAATCTGATCGCCATCGCGTTGCAACTCGGCTGCCTGGGGTTTTCCCGATATGTGCTGCATCTGTCGACGCCGCTGTCGGACAACATCTCGGGCACCCTCATCGGTCAGATCGTGGCCGTTGTTTTCCGCTATTGGGCATACGACAAATTCGTGTTCACCGGCGCGTCGGCGACCCGCCCCGACACGCGGGCGTGAGTCGGCGATAATGATTGCCGCCGCACAGGAATCACCGATCATACGAAACACAGAGGGAAATCCAGTATGGAACAGTCGGCTGGTCAGGCCGTGACCGAGAACGACCGGCGCTCCGTCGCCCCCACACCGGGGGTGCGGGCCGCGGAGAACCTCGCGCCGGACCGGCTGGTGCTGGCGCGCGGCGTGTTCACCGGCCCCGCGCCCAAGATCAGCGACGAACTGTATGCGGTGGTCAAAGGCAAGTCACGGCGCGAGCGGCTGTCGTTACGGCTGGACAAGGGTGCGAGCGCGCACACCAACACGTATTTCGGCCGGTTCGCCGCCAGCTACTGGCAGCGTTGGACGACCGTGACCGAGGTCGAGGTCGCGATGACCCTCGAGGTGGCCGATCGGGCGCACATCCGCCTGGCGGCCTCCGATATCGCCGGACACCGGCGCATCATCGACTCCGCCGACGTGTCGAGCGATGCCCGCCTGAACGGTCAAGGCCCGAAGGAGGCAGCGCGCGTAACCACGCAGGGCCTCCGATCAGGCGGAATTCAACACAGAGTGGTGCTGCGCGCACCGCTGGACCAGTACGTCGACGGCGGTGCGCTGTGGCTCGAATTCGACGCTGTCGGTGGCGAACTCGGCATCAGCGAACTGGTCTGGAGTGCGCCCGCGCCCGAACGCGTGCGCCCGCTGGCCATCGCGATCTGCACGTTCAACCGTGCCGAGGATTGCGCGCACACCGTCGCGGCGCTGGCCTCGGACCCGGTGGTGCTGTCGGCGCTGACCGCGGTGTACGTGGTGGATCAGGGCACCGATCTGGTGGAGAACCGGCCGCTGTACCAGGAGACCGCGCCGCGGTTCGGCGAGAAGCTGCACTACATCCGCCAGCCCAATCTCGGTGGCGCGGGCGGTTTCACGCGCGGTCTGTACGAGGCGTCCGCGCCGGGCAGTTTCGCCGATTCCGAGCACGCCGACATCATCCTGATGGACGACGACATCCTCTGCGAGCCGGAAACCGTTGTGCGACTTCAAGCTTTCGCCAATCTGACGGTGGAGCCGACGCTGGTCGGCGCGCAGATGCTGTTCCTGCTCAACCCCGACTACCTCAACGTCGGCGCCGAGGAGGTACATCTGAACGAACTCGAGCACGGGCAGAAGGTGCCCAAGGCGTTGCGCAACACCAGCATGCTCAAGCGCAACCAGGAACGTCGCGTCGATGCCGGCTACAACGCCTGGTGGACCTGCCTGATCCCGGCCGAGGTGGTGGACCGGATCGGGCTCCCGGTGCCGATCTTCTTCCAGTGGGACGACGTGGAATACGGCATCCGGGCCCGCGAGGCGGGTTTCGTGACGGTGACGCTGCCGAACGCCGCGGTGTGGCACGCGGACTTCTACTGGAAGGACTACGACGACTGGGCGCGCTATTTCAGCATGCGCAACTCGCTCATCGTCGGGTCGATGCACACCGACCTGGATCCCAAAGCGGTTACCCGCCAGCTGTTCCGGACTCTGGCCGAACATCTCGTCGCGATGCAGTACGGCCTGGTGCACACCACGTTGCAGGGCATCGAAGACTTCCTGAAGGGCCCGAAGGTGTTGCGGGACGGTGGCATCGCCGCCCTCGCCGCCGCGCGCGGCACTCGCTCGGAGTACGAGGAGACGGTCAAACATCCGGCCGCGACCGCTCCGGTCCGGTCCGCCGACATCCAGGTGCGCCGCGACGTCGGCGATCCCAGCCGCCCCCTGCTGGTACTGATCAAGCGTGCGATCCAGCAGTGGACCGGCCGCACCCAGCCGGGCCTCAAGGCCGTCACCCGCGAGGACGCGCACTGGTGGCACGTGGCCCTGTTCGACCACGTCATGGTCACCGACGCTTCCCAGTCCGGTGTGCGAATCCGCAAGCGGGACAAGGCCAAGGCCCGCGCCCTGCTGCTGCGAACCATCCGCGTCCTGCGCCGCCTCCGCCGCGAACTCCCGGCCCTGAGCCGGCAGTACCGCACGGCCATGCCCGAACTCACCAGCCGGGAGAACTGGGAGCGGTTGTACGAGCTGTGATTCCGGCGCTATCGCCTCGGCTCCCCGCTTCGCGGCGACAGGGCCGGGTCCTGTCGACTCCGGCGCTATCCCGCCTCGGCTCCCCGCTTCGCTCCCGGCGTTTCGGCCGGTCCGGGCCCGCGGCGGGCCTCGGAGTGTGAGTTGCTCGGGGAATCGGGTGCTCTGCTCCGTGCGTCTGGTCTGTGTGCGTAACCGCACAGGGCGCTGTGTTCCAGGGCGGCCTTGTCTTTTGCGTGTGATCGCGTGTGCGGGCGGCTACGGCCGCACATTCGGTACGCATCACCCGTAGACGTGGAATTCGGGCCGAGGTCCGAAATTCCTCGGGACGGCGGGAACTTGTCGTCGTGAGGTCAGTTGTCGTCGCGGGACCGGTTGGCGGTCAACAAGATTCGCGCAGCCTCGGCGACTTCGGCTTCGAGCCACGGGGGCAATTCCCCTTGGCGCGCGTGACGGCGGAGGGTGGCGCCCGGGAGGTCGACCACGGCGTTGGCCACCCGGTCCAGGTCGCGGGGGCTGGTGCTGTGGAACAGGTCTCGGGCGAGGCGCTGGATGTGGGCGAACAGCGGGGCGTTCATCTGCTCGAGGCGGTGGCGCAGATCGGATTCCGGTTCGCCGTCGAGCAGGTCGCGGGGGCGTAGTTGCAGCAGGAGTCTCGCGTCCTCCGGCAGCGCCCGGGCGAAATCTATTGTGGATACGGCCATTCCGACCGCGGCCTGGAGCGGGTCGGGATGTTCGGCCGCGGCCAGGGCGCGGGCCTGGAAGCGTTCCAGGGCCCGAATCCAGGTCGCGACCAACACGCCGTTGCGGTTGCCGAACCGGTGGTAGAGCGTGCCGACGGGCGCACCACTGGCCGCCGCGATCGCGGCGACGCTGGCCGCGCGTGGACCGTCCCGCAGCACCAGGCCGCGGGCGGCATCCAGGATCGCGTCGGTGTCGTGCTTGCGGGGCGGCGCCATCTACCAGTGCATTCCTCGGTCGGGAAGTCCATCGCTGACGGCACCCCAGACTAGTCCGGCCCGGACCTCGCACCGGGTCCGGGCGCGGACCGGATCAGAGGAACAGGTCGGTGGTGAGCGGCCCGTCGCCCGGGGTCACCCGATATTTGTCCAGATCGGTGATGCCGTGTTCGGCGAGCACCTCGTCATCGATGTAGAAGTTGCCGGTGGCGCTCTTGCCCGGCGAGGTCAGCACCAGGTAGGCGGCGTCGGCGTAGATATCGGGCGTGCGCGAGGTGGAGACCATCTCGTCGCCGCCGAGCAGATTGCGGACCGCGGCGGTGGCGATGGTGGTGCGCGGCCACAGTGAGTTCACCCCGATGCCGTACTTGCGCAGTTCCTCGGCCAAACCCAGTGTGGTGAGCGACATTCCGTACTTGGCGATGGTGTAGCCGAGCGAGGCGCCGGCCCATTTCGGGTCCAGGTTCAGCGGCGGCGAGAGGGTCAGGATATGCGGGTTGCGATCGGCCTCGGCCGACGCCCGCAGCGCCGGAATGCTCAGTTTGGACAGCAGGAAACTGCCACGGCAGTTGATGTCCTGCATCAGGTCGTACTTCTTCATCGCCAGCTGTTCGGTGGGTGCGAGATCGATCGCCGAGGCGTTGTTCACCACGATGTCGATCCCGCCGAACCGTTCCACGGTCTCCTGCACCGCGCGGGCAACGCCCTCGTCGTCGCGCACATCGCCGACGAATTTGTGTACTGCGCCGCCCGCCTCCTCGAGTTCCGCGGCGGCGGTGTGGATGGTGCCGGGCAGCTTGGGATGCGGCTGATCGGTCTTGGCGATCAGGGTGATGTTGGCCCCGTCGGCGGCGGCGCGCTTGGCGATCTCGAGTCCGATGCCCCGGCTGCCGCCGGACATGATCATGGTTTTGCCCGATAGCGGCTTCGCTGCGTTCGTCATGCCTGTCTCCAATCTTCTCGGCGTCGCTCCCATTCGATGATCTCGAATGAGCCGCCGCCGGTGTCCGGATCGACCTGAAACGCACCCTAAGCCACAGTCGGCCGCTATGCAATCAGTTGCATATAATGTCACAGTGCGCGAGATCGGCCGGATCACCGGACGGGGTATGGCGAAATCGGATGGCGGAGCGCAAGTTCACCGGTGCACAGGCCGCCGATGTTGGTATCCGCCCGCGGCAGCGCGCACGCGAGAGCCCGGTGGGTGTCGCGATATCTCGTGTGCGTTCGCATCCCTTCCGGATCATCGGTGGGGATCGCGCGGGCCGGGACCCAGCCGGTATCGAACAGCCGTGCATACCCAGCGAAAACGGCCGTATTCAGCCGTGCGGACAGGGGGACGCGTCGACGGTGAGTGGGATCGCGGGCGACCGGACCGGTAGGGCGGTCCGGTCGCCGCGCGGGACTCAGCGCAACGCGAGGTGGAGGGAGATGGGTGCGACGACAGGGGTCGCCTCACCACCTCGCAGTCCGGTCCTCCCCGGCCGGATATTCGCCTTCACGTATCTCACCTCCCGCGCTTCGATGGCTGCTGAACTGTGATACCTACTGTCGCAGCCCATTACGCGGACCGCAACGGAATTTAGCGGTGGCTCCTACGCGGCCAGGCCGACGAAGATTTCGAGCAGGATCAGAAGCGCCACGACACCCCAGATGACGTACATGGCCGTGACGCCGGGCGTCTTCTGCGGTACCGGGCCGATCGCGCCCCCGAGCATCCACATCACCGGTGAGCGGTAGTAGACCTTGGTACTCTGCCCGTCGGCGACGGGCACGACCGCGTCACCCGGGCCGAAATCCCAGATCCACTTGGTCTTGACCTGTACGTGGTACTGACCCGCGCCGACCGGAATATGCGTTGTGCCCCAACGGGCTCCGGGCACCTCCTGCCCACTCAGCAGGATCCGCGGGCTGCTCAGCGCGAGCAGGGCCTGCAGCGGGAAGTACGACGCCTCCACCACGATGCCGGGCGGACCGGGCTGCGGCTGGAAGAAATCGCCCTGTGGTACACCATAATTCGGTTGCGGGTAGGGGGCGGGCTGACCGCCGTAGGGATTCGCCGGACCGCCGAACTGCTGTGGCGCACCAGGATTCGGCGCACCGTACCCCGGCTGGGGCACGCCCTGCTGCGGATACCCCGGTTGCGGAACTCCCGGCTGCGGATAACCGGCCTGCGGGATCCCCGGCGACGAAACGTTCTGCGGCTGTGGATAACCGGGTTGCTGATAGCCGGCCTGCGGATACCCTGGCACCGAATTACCTTGCGGCTGTGGGTAACCCGGCTGCGGCACCGCGGCTTGCTCCGGACCGGTCTGCGGCTGCGGTGTGCCCTGGGCGCTGTGTCCGTTGGGCGACTGCGGCGCATCGGGACTCGGCTGTGGGCTGTTCGGCTGCCAGGGCTGCCCGTAGGGTGGTTGTCCGCCGAAGGGGTTGCTCACGCCCATGCCTCCAAAAAAGTACTGGTCTATCCGGGTTTGTGGAATTGCTCGCGCCGCCCGAGCCGCCGCAGGCGCAACCATTCTCGCAGACCCGCCGGATCTTTCTGCTGTACCAGGAAGAACCAGGAGAACCGGGCCCACTCCTGCGGCAACAGTTTTCGCATGCCGGGCTGGGCCATGAGGTACCCGCGATTGCGGTAGGTGAAGTACCGCTTCACCGGATCGTCCGGGTACTGGGTGTGCATGCGGCCGCCGAGAATCGGCTTGAACTCCGCGGACCCGTTCGGATGCAGATAGGCAGTGCGCAGACACGTCCCGAACGGCAGGCCCGATCGAACCAGCCGCCGATGCACCTCCACCTCGTCACCGCGCACGAACAGGCGCAGATCCGGCACGCCGATCACATCCACCGCGCGAGCGGAGATCAGCGCGCCGTTGAACAGCGAGGCGATACCCGGCAGCAGATCCTCGTCGCCGTCCGCGGAGGTGTACAGCTCCGAACGCCGGCGCCGCCACACCACACCGCGGCGCAACGGGAAGGCGAGCTGATCCGGATCGTCGATATCGCAGACCACCGGCGACACCTCGGCCAGACCGTGTTTCGTCGCGCAGTCCGCGAGCGTGGCCAGCACCTCGGGTCCCTCGGGACGGCCGTCGTCATCGGCCAGCCACACCCAGTCCGCGCCGAGCGTCAGCGCGTGCAGCATGCCCAGCGCGAAACCGCCCGCGCCGCCGAGGTTGTGCTCCGAACCCAGATAGGTCGACTCCACCCGCTGCTCGCGCACCAGCTCGCCGACCTCGGGTTCGTTGGCGTTGTCCACGACGATCAGGTGATCGATCGGACGCGTCTGCGCGGTGAGCACCTGCAACGATTCGGCGAGCAGTTCGCGACGCTTGTGCGTGACGACCACCGCGACGATCCGGGACTTCGGGCCGGGGCCGGACAGCTGTACGCCCTCACCCGGGACCTGATCACTCATGAACGATTGTGCTCCAGTTCCCGTGCGAGTTCGCGCTGTATCTGGGCGACATGGTCACCGGCCTCCGGGCCCTCGTAGGCCCGCACCACTTCCTCGATGCCGCCGCGCATCCGCACGGTGCCGTGATCGATCCAGATCGCGGAATCGCAGAGCTGGGCGAGGAATTCGTTGGAATGGCTGCAGAACACCAGGATGCCCGAGCGGGCCACCAGATCGCGCAGCCGGTTGCGCGCCTTCTTCAGGAACTCCGCGTCGACCGCGCCGATACCCTCGTCCAGCAGCAGAATCTCCGGGTCGATGGAGGTCACCACGCCCATCGCCAGGCGCACCCGCATACCGGTCGAATAGGTGCGCAGCGGCATGCTCAGGTATTCGCCGAGTTCGGTGAATTCGGCGATCTCGTCGACCTTCGCCAGCATCTGCTTGCGGGTCTGCCCGAGGAACAGTCCGCGAATGATGATGTTCTCGTATCCCGAGATCTCCGGGTCCATGCCGACGCCGAGATCGAACACCGGCGCGACCCGCCCGCGCACCTGCGCGCTGCCGCGGGTGGGTTCGTAGATTCCCGAAAGCAACCGCAGCAGAGTCGATTTGCCCGCGCCATTGTGCCCGACGAGTCCGACGCGATCGCCCTCGGAGAAGGACAGGCTGATCTCGCGCAGCGCCTCGACCACCACCACGTCGGATTGATTGCGCCCGATCGCGCCGCCCGCCTTACCCAGGAACGCCTTCTTCAGCGATCGCGACTTGGCGTCGAAGATCGGGAATTCCACCCATGCGTCATGGGTTTCGATGCTCACTCGCTCGGTCATATGGCCCTTTACACCCAGTACGGGACGCGAGAACGGAACTGCTTCATGGCCAGGATCGCCACTGCCCAGCCCACCACGGTGATGCCCAGCACCACAACCCAGCTCAGCAGGCTCGACGGCTCACCCAGCAGCGGGGCACGCACGATCTCCAGATAGTGGTAGGTGGGGATGATCTCGATCAGCCGGGCGCGTTCGCCGATGGCGCCGGCGTGGTCGGTGAGCGATTTGGTATTCCACATCACCGGCGTCAGCACGAACAGCATCAGCGTCATGCTGCTCAAGATCGGGGCGATATCCCGGTAGCGGGTGGCGAAGATGCCGAACACCAGCGTCACCCACATCGCGTTGAGGAAGATCAACCCGATCGCCGGAATCGCCAGCAGCACACTCCAATGCAGGTGGTGCCACAGGCCCGCGACCGGAATGAGGATCACGTAGATGATCAGGTTGTGCGCGAAGAACAGCAGTTGCCGCCACACCAGCCGGTAGACGTGCACGCTCAGCGCCGACGGGAGTTGTTTGATCAACCCCTCGTTGGCGATGAAGATCTCCGAACCCTCGAGAATGCTGTTCGAGATGATGTTCCAGGTGATCAGGCCGACCGTCACATAGGCCACATATGCCCGGAGGTCCTGGCCCAGCAGGGTCGAATAGAGCACCGCCATCGCCCCCGCCTGCACCGCGGTCGCGATGGTGATCCAGAACGGGCCCAGGACCGATCGCCGATAGCGCTGCTTGATGTCCTGCCAGCCGAGCGACAGCCATAGCTCACGTTGGGCGAAGCCGTCGCGCAGATCCTTGAACGCACGCCGGAACGATTGGGAATCGGACACTATGGCTACCGAGACGTCGGCCGGGCTCTGTTCGGCGACCGCCGACTCGGCAGGAGCAGCTGCAGGCACAGTGCTCGACTGTAGCGGAAGACGGGTGCCGCTCTACAGGTACTGGCCACTGACTCCCGAGGACCCCTGCTGACCGCCCTCGCGCGGAGCGTGCATTCCGGGCGGGAGCGCGTGACGCATCTGTTCGAGCTGCGCGCGGGCGGCCATCTGCTGGGCGAACAGCGCGGTCTGGATGCCATGGAACAAACCCTCCAGCCAGCCGACCAGCTGGGCCTGGGCGATCCGCAATTCGGCGTCGGAGGGGATGGTGTCCTCGCCGAACGGCAGCGCCAGCCGCTCGAGCTCCTCGCGCAGCTCCGGCGCGAGGCCCTGTTCCAGTTCGCGGATGGAAGTTTTGTGGATCTCGCGCAGCCGGCTGCGGCTGGCGTCGTCGAGCGGGGCGTGCCGCACTTCTTCCAGCAGCTGTTTGATCATCGTGCCGATCCGCATGACCTTGGCGGGCTGCTCGACCATATCGGCCAGCGACTCCTCCTTGCCCTCCTCGTCGCCGGCCCCGGTAGCGCCCTCGCCGACCACCTGGCCGGTGAGCGGCGATACACCCCGGGAACTGGCGGGCACGACCAGCGGCTGGCCGTCGGGTCCGATCACCACGATGGAATCCGATTCTCCGTCCGAGTGCGTCATGGCCTCCATCATGTCCGCTTCGAGCCGGATGCGCTAAGCGGGTATCCGGTCCGCGGCCTGTCCCGCCGGTCGGACGCGGGGAATGAGTCTTCGCCGCAGGCCCGGCGGTGAGTTGCCGACGTCACGAACCCCGCCGCAGCGACGGCGACGGCCCACGACATGACTTCGCCCACCCGGCCTCATTACCCAGGACTCCGCCAACTCCGAGGTTCGCGGCCCGTCTCGCCGGTCGGACGCGTTGCGGGTGCGAGGAACGAGTGCCCGGCACGGGGCCGAGCGGTGCGACTTCGGTTGCCGCGAACACGCCGGAGCGAAGCGGAGGCAAATCAGACACAGTATTCTGTTGCGGTCGTTTCCGCATCGTGTGTGGTGCTCGGTTTGCTGAAAGTCGGTTACCCATGTTGCGTGATCTCCCACCCGGTAGCCCGCTCGATGCGGGTTCCACCGTCCTGCCCTCGTCGGTGCGCGAGCGGTCGTTTGCCGTGAACACGGTTACGCCGACTTGCCCCCTGCGCTTAGAGTGGCCTGCATGACTTACGACGTCGCACGGGTTCGGGGCCTCATACCGTCCCTGGGCGACGGGTGGATCCATCTCGACCCGCAGGCGGGCATGCTTGTTCCGGATTCGGTATCGCGTGCCGTCTCAACGGGTTTCCGCACGTCGGCCTTTTCGCACACCAACCGCCACGCCGCCGCCCGGCGTAGCGGCGCCATCCTGGACGCGGCCCGCGAGGCCGTGGCGGACCTGGTCGGCGGTGATCCGGCGGGCGTCGTGCTCGGTCCGGACCGGGCGGTCCTGCTGGCCTGGCTGGCCGAATCGCTGAGCTCCCGGCTCGGCCTGGGCACCGGGATCGTGCTCTCCCGCCTGGACGACGAGGCGAATGTCGCGCCGTGGCTGCGGATCGCGAATCGGTATGGCGCGCACGTGCGCTGGGCCGAGGTCGAGATCGAGACCTGTGAGATGCCGGCCTGGCAGTTCGAGGAGCTGATCGGGCCGACCGCGCGTCTGGTCGCGCTCACGGCCGCCTCGCCGATCGTCGGTTCGGCCCCGTCGGTGCGGGTGGCCGCCGATCGCGTGCACGACGTCGGCGGGCTGCTGGTCGCCGACTGCTTCGGCGCCGCACCCTATGCGCTGATCGATATCGACGATCTCAACGCCGACGTGGTCGCCCTGTCGGCCCCGGCGTGGGGCGGCCCGCAGATCGGTGCGCTGGTTTTCCGCGATCCGGCCTTCCTGGACCGGATTCCGTCGATGTCGCTGAACCCGTACGCCAAGGGCGCCGAGCGGCTCGAGGTCGGCGGGCACCAGTACGCGCTGCTGGCCGGGCTCACCACCTCGATCGACTATCTGGCCGGTCTGGACGAGCAGGCGACCGGCTCCCGGCGGGAGCGGCTCGAGATATCGATCACCTCGCTGCAGGACTATCACGACCACCTGTTCGAGCACCTGATGGAGGTGCTCGACCGCATCCCGAACCTGACCGTCATCGGCCGGGCCTCCACCCGCATCCCGACGGTGAGTTTCACCATCTCCGGACTGCAGGCCGAGAAGGTGTCCGCGAAACTCGCCGATCTGCGGATCGGCACGCTGTCCGGCGCGCACGGCGGGAGTCGTCTGCTGGACGCGCTGGGCGTGAACGACGAGGGCGGCGCGGTGACCATCGGATTGGCGCCTTACACAACGAAATTCGAGATCGATCAGCTGGGCCGGGCACTCACCTCGCTGGACTGATACTCCCCGCCTCTCCATGACTTCAGCGTGTCGCGGGTGCCGCGAGATTTTCGCTTCGGACCGTCGGTAGGGGCGTGACCGAGTTTCCGGGCGTTCCCGGCGAGTTGCCCATGTCGTTGCGAAATCGGTTGTCGCGGTGGCCCGGAGCGAGGTTCGTGGCGCTCGTGTCAGTTCTCGCGGATTCGCAGCAGCACCTTGCCGACGGTTTCCGAGGAGTCCAACAGCTCGTGGGCGGCGGCGGCCTCGGTGACGGGAAGTTCGGCGTGCACGACCGGGACGACGGTGCCCTGGGCGATCAGCGGCCACAGGTGGCGGTGTAGTTCGGTGACGATCTCGGCCTTGCTGGAGCGTCCGGTGGCCGGGCGTCTGCGCAGGTTGGTGGCGTGCACGGTGCCGCGTTTACCCAGCAGCGTGGACAGGTTCATCTCGCCCTTGACCCCGCCCTGCATGCCGATGACGCACAGCTGGCCGTCCTCGGCGAGCGCCTCGATGTTGCGGCCCAGATACGCCGCGCCCATATTGTCGAGAATGATGTCCGCGCCGCCGGATTCGGCGAGGGTGGCGACGAAATCCTCCTCGCGATAATTGATCAGGATGCTCGCGCCGAATTCCTTGCAGCGATCCAGCTTTCCCTGCGATCCGGCCGTCACCGCGACCCGCGCGCCCCGGCTGACCGCCACCTGGATGGCGTGCGTCCCGATCCCGCTGCCGCCGCCGTGGATCAGCAGCAGTTGTCCGGCGTGCAGTCCGGCCCGCATGACCAGATTCGACCAGACGGTCGCCGCGACCTCCGGAAGTGCCGCTGCCACAGCGAGATCCATCCCGTCCGGCACCGGCAGCAGCTGCGTCGCCGGAACCACCACCTGTTCGGCGTACCCGCCCCCGGACAGCAGCGCGCACACCCGATCGCCGGGGTGCCAATCCCGCACGCCGTCCCCGACTCGCGCGATCACTCCCGAACATTCCAGCCCGAGCGTTTCGCTGGCCCCCGGCGGCGGCGGATAGAACCCCTGCCGCTGCAACACATCCGCCCGGTTCACCCCCGCCGCGGTGACCTCGACCAGCACCTCTCCGGCACCTGGACCGGGCAGGTCGGGACTCTGCGCCCACCGCATCACCTCGGGCCCGCCGAAGCCGTCCAGCTCGATCGCATACATGACGCTCATTGTGGACTCCACGCGCCTGCGATGCGGTCCCGGGCCCTGTCCGGGCGTGGCACCGCGAGCCGCATTCGCGCGGACGCGCAGGTTGTCCGCATGGCGAGGTTCAGGGGGCTTGCGCGGGACCGGCCGCGATAAGGGGCCGGACCGGCCGCGATATGGGATACCCGGTTCGCGGTCCGGCACGGCAGGCTAGCGTCGGAGCATGAGCTTCGCCGACTTCCAGAACGAGATCTATCTGGCCGGGCTGTCCGGTGCGGTGCCGGAACTGCCGATGTCGGCCGCGGGGTTGGAGCGACGAGCCCGTGAGCAGCTGGATGCGGTCGCCTATGCGTACGTGGCGGGCAGCGCGTCGGCGGAGCGGACCGCGGCGGCGAACGCGGCCGCCTTCGATCGGTATCGGCTGGTGCCGCGGATGTGGCGCGGGACCAGCGGTCCGGACGGGCGGGACCTGTCGGTCGAGGTGCTGGGCACCGAACTCGCGGCGCCGGTGCTCACCGCGCCGATCGGCGTGCTGGAGTTGCTGCGCGACAAGGGCGAGACGCTCGTCGCGGAGGTCACCCGGGAACTGGGTGTGGGCATGGTCCTGTCGACCGCGTCCTCCACACCGATCGAGGAGGTCGGTGCGGCGGCGGGCGCGTGGTGGTACCAGCTGTACTGGCCCAGCGACCACGACCTGGCCCGGTCACTGGTCGAACGGGCCGCGGCGGCCGGGGCGCGGGCCATCGTCGTCACCGCTGACACTCCCGGAATGGGTTGGCGCCCACGCGATCTCGAACTCGGGCATCTGCCGTTCCTGCAGGGCAAGGGCATCGCGAACTACCTCTCCGACCCCATTTTCCGCGCCAAACTCGCCACCCCGCCGGAGGAGAGCGAGGAGGCCCTGCGGATGGCCGTGCTCACCTGGGTTGGCCTGTTCGGCAACCACACCCTGCGCGCTGCTGACATCGGGCGGCTGCGCGAGTGGACCGATCTGCCGATCGCGGTGAAGGGCGTCCTGCATCCCGCCGACGCCCGCGAACTGATCGACGCGGGCGCCGACGCGGTCGTGGTGAGCAACCACGGCGGCCGTCAGGTCGACGGTTCGATCGCGGCCCTGGACGCCCTGCCCGAGATCGTCGCCGCGATCGGCGACCGCGCCGACGTCCTGTTCGACTCGGGTGTGCGCACCGGTTCGGACGTCATGATCGCCCTGGCGCTGGGAGCGAAGGCGGTGCTCTACGGACGTCCGTGGGCATATGGCCTCGGGCTGGCCGGCCGCGACGGCGTTCGCCACGCACTGCGCCTGCTGCTGGCCGATTTCGACGCGTCGATGGGACTGTCGGGTTTCTGCCGTCCCGCCGAACTGGATCGCGGCGTGCTGCGGGGTGCGCCGAACTGAGCAACGGCCCGTTCATCGAACGGGAGGTGGACACCGAGGTCGATGTCCGCATCGGCCCGGGAAATAGAATGTCCGGATGATCGAGGAACCGAGCGGTCGCGCGGCGGCAGAGCCGAATTGGCTCAGCTCGGCCGAGCAGCGGACCTGGCGTGCCTACATGGACGGGCATCAGCGCCTGATGGCGGAACTGAATCGTCAGCTGCAACGTGACAGTGATCTGACCGTCGCCGAGTACCGCATTCTGGTACTGCTGTCCGAGGCCCCCGACCGTTCTCTCCGGATGAGCGATCTCGCCGACGGCGTGCTGTCCTCCAGAAGCCGTCTCACACACCAGATCCGGCGCATGGAATCCGCGGGTATGGTCCGCCGCACGTCCTGCGAGGAGGACGGCCGAGGCGTCCGCGCACACCTCACGGACGAGGGCATGGAACGCCTCCGCGCCGCCTCCGCCGGCCACGTCACCGAAGTCCGCCGCGACTTCGTGGACCTGCTCACGCCCACCCAACTCCGCGTCATAGCCGAGGTTTTCGAACTGGTCGACGCCGAATTATCCGGTCGCGGCGGCAAATAGCGGCCTTCTCCAGCACGGATTCTCGGCCCGGCGTGGTGCCTACCGGATCATCTGCCGCATCGACGACGAAGCGATGGTCGTCACCGTGGTAGATGTCGAAGCGGCATCCACCGGGGATGAGCTTCGGCGGCCCTGACGTTCTCGACCCACTGGTGGATACCGGTCGGCGGATCCTGTTGTAGCCCAGTCGATTACCGCATCTCACCCCGGGTGTTCCGGCATCGTTCGCCCGGTCCGCCGCGGTTGTCGCCGGTCTGTCGCGGTTCGGTGCGGTTCGGATGCGAGCGGGAAGCCGGGTGACCGGGCATGCGGTTGCTGTCGGCCGTGCCGCAAACGGGTGAGGCCCCGGGTGACCCGCTGTGCTGTTGCGAACCTCCCGGGGTGGTGATCAGTTGGTGCCCAAGGCGTTTCGCAGCGTAGTGATCGCAAAGGCTGTGCAGTACAAGAGTCTTCGGCCCCAAAGTTTCGTTCTACTCGCCCCTTACCTTTGCCGATGATTTGCGCGCTAATAGCGGCTGACAATCCTGAAAGTACTGTCCGACGGTCGCGCGGCATGTGAGCGGCATCGAACGATTTGGGGGAAAAGCGATTTCATGTCCGGTTGTAGGAAGCACGGCCTGGTTCCGGCGCTCGTATTGGTACCTGTCGTAGCCGGTCTGTATCTCGTCACCGGTTGCGGCCCGGACTCGACGACCGCCGCCCCGCAATCGCCGCCCACGACCGACTGGTTCACCCGGACCACAACGCGGACAACACAACCGACGACAGCGCCGCCGGCGTCGACAACGCCGTCATCGGCCATGCAAACCAGCACCGAAACCACCACCTCGCAATCCGAAGCGCCCGACGTGGATTTCGCCGCCGTATGCGCGGACGCTGTCACCGGACTCCGGGTGGACGACACCGAATGCGACGACGCCACCGACGACTACTACGGCGACGACACCAACGCCGCCACCTACGCGGCAGCGGGCCTGGCGGGCGGCGCGCTGGGCGCGGCCATGTGGTACTACTTCTCCACCCGAAACAGGGTGGTGACCCCGGCGCTCGGCGCCTTCGTCCGTGACGGCACCTACACCACCCCGCACCTGGTCGACGGCAGACCGCCCATCATCTACCGCACCGGCAGCATCGACTACAACGGCGGTCCCCTCACAAAATCCGCCATCCACCGCGGCGGCCTGGGCCTACGCCCGCACAGCAGCCATTCGTGAGCCGTTCGAGCAGCCCGGAGCGCACGAAGTCGTCCTTTCGGATCGGCCGAAAGACGACACGCCGAATCGCACGCCGAGAAAGGAGATGCAGAAAATCTGCGGTGGGTGTGGGATTTGAACCCACGGTGGCGTGAACCACGACGGTTTTCAAGGTCGTCGGTCTCGACGTTTGGGCGATATGTGTTGGTTCTGGTGACGTTGGGTGTGTGAGCTGACCAGGCCATTTGGACGCTGGCCACGTTGGTGAGATTGGTTACGTCGAAGGCTGCTGCGGGCCGGTTGCGGGCGCGCAGCCTTCCACGACCCAGTCAAGAACCGTTTGTGCTTCTTGTGCGGAACACGGCGCGCTCGTCGTCGGTGAGGTGGCACCAGAACGCCACTTGCCAGGACTGGGCACGGACGTCGAGCTCCACCAACAGCTAGGCTCGCCCCTTTCGATCGCGATGAGCACGCTGCCGACAAGTGCTGTCGCAGTATTGCTTTGGACGCCCCCGCTGCCCTTCCTGCCGTCGTGGTAACTCTCTGAAGCAACCTGGACACAACCGGTAGTCCGATGGCGGCGCGCTGTAGTGGTAGTCAGCAAGTGCGTGACGTGACTCTGTAGTCCGTAAACGCCTCAAGCCGATCTCGATGTAGTACTCAACCCAGTGCGGAGGAAACCCCATGTCACGTCCAATGTCCTCCAGTGTTTCGCCTTCGAGGACGAAGCGTCGGATCATCGTTTCCGACCAGCCCGGCACGCTCGGGCCCCAGCCCGATCCGTCGCCTTGCCACATGTGTTTCAGGGCCGTCTTGACTTCGTCACTGAGGAACCCGTTAGCAACAAGATCGGCGAGCGACTTCCCGTTCCGGTGTCGGCGGCGACTCATCGAAGCTCCTCATCGAAGTCCGTCTGTTGATCGTATTCCGTGGGCGCCGAGAGCCCATGCTGAGCGGAACGTGAGCGAAGCGACCTCAGATGTCCGATCTTTTGATGATGGCCAAATGCAGCCGTGAAGGCCGCGAAAATCTGTGGGATATCTTCTCGCCGAGCCCGGATCAGCCCGATGATCACTGCCAGCCCCAGAACCAACATCGGAAGCTGGATCCAGAACATAAGCCATCCGTCTGCGGTATAGGCCAGGTCTGTCCTCGCTGCGACGTCCGTAGTCACCGATCAACCTCCAAGAACGAAAGAAGGCCCCCGGCAAACGTTTGCCGAGGGCCTTCTGCGGACACGAAAAAAGGCCCCAGCCGCTGGCGGCTGAAGCCTGTGGGCACACCTGTACCCGATGGAGGAGAGGTTAGCGAATCCGGTTGATGTGGTCAATAGTTGAGCATCACTCCAGGTCAGAGGGCTTATCTTAAGCTGCTACGTGGGAGCATCGCACTGCGATGCCGTAGGCGAGTTTCGTGACCATTCTGGTCCGAAAACCCTTTCAACGTGCTGTGACCTGCATTTATAGCGCTGTGGGCGAGTGCCCCGAACACGCTATCTGGAGTTCCCTGAATATCGTGACGAAACTGATTACCCGGCAACGTCCCGGAGGGGCAGGGCGACCGCCTGATTGAGCGCCTTTCCGCCGGGGACCAGGGTGATCGATTCGGCTGGTGTGTTGGATTCCCACGCCGGAAGGGTTTTCGTTCAGGCGATGCAGTCCACGACGTATGCGCCGATCACGATGAACCGGCGACACTGTCCATCAGGATGGGTAGTTCCACTGTTGACCGGTGCCGCGGTATTGCGCCACAGGAATCGGCTGTGCCAGGCAGCATCCGCCACCGGTACAGCAGTCCGGCCAGGTGGTCGATTTCGTGTGCGACGAGCCGCGCCAGACCGAGTGATCTGTTCATTGCCGTCGATATCGACGTGCTCGACATTGAGGAAGGTCGAACGGCCGCGCAGGTTCGGACAGCGCCGGGTCGCCCTCCTGGAGGATCCCGAGGGCCGACATTCGCTCGCTGGGAAGTACGTCGGAGGTGGGCATCTCGTCCTTCGGGTGATGGTTCTTGAAACGCCATTCGAGCCGGTAGCGTGCATGAAGCGGAGGACTGTCCGTGCTCCAGGAAAACTGTACGCGGTCACCGGATTCCACCCGCTGGATCGGATCCCGGAACGGCTGAGCTTCCGCGCTCATCGACGTTTCCATGCCCCAGACCTTCGGCCGGATTTCCATCGGG
Organism: Nocardia sp. PLKS1-43; assembly: GCF_059510335.1. Lineage (NCBI taxonomy): Bacteria > Bacillati > Actinomycetota > Actinomycetes > Mycobacteriales > Nocardiaceae > Nocardia > Nocardia sp. PLKS1-43. The sequence continues at coordinate 345,557 of NZ_JCAJZQ010000003.1, read as the reverse complement.
AAATCGAGGCGGACGACGATCTGGTCGGTCGGCAGCCGAATGGCGCGCTGGAACCACTGCCCCCACTTGTCATCTCCGACCGTGTATGAGTAGTCGATCACGGTCGATTCGCCTGGATACAGCGGGAACCGGGACTCTTTGTTCTCGAACAGCAACCACAGCTCTTTGAACGCGTCCCGATCGTGCTGGACGTGCCAGGTCATCGGCTCATCGTCACAGGAGGCCTTCGCGCGGACGTGTCGCCTTCTAGGCCCGGCCAGGGTAGTTGTTCAGATCCTCCAACCGGCTTTGTAGCGTGTGCTAATCTGCCCATGACCTGGTCATTGACCGGTTTTGAACAGAATATTGAGGCGCGACGGAGGTATCAGCACCATGAGCCAGCCCATGCCGTTTCAGTCCCCGATCGTCATCGAACCTCCGGACAGCGCCCCATATCTGAGCCGCATGGGAATCGAAGTCCCTGATGTCGTGGCCGCCATCGCGGCGGGCGACACTTGGGCCCGCAACATGACCAGCCATCACCCGGTTACGGCCGCTGGTCTGATGCGGTGGATCTACGTCGTCGGCACGCTACGTGAACGACTTGCTACGACGAAGCTGTGGGCAGGGGGCGATCCGAAGAATCGCCCGATCTCTGTGCGGAAGGATGGCACCTACACGCTGTCCATCGTTGGGGGTAACGAAATAACTGGAATCGGCGATCACTCCCCGGGCCCGTCTGCTGCACGTCGTCGGGGGAAAGCGACCGAGGAGGCGGTTAATGGCACTCTACCGCTGATCACGGTCGAGACGCTGCGCGGCAACGCCGGCGACAACCATGACAGTGACCTGCGTGTACAGCCACCACGCGGACCGTGGTTCCTTCTGTACTACCGGGACACCGAGGGTGTGCGTATGGAAATATCCCTGCCGGTCGGGTTCAAAGACGGCCAGTTCACTGGTTGGATAGTGCGGGTGATCCTCGATGAATGGAGGCCGGACAGTGACAGCGCGAGGCCGCGCGACGTCGGGGGACAAGACGTTGACTTCCGGGTTGTCGAAGTCGGCTGAGGCGTACCTGGATCCGGATCGGATTCGGATTGCGCGGATGCGTCGGGGAATGACGAAAGCTGAACTGGCGCGGCGTTTGTCGGTCATTCCCCGCACGATCACTCGGTACGAGACGGGAGAAGCCCCGCACGGGGTTCGCCCCGCACTTGCAGAGGCGTTGGAGTTCCCGGAAGGTTATTTCGATCGGGGTGGTGCGCCGGTGTTCGAATCAAACGAGGTTCGATTCCGCGCTGCTCGACGAGCCGGTGCCCGTGAACGCGATGCCGCGGTCGCAGCTGGGGTATCGGGTGTCGAGATCGACCGCTGGATCTCTCAGCGGTTCATCCTCCCCGAGATGGCATTGCCCCCACTGGCTGGCAACGATCCGAAGACGGCCGCGCAGGTGCTACGCGGGGTCTGGGGCCTGGGAACCAAGCCGTTGCCGAATCTTGTGCAGTTGTGTGAATCTCGCGGTGTCCGCGTCTACAGCTTGCCGCCTTTTGCTGATGCGGTCGATGCGTACTCGATGTGGCGATCCGGTACCCCATATGTGTTCTTGGCACGCCGCAAATCTCCAGAACGCATACGGTTCGACCTGGCCCACGAGATCGGTCACCTCGTTCTGCACGACGGCGAGCCCTGTGAGACAACCGCTGTGGAGAGGGAGGCTGACGCCTTCGCCTCAGAGTTCCTGATGCCGGAGGCGAGTATCGTCGAGTACCTGTCGTCAACCCCCACGGTCGCGGACATCTTATCTGTGCGAAGCCAATTCAAGGTCTCCGCGATGGCGCTTGCCATGGCGGCACACAAAGCTGGCTGGATCAGTGACTGGCTCTACCGGCAGATCTGTATCGAGTTGTCTACACAAGGATTCCGCTCGTCGGAGCCCGGTGGCATGCCGAACTATGAGATGTCCCGGGTGTTCCTGCAGGTACTCAGCCGGTCGAGTGCGAAGGTTAGTGCCCGGATAATCGCAGACGAACTAGACATCCCGGTAAGCGACGTGCATGCGTTGACGTTCGGCGCTGAGCTGCGAACGGTTCAAAACACCGAGGTAATCAGCGATGCGAGCCAAAACCAGTCCGCTGGCCGATACCGGCTACATGCGGTCTAGCTGCGCTGTCTCCTGAGTTTGGTGCTACCGCCGGTGGTCGGGTGGGGCCCCAAAACCCAGGACCCCGCGCGATCCTCTGGCCAGTCCGGTAAATCCAGACAAGGATCGCAGAACCTGCGACCACCTGACCCCCAGGACTCAAATCTGGTTGTTTCCGCACGTCATAGACGTCAAGCGATCGCTATCGTCAGGCGACCGACGTGCCAGCGTTCAGGGTCGCGCACAGCGTGTGGTCCCAGATTGGTCCCAAGTGCGGATCGCAGACAACGTCGCTCACAGCTCGACACGTTCTCGGTTGTGTCTGAAACGAGCTGGAGTGTGGCTGCGCCACCAGTCAGGCCGGCCCCTGTGGGCGGCCACGGTGTTGCCTCGGTCGCGGTGGGTGCGACGTCGGTGTAGCCCCGCGTTCGGGGATAATCCGAAGCGTGGATCCATTCAACGTGATCACTAAGGTGTTTCCGAATCTGCTTGGCTTTACCAAGCCGCGGTTCATGTTTGGCATGGTTTCCACCTGGCTACTGATACTTTCGGTCGTGGAATCGAGGCCTCCGGTAGACGCCGTCCGCACCCTGTTGGGAAAAGTAACCTTCTGGGGGCGAGGCACTCTCGCAAACCTGAGCAGGTACACCGCCGAGCATCATGCGGGCCTGGCTGGTTTCGCAACCTTCGTGTGCATCTACGCCGGAGTTGGCGTACTCCTCGTCGCCGCAATTGAAACCCGCAAGCCTGGTACTGAAGCTGGGCAGCGAGCCAATGCGACTGTGACGCTGCTGGTCGGGGGCGTTTTGTTGGCCCAGGCACACGGTCCAGGTTCTGTGATCTTGGCCGCGTGCCTGGCGCTTCCGGTGCTTGGACTTGTGCTCGCACTCCTTCTTCGGGCCTCCCCGATGTTAATGAGGGTTTTGGCGAGGACATGGCAATACCTTCCCGCAGCGATTCGAGATCTGATCGATTCTCGGACCAACTCGATCCGCTCTCGCGTGGGTGACGGCTTCGCACACTGGTTGACTGCGCTGATCCGCACCGGCGTAGGTGCCCTGCCGCAGCAAACGGAAAGCGGTGATAGGCCGTTGGCCACCGCGTGGTCGGTGGGGATTACCGTCGGCCTACTACGGCAAGGTGCGATGGTATGGGCTTTTGTCTTGTCGCCGCCTTTGCTCGTGATCTTTGGCACGCTGTTCTGGTTTCAGACGGCGAAGGTGGACGAGGTAGCTGCACCAACCGAAACAGTTGCTGCGGCGCCCGTTGACCCCATCGGCAACGGTCGAACTGGCGCCAGCCACTCCGCAGCCTCCACGGAGCCGAGCACAACTTCGTGATCATGCCCTGTTGGTTACCGATCTAAAAATGACTGGGACTGGTGGTGCGGTCAACTGGTCGCAGGGTAGATGTGCCGAAACAACATGGTAGGTACGGATGATTCCTATTGCGGAAGTTGAAGCCGATCCAGCGGAAATCGAGGCGCGCTGCGAAGAATCGCGGTAAATTGCCTTGAAGTGTGTGCGATCCTTGTTGGCTCAGAGCTTCGTGTCTGCCGCGATACAAACTTTCCGCTCTCGAAATCGAGCATGCGAATTTTCTGCTTCAGCCGAGCGCCTGAATACTGACTCAAATCAAGCATGTAAGCCTCCGATCGATGGCCGGCTGAATGTGGGTCGGATACGCCAGCCTCAACTAGATGAATTAGACGCACATCCATGAGGTCGGTCAGTAAGCTGTACCACATTGGGTTATCCTCTTTATCGCGAAAGCTTACGAGGAAATATGTGTATCCTGACTCGTCCAGACAGAAACTACGGATAGTCTTAAGAGTCTCAATAGTTCGTGCCGCCGAACCTGGATTAGATGCCATATCCTCTTCTAGTTCCTTTACTTTTGCGGCTGCGGCATCGCCAGCGGCTTGGTTCACTTCTTGGGCGCCTACCTGCCGTGCTCCTGACCTCTGCTGTGCGCGCGTCACCGCACTGGCGGCGAGCACCATGTAATCTCTCGGGACTGCTCCTGATGCGAGCACAAGGCGATCGAGGGCCTTACGGCTGAATATCTGCAGCAGTGACGATATCTGCACTGCTTTAGCGTATCCGGCGAGGACGTTTTCCAAGAACTGCCTCGCTCGTTGAGGGTCTTGGAGAGTTACATCGAGATCGATGATTTCAGCATCTTGACCTGTCTGCATGCCAGTGGGTGGGGAGCTAACCCACCATCGAGTCAGGTGTTTAATGGAAGCTATCTTTAGCCACAGTTTTATGTCGCGAGATACGGCATGGAGCATATCCAGTATTGCAGGCTGTCTATCTCGAGAAACATAGTAGAAGTCATCCAGGAACACATATATTTCGCCACCCGTAATTTCCAGGTAGCGACTAAGAGCGGCTTGCACCTTTGGTATTAGGAGCGTAACTTCCTGCTCCGAATTCTCATTTTTATCCAAGAGTGCCATTGTTTGTGCATGAACTCTAGAGACGGATATGGAAACCACGCTCTTTGTTGGAAGATCATCATAGCGAGAAACGACGCTAGATAGAATGTTTTCGAGGGTCCACAAGACTACCCTTTGCGGAGCCTCATGCCGATATGTCTGGACGTTAATCCAAGCGGTTATAGCCCCGACAGCTTCTACTCTCCGTCGCGCTTCGACCAGCAATGCGGTCTTTCCCGATCCTCTGCGGCCGAAGATGAGATGATGGCGAGCGGCCGTTACAGCCGAGAGGCTGGCACGAACGTCAGGTACATAAACCAGGCTGGGTTCGGCTGCTGAAACACGGGAACGGGCGCTAACAAGGCCGACTAGTTCCGTAACTCGAGGATCACCGAAGTCTTGAACCGGCGGTGCCAACTTCGTCGACTCTGCGATCATTTGTTCTTGCGCAGCTCGAACTATCAGAAAGATCTGAATGTCGTCAGTCGCGAGCTCCGCTTCTATCTCCGCAGTATGATTGGCGGCCGACGCAAGGTCGTCCTCCGGCACGTAAAGCACATAGTTGCGTTCACCGGGGTAGTCTCGTACCTGTACGTCTATAACCCGGACACCGCTCGCGCGTTCCATCATCAGGCGAACGACATCTTCCGGAGTATGACTTTGCCCGACTTTCACAGAAACCCACATCCTTTGCTTGCCAGGTAGGATCGGCACTCCCTTATGAAACTGTTAGCTAATGGATCTAAGGACTGCACGACGCTTCGAAAGTAATTGCTATTTATTGGATAAGGGTCGTAATCAGCTTCATTTCGGCGAACTCGAGCATCCTTCAATTCATTTGCTCGGAGTTGTCGGCCGGGGAAGTCGTCTGGTATGTACTTGTACAACTGATTGTGCTCTTCGTGGTCATCGCCAGCGTGATGAAAGTAGCATACGGCGCGCATGCCATTATACATTCCATAATAGAATCTTCCGATTACGCTGCGAGGGTTCAGTCTTCGAGCCCGCTTCATAGTGTTTGCGTCGTGAATGAATTCTTCGCCGAGTCGCAGGCGGTCCGCGGTGACCTGATGGACGATGTCCGAGATGCTTAGCCCCAGGGTTCCTTCAAGGGAAACACCTTCCTTGAAGAGGCGAATAGTCTTCTGATCCGCCTTGATGACGCGCCTCAGCCGATCGTCGTGCGCCGGCGTCGTCATGGCTTCTCCTCCTGGATCGCGTACTCCCACGTTGTGGGCGGCCTGCGGGCCGAGGGCTAATCCTCTCACGCACGCCACATGGTGCCCAAAGATCAACGCGCGACATACGGGATTCTGCGTTCTTGTGCGATCGATCCATACGCCCGGTCGTGTGGCGGGTCCTGCCGCCAAGCCTGCTTGGCCTACGGATAGTTGCCTACGGACCGCAGTCCGTAGGCCACCGTCCGCCCCGGTTTGCCCCGCCGACCAGCGGTTTTCGTGGTGGTGTCTGCCTGGCTGCCGCACGGACACTAAACACACCCTGCGGGCGCATTTAGTGTCCATGCGGCAGCCAGGCAGACGGTTGGGTGGGTGGGCTGGTCCGCGGGGCAAACCGGGGCTGATTTGGACTGGATGGATGAGGACTGGACTGAGGAGAGACTTAACCGAGGATTACCGGCACGAGGAGGGACCGGCACAAGAGAAGACCGGCACTGGGTGGGTTGGTGGCATGGTGCGTTGGGTCGGCCGGGTGGCTGTTGGGCCATTGATTCGGTGGGGGACCAGCACGCGCAGAAAGTCGTGATAGAGGGTCGGGGCAGCATGTGGCGATCCTGTTGGGCATTTCGGAGTTTGGGTCGATCTGTCGGTGGGGGTGCTAGAGTGGTGGATAGCCACCTGGGCGGTTGATTAGAGGGGAACGTTTCATATGGCGAGGTCTGTAAGTGATTCGCGTCTGCCTGACGTTATTCGCGCGTACATGCGCGCGCACGGATTGACTAAACAGGAGGAAATGGCCAAGGTCCTTGGCATCGATCGGACTCTCGTGTCGATGTATTTGACTGGAAAGAGAATCTGCCGGGACGTCGGGCAGTTGCGGCAGTTTGCGCGGGCAATGGATCTGCCGCCTGAAACGCTGGGAATTATCGATCTTCCGGATGCTGCCCAGGCGACGCGCGACGAGGCCGTTACTGAATGGCGACTTGTGCGGCAGACGTTGAACCGGAATCGGCATGCACTGACCGCTGCGGCGGCTCGCCTGTACTGGGATGCCACCGTCATCGAGGGGACGACTTGCATCACGTGGCCGGAATGGATGGCGCCGGCGCCGATCGACCTCGATTCGATCGACTTGACCTTCAATACCGACGCTGAACCGCCCATGTTCGATGGCAGCGAGGTGGAATCCGAGCCGTGGCGACCGATGCGGGCGAACGGCTTGCGGTATGGGCGTTATAGCCAGGCCATACGCGCGATCGCCCGGCCGTCGCTGTTCGAGAACCGCACGTCATATCGTCTGCTCGATGCTTCGTTCGAGGGGGCTGGCGGCCGGATGGCTTTCGGGCTGACTACGTACTTCGACATGGTGGACGTCTGCGAAGTCATCGCGCACGAGACCGCTGCTGCTTGGATATCGCGTAATGGGCAGGAGCGGCTCACTCTGGACGAGTTGCCGTTCCGCCGCCGAATCGGGGACCTGTTTGACCCTCGCCGGCGGCCGATTCTTCCGAGCATCAACACGTTGACGATCCGGAGGGCGCCCGAGGGCGACACCTTCTTCCTGCATAGACGTGGATCGGCGCAAGTGACGCTGGCCGCCGGGCTGACGCACATCATCCCCGCGGGCGTGTTTCAGCCTGCAGCGATCGGCCAGGTGAACGTATCGCGAGATTTCAGTCTGTGGCGCAACATGATTCGCGAGTACTCCGAAGAACTTCTCGACACTCCGGAACACGACGGGAGCAGCGGTGTTCCCGTCGACTACGACATCGAGCCGTTTCGAACTTTGACTGAGGGACGGCGAGCTGGTCAGGTTCGCGCATGGTGCTTCGGGATCGGGCTGGATCCGCTTGCGCCGGCGGGGGAGATCCTGACCACGGTCGTGATGGATTCCGACGTTTTTGATGCAGCGTTCGAAGGTTTGGTGTCGCAGAACGCCGAGGGCGAGGTATACCCGTCCGAACCTGGAACGGTGGGGATTCCCTGGACGTCGGCAAATGTGCGACGGGCGCTGAACCGTGAACCGCTGGCCGCCGCCGCGGCGGCGTGTATAGCGCTCACCTGGCGGCACCGTGACCAACTGCTCCCGTGATGCCATGATGGCCTGGTGCGTGTACTGGTAACCGGGGCAAACGGCTACATCGGTCGAGCCGTCGTGGCCACGTTGGGCGAGGCGGGCCACGAACCGGTGGCCATGGTGCGCGCGAAGGGCGCACCGATTACTGGTGCAGCCGAGGTCCGTACAGCTGATCTACTCGATAGCGAGTCGATGCATCGGGCGGTGCGCGACGTCGATGCGGTGTGTCACCTGGCCGCGATCACCCGCGCGCGGGAGTCATTTGCCGAGCCGATGCGCTACTTCCGGGTGAACGTAGGTGGGACGATCAACCTGCTGGAAGCCATGGAGTCCGCCGACGTACGGCGGATCGTCTTCGCGTCGACGGGGGCCATCTACGGGACGCCAGAGCGTCAGCCGATGAATGAAGAGGTCCGCGATGCTCCGCCGCATCCGTACGCGAGCAGCAAGCTTGCGGCCGAGCTAGCGATAGAGGCCCAGGCGCGAGGCGGACATCTCGCGGCGACCGTTCTGCGAGTTCCGAACATCGCCGGCGGCAGCGATCCTGACTTGACCAGGTTGGTTCCGCGAGCGATTGCGGCTGCAGCTGACCAGACTGCCCTGCCAGTCAACGGCGATGGCTCAGCGGTTCGCGACTATCTGCACATCCAAGACGCTGCAGACGCATTTGTGCAGTGCCTTGAGCACCTTCCGGAAATGGGCCAGGCGATCAGGTACAACCTCGGCAGTGGTCACGGTGCGAGCGTTATGGATATCGTCGCGGCTGTCGAGCGGGCGAGCGGTCGGCATGTACAGCTGGAGCACAGACCCCCAGCCTTCGAACCAGCGAAGTTGATCAACGACCCGTCGAAGGTGATCGCTGAGACCGGTTGGTCTCCACGTCGGTCCAATATCGATGCGATTGTTCGGGATGCTTGGTCGGCGACTGTAGCCGCAACTCGCTGAAAGTCACTCCGGCGCAGTCTGATCCGTGCTCGAATTCGTGGTGCCGCGACGGCTCGTCGAAGGGGGCCGCGGGGGGAGTTCGTCGGTATCACCAGACAGCCAGCTCAGAAATGCGATGACATGCGCATTCATGTTCGAACCAACCTGTTCGACCGCCGCTTGGGCGCGCTGGTACAGCGCGGGATCCGGTCGGTAGACCCTCGCTGGATTCAGGTGCTTACTCGGCATAGATAACAGCATGTCATGGTGGCTAGCCATACGTCCACCGGGGGCGTATGATTATGAGGTGGCTAGCCACCGTGACCATTGGGAATGATCCGGTGACAAATCATCACACCGTGATCTTGGGTTCGTGATCAGGCTTATAAGTACACGGATGATCTAGCTCATTGAAAGGGGTTCTGTACCGCCAACTTTGATCGCCTCAGCGGCGAGCGCCTTGGCCCGGATGAATTGTTCCAGCGATTCGGAATGGGTTACGACGCAAAAACTCCCCGGCAGTTCCAGCTACCGGGGAGCCGAGAACCAAAGCGGTTGCACCCGCTTCAGTCATTTCCCTTACCTCAGTGACGAAAGGTCCCTGAAGCATGTCCAGTGTATCTGGCCGGTCGGCCAAATCTGGTTACAAGAAGTCCCGTACCCGCACGAAGACCCGCTCGGTGCTGCCGAGCCGGTTCGAGCGGGCGGTGGATCCCGATGGGCTGTTGCAGCCCGAGGAACGGAAGCATCGCGCCGCGCTGCTGCGCAATCAGGTGCAGTTCACGCGCCTGGCTCGCCGTTACGAGCAGGGGGTCGCGTGATGCGCGATCGCATGGGTGCTCATGTCTCCCAGGTCGACACGTTCGGTTCGCAGGAGGACGCCGACGACGTGTTCGTAACCACCTGTGTCCGTGGCTCGTTCCGGGTCCGGTACTTCGACCACGTCGACCGGGTGTGCCTCGATGTCCAAGGCCCGATCGGTGGCGGGGATACGTCGATGCAATTGACTCTAGACCAGGCCGTTCTTTTGCGCGAACTGCTCGATGCCGGAATCGCGGACGCGATCGCGGCTGCGGCGCCGGTGCGGGCGCTTCCTGCCGGCGGTGATGCGGTGTGAGGCTCGCGACCGAGGTTCTGCTGATTCTGTTCGTGCTCGCGGCGCTGTTGTTCATCGCGGCGCCGGGCACGGTCCTGGCCGTGGTCTTCCTGGCCGTGCTGTACGCCGCCTGGCGCCGGCGGCCCCGTCGATCGGGGGTGCGGCGATGAGCGAGGACTTGGAGCGATACGAGCTGGTGTACAACCCGACGACGCTGGAGCCGGTCGGGGTGACGGATCTGTGGCAGCCGGCCGGCGCCAGCTCCGGGGTATGGGCCGGTGTACCAGCCGGTTCCGATGTCGGCGCCGCACCCGGCCGCGTATCAGCCTGTGCGGTCGCGAGTTCCGGGCCGGATCTGGATCCGGGTGGGCTTGTATACCGCGGCAGGGATTTTCGCGGCCGGTGTGGCGGTGGGGTGCTGGTTCTCCAGCTCCCGCGAGCCTGAGGCCCCGACCGTGGTCGTGTGCCCGCCGCCGGGAGTTCAGGTTGCTGCCCGGCCCGCTGAGTGCGGACCGGGGCAGGAGGTGGCCCGATGAAGCTGCCGAAGATATGGGGACCTGACGAGTGGGCGCGTGCCGCCGCGCCGGCGATTCCCTCGATCACCGTCGATCACGGTGTGATGCGGTCCGAGGCGACCGGGCACCGGGCGATGGACGTCGGTGAGGGCCAGTGGGTGTTCACCGGGCTGCCTGGACGTCAGTTCACTCCAGAGCAGGCCAAGGCCGGTATGCGCTTGGCGGTCGCTCCGGATCGGCTGGAAGCCCGTGAGTGGGCGACCACGCTCGGGCTGACATTGAACGAGGCCGTCGGTCTCATCAACACCGCACGTCCTTCGCTGGAGAAGACCGCGAATCCGGTTGAGGTGCAGCGGGAGTGGGGGCTGGAGCGATGACCCCGAAAATCAATCGCGACCACGCCACAGGGCTGCGGGTGGAGCCGAGCCGGATGTGGTTCGACGAGCTGCCGCACACCGCGGAGTTGGGTGAGCGGGGCTGGCAGGTGTCGTGGCTGCCCGGTCGCGACGATCTGAGCCAGACACAGGCTCGTGACGCGCTGACGGTGGCGAAGATGTCGACCAGCTACCGGATGCGGGAGTTCGCACGCCGGGACTGGCCGCGGATCAAGCAGTTGGCCCTGGGCGTAGGGGTGGATCCGCGAGACGCGGTCAAGCTCGTCCGCGACGCGGAGGCACGTGCTCAGGAACAGGCGATACAGACCCCGATATGGCAGATCGCGCACCTGGAGGCGCCTCTGCCGTCGGGGTCCGAGCTGGCCGAGAAGGTGATACGGGTCGATGCGCCGAGAGCGCCGGAGGTCCGCACACCCGGCCGGGTGCCGGGGCAGTGGCTCGCGTCGGGTGAGTTCCTCGATCGGGGGTTGGAGCGATGAGCCTGACCGTCACCGATTTGTTTTGCGGCGCTGGGGGATCCAGTACTGGTCTGTTGCAGGTGCCGGGGTTCGAGGTGATCGTGGCCTCGAATCACTGGCAGCTCGCGCTGGACACGCACGGCGCGAATCATCCGCAGATCGATCACAAGCGCGCCGATATCCATGCGGTCGACCCGTTGACGTTCCCGCGTACCGAGGTGCTGTGGGCGTCGCCGGAGTGCACGAATCACTCGCAGGCCCGGGGCCGTAAACGCAATGTGGACGCGACGCCGGATCTGTTCGGGGAGATCCTGCCGGACGAGGCCGCGGAGCGGTCGCGGGCCACGATGTGGGATGTGCCGCGGTTCGCTGAGCGGCACATGTATCAGGCGATCATCACCGAGAACGTGGTCGATGCCGCGCAGTGGGTGATGTTCCCGGCCTGGTTGCAGGCGATGACGTTGCTCGGCTACGCGCACCGCATCGTGTACGGGAACTCGATGCACGCCCAGGCCGGCGGGCTCCCGGCGCCGCAGTCCCGCGACCGCATGTATGTGGTGTTCTGGCGCAAGGGCAACCGCGCCCCGGACCTGGAGCGGTGGACCCGCCCGTCCGCGTACTGCGAGGAGTGCGGGGAGATGGTGTCGGCGATCCAGTCGTGGAAGCGACCCGAGCGCGCACCGTGGGGCCGGTACCGGGCGCAGTACGTGTGGCGGTGCCCGCGCACGAGCTGCCGTAACAGCGTGGTTGAGCCGGGCTGGCTCCCGGCCGCCGCGGCGATCGACTGGACGCTCAAAGGCGAGCGGATCGGCGATCGAGCGAAACCGTTGGCGCCCAAGACGATCACACGGATTCAGGCCGGGCTGGCCAAGTTCTACCGGCACGAACCGTTCCTGACCGTTCACCGTCACGAGTACCGGACGCACCCGGTGAGCGTGCCCGCGCCGACGCTGACCGCCAGCGGTAACCATGTCGGATTGTTGGTGCCCGCCGGCGGGACGTGGCGCACCGAGGCGACCTCGCTGCGGGAGCCGATGCCTACGCGCACGACCCGCGACAGCGACGCGCTGCTGATCCCGGTCGAAGGCCGCGACGGCAAGGAAGCCCGCTCGGCGAGCGAGGTGTTGCGCACCATGACCACCCGCAACGAGACCGGGTTGTTGATGCCGTACTACGGCACCGGCCAGATGCGGCCGGTCGGCGAGCCGATCGGCACGTTGACCACTCGGGACCGGTACGCGTTCGTGCTGCCGATGCGGAACAACAACACCGCCAAGGGGATCGGCGAGCCGTTCGACACCTTCGCTGCGGCCGGGAACCACCACGCGATGGTCACTCCCGACCGTGAGCCGAAGACGCCGGCGGTCGAGGACTGCGTGTTCCGGATGCTCGAGCCGCACGAGATCGCCGCGGGCATGGCGTTCCCGCCCGAGTACCGGATCCTGGGCAACAAGCGTGAGCGGGTGCGCCAGGCCGGGAACGCGGTCACCCCGCCGATGGCCCGCGACCTGGGCCATGCGGTTGCCGAATCGCTGGGGGTGACCGCATGACCGGCCACCAGCACGGCGCCTCGTTCGACCGCGTCGTCGACGCGCTGCGACAGGTGACCACCGAAGGCGCCGGACGGTCGGGGCAGTGGACCAAGTTCGTGTGCCCCGCGCACGCGGACTCACACCCCTCGCTCGGGGTGAAGTACGACCCGACGCGGGAGAAGACGATCGTGGTGTGCTTCGCGGGCTGCCCGCAGGAAGACATCCTGGACGCGGCGAAACTGCGGGTGCGGGACCTGTTCGACCATCTGCCCGACGGCACTGCGCCCGGCTACCGGCCCCCGCAGCGACGGCCCGATCAGGCCGCGCCACGCCGCACCCCGCAGCGTCTGCGGCCGGGGCCCGGTCGGGGCGATGAGCTGGGGGAGGTGACCGGGCCGCGGCGGCGGGTGGCGACCTACACGTACACCACTGCGGCGAATGAGCCTGTCGGACAGGTGATTCGCACCCAGACCCCGCACGAGCACGGTGTGGAGAAGGGGTTCTATCAGCGGCGCTGGGACGCCGAGCAGCAGCAGTTCATACCGGGCGGGTTCGCGCCGGTGCTGTATCAGGCGCCGACGGTGGCGTGGGCGGTCGAGCACGCGCATCCGATCCTGGTGTGCGAGGGCGAGAAAGACGTCGACCGCGCCATCGCCGCGGGATACCCGGCCACCTGCAACGCGGCCGGGGCGGGCAAGTTCACCACCGAGCACGCCGAGCAGCTGCGCGGCGCCGCGCACGTGGTGATCGTCGCGGACCGTGACCGGGCCGGGTTCGATCACGCCCTGCAGGTGCACGACCGCCTGCAGGGGATGGCCGGGCAAGTCACGGTGATGCAGGCCGCCACAGGCAAGGACCTGTCCGATCACCTCGACGCCGGCCACGGCATCAACGATCTGACCTGGATCCCACCGGACCAGCTGCAGATGTACCGCGAAGGCCCCACCACCGCAAGCGGCGGCGGTTCGCCGCGGCCGTCGGCGGTGTCGGTGATCAACCGTGCGATGCGGCAGCCCGAGATGGAGTGGGGGCTGGATCGATGAGCACACCTCACGAATCCGCCACCAGCGGAACCGCCTCGGGTGCAACGAGTTCGGCGTGCGGCTGCGGGGCCACGGAGGTGTTTTCGCGCGGCATGTGCAGCCACTGCTACAGCCGTGACCGGTACCGGGGCAAGGTCCTGCGGACCTGGAACCCGGATCGCGTCGACCCCGCCGTGGCGCGCGAGCACCTGGACCGGTTGCAGGCCGCGGGTGTCCCGGCGAACCAGATCGCCAAGCTCGCCGGGATCAATCACTCGGTGCTGTCCCGGCTGCCCAACGCCGTGCACATCACCCGCCGCACCGAGGCCGCGATCCTCGCGGTCGACGTTCCTGCGGACCCGGCCGCAGTTGTGGAGGACGCCGCGCGGGTGCCCTCGATCGGGGCGGTGCGCCGGATCCAGGCACTGGTGGCGGCGGGGCATACGCAGACCGAACTGGCGCGCGAACTCGGCATCGACGTGGCGAACATGCGCCCGCTCACCGGCCGCCCTGCCGGGGACGCTCGACACCGTGGTGAGGAGATCACCGCAGGGCGGCACCGTCAGATCGCCGAGTTGTTCGACCGGCTGCAGATGGTTCCCGGGACCTCGCAGCAGGCCCGCGAGCTGGGCAAAAAGCTCGGGTGGGCGTTGCCGTTCGAGTGGGACGAGGACGCGATCGACGATCCCGCCGCCCGGCCGCAGCGGGCGCGCTGGACCCCGACCTCGGGCCGCACCGAGCGCCGATCCTCGCGCCAGATGCGTCGTGAGCAGGTCAGCCACCTGACCGAACTGGGCATGTCCGCCGGCCAGATCGCGACCCAGCTCGGCGTCACCGGCCGCACCGTCCAACGCGACCGCCACCAGGCGGCACTCGCGAATTCACGACAGCCACAGATGGATTGGGGGTTGGACCGATGACATCACCCACCTTGCGTTTACTCAGCCTGGGGGCAGGCGTGCAGTCAACCGTGCTCGCGCTGATGGCCTGCCGCGGTGAGCTGCCCGGCCTGGACGGCGCAATCTTCGCCGACACCGGGTGGGAACCGAAAGCCGTGTACGCCCAGGTGAATCGCCTGGAGGTGGAGCTGGCGGCGGCGGGGATCCCGTTGTACCGGGTCAACAACGGCAACCTGCGCGATGATGCGCTGGACCCGCAGCACCGATTCGTGTCTGTCCCGTACTACACCCGTTCGGCGGCCGACGACGATGGCATGGCGCGCCGCCAGTGCACCAGTGAATACAAGCTGGTGCCGATCAACCGCAAGGTGCGAGAACTGCTGGGCGCCAAGCCTCCGACGTTCCGGACGGTGCCCAAAGGCCGTGTGGCCGAGCAGTGGATCGGGTTTTCCACCGACGAGGTGCATCGGGTCAACGATCGCCGCCAGAACCGGTACACCACCAAACGGTTCCCGCTGCTAGAGCTGGAGATGTCCCGCAAGGACTGCGAACGCTGGCTCAAAGTCCTGGGCTGGGGCCACACCGTGAAATCCAGCTGCATTGGGTGCCCGTTCCACGGCAACGCCCACTGGCGCGACATGCGCGACCGTCACCCCGAGGAATGGGCCGATGCCTGCGATTTCGACCGCCGCATACGTAAAGGCAACGCGGGCGCTGCCCCGATCCGTGGCGAGGCATTCCTACACCGCTCACGAGTGCCGTTGGAACTGGCCCCGATCGGCCGTGTGACTCGTCGTGAGCGCGCGGACTTGCAGCTGGAGATTTTCGACGAACTCGCTGAACAAGGCGACCTCGACGGCTGCTCACCGTACGGATGCCGCTCGGGTATCCCCGTTGCGCGGAGGACGAATCGATGACACGTCGACCGAAGCCGGACCCACGATTGCAGTGGACCGAAGGTGATGAACAACTGACCGTATTCGTCTGCCAGCAGTGGTGCATCGACTTCGCCACGCTGCAGGTGCTGCGCGGCACCGAACGTTCCCGCACGTACGAGCTGATGGCGCGGTTGCGGGACGGGTTCGGGGTGTTGCGGTCGGTGTCGATCCGCCCGGATGGTGCTGACCGGGATGTGACGGTGGTGTGGCCGTGGCCCGCGGTCGCGGCCGAACGGCTCGGGCACGCGGTGTCCGGGTGGAACCCGACAGGTACGAACATCGCGCACAAGCTCGCGGTGTCGCGGGTGCGTGCGGCGCTGTGCGGGCTGGATGCGTCGCTGTGGGTGCCGGAGCGAAAGCTGTTGCGCGACGCGGCGATCGCGACCGGGCAACGTCCCGGCGGGCTGAGGCTCGCGGACCGTTCCGGATTCCTCGGCAACAGCCCTGGTGCCGGTCCTGTGGTGCGTGGGCACGTGCACGACGGCCGGTACCGGTACGGCGAGAAGTGGCTGGCGGTCGAGGTCGAACTCACCCTCAAACGCCCTTCGCGCAAGCGGCTTCCGCAGGTGGTGCTGGCCGCGTACGAGCGGGCGGCCGCGGTGGGGGACGGGTTGCTGTACGTGTACGGCACCGAGGTGATCGGCCGCTCTCTCAAACGCCTGGTCCGCGAACTCATCGACGACGGGCGCCTGCCCCAACATCCCGACATTCGTTTGCGGCTGCTGGACAACGTGATTCAGCGCCGCAGCATCGACCTGCCCTCGACACGAGAGGAGCGCAGCCAATGAACCCCTACACCAGATTCCACCTGCCCAGCGACTGCCAGCCCCTGATCACCGCAGCCGACTGCGGCACCACCGCTACCGGGCCCACCCCGGCCGCACCAATCCCGACAGCACCGGCAGCGGGGAGCGAGTGCCACCCGTTGATCACCCCGGCCGACTGCGGCACCGCGCCGGCACCGGGGACACAGCGCCCGGTGTTCGACCTGACCCCGGCATCGGACCAGCATTCGACCGGTCTGCTGCACTTCATGAACAGCCACGACCCGAGCATGCACACCGACACCGAATGGGTGCATCATCTCGGCGGATTCCTGGCCGATACCGGTATCGGAGTTGGATTCGCCGGCGCGGTGGTCGCCGCGGCGGTGTGGCAGGCCCGCCGCGGCGGCTGGGACGCGGCGCGGTTGCGGAACTACACCGCGGGATCGCTGGTCCTTCCGGCCGCGACCGCAGCGGTGTCCGGATCGGTGTGGACACCGCTGGAGTTGTTCGCACACGGCACCGCCCTGGCCGCGGAGGCGGACTGGATCCCGGCCGTGCTGGATATGAGCGTCGCCGGCGTGCCCGCCGGGTTGGCGGTGGCGATGGTGTGGTGGGCGCAGCGGGTCAACAAGCTGCACACCGTCGGCAAAAAGGACATTCCCGCGACCGAACGCGCCCAGCGCCGCGAGATCGACGCCAAATTCAGTGCCGCTCGCGACCTGGCCACCCGCGCCACCCCGCTGACCGTCGTGACCGGCCGCGGCCGCCGCCAGGTGGTGATGGGCCGCCAGGCCGCCACGGTCACCCAGCACCGCAAATCCGTTGCCGGCTCCCTGCTTTCTGGCACCGACACCCTGTTGAGCATCCCCTACAGCGCGGTGTGTAAGCACCTGGGCGTGCTCGGCGGGCCGGGCACGGGCAAGACGATTGCGGAGTGCCGGTTGTCCGTCGCGGCGCACTTCGCCGGACACGAACGCTATCTGGCCGCCGCGGGCACCTCGAAGGTGGCGCGCAAAGCGCTGGGGATCAAGCCCAAACGCGCGGTAAGCATCTTCCTGTCCTGCAAGGGCGGCATCGAGGACCTGGTCACCTTCGCCGACATCAAAGCCGCCCTGCTCGCCGGCGGGGTGCATCCGTCGAAGATCGCGATGGTTCCCGCCGACAAACTCAACATCTGGGGACTGGAGCCCGACCGGCTGCGGCACGTGATCGAGGACCTGGCCCCGACCGCGAAGGCGAGCGATTCGGCGCAGAAGTTCTACGAGGAACTGCGGATCTCGCTGGTGCACTTGATCATCGACGCCCCGGACCCCGACACCGGGACGGGGCCGGGGGAGAACCCACCGACGAACTCGAAGGAGTTCATGGCCCGGTTCGATCCGGCGTTCCTGTGGCACGCCTGGGGCGGGATGTTCGACGGCGACGGGCACTTCACGTTCCCGCCGACCCCGGCACATCGGGCCGAGCTGAACGCGATCATCGCCGCCAACGACGGCAAACAGCCTGTGCTGCCCGCGGAGACCGCGCGTTTCGACAACCTGTTCCGCGAGCTGGACGGGGTATTCGACGGCCCGTTCGATGTCCTCGATAAGGACTACTGGTTCATCACCGTGCCCGGCACCGCCCAAAAGAGCGTCGCTATCTCGCAGGCCAAGGCCGTGATCAAGCTGGTCGAGCAGGTCGCGGCCACTCCACACGGCTGCCAGATCACCTTCACCATCGACGAATTCTCCCGCGTCTCCGAAGGCGCCAGCCTCACCGACGCCTGCGAGGCGCTGCGCTCGCAAGGGGTGTCGTGCATCGTCGGCGCGCACTCGTTCGAATCCCTCGCCGGCACCGACCGGGACGCCAAACAGCTGATGAAGGCGTGGTCCGGTGGCCTGTTGTGCTTCGGCATGGAAGGCCCCGACGAGGTCGTCACCCTGTACGGCACCCGCCGCGCGTTGGAGCCGTCCAAACACACCGTCGGCGAACGCCACGGCGACGAGGGCCAGGTCCGCATGCAAGACGCGCTGCTGATCGACCCGAACCTGTTGCGGCGCTTGGAACCCGGGGACTGCGTGTACGTCAACCGCGGCACCGCGGTCTGGGGCCGAGTCAGCGTGCTGGACCCCGACACCATCCCCCTGCTGCCCATGGAACCCGGCACCAAACCGAAGGACGCCCGCAGCCGACGGTGGCTGCGCGCAGGTGGCGCGCTCATCCACGGGCCCGGAGCGCCCGCGTGAGCGAGGAAGCCGATTCCGAAAGCGACTTCGGCCCCGCCGACGACAGCCACGATCGAGCCCGCGGCCTGCCCGACCCCACCAAACCCGACGACAAGGAGGACCCCGACATGCTGCCCGAACCCCTCGACCCCGACGACGACACCCCCGCCTCGCACCGCGCCATCGACGCTCCGAAACCGGCCGCCGAACCCCGCGACGCGCAGGCCCCGACCGCGGGCCAGTTGCACGCGATGTTCCCCGACGCGTTCCCGAAGAACACCCCCGAGCGCCGGGAACGGCACCTCACCGCCGTCCCGGACCCGGTTGACGAGACCACCGTGGACACCCTGCCCGCAGACCTCGACCAGGACGACCCACTGATCGCCGCTGCGCTGCGGTGGCGCGCGGTGATGACGTTCTGGTGGCGCCCGGCCGCGACCGTCGCTGTGGTCGTGGTGATCGGCGTTGTCGCGTTCTTCGCCACCGGTATCGCTGTCGGCATCGCCTGGTGCGTCTACGGCATCGGCTGGACCGGCCACAGCGTGTGGGCCGCCCACGGCCGCCCCAGCCTGCACCAGCTCGCCCACACCCGCCGCGGAGGCGGCTGGTGACAGAAGACGAACCCCAGTCCTCGGCGCCCATGCCGACGACCAGCAGTTCTGACTTGGAAGGAGTCTCACCCCATGCCCGACAACACCTCTCACAACCCGGCCGACATCGACTACCTCGACGATGACCAGCTGTTCGACACGCTCGACGACCCTGATTCCGACCCCGGTCACGCCGACGACTGTCCGGTGTGCGGCACAGACATGGACCGCCCCGAGCTGGATTGGCTGTGGGCCCTGGACTCGAACACACTCCGGATCCTGTTCGAAGGCGCCGGGCCGATCGCCATCGCCGCAGCCGAAGGGCGTGTGCCGGCGTTCGCGATCGAAATGCGCAGCCTTGCACTGCATCTGATCATGGACGCCCCCGCTGGCCCGCCCACCAGCGCCAGCGAATTCATTGCCCGATGCGTCCCGAGCGAACTGGCCACCGCATGGCGTCTTGATTGGGATATCCCGGCCCCGCCAGCGCAACCCGACGCCGTCGACATCCAGATCGCGGCTGTCAACGAGGAGCGCACGCTGGTCAACCTCGTCGCCGAGTTCTCCAACCTGTTCCGGCAGTGGGCCGCTCACCCCGAACACGCCCGCACCTGCCTCCACAGCGCGGCCCGTGCCATTCACTGACCCCCAAGGAGGTCCAAAGCCTATGTCCAATAACTCTTCTGAAATCGACCAGATCACCGGCGAGGCCGCCAGCCTGGGCCACAAGGTGCACCAGCTGATCAACACCTGGCGCGCCAACAACCCGAAAGCCCGCCGGGTGCCGCGCAGTGTCCGCCAGGACATCAACCGGTTGATCAAGCTCGACAACCACCAGCGCGAGTTCGCGCACGCCCAGGAACGCGCCGGCATCGAGCGCCGGGTCCTGGAGTACCGGTGGAACCTGTTGCGCGACCGCGACGTTCGCTCCTGGGACACCCAAGAAACCTGGTTCGCCCGCCAGCAACAGTTGGCGATCGAGCACGAACAGCTGCGCACCAGCATCTACACCGCCGGTCACCTGACCGCCGTCGAACGCGGCCAGGCCGATCGTGCCCTGGCCATCGCGCACCAGCACCCGCGGATCCCGATCAAGACCGTGTTCGGCAAGACCAGTGGCATCGCGGCCCTGCGCGCACGACTGCACGACGGATTCACCCGCGTACGCCTCGGCCTGGCCGGACCGGGCGAACAGCAGCGCGTGCAGCAGTGGCAGCACCTGCGGCGCGAGCAGACCACGTCCGCCCCACCGCAGTCCGACCGGGCAGCCATCGACCGCGACGCGGCCGAGGAAGCCATGTGGCACAAGGAATGGGCCGAGCAGTACAGCCCCGAGCAGAGCGCGCAGATCATCCGAGACTTGCAGGCCGATCGAGCCCGCGGCATGCAAGCCGCAGGTGCGATCCCGTTCCAGAAGGAGCAGCAGCGCACCCCGGCACAGGGACCCGACCCGGTTCCGGTCCCTACTGCTCCACCGGCATCGCCGCAGGTGACCGTGGGCGGGCTGACCGCCCGGATCGACCTGTACGCCGACGTCCTGCAGTACCGGGACAGCTACGCCGGCGAGAACCCCGAGCAGTTGGAACCAATCGACCGCGCCAACGCTCGTATGCGTGAGCAGATCATCGCCGACGCGCGCAGCCTCGGGCCGGACCAGGCTGCCCTGGTCGAAGCAGCCCTCTACGGCGTCGACAACCTCCACCGCGCATCCATCGTGCCCGCGGAGGTGGAGCAGGAGCTGAACGCCCTGCGGCAGGACAAGGCCGCCGTCGAGCTGGAGCGCGACCAGGCCCGCGCCGAACTCGGAACGGTCACCCAGGAGCGTGACCAGCTCGCCACTCAGATCGACCAGCACCAGGCCTCGATTCCGGTTCCGGAAGAGCCCGCGCGTGGCTATGAGGTGATCGTCGGTACTCACGACTATCTGGAGAGGAACTGGAAGGACGCCGAGCGCATCCCCGCGCAGACGAAAGCCGAGGCATTCACCGCGGTGCTGGATCGTCTCAGCGATGACTCGCAGGGCTGGCCGGACAAAGCCCGAATGCTGGCTTACGTCTACGACCACGGCGCCGTGCCGAGTGAGATGTCCGTCGACGCAGACGCCTCCGACCTGTCGGGGCAGGTGTTGTTCAACTACGGCACCCGTGACGAGCTGATCAATAAGGTCATCGCCCACCAGGAGCGCCACCACAACACCACGTTGGACCGGATCGAGCAGCTGCAGGCCCGGCTCCAGGCCGCGCAGGCCGAGAACGCCCAGTTGCGCACCGAGAACACCGATCTGGTCCGCAAATTCGCCGACAACGAGCGGATCCGCAAGCCCAGCCCGACGGCGCCGGCGATGCCCGGTGGCCCGAAACTGGCGCAGCCGATCTTCTCCGGCCCGGTCCTGCCCCGCCCCGCGATGAACGGACTGGACCGATGAACGGCGAGTCCCAGCACACCCCGCTCACCATCGGGGACGTCGTCAGTCGCTACCAGCGCCTCGATGAGATCAGCACCGCGATCGACCACGCCCGTACCACTGCCGCCAGCACACCCGACAACGTCCAAGAGGACCAGATGCGTCGCTCCCACATGGCGCATCTGCGGTCGCTGCTCACAGACATCGCCACGGTCGGTTCGGGAGTCGATCCCGAACGTGCGCACGCCCTGCGAGCCCTCAGGAACTGGGAGCCCTCCCAGCCGGTACAGACCGCCACGCCCACGCACGATGTCGAAGAGCTCTACCAGACGTTCGAGCACGCCAGCGACGAGCTCGAACGCGACATCGCCGCAGTGGCAGGCCCGGAATTGCTGATGGACATCATCGCCGAGCGTGAGACCTGGGCCAGCAGCATTGTGGACGACCTGAATGAGCAGTATGCCGAGAACGTCGAGCTGACAAAGCGATTGACAGGTCGGGATCGCCGTATCGAGGGCCTCGAACGGGACAACGCCGCGTTGAGCAAACAGATACGGATCGAACGAGAGTGGCACGGTGTCGCGCTCCGCGAGGCCGGGATAACCGACACCAAGCTCGACGACCTTCAAGCCAAGCACGACCGCACGATCGCCGAGCACGAGCACCAGATCAGCGACCTGGACGCCCGACTCGAACGTCTCACCGACGAAAACTCCGCGCTCACCGAGCAGGTTGCCACGCTGAAAACCGAACTGGCCGAACGCGACCGACACCTCACCGAGCTGAACGAACAGCCGCGGCGACTCGACCAGGACAACAACACCTTGGCCACCTCGGGCGGCGGGCCGGCGGCGCCCGCACGCGATCCGCGCGGCGCGATGCCGCAAACGGGCACCAAGCCTGGTCCTGCAGCCGTGGAGCGGCACAGTAGTCCAGCCGATCACCGGCGGCCGGGTCCAGGATCGGCCACGGCTTCAACCCTCCCGGTGCCGGTCTTCGCCCGCCCCACCCTGCCGCACCTGGGAGGGCTGGATCGGTGACACCGACTCAAGCCCGCGACAAGGTCGCCAAACTCCGCGCACACGCCGCCAGCGTCGACGGCACCCCCGAAGCGGCCCTGTTCTACGCCAAGGCCAACGAACTCGCCCGCACCCACGGCCTGCCACTCACACCGCACACCCAGCCCGCCACCGAAACACCGCGCCCCACCGGGGCGCGGCCCGGCCCGGCACAGCAGCCCACCACCACCACGACATCGAGGAGGACCACCACCATGACCAACACCACCACCAAGACCAAGCCGAGCAAGCCCACCCGCAAGGCCACCGACGGCACCCTGCGCAACGCGTTCAACCCGCGCGCCCGCGCCGGGTTCGGCCGCACCAGCGAACCGGGCGCCGAGGTCAACGGGTACATCGTCGCGATGGAGGAGGAGCCGGATCTGGACTACTACACCAAGGCGCCCAAGCTCGACGCCGACGGCAACGAGCTGATGGTGCCGATCCTGATCATCCAGACCGACGGCACGGCAAAACCCTACGGGCAGGGCCTGCGGAAAGTCTGGGTGCGCACCGGCATCGCCGACGCGCTGATCGGGGCCTGCCTCGACGCTGGGGTCAACCGCACCGCGATCGGCGGCAAGGTCGGTATCCGCTACGAGGGCCTGGGCGAGCCCGCCCGCGCGAACTTCGCCGCCCCCAAGCTCTACACCGCGGTCTACGAGCCGCCCATCGACGAGGAGGCATGCTGATGACCGACCAGCACGACACCGAAGCAGCCCCCGACACCGTCAAACTCCGTGTCACCGGCGACCGAGCCGTGGTCAAGACCATGATCGATGCGCTGGACCCCATCGTCGACATCGTCACCGATTGGCGGATCTTCCCCCAGCGCAACGGCACCACCGTCAGCGCCTACCTCGAAGCCCGACCCCGCACCGACGCCGGCAGCGACACCCCCGAGGGGGCCGCATGCCCCGACTGATGTCCGTCGCGCTCACCGAACCCCAGGTCCGCAGCCGCACCAAGACCGTGACCCGCCGCGCTGGCTGGCGCATGCTGCGGCCCGGCGACCGCGTCACCCTGTGCCGCAAGGTGCAGGGCCGCAAGCCCGGTGAGCCACTGGACCGCATCACCGACGTCGAAATCGTCTCCGTGCACCGCGAACGCCTCGACGCCATCACCGGCGCCGAGGTCGCCGCGGAAGGATTCCCCGAGTGGACCCCTGCTCAGTTCGTCGAGTTCTTCTGCAACACCCACCACGACATCCGGCCCGACAGCCAGATCACCCGGATCCGGTGGCGCTATCTGGACACGACCGGCGAGCCCATGCGCATCCAGGAAGGCGGTGCGCAATGACCACCCCCGTCCCGCCGACAGGACAATTCGAACCCGTCGAGGTCGGCTCGCGCATGCTGTATCTGCCCGGCCAGGCCGCGCCCACGCACCACGAACAGCCGGTCGCGGACACCGATGGTGCGCACGCGGTGCGCAGCCAGGATCGTGCGCACCAGCACGCACCGGGCGGTGCGCAGTCGAAAAACAAGCCGTTACGGGCGTGGCCGATCCTGCTGCTGGCCTTGCCCGCGTTCGTGGCGATCTGGTCCGGATGGGTCGGACTCGGCCAGTTGACCGGGTTCGGACCCGTGCACCCGCTGCCCGGAATCTGGGACCGGTTCACCCTCAACACCGCGATCACCCTGCCGATCGGGATGGAAACCTACGCCTCCTACGCGCTGTACGTGTGGCTGTCCGGACGGATCCGATCCAACCGAACCCGCAGCTACGCCAAAATTTCCGCGTTCGGCAGCCTGATCCTGGGCGCGGTCGGGCAGGTCGCCTACCACCTCATGCGCGCCGCCGGCGTCACCGCCGCACCGTGGGGCGTGACCGTGCTGGTCGCCTGCCTCCCGGTCGCCGTCCTCGGAATGGGTGCAGCCCTGGCGCACATGATCATCCGTGAGCACCACCAAGCGAACCGTTCGATCCCTAACGCACCAGCGGTGCACAGCGACCCGGACCCGGTGCGCAGCCCCGACACCGTACGCACCGTCTCGGTGCGTGAACTGCGTACCGAGACCTACGCGACCACCGAAACCCTGCCCACCGTGGCACCGCTGCAGCAGATCGAGCAGACGCCACGCACCGCCCTCGAAGCTGGCAGTGCGCAGGATCGGTGGGCTGAAATCGCTGACGCGGTCTGCGAGGCCGACCCCGCCGGCCGCCGCGACCCCGACAAGGTCGCCACCATCCTGCGGCTGAAATTCGAACAGCAGTGGTCGCACTCGCGCATCGCCGACCACGTCGAACTCAGCGCCTCAGCAGTCACCCGCACTCTCACCGCTGCGCGCGAGCACATCGGTGCGACGGAAGGAGGAACACAACATGGAAAGTGAGATGTATCTGCAGGCGAAGGATTGCGAACAGCTGACCGGAATTCCCGCCGCCACCTGGCGCTACTGGGCGCACATCGGTGCCGGTCCTGCCAACTTCAAGATGGGCCGGCGTCGGGTCTGGCGCAAGAGCGTGATCCTGGCCTGGATCGCCGAGCAGGAAGCAAAGGCCACCCGTGGAGGTGCCGCCTGATGACAGCGGTTCGCAATCCGCGCTCCGGTGTCGAGGACCGCTGGATGAAGACTGTCACCAAGACGGACCCTGCTACAGGCAAGAAGGTCAGCAGTCGGGAGCGGTCCGCGAAGTACGGACAGGGAAAGCGTTGGCGTGCACGATATGTCGATCCGAACGGCGTCGAGCGTGAGCGGTTGTTCGGGACCAAAATCGAAGCGCAGCGCTTCCTCGACGGTGATGTCACAACGAAGGTTGTGACTGGCACTTGGGTAGACCCGGATCGCAGTGGTGTGCGGTTCGAGGTGGTGGCCGAGAAATGGTTCGCCACGAAAAAGGGCCGCAAGCCGAAGACGGTCGCCGGATACCGGTCACTGCTGGACACCGTGGTACTTCCGCGATGGGGAGAAATTCCCTTGCGGGACATCGAATTCGAAGATGTCCAAGGCTGGATTGTGTCGCTCTCGGAATCCGGCAGCACTCGATTTGAAGGCCGCGGCCTTTCGGCATCGCGAGTGACTCAGTCGTACCAGATACTTGATCGCGTCCTTCGGTTCGCGATCAAGTCGAAGCGATTGGCATCCAACCCAGCCGAGGACGTCGACTTGCCGCCGATGGCGGCCGGCGAGCGGCGCTATCTCACTCACCTGGAGGTCATGGAGTTGGCGCTCGCTGCCGGCCGATTCCGCGCGTTGGTGTTCACCCTCGCGTATACCGGCATTCGATTCGGTGAAGCTACGGCTCTGCGCGCGGTCGATCTCGACCTCGATAGACGACGAATTCGAGTGTCACGATCGGCATCATCGGTCACTGGCCAGGGCGTCGTGGAGACCGACACGAAGAACCACACCACCCGTGAGGTGCCGGTCCCAGAATTCCTGGCGGCTGAACTGACTCGGAAGGCCGAGAACCTCACACCGAGAGCGCTGGTGTTTCCCAGCCGTTCCGGTGAATACCTGACCTCGAGCGAATTTCGGTGGGCGTTCGATCAAGCGGTCAGGGCAACCGGATTACACGGTGTGATTCCGCATGGATTGCGCCATACCGCGGCGTCGCTCGCGATCCGCGCCGGCGCCAATATCAAGGTCGTTCAGAAGATGCTCGGGCACAAGACGGCCACGCTGACGCTCGATCTGTATGGCCACCTGTATCCCGATGACCTCGACACCGTGGCAGCCGGGATGCAGGCGGGTGCTGTGGCTGCTGCGGGCCAATTGCGGGCCGCGCCCGACAAACCCGCCGTCGAAGATGGTGAAAATGGTCCCTCACCTGCGGTGGGTGTGGGATTTGAACCCACGGTGGCGTGAACCACGACGGTTTTCAAGACCGTTCCCTTAGGCCGCTCGGGCAACCCACCTCGCCTCGCGTGGGAGCGGGGCCGTTTCAGAGTAGCGGCGGGAGGGGTGGGTTGCCGAATCGGCGGTTCGGGGGTGTCGCTGTCGTCCCACAGGAACGATTCAGGGGACTCTGGCAGTATGTCGGCCATGAGACGCCGTTGGACCCGGCGTCGGGTTGCCGGCGCTCTCGCGTGCGTCGCACTGGTGATCGGTGCGGCCACGGGGACGACGCCGACCGCGCTCGCAGGTCCACCAG
Source organism: Nocardia sp. PLKS1-43 (assembly GCF_059510335.1). Taxonomy (NCBI): domain Bacteria; kingdom Bacillati; phylum Actinomycetota; class Actinomycetes; order Mycobacteriales; family Nocardiaceae; genus Nocardia; species Nocardia sp. PLKS1-43. The sequence goes on along the minus strand of NZ_JCAJZQ010000003.1, from coordinate 318,837 downwards.
TGAATACCGGGTCGTCGGACGGTCCCGAACCGCAGGCTCCGGTGGACAATCCGCGCCCGGTCGCGGCCTCGATCGACCGCGTTCAGAAGATCACCGATCGCCGGTTGAAGGTGTTCGTCCGGTCGCCCGCGATGGGCCGCACAGTGCCGGTGGAGTTACTGCTGCCGAAGGACAACCACGGCCCGCGCCCGACGCTGTACATGCTCGATGGACGCAGCGCGAGCAACGAGGTGAACAACTGGACCAAGCACGGCGGCGCGGTGCAGTTCTTCGCCGACAAGAACGTCAACGTGGTGCTCACGCTCGGCGGGCCGGCCAGTTACTACACCGATTGGCAGCATCCGGATCCGGTGCTGGGCGCCAACAGGTGGGAGACCTTCCTCACCAGCGAGCTGCCCCCGCTGATCGACGCGAAGTTCGACGGCAACGGTCTGAAGGCGCTCGAGGGCGTGTCGATGGGCGCGGAGGCGGCGATGATGCTGGCCATGCGGCATCCGGGCGCGTATCGCGCGGTCGCCGCGCACAGCGGCTGCTACGCCATGGGGTCGGATGTCGGCCAGGCACAGGCGCGCGCGATCATCAGCACCTACAACGGGAATCCGGACAATATGTTCGGCGAACAGAACAACCCCGCCTGGCTCGCGCACGACGTGATGGCGCATGCCGACCAACTGCGCGGTACGGCCCTGTTCCTGTCCGCGGGCAACGGTTTGCCCGGCTCGTTCGACGGCCCGAGCAATCCCGATTCGCGCACCTCGGTCGTCTTCGGCGGCCCGCTCGAGGCCGGCGCGTACGCCTGCACGATGGCGCTGGCCGACCGCCTCGAGCGCATGCAGATCCCCGCGAAGGTCGATCTGCGCAGCGTCGGCACACATTCCTGGCCGTACTGGGCCGCCGAGCTGCCGCAGGCCTGGCCGACGCTGGCCGGTGCGCTCGGCGTCAGCTGAGCCGGCGTCGGCCCTGCCGCGTCAGCCCAGGAAACGCCCGGTGATCTCCGGATCGGTTGCGAACGCGAGGAATTGGTCGTTCTCGTGCGGATCGCCCGCGGTCACCCGCACGCCGTCCGCGCCGTAGGGGCGCACCAGCACTCCGGCCGCCGCGCTCGCCTCGCCGAATTCCGCACTGCGCGAACCCAATGCGAGCCAGACGAAGTTTGCCTCGCTCGGGACGACCGGGTATCCGGCGGCCAGCAGCGCCGAGCGGATCCGATCACGTTCGGCGACAGTGTGTTCGGTGCGATCGAGCAGTTCGTCGCGGGCCTCGAGGGAGGCCATCGCGGCCGCTTGGGCGAGACGGTTCACGCTGAAGGGAATATGCACCTTGAGCAGTGCGGTGATCACTTCCGGATCGCCGACCGCGTAGCCGACGCGCAGTCCGGCCAGGCCGTAGGCCTTGGAAAAGGTCCGCAGCACAAGCACATTCGGGCGGTCGCGGCCGATCTCGACACCGTTCGGGTGGTCGTCGGCGGGCAGCCGCAGATATTCGTGATACGCCTCGTCCAGAACCACCAGAACGCGCTCGGGCACCCTGTCCAGGAACCGGATCAGCTCGGCGCGGCCGACAGCCGTGCCCGTCGGATTGTTCGGATTGCAGACGAAGATCAGGCGGGTGTGCTCGGTGATCGCGTCGGCCATCGCGTCGAGGTCGTGCACCAGCCCATCGGTCAGCGGCACCTGCACGGACGTCGCGTTGCCCACCTGCGTGACGATCGGATACGCCTCGAACGACCGCCACGCGAACAGCACCTCGTCGCTGAGGGAATCGCAGGTGATCTGCACCAGCTCCTGGCACAGCGCGACGCTGCCGCACCCCACCGCGACCCGCTCGACCTCGATGCCGTGGAACGCCGCGATGGCCGCGCGAAGTTCGCTGGACTGGTTGTCCGGGTACCGGTTGGCCTGTTCGGCGGCCTCGGCGATGGCCTTGGCGACGGTCGGCAACGGGCCGAGGGTGGTCTCGTTGCTGGCCAGTTTCACCGCGCCGGGGTGGCTGCGGCCGGGGGAGTAGGCCGGGATGGACTCGAGGTCCGGACGAATACGAGCGGTCACCCCTCCACATTAGACGGGCGGTAGGAGAGCGATTACCCGGTGGATGCCACGGGCCATTTCCCCTCGAATATTCGCCGTACGAGTTGTCCGGAATGTTACCCGGCCGAACTATTGTTGGCGGCATGCCGGGCAGCTATCACGACTACGCGCCCCTGCGCGCCGGCGACCCCGGTCAGGCGCAGGACGGACAGGCCACCACAATCGCGCGAGTACCCATTCGGGTGATCGAACCGGAGCGCCGTGCGCGCGGCGGAATCGTACTGCTGCACGAATCACGAGAATTCGCCGAAACATTGCTGGATTTGATGACGGCGCTATCGACCGAGGGCTGGATCGTCGTGGCGCCCAATCTGTTCCATCGCGATGCCGACGGCGACCAGATCTTCGGCGAGGAGTTGTTCGCCGATTTCGACGCCTGTTTCGACTGGCTCGTCGAGCACGGCGTCTTTCCGGACCTGACCGGGGTGCTCGGATTCGACAGCGCCGGAACCGCCGCGTTCCTCGTCGCCACGAATCGCCGGATCGGCGCGGCGGTCAGTGTCGCCGCGCCCGGTATCGACGAGCCGCTCACCGACCGCGCCGACGCGCTGGTCCGGGCGGCCGCCCACCTGCAGGCCCCCTGGCTGGGCCTGTACGGCGCGGACGATCCGGTCATCTCGGCCGATCAGGTCGAGCGTCTGCGAGACGCCGCCGCATGCGCCGCGGTGGCGACCCTGGTCGTGAGCTATCCGGGCCTGGGGCACCGCCCCGATCGCCTCGCCTTCGACTCCGCCGACGCGGACGAACTGGTCTCCGCGCACACCAGAATCTTCGACTGGTTCGATTCTCACCTACGTTGACCAGCCGTTTTGCGTCCTGAGCTGTAGCTCTGTACTCTTTCGTCTCGGCGGTTCGAAAGGACCGGGCCCTCGAAGAGAAGGCTCCAGGAGGCGTGCCAGAGCGGCCGAATGGGACTCACTGCTAATGAGTTGTCCCTTCACGGGGACCGGAGGTTCAAATCCTCTCGCCTCCGCCACCGTCCGGTCCGCCGGACACACAACTTGATAGACCTGCGCCCGTAGCTCAACGGATAGAGCATCTGACTACGGATCAGAAGGTTAGGGGTTCGAATCCCTTCGGGCGCGCAGTGAGGAGCCTCTTTCGACAGCGATCGGCCGGAAGGCTCGTCATCCGCGATGCTGGTCCGGTTCGGATTGGATGGCGCCGATAAGTCTGGCGAATTCGGCTTGTGGTGACCAGGAGTTCCGCTGGCCGCGCCCACACCAACGGCAGGGCAGTTCGGCTGGCCAGCGGGTTTCGAGGAGTGCAGTGCGCCAGAGGCGTCCCACTGGCCCAGCGGTGGTCCGGCAACCGGCAATGCCGGGGCCGTCATCCGGGTGTGGTCGACACCCGGCTGTGCGGGAGGCAGGCGACCTGGCAGGGCCGATGACCTCGAGCCCGGTTCCTCGAGCATGACCGGATTCGGCTACCTGTTGCCGACCTGCACGAAGCACCCGCCGGCCTGAACGCACTGCGGCGGCGACCGAGCGACGTCCTCTCCGTCGGCTCCGGGTGCGCCACAGACGGGTCCGCGCCTCGGCGGTGATATGCCGCTCCACCGACGAGCCCGGATGGGGCGCTGGTTCTGTCAGGGGCGAGTTGAATCGATGGGCGCTTGGGTGGCGTCCGTTCCCCAGCTGGCCAAAAGGGACAGGGCCTCGGCGGACGGCGAGCCTGGTTCCGCGTGGTAGACACACAGGTACTGCTCCGCGTCGTCCGGCAGGTACAACGTCTCGTACGCCAGGGTCAGCTCACCGACCAGAGGGTGCCGCATCCGCTTGACACCGTGCCCCTTTTCTTTCACGTCGTGTGTGGCCCACAGCCTCCGGAACTCCTCGCTCTTGACTGACAGTTCTCCCACCAGCGCCGACAGTTTCGGGTCGTCCGGGTGCTGACCCGCGTACAGCCGCAGGTAGCTGACCATGTCGGACGCCTTGGAATCCCAGTCGAGGAACAGCCGCCGGTAGTCGGGAGAAAGGAAGGTCAGCCATGCCCAATTGCGTTCGGCCGGCGGCAATTTCCCCCAGTCGCCGAAGAGCGCCGCCGCCATCCGGTTCCAGGCGAGGATTTCCGACCGCGCCCCGGCCACGTACGCGGGCATCCCGTCCATCGACCCCAGGAGTTGCCGCAGTCCGATCCGCACCTGCTGCCGCTCGGGTGCTCGATTCTTGCGCCGCAGTTGCTTGGGCTTGGCGAGGCGGGTCAGGTGCGCGTGTTCGGCATCGGTCAGCCGCAGGGCGCGTGCGATCGAATCGAGCACCTCCGCCGATACATTGCGCCCGTTGCCCTGCTCGAGCCGGGTGTAGTAGGCCACGGATACGCCGGCCAACTGAGCCAGCTCCTCGCGACGCAGCCCTGGCACCCGCCGGTGTCGCCCTTGCCAGGGAATCCCCACATCGCCCGGCTCGAGCCGGGCCCGACGCGTGCGCAAGAACTCGCTGAGTTCGGCGCGCTGGTCCAGGCCGTCGGAGTGGCTGGTGTGAGCATCGTCCGGGGCGGGGTTGTCGCTCATGCTCTCCAGTATTCCCGGTCGTACGACCATGAGCCTGATGCTGTCAGTGGTAGGACCACTGGACGTACGCAAAGCGGTGGTCTGGGCGAATGCCGATCCGTCCAGCACGCTGGAAGTCATGACCACTACTGTTGCCGCATACGCCGCGCCCGGCGCCAAGGCGCCGCTGGAGCGCACCACCATCGAACGCCGCACGGTCGGTGAGCATGACGTGCTGATCGATATCAAGTTCGCCGGGATCTGCCACTCCGACATCCACCAGGCCCGGGCAGGCTGGGGTGAGGCCATCTTCCCGATGGTCCCGGGGCACGAGATCGCCGGCATCGTCGAGGCGGTCGGCCCCGGTGTGACGAAGTTCAAGGTCGGCGATCGCGTCGGCGTCGGCTGTATGGTCGACTCCTGCCGTGAGTGCGAGCCCTGCCGCAACGGCCAGGAACAGCACTGCGTGCGGGGAAATGTGCAGACTTACAACGGAATCGGCAAGGACGGAAAACCCACCTACGGCGGCTACTCGCAGAAGATCGTCGTTGCCGAGGCGTTCACCGTCCGCATCCCCGAGGGCATTCCCCTCGACGTGGCGGCGCCGCTGCTGTGCGCCGGCATCACCACGTACTCCCCGCTCAAGCGCTGGGGTGTCGGTCCCGGCAAGAAGGTCGCCGTGGTCGGTCTCGGCGGGCTGGGGCATATGGGCGTCAAGATCGCCCACGCTCTCGGCGCGGAGGTCACCGTCCTGTCGCAGTCGCTGCGCAAGCAGGACGATGGCCTGAGGCTGGGCGCCGACCACTACCACGCCACCAACGATCCGAAGACGTTCGAGGATCTGGCCGGTTCCTTCGATGTCATCCTCTCCACGGTGTCCGCCCCGCTGAACTTCGGCGCGTACCTGAGCCTGCTGAAGACCGGCGGCGCGCTGGTGAATGTGGGCGCCCCCGAGGAGCCCATCTCGTTCAATCTGTTCTCGCTGCTCGGTGGATCCAAGATTCTCGCGGGCTCCATGATCGGCGGCATCGCCGAGACACAGGAGATGCTCGACTTCTGCGCAGAGCACGGCCTGGGCGCGGAGATCGAGCTGATCGAGGCGAGCCGGATCAACGAAGCGTACGAACGGGTCGACAACTCGGACGTGCGCTACCGCTTCGTGATCGACACGGCCACGATCTGATCGGCACTCGTCGGCGGGAGTGTGCAGCCGGGCCGGTCATCGTGTACTCATGCCGCTTCGGCGTGCCGAGTGGCAGGTCATGATCGCGGCACACCGACGCGATTCGGGGCATGCATACGGGAGCCGGAACCTTCGACGCGGAAGCGGCGAGCGCCCTCAGCGATGCGCTTCCGGAAGCCGCTCGTGTGTCGTCAGCAGGAGGTGATCGAACACATTCGTCACCCCGGGCTCGGGAGGCGGGAGCAGCGCCAGGTCGGCGATCAATTGGGAGGCCAGGGTCCGGAGTTTCACGTTGGTTTCCTGGGAGCGCCATACCAATAGGCGGAATGCTTGGGGTGCGCTGATTCGGTACATCAGCATCAGCACGCCCTTGGCTTGTTCTATTACGGCGCGGGCTTCGAGCATTTCCGGCAGCAGCGTTGCGACCGTTGTTTTTTCGTTCTGGGCCAGTGTTTCGGTCAGATCGATGTAGAAGCCCGACATGCCCGCGACCGTTCCGGAGGGCTCGACGATACGGTCCGCTACCACCATGACGTTGTGTATCGCGCCGGTGGTGTCCAGGAAACGGTGACGGCTGGAGAAGGGTTCGCCATTTTCCACTGCGCGGTATATCAGGTCGGCGACCTGTTGGCGGTCGTCGGGGTGTTTGTGGGACAGCACCAACTCGGTGGTCGGCTCGATCTCACCCGGAATATAGCCGTGCATGCAAAACACTTCCGGCGACCATTCCCAGCGCCCGCCGGCGAACCAGAAACGGAAGCTGCCCGCTGTCGAGGGATCCACTCGGCAGCCTGTGGCAGCTTCCATCGGAACGAACGATTCGCCCATTCGGGACAGTATGGCCGCATCGAGTTCGCGGCCGAACAGGATGGACCGATCATTGGTCGATCCGTTATGTGGCATGTCGCACATGTAGCTGTAGCGGCCGTACGTTCGAGCCCTGCCTGGAGGCGCGGATGATTCGCGCGGTGCGGGCGGCCCCGGTGAGAACCTGGGCTCGATCGGCTCCCGCCGGGACCGCGCGCGTCCTGCGCGGGGCTGTTACAGGTAGGCCCCGCATTCCGGCCATGCGCTGCGGCCCTGGTTGGCCAGGACGTTCTCGGCGACGCGGATCTGCTCGGCGCGGCTGGCGTGCGCGGGTGACCCGCTACCGCCGCCGGCCCGCCACGCGCTGGGGGTGATCTGGAGGCCGCCGAAGTAGCCGTTGCCGGTGTCGGCGCTCCAGTTCCCGCCGCTTTCGCACGCGGCGACCGCGTCCCAGTCGTGGCCGGATTTGGCCTGTGCGGCGGGAGAACTCATCATCACGGAAACCGCGGTAATAGCGGCGGTGACGCCGAGAATACGAATGTCGGAAACACGCGGGTGTTGCACGGAGAATCTCCTTCCATGTTCAGCCGACTCGACCGTTGGAAACCCGCTGTCGTGCGCGCGGGTGTCTTCAGGGATTTCGCGAACTCTGGTGTGGAAATATCAGGTGTGCGTAAGACTCACCGGCGCGCAGGAGATGTACTGCGGCCGGGCCACTCCCGCCGCAATCGCGCGTACCGCCAGTCGGTAATGCGCCGGATACCGGGTCGACACCGGCTTTCGACCGGACGAAAGGCCTGTGGATCCGTGCGGGGGTGGATAACTCTGGGCACTCTTTTCTCCGGAACAGACGATACGTGGGAACTCGTATTCGCGCCGGAGAGTTTATTGAATCGAAACCAACCGATCACGGTATATTCTCGGAGAATGAAATAGGCATGTTTCACCTATTCGGCACAGCGATGGCCTGCGGTGCGCTTTCTTTCAGGCGAGCATTGGCCCAGCGCAGCTGCCGAAGTGTTTGCGGATGACACTCGGTGGCGAGCGTGAGCAGCTCCTGGTCTTTCTTCGCCTGCGCGGCCTGGGCGAGCAGTTCCCAATCGACCGACGCCGCCGCGGCGCGCAGATGGATGGCCCGCAGATCGCGCAGCAGCAGCAGCAGCGCGGTGGCCTGCCGGCGGCCGGCCAGTGTCCCGGTCCGCAGGCGCAGCCATTGCAGTAACCGAAGACGTTGCGGCAGATCGTCTTTCATTCGCAGACCGCGCGCCGCGCCGATTCGCGCGAGTCGGCGCTGATGGTCGCGGGACCAGCCGGCCAGGTCTCGGCACAGGTGGAACATCTCGTGGTCGGCACGGTGGCGTTCGCCGGCCCGCAACAGCATCAGGCCCAGATCACGTTCACTGCGGTGCACCTGGGCGATCGTGGCGGCCAGTTTGTCCATCACCGTGCCCGCTCCGCCAGGACCGGGGACTCGCGGCGATCGGCAGCGGCCGGGGCCGCCTCGAGCCGCGGCGCCGGCGAGGTGCCATCGCCCGGACGCATCCGTTCCACCGCTGCCGCACCGGATTTGAACAACGGCTGCTTGGACGCGGGATCCCAGTCGGTCATGGTGAGTTCGTTGGCCGCCGTGCCGTTGTCGCCGTCCGGCCGGAACCCGCCGGGCGCATCCCAGTAGCCGTAGTGGAACGGGACGAACAGAACGCCCGTGCGGATATCGCCGAGCCGCAGGCGGGCCTCGATATGCCCGCGCGGGGTGTGCACCCGGAGCAGGTCGCCCTCGGCCCAGCCGCGGACCTGCGCGTCCGCCTCGGCCATCTCCACCCACACCTGCGGGGCGGCGGCCTGCAACTGTGGTGCTCGACCGGTCTTGGTGCGGGTGTGGAAGTGGAAGATGGTGCGTCCGGTGATGAGCAGGAACGGGAAGGCGCTCGACGGAGTTTCGTGCGGCAGGAGGTATTCCGCGGCTTTGATCACCGCGCGGCCCCGCGGGTTCAGCGCGGCGTATTCGGTCGGTTCCAGCGGTGCGCCGGTGACCATGTCGCGACCGTAGCTCTCGCAGTAATCCGGTGCGGCCCAGAACTTTCCGTCCACGTACAGCCGCTCGGTGCCGTCCGGGCGTTCCGGTGTGCACGGCCATTGCACGCCCCCTTCGCGCAACTTGGCGTAGCTCAGTCCGCTGTAGTCGCACGGGCGGCCCGCACTGCACCGTTTCCACTGTTCGAACACCTCTTCGGGAGTCCGCCACGGCATCAGCGGCCGGCCGTCCTTGTCGCGCAGGTCGAGACGACGCGCGAAGTCCAGGAAGATGTCCAGGTCCGAGCGGGCCAGGCCGGGCGGGTCCACCGCCTTTTCGGACAGATGGACGGTGCGGTCGGCGTTGGTGAACGCGCCGGTCTTCTCACCCCACGCGGCCGCCGGGAGCACCACATCGGCCAGTTGCGCGGTTTCGGACAGGAAGATGTCCTGCACCACCAGCATCAGCCGGTGCTGGCTCAGCACCGACCGGACCCGACGAAGTTCGGGCAGCGAGACCGCCGGATTGGTCGCGGTCACGTACAACAGCCGAATGGAGCCTTCCTCGGCGTAGCGCATCATCTGCATCAGGTGCGTGGGCGGGCCGTAATGCGGAATCCGCATCGGCTCGACGTTCCACAGCCGCGCCAGCTCTTGCACGTGAGAATCGTTGGCCCAGTTGCGGAATCCGGGCAGATCCCCGTCGGCGCCGCATTCGCGGGTGTTCTCGGCGGTCGGCTGCCCGTTCATCTGCAGCACCCCGCACCCCGGGCGGCCGAGCTGACCGCGGATCAGGTGAATGTTGTTGACCTGCACCGCCGCCGCGGTGGCCTGATGGGATTGGTAGAACCCCTGCAACACCGTCGAGAGCATCCGGTCAGCGGTGCCGATCAGGCGCGCGGCCGCGCGCAGATCCTCCGCGGGTACGTCACAGATCTGCGCCGCTCGCTCCGGCGTGCATTCCGCGACGCGGGCACGCAATTCGTCGAATCCGACTGTGTGACTGTCGATGTAGTCGTGATCGAGACGATCGTCGCGGATCAGCTCGTGCAACAGCGCGTTCATCACCATGACGTTGGTGCCCGGTCGCGGCGCGAGATGCACCGTGGCGTGCCGCGCCACCGGTGTGGTGCGCGGGTCGACGCAGATCAGCTTCGGCGGGTTGGGCCCGGCGAGTCGATCGAGCATCCGCATCCACAGCACCGGCTGCGTCTCCGCGACGTTGTGGCCGTACAGCGCGATGAGGTCCGTGTGATCCACATCGGTGTAGCTGCCCGGCTGGCCGTCGCAGCCGAAGGTCTCCTTCAGCGCCGCCGCCGCGGTGGCGGTGCACAACCGGGTGTTGCCGTCGAGGTGATTGGTGCCGATTCCGCCCCGGGCCAGCACCGCCAGCGCGTAATACTCCTCCAGGAACAGCTGTCCGGTGGTGTAGAAACCGATCGAGCCCGGGCCGCGCTTGTCCAGCAGATCCCGGGTGCGGTCGACGATACGGTCCATCGCGGTGTCCCAATCGGTTTCCCGCAACCGGCCCCGGCGGCGAATGAGCGGGACGGTGAGCCGGTCGGGTGAGTGATTGGCCTGCCAGCCGTACAGGTCCTTCGGTCCCAATCGGCCGCGGTTGACCCGGTCTTGCGGACGGCCGCGCACACCGACTATGCGCCCGTCCCGCACCGCGAGCTCGAGCGCGTCGCCGTTGGAGTGCAGGACCGACGCGGTCGGAACCCACCGCTGCACCGATTCCGGCGTGACACCCTCCGCCAGACAGCCGTCCACGCGCACGGGCCACGGCGTATCGCGAGCATACGGAACCCGGGCGCCCCACGGCCGCTCGATACGATCCTCGACGCTCATACCGGCCGCCTTACCCGTCAGCGGCCGAAGGAAACGTCGCCGCATTGCAGCACCGGTTCGTCGCGGTCGCGCGGCCGGGATGTCGCTACGGGGTACGTGTGGCGGAAGTGCCGACGGCAGCCCGCATCCGGCGAACCAGCCGTGCGGGAATCACCGTGATCGGCGGGCGTGCCGTGTAGTGCCGCCCGAAGCGGGTAGGCCGACCGAACCCGGAGTCGATGGTGAGGAGAGCTTGTAGATGCCCGTCGAGAATCCGATGCGGACCGTCGCGTCCCTGCCTCAGCAGATCACCGTGGACGAGCACGTGTGGATCCCGATGTCGGACGGAGTCCGGCTGGCCGCGAAGATCTGGCGACCGATCGCCGCGCAGGACCGGCCGGTGCCCGGTGTGCTCGAGTACATCCCTTATCGCAAAAGGGATTTGACCGCGGTGCGGGATTCGATCCATCACCCGTACCTGGCCGGCCACGGCTATGCCTGTGTGCGCGTGGATTTGCGGGGAACCGGCGAATCCGAGGGAGTGCTCGCGGACGAGTACCTCGAACAGGAACACCTCGATGCCGAGGACGTTCTGCGCTGGATGGCGGATCAACCGTGGTGCGACGGCCGGATCGGCATGATGGGAATTTCCTGGGGCGCTTTCACCGCATTGCAGGTCGCCGCCCGCAAACCTCCCGAATTACAGGCCATCGTGATCTCCTCGTTCACCGACGACCGCTATTCCGACGATATGCACTACATGGGTGGAGCGCTGCTGTCGGACAACATCGCCGAGTCGGCGACCATGTTCGCCTACAGCACGCTGCCGCCCGACCCCGCGCTCGTGGGCGAGCGGTGGCGGGACATGTGGTTCGAACGGCTGGAGAACTGCAGCCTGTGGGCGGGGAATTGGCTCGAGCACCAGCGCCGGGACGAGTACTGGCGCCGCGCCTCGGTATGTGAGAACTACGCCGATGTGCAGGTCCCGGTGCTGGCTTCGAGCGGGTGGGCCGACGGCTACTCCAACGCGGTGGCACGGCTGCTCGCCAATCTGAACGTTCCGCGCAAGGGCTTCATCGGCCCGTGGAGCCACAAGTATCCGCATCTCGGTGAGCCGGGTCCGGCCATCGGGTACCTGCAGGAGGTCGTGCGCTGGTGGGACCACTGGCTCGGCGGCGTCGACAACGACGTGATGGACGGGCCGATGCTGTACACCTGGGTTCAGGAGAGCGTGCCCCCGTCCACCTCGTACGAGGAGCGTCCGGGTCGCTGGGTCGGTGAGCCGACCTGGCCGTCCCCGCATGTGCGGATGGTCGAATATCCGTTGGCGCGCAATCGGATCGCGCGTCCCGGCGAGGCGGTGCAGCCCGCCGATCTGCTGGTCGAATCACCCCTGTCGGTCGGGCAGTTCGCCGGAAAGTGGGCCTCCTACAGCGCTCCTCCCGACCTGCCCTACGACCAGCGCGAGGAGGACGGCGGTTCGCTGGTCTTCGACACCGACGAGCTGACCGAGCGCTGCGAGATCCTGGGTGCGCCGACGCTGAGGCTGGAGGTGTCCGCGGACGAGCCGGTGGCGATGGTCGCCGCGCGGATCTCCGACGTCGCCCCCGACGGCCGGGCGACCCGGGTGACGTACGGGCTGCTCAACCTGACCCACCGCGACGGTCACGAGTGCCCGCGCCCGCTCGAGCCCGGGGAGCGTTACCGCGTCGTCGTCCAGCTCAACGCGATGGCGCAGGCGTTTCCCGCCGGGCACCGCATCCGGTTGTCGCTGTCCACGTCGTATTGGCCGCTGGCTTGGCCGCCGCCGCGACCGGCGCAGCTCACCGTGCACACCGAGGGCAGCGGGCTGCGGCTGCCGATCCGGCCGATCCGCGAATCCGACGAGATTCCGCCGCAACCCTTCGGCGTGCCCGAGGGGTGCGCTCCGATGCCGACCACCCAGCTCGCTCCGGGTGAACAGAAGTGGACCGTCTCGCGCGACCTGATCGAGTACGACTCCGCGCTGGACATCGTCAAGAACGCCGGCCCGATGCGCTTCGACGAGCACGGCATGCGGGTCGATCGGCAAGTGCACGAACGATATTCGTGGCGGGCCGACGACTTCTGTTCCGCCACCGCGGATACCTCGTGGTCGATCGGCTTCAGTCGCGGCGACTGGTCCGCGCGCACCGAGACTCGTACCCATGTGACTTGCACGCCAACGGATTTCATCGTGCATGCGCAACTCGACGGGTTCGAGGGACAACAGCGTACGTACTCGCGGAACTGGAACAGGGTGATCCCACGTGACAACGTTTGACACCGGTCCGAGCTTGGCCGCCCGGCTGCGGATCGCCGGGTTGCGGCTGACCCGGGCCAAGAAGACGTTCGCCGATCCGCGGGCGCTGCGCAAGAGCATCGCCAAGAGCCAGCGGCCTTCCCGGGATCGGCCCCCGGCGGTACTGCGACGCCATCACCGCGTGACGCGGTCGCAGGTACACGGGCGTCCGGTGTTCACGATCACCCCGCGCGCGCAGCGCGGCAACACCCGGCAGGTGTTCTATCTGCACGGCGGCGCCTACGTGCACCAGATTCAGCGCGATCACTGGAATTTCCTGTCGCGCTTGGTCGATGTGACCGGATGCGCGGTGACGGTCCCGCTCTATCCGCTGGCGCCGGACCACCACTACGAGGACACCATCGCCATGGTCACCGCCGCGTACGACGAGGCGTTCGCCGATACCGCGCCGGAAGACCGTGTGCTCATGGGTGATTCGGCCGGCGGCGCGCTCGCGTTGTTGCTGGCGCGCCGGATCGGCGGCGCCGGTGCGGCGGGGCCGAAGGAGGTCGTGATGATCTCGCCGTGGCTCGATATCACGATGACCGATCCGCTTGCCGCCGAACTCGATCCGCGGGACCCGTATCTCGGCATCGCCGGACTCGCGGAGGCGGGCAAGCTCTACGCCAGTCGGCTCGATCGCTCCGACCCGCTGGTCAGCCCGCTCAACGCTCCCGCGGCCACGCCCGGTTCGCTGAGCCTGTTCATCGGCACCCGGGACGTGTTGCTGGCCGACGCCCGCAGGTTCCGCGCACGCTGCGCGGCCGAAGGGGTCGAACTCGAATACCACGAGTACGAGGGCATGTTCCATGCCTGGCCGCTGGCGGACATTCCCGAAGCCCGACGTGCCATGCGAGAGCTGGTGCAGCTGATCCTTCGCCCCGCACCCGGGCAGGAATGGAAGGTAACCACATGAATGAGATCGATGTCTTCGTCGTGGCGCTCGACGAACCCAATTTACGTACGTTGCAACAGGTTCCGGAGGCGGACCGATTCCGGTTCCGTCCGCTGCTCGGCATCGCCGAGACCCAGGAAGGTGATATCCCGATCGAGGACCTGCTGAAGAAGGCGCAGCGGGAACTCGAGCAGTTCGACGGCCGAATCGGGGCGATCGTCGGGTATTGGGACTTCCCGGTGTCGGCGCTGGTGCCGATGTTGTGCCGCCCGCTCGGGTTGCCCAGCCCGAATCTCGAGGGCGTCGTCAGATGCGAGCACAAATACTGGAGCCGGCTCGAACAGAGCAAGGTGCTGGACGACATGCCGAAATTCGGGATCGTGGATCTGGATGTGCCGGAACCGCGGCTCCCGGACGACATGCACTATCCGGTGTGGTTGAAACCCGTCAAATCGTTCTCCTCGGAATTGGCGTTCCACGTGCACGACGACCGCGAATTCGCCGACGCGGTCGAGCAGATCCGCGAGGGTGTGGGCCGGGTCGGCAAACCGTTCGAATTCGTGCTCGACCAGGTGGATCTGCCGCCGGAAATCGCCGATATCGGCGGCCAGGCATGCCTGGCCGAGGAGACGCTCACGGGCGTGCAGGCGGCGACCGAGGGGTACGTGTATCAGGGACGAGTGACCGTCACCGGCGCCCTGGACTCGATCAATTACCCGGACACACCGTGTTTCCTGCGTCACCAGTACCCGTCACAGCTGCCCGCCGAGGTGGTGGCCCGGATGCGGGAGATCTCCGAACGCGTCATCGGCGGTCTCGGCCTGGACAATTCGATGTTCAGCGTCGAATTCTTCTACGATCCGGACACCGGGCGGGTATCCGTGCTGGAGATCAATCCACGCCACTCACAGTCGCACGCCGAACTGTTCGCCGCCGTGGACGGCGTGCCAAATCATCACGGCATGCTCCGGCTGGCTCTGGGACAGGATCCGGAATTCCCGCACGGCGCGGGCCCGCACGAAATCGCGGCCAAATGGTATTACCGCCGCTTCTCCGACGCGGTCGTCACGCGAGCGCCCACCGCCGAGGAGATAGAGACCATTCAGCGTGAGATTCCCGGCGTCATCATCGACGTGACAGCCGGTGCGGGTACCCGGCTGTCGGATCTGCCGGCGCAGGACAGTTACAGCTACGAGCTGGCCGATATCTTCATCGGCGCGGCCGATGAGGCGGAAATGCGCCGCAAGTACGACCGCTGCGTCGAGAAGCTGCATTTCGAGTTCGACGAGAACTAGGGCAGGTGGCCGGGGCTGGTGTGGTCGGCTAGGGGCGGTCGAATCCGGTGGCCTGGGTGCCTTCGTCGGCGACTCGCACACCGTAGTGGTAGGCGAGTTTGCCGCCGAGCCATCCCGAGCCGCCCAGTACGAGCAGTGCGATGATGCTCAGCACCAGTGGCCCGGCCGCCGTGGCGCCGTACGGACCGCAGCCGTCGTACCGCCAGAAGAATCCGACGACGAAGGCCACCAGAACCGCCAGGTTCAGGCCCATGTGCAGCAGGCCGGTCCGGAACGCGGTGGTGCGGGTGGGGATGGTCAACAGATCCAGCGCGCCGACCGCCGCGGCGACGAGTGCGCCGATCACCCCGATCGCGATCAGCCACAACGCTCCTCGGGCCAGGAAGTCCGGGTCGTCGACCACGTGGGAGCCGATGTCGAACACCAGGCTCGCGATCCAGGCTCCGATCGGCACAGTCACCAGGATCGGGTGGAACGGATGTCCGTAGGGGCCGGTCAGCACTGCGGCAAGGGGGCGTTTGCCGCGCTGCGATTCGCTCGTCACGACGATCTCCTTGTCCGAGAGGCGAAAGATCTCCTTGTCCGAGAGGCGAAATGTTGCCGGAACGGCTCGTCGCGTCCGCCCGTATGCGGATCACGCCGGGCCGGAATCCACCCGCGCACTACCCGGGTGATCGCAGATCAATCGGCGCGCGAAGCTGTCGCCGCAGCTTCCCCCGCTCTGTTCAGCGGGTCGGGCGCGATGGTCCCGAGGACCCTGCCGGGTACTCGTCGAGCGGCACGAGGTTGCGGGACCAAGCCGACAGGATCGGAGTGACCACCCGCCAGGCCTGTTCGGCCTCGTCGGCGCGGATGGCCAGGGCCGGGTCGCCGCGCAACACGTCGAGCAGGAGCCTGCCGTAGGCCGGAAGTTCGGGCGGGTGCATCTGCGCGGTCAGGGCGAGTGGTTCCAGCGTGTTGACGGTGCGGCCGATCGCGGTGAGTTCGAGCGACAGGCATTCGGGGTCGAGCCCGAATCGCAGCACATCGGGCGCGGCGGTGCCTTGGTGACCGAAGGGCATGTGCGGGACCGGTCGGAAGTGGACGGCGACCTCCTTGCGATCCGAACCCAGCGCTTTGCCGGTGCGCAGCACGAAATTCGTTCCGGACCAGCGCCAGCTGTCGATCGTCAGCTCGACCTCGGCGAACGTTTCGGTGCGCCGCTGTGGGTCGACGCCGTGCTCCTCGACGTAGGACGGGACGTCGCGCTCGCCGATACTGCCCGCCAGGTAACGGCCGCGGGTGGTGCGGCGCGGGATGTCGGCGTCGGTCAGGGGGCGGATCGATCGCAGGACATCCACCTTCCGGTCCCGAAGATCACGCTCGGACAGGGTGATCGGCGGTTCCATGGCGATCAGGCACAGCAGTTGCAGCAGGTGGTTCTGCACCATGTCCTCGAGTGCGCCGACATAGTCGTAATATCCGGCGCGGCCCTCGAGCGTGAGGGTTTCCTCCCAGACGATCTCGACCTCGGCGATGTGCGCGCTGTTCCAGACCGACTCGAGTATCCGATTCGCCAGCCTGCTGCCGAGCAGGTTCTGCACGGTCGTCATGGCGAGGAAATGGTCCACTCGGAACACGGCTTGTTCGGGCACGAGATCCGCGAGCAGCCGGTTCAACTCCTGCGCACCGGCCAGGTCCTCACCGAACGGCTTCTCCAGCACGATCCGGCTCCCCGCGGGCAGACCGGCCTCGTGCAGCGTCGTGACCGCCGTGGGAAACAACGCCGGGGGAAGCGCGAGGTAGATCGCGACGGGTTCGTCGCCGGGGATCAGTCCCGCCACATCCTCCGAACTCTGGACATCCGCCCGTCGATAGCGGGTCGCGGCCTCGGTCGCCTTCCTCGCCGTGGCCGGTGTGTCGGCGGCATGGCGATCGAGCTGGGTCGCGACCCACTGCTGAAACTGCTCCTCGCTCCGGCCTTTCCGATCGGCGCACACCATTTCGAAACGGCTGTCCAGATGCCCGTTCGCGAACAGTGCGCTAACCCCCGGCAACAGGTACCGGCCGGCGAGGTCCCCGGTGCCGCCGAAGACGACCAGCCGGGTGATCACGCGGTACCCGCACGCGCTCGGCCCGGATTCGCGACGTCGGGATCGTACATGCCGCCCCTTCCACGAGTGTGACTGTTCTGCAAGTGATTTCAGTAGAATCTGGGCAGCGGCCACGTGCCCGGTCTTCGTGTCCGATACCTGGAACCTCTGGTCGCAACCGTCGACATCGAATTTCCGCGCCATCGTGGACCGCACCGTCGTGACGCCGAAGGGCGTCCTGCCTCGCGATTTCAGATTATCAGTTGGCTTCATCTCGGCAAACAGTTGCGATCGGCGCACTCGGGAGCCCGGTCGACGGGGCTCGCCGAGGTGTCGATCGGCGTGACGCAGACGTGTGCGCAGCTCCCGCTACCCGTCAGGAGCCGAAACGCTGCGGAATCCGGCCGCCGACACGCCGCGGCTGACGCGCACCGATGAGGGATTCGTGGCAGATCCGATCGCTCGGCACGGCGTCGAGCGGTTGTTCGACACCTTGCCGGTACCGAGGCCGGCCGAGCCTGGACACCAATACCTCTGGTGGCGAGCGGCTTTCCGATCTCCGACCGCAATCCTCGTGTGCTCGCCGCACCTGCTCGCCCGATCACGGCCACCTGCCGCGAATCGAGATCGCCCGACAATCACGTTGTCCTGGAATCGATTTCGACGACGACCCGCGGCAGGAAGTAGCCGACCAACGGGCCCATGGCGACGGCGATGAGTACGGTGCCGACGCCGATGCTGCCGCCGAGCAGCCAGCCGGTAACGGCCACGGTGACTTCGATTACCGTGCGTACCAGGGCAATCGGCTTACCGGTGAGCCGTACCAGGCCGGTCATGAGTCCGTCGCGGGGCCCGGAGCCGAACTGCGCGCCGAGGTAGAGGGCGTCGAAGAATGCCAGCCCGACGATCCCGGCGATCAGGTAGAGAACTCGGATGCCGATATCGGGTGGTTCCGGGAGGATGAGTGCGGTCGCGTCGGCGGCGATGCCGATGAGGACGACGTTGAGAAGTGTTCCGAGACCGGGAAGTTCGCGCATCGGGAGCCAGGCGAGGAGTACGACAACGGCGATGAGGTTGGTCGCGGTGCCGAACGAGATGCCGGTGGAACCGGAGACGCCTTCGGTGAGCACACTCCAGCTGGCGGCGCCCAGCCCGGAGGTGACCAGCACCATCACCGATGCGCCGTAACCGATCAGCCCGAACAGCAGTTGTGCGAACCTGCGTGGCGTGCGTCCGGCGCGCAGTTGTTCGGCCGCGTTCATGCGACGGAGGACGAAGTGATCGCCGTGCCCGGCGGTCGGGGGATGCGGTGGAGTCACCGGATCATCCTCCGAAATTCTGGTATGTGATTCGATAGCCAGATTTGCGATTCTGGTTCGATGAAGATCAGTTCGTCGGCGGTGGCGCGAATGCTCGGCTCGTGGGATGCCGGGCCGGGCCCGGCGCACCAGCGCCTTGCGGACCGGCTGCGGCTGCTCGTGCTGGACGGACGCCTGGTGCTGGCCGCGGCGTTGCCGAGCGAACGTGATCTGGCGCTCGCCCTCGGCGTGAGCCGCACGACAGTCGGCACCGCCTATCGAACGCTGGCCGACGCGCAGTTCATCGACACCCGGCCGCGGTCGCGGGCGGTCGTCCGGTTGCCCGACGACCCGGGGCCGCGTCGGCGCGCCGCGTCCTCGGCTCCGACGATCGACCTGTCGTTCGCCGCACCGGCCGCACCCGGCCCGATCCTGCACCACGCCTTCAGCACCGCGTTGGAGCGGCTGCCGCGCTATTTCGATCGCCGGGGCTACGAGCGCGACGGCGTGGCCGAACTCCGGGAGTCTGTCGCGCGGTGGTACGCCGGGCGCGGGCTGCCGACGCGGCCGGACCAGATCATGGTCACCAACGGCGCTCAGCACGCGCTCGCCCTGATCGCCCGCACCCTGGTCCGCCCCGGCGAGCGGGTCGTGATCGATCATCCGACCTACCCGCACGCGATCCGGGCCTTCACCGACGTTCACGCCCGACTCGTGCCGGTCGCGCTCGAACCGGAGGGATGGAACGCCGAACAACTCCGTGTCGCCGGACGGGGTGCGGCGCTGGCCTATCTCATTCCGGACTTCCACAACCCGACCGGGCAGTGCATGTCCGCGCAGGTGCGGCGCGGCCTGGAGCCGGGTTGTCCGGTGGTGGTCGACGAGACGATGGCCGAGCTGGGCATCGACCTGCCGCGGCCGGCCGCGTTCGCGGCCGATCATCCGGATGCGATCAGCATCGGGTCGACGTCCAAGAGCATCTGGGGCGGTTTGCGGATCGGCTGGATCCGGGCCAGACCATCGATCCTGAACCGCCTGTCGCAACTGCGTCCCGGCTCCGATTTGGGCACTCCGATCCTGGAACAACTGGCCGCGAGCATCCTGCTCGACAGCCTGCACACCCACCTACCCGACCGGATCGAACGACTTCGGGTACAGCGTGATGCGTTGTATTCGGCACTGTCGCAACAGTTTCCGGACTGGTCGGTGCCGATCCCGCCGGGCGGCTTGTCGTTCTGGGTGGCTCTCGACGAACCGATCAGCTCGCGCTTGGCCGCGATCGCGCCGGACTACGGCATCACCCTGGCCGCCGGGCCGCGTTTCGGCATCGGCGGCGCATTCGAACGCCATGTGCGCCTGCCCTATTCGCTGCCGACGGACGAACTCGGCGCGGCGGTCGAACATCTGGCCGCGGCACGGCAGGCCGTCGTGCGCGGTGAACGCGGAAAACACGAACCGTCGACCGTCGCGTGAAAGGCCTCGGGCCCGAGCATGTTCGGGGCTGACGGGCATCGTTCGGGTAGCCCGGGCAGATCATCGAACAGGGGATCACAGCGTTGCGGGTCGGGCCGATCCACGACCCCGATCGGCGCTCGCCGAGTGGCGACCCGCGGGTGGTCGTCGGTAATTCCCGAGCGGGCTACGAGTTGGTCGAGCGTTGGTGCTTGGACCAGCGGCGGTAACCTGATTCGCCGCGGCAGGCCGGTCGACGTGGCGAAACCGCCACCATTTCCAGGGAATTCATCCCTTGCTTGCTCCGCTGCGGATCACACCCGCCTCCTCGTCTCGATAGCGCTGGGCAGTCGGCGCTTGCTCCGGTGATCGTGGTGTTCCGGTAGTGAAGCACCGAGATCGATGTGAGGTCCGGCCATCGTGGCGGGGCGCGATGCCGAAAGTCGACCGGTGTGGTGGTTGGGTGATTCGGTGTCTCTCGCCCCACCTGGTGGTTATCTAGTCCACAACCAGCGGACCAGTGCGAGCGCCCCGGCGATCACGGCAGCTGTTGTCGACATGATGCCGTAGTCGACCGGGGCATTGCTCTTTGCCCGGCGGTGTTTCGCCATTCCCACCACCTCCTTCCTGGGCGCGGCGTGTGGACCATGTCCACCGCCCCTCGGCCGGAGGTGTCGCCACTCTACGTCATAGATTCAGGCAAAACTGTTGGGGAACAACGGGTTTCACGTAATCGGAACGTTGTGCAAGTGGACCTGCTTCGGAAGCGGGAGTTGCGAGTCGTTCCCGTACGGGAGCGCGGGACACGAGTTGCTCGGAGGTCGCCTGATCGGGCTCGAGTAATCTGCTCATCCAGGCGCCTCGATGCCGGTCGGGGTTCACGGCGAAAGGGCAGGTGTGGCGGGCGCGAGGATGGTGGGGCTGTTCGCCGGTATCGGCGGACTCGAGCTCGGCCTCGCCGCGCACGGGTGGAGCACGGAATTGCTGTGTGAGATCGATTCCGGTGCGCGGGCCGTGCTTTCGGCGCGTTTTCCTGATGTCGAGGTGCATCAGGACGTCACCCGGTTGCGCGGGCTGCCGGCCGGGACCGAGCTGGTCGCGGCGGGCTTCCCCTGTCAGGATCTGTCGCAGGCGGGGCGGACGGCCGGTATCACCGGTGCGCGTTCGGGTCTGGTGGACGAGGTGTTCCGGTTGGTGCGGCGGCGTCGCGGTCCGCGGTGGCTGTTGATCGAGAACGTGCCGTTCATGCTCCAACTCGGGCGCGGACAGGCGATGCGGCACATCACCTCCGCCCTCGAGGAATACGGTTACATGTGGGCGTATCGGGTGGTGGATGCGCGGGCGTTCGGACTGCCGCAGCGGCGCTTGCGAGTGCTGATGCTCGCCTCGCGCACCGAGGACCCGCGGCCGGTGCTGTTCGGGACCGATGCCGGGCCGCACGAGATCGGAGATCCGGCGATCGATCCGTGCGGTTTCTACTGGACCGAAGGTGTGCGCGGGCTGGGGTGGGCGGTCAACGCCGTGCCGACACTCAAGGGCGGGTCGGGGCTGGGGATCGCGAGCCCACCGGCCGTCCGGCTGCGCTCGGGCGAGATCGTTACGCCCGGGATCGTCGATGCCGAACGGCTGCAAGGGTTTTCGCGGGACTGGACCGCGCCCGCGCTGACCGTGCCGGGGGTTCGGGCGGGGCATCGCTGGAAACTCGTCGGCAACGCGGTGAGTGTGCGGATGGCGACCTGGGTGGGCGGACGGCTGGCCGATCCGTCGGGCGAGGCGATACCCGAGGACGGGGTGTTGTCCGGGCAGCGCTGGCCGACCGCGGCCTGGGGCCGGGCCGGTACGTCGTACCGGGTACCGATCTCGACCTGGCCCATCCACGCACCGTACGAGGATCTGCGCTGGTTCCTCGAGGACGCCCGGCTGCTGTCCGCCCGCGCCACCGCCGGATTCCTGCGCCGGGCCGGACGTGGGACGTTGCGCTTCCCGCCGGGTTTCCTCGCCGATGTGCAGAACCATCTGCTACGCATGGGCGGATCACCGCAGGAAGCCGCCTAGCGTGCGGAGGTGCGCATGAGTTCGGAACGACCCGGCACCGACGCGGCGACCAGCGCCCGGATGTCCCGGCAGCGCCGGGTCGGCACCAAGCCGGAGATCGCGTTGCGCAAGGAGTTGCACCGCCGCGGCCGCCGCTATTTCGTGGACCGCGCGCCGCTGCCCGGAATGCGCCGGCGCGCCGATCTGGTCTTCCCGCGCCATCGCGTCGCGGTCTATGTCGACGGCTGTTTCTGGCACAGCTGCCCCGAACACGCCACCTTCCCGAAGAACAACGCCCGGTGGTGGGCCGAGAAACTGGCTGGGAACGTCGCCCGGGATCGCGACACCGACGCCCGCCTCGCCGCCGCGGGCTGGACCGTGGTCCGGGTCTGGGAACACGAGGACCCCATCGGCGCCGCCGATCGAGTTCAGGCCGCGCTGACCTCCCAATAGCGGTTCTCGCCTCGCTCATCAGCGATGATTGCGGAACAACTTCGGTACCCGGCCGTCGGAGTACGCGTGCCTGGGTCGAGGAATCGAGGGCGATGACAGCGCACAGGCGAGCACCCGCATCAATCGAGCCTCGACGCGGTCCGGGCGAGTCCCGGTACCGAGTGCACGCGCCCCCGCACAGGCCGAACAGAACCTGCGCACAAGGCGGCTGTCGCCCCGCGAGTCCGGATCGCGAGTGCGTGCATGGCTACCGGTCGCTTTCGGGGAGCGGCGGCCGTGAGTTGTGCGGAACGTCACCGAATGCGCGGGTATCCGCGGCGAGTGGACCGAGTGTGCGCGCTTCGCGCAGGGTCCGGATAGAACCTGTGGAGGCGGCAACGGTGGCGGCTGTGGTTCGGGAGGTTCGGGTCGCGAGTGCGTGGATTGCTGCGGGTCGCTTTCGGGGAGCGGCGGCCGTGAGTTGTGCGGAACGTCACCGAATGCGCTGGCATCCGCGGCGAGTGGACCGAGTGCGCGTGCTTTGCGCAAAGACCGGATAGAACCTGTGGCGGCTGTGGTTCGGGGAGTTCGGGTGGCGAGTGCGTGCGCGGATGCTGGTCGCTTTCGGTGCTCGGCGGGCGTCCGGCAGTCGTGGGGAACGTCGCAGGATGCGCGGGTGTTCACGGTGAGTGGGCGGGTAGGTCTGTCGCATCCGGCGGACGACGCCGTCGTGCGAGGTCGGTAGGTGTCGCTGTCGAGTGAAGTGGGCTGGTTTCGGGGTGCGTGAGAGGAAGAGGTCGGTGCGGACGGTTGCTTCGAACGGGCGCAGACCATGACGCGGGGTGCGACCGCCGTGGCGGTCGATTCCGTGCTGTACTGGCGGTCCCGGGCGGTTCGGTGGGGCATCGCGATGGCGATTGCCGTTGCGGGGGTTTGCTATTCGTCCTGGGTGCTGGAATTCGTGTTGCCGTTGCAGGCGAATCCGGTGCGGTCGTTCCTGAGTGAACTGGACGCGCAGGGCCGGGCCGATGCCTGGGTGTTCACCGCCGGGGACACGATCACCGGCTCGTTGGCGCTGGCCGCGGGGGTCGCGGGGCTGGTCGCGTTCGCGCGGCGGCGGTTGTCCACGGTCGGTTGGGTGGCGCTGGCCTGTTTCGGCGCGTCGACGATCGCCGACGCGCAGTGGCCGCTGCACACCTGTACGCCGAATCCGTGTCCGCCCGAGGACGACGGCATGTTCCCGCAACTACACCAGGTCCACGCGTTGACCAGCTCGCTCGCGGTGATGTCGATCTTCGTCGCGATGTTCGCGTTCAGCGCGGCGGCGTTCCGGTATCGGCGCTGGCCGATCCTGCGGCACAGCGGGCTGTGGATCCTGATCCTGGGATCGGGTGTGACGATCTGGATGATGATCGCGGACAATCTGCCGGGTAACTACGCCCTCGGCATCGCCCAGCGCATTCAGGTGGGAGCGATGTCGCTGTGGCTGGTCGCGCTGGCCGTGCAGATCTTCGTGGCCGAACGCACGGTCAGCGGCGACGAACCCGCACCGCGACCAGCGAACGGGGAGCCGAGGAGGCCAGGAATCCGGACGCGGCCATCGTGAGGAAGATGGCCAGTATGGCGGTCACGGCCAGGAGTTCAGCAACTGCGGTCATGACACCACGGTGCCAGCTCAGCCTGTACGCGATCCGTGGGCTTTATTGGTAAATCCTGAGAATCTCACCGGAGCGGGCGGATTGTCCGGTTCCGGCGGGATCGCGCAGGGGGTTCGCGCCGGGTATCGGACCGGTCGGTAAGCCACGTCGCATCGGCGGCCGGATATGTCCGCGACCGGCCGCCGTTGCCGGACCCGGCGGGTGATTCGTAGCGCGGATTTCCACCTGTGTGCGGGCTCCCGACCTGGCGGTACGCAGTCGGTCCATCGCTTGGACGGCCAGAAATTCGGTTGGCCGGGATGCCGATTGCTGGCAGCCTGGAAGGTCGCGCACGGAGCATGCGGCGCGCGAGCAGTCTGCCGATGAGGAAGGGGGAGCCTTGTCCGTTTCCGTATCGGAGAACGCGGCTCGTCAGGATATTGATTCGCCGAAACCGGTTGTCGCGCAGGCTGATCCGGCCGCCGGTTCGCTGCGTCGGTTGTGGCCGCAGATCCGGTGGTACCGGCGGGCGATGTTCGTCGCGGCGGCGCTGTCCGCGCTGGGCATGCTGTGCGACATCCTGCTTCCGGTGCTGACCGGACGGATCGTGGACGGCCCGGTCACGCATCGTGAATTCGGCGCGATCTGGTATCCGCTGCTGATGGTCGCGGCTCTGGCCGCGGTGAGCACGGTGACGGCCTGGATACGGCGCTGGATGGTCGCGCATCCGGCCAGCCGCCTCGAGCTGGATCTGCGCGCGAAGCTCTTCGCCCGCTTGCAGATTCTGTCGGTAGGCGTGCACGACGGGATGGAGTCGGGACAGCTGACCTCCCGGGCGATCACCGATATGTCCACGCTGCGAAGGTTTTTCGCCGCGGTCGCGCCCTCGCTGCTGTCACTGGGCGCGACGCTGTGGATCGGCATCGGTCTGCTGTTCGTGTTCAGCTGGCAGATCGGGCTGGTGGAGCTGGTGATCGAGGTGCCGCTGGTGATCCTGGCGTTGCGGTTCGAGCGCGGTTACGGTCTCGCCTCGCGGCGCGCGCAGGACAAATCCGGGGATCTGGCGACCATCGTGGAGGAGTCGGCGCAGGGCATCCGGGTGCTCAAGGCTTTCGGTCGCGGGCCCTGGTTCGGCGAGCGGTTCCGGCGGCAGTCCGGTGAACTGCGCACGCTGGAGCTGGCCAAGGTGCGTCTGGCCGCGACATTGTGGACGGCCTTGAACACGCTGTCCGCGTTGGGTATCGCGGCGGCGCTGGGCATCGGCGGATATCTGCTGGCCGAACACGCGATGTCGTTGGGCGCGCTGATCGCGGGCATCACGCTGACGACCTATCTGCAGTGGCCGATCATGGGATTCGGTTTCCTGCTGGCGGAATTGGAACATGCCCGCACGGCCGCCGAGCGGTACTGGGAGGTGATCGACACCCCCGTCGAGATCACCGATCCGGACGTGGCGGTGGCCCGGCCCGCCGAACTGCGCGGTGAATTGTGCTTCGAGGACGTGCGTTTCCGCTTTCCGGACAGCGAACGCGATCTGCTGCAACGGATTTCGCTCCGGCTGCGTCCCGGCGAGACCGTCGCGGTGGTGGGCGCCACCGGTAGCGGTAAATCCGCGCTGCTGGGACTGGTTCCGCGCCTGTTCGACGTGTCCGAGGGCGCGGTGCGGATCGACGGCATCGATATCCGCGCGCTGCGGCTGGCCGACCTGCGGTCGATGGTGTCGGTGGCGTTCGAGGATCCGGTGCTGTTCTCGGCGAGTGTGCGGGAGAACATCACCCTCGGCCATCCCGAGGCCACCGAATCGCAGGTACGCGCCGCCCTGGAGGTCGCCTGCGCGGACGATTTCGTGGACGCGCTGCCGTGGGGTTTGCGCACCCGCATCGGGGAGCAGGGGTTGAGCCTGTCCGGCGGTCAGCGTCAGCGATTGGCGCTGGCCCGCGCGGTGCTGGCCCGGCAGCGGCATCCGGGCGGGCACATCGTCGTGCTGGACGATCCGCTCTCGGCGCTGGACGTCAGCACCGAGAAGCAGGTCCAGGACCGCCTGCACAAGGCCCTGTCGGGCGCAACGGTCCTGCTGGTCGCGCACCGGCCCTCCACGGCGGCGTGGGCCGATCGGGTCGCGGTCCTGGACGGCGGCCGGATCATCGCCGACGGCCCGCACGAGGAACTCCTGGACACCTGCCCGCGCTATCGCGAACTGATGGGCGGCGAGATCACCGAGGACATCACCCCGGCCCCCGCCCGATGATTCCGACCTGCGCAACTCGTTCGACAGGAAGTGAAGATGTCGGAAGATTCTGATACCCAACAACATTCACAGCCGAGCCCATCCCGGTCGGCGGCCGTGGCAACGGGGTCGATTCCCGATTCCGTCAGCACCCCGGCCGGTTCGGACCGGATCGGCGCGAAGGGCGCGGCTCCGGCGCGGGACCGCGACTCCGGCACGGCCGCAACGGGTTCGATGTCGGCGGTCATGGCATCGGGCTCCCCGGAGGCTGCCGGTTCGGTCCGGCGTGAGACACCGAACGAGGTGGCGGAGCCGAGCACCGCCGCAGCGTCGGCGCGGACGTCCGAAGCCGGCGCGTCCGGGTCCGAACACGGACTCCATACCGACGCCGAGGCGGGGGCGCGGTTACCCGATGCCGCGACGAGTTCGGCGACCGGCGGCGAAGACGGTTGGCGCGGTGTCGCGGCCGAGGAGGCCGAGGCCACCGAGGAGGTGAATCTCGCGCTGGCGGCTCGGTCGCGGCGGTTGCTGTGGTCGTTGGTGCGGCCGTACCGGATGTGGGCGTCGGCCGCGATACTGCTGGTGATCGTGGACAACGCGACGATGGTGGCGGTGCCGCTGTTCGTCGCTCGCGGACTCGACTCGGGAGTGCGTAATGCGCTGGGCGGCAACTGGAATGCACTGACCCTCGCGGTGGCCTGCGTTACCGGCTGCGCGCTGTTGGGCGGGCTGACGACCTTCACCTTCGTGCGGATATCCGGACGGTTGAGCCAGAACGTGCTGTTCGACCTGCGGACGCGGGTGTTCGGGCACGTGCAGCGCCTGTCGATCGCGTTCCATGAGAACTACACCTCCGGCAAGATCGTCGCGCGACTGACCAGTGATCTGGAATCGCTGGAGGACCTGCTCGACCGCGCGCTCAACGACGCGCTCAGCGCGGTGCTGTCGGTGCTGACCATCGCGGCCGTCCTGGTCTGGCTGGATGTTCCGCTGGCGCTGGTGGTGCTGGCCGGATTCGTTCCGCTGGTCTACGTCACCCGGTGGGCGCAGCGGCATCAGCGCGCGGGCTATCGGCGAACGCGTGGCGCGATCGCCAAGGTCGTCGTGCATTTCGTCGAGGTGATGGCGGGAATCCGTGCGGTGCAGGCATTTCGGCGTGAGGAGCGCAACGAAACGCTGTTGGCGCAGGAGGATTCGGTCTACGGTGCGGCGAATACCAGTGCCTTGCGCGGCATGGCGACCTACATCGGCTGGGCCCGGCTGATCCAGAACGTCACGACCGTGGTGATCCTGGTCTTCGGTGCGTGGCGAGTCATCCACGGCCACACCCGGATCGGTGTGCTCGCGGCGTTCCTGCTGTATCTGCGGCAGTTCTACGGCCCTGTCGATGAACTGGCCCAGGTGTTCAACTCCTATCAGTCCGCGGCGGCAGCGCTCGAGCGCGTCTCCGGTGTGCTCGAGGAGCAGCCGAGCGTGCCCGAGCCCGCGCGGCCGCGAACGTTGGACCGCCCGCGTGGTGAATTGCGTTTCGAGAACGTCGGTTTCGAATATCCGGCGCGCCGGACGCAGGCCGATGAGGCCGAGGGCAGGCCGATCCCGGTGCTGCCGACGTTCTCGCTGCGGATTCCGGCCGGGCAGATCGTCGCGCTCGTCGGAGCGACCGGGGCCGGGAAGTCCACGCTGGCCAAACTCGTCGCGCGGTTCTACGACCCGTCGCGGGGCGAGGTGCTGCTGGACGGTGTCGATCTGCGGGAGATCTCCGATGTGCGGCTGCGTCGTGCGGTGACCATGGTGACGCAGGAGTCCTACCTGTTCTCCGGTTCGGTGGCCGACAACATCCGGCTCGGCAAACCCGAGGCCACCGACGCTCAGGTGCACGCGGCCGCCCGCGCGGTCGGCTTCTACGACTTCGCGATGTCCCTGCCTCAGGGTTTCGACACCGATGTGCGCAAACGCGGTGGACGGCTGTCGGCGGGGCAGCGTCAGCTGGTCGCCTTCGCCCGGGTTTTCCTCGCCGATCCGGCGGTGATCGTCCTGGACGAGGCCACCTCCAGCCTCGATATCCCCGGTGAGCGGCAGGTGCAGAAGGCCCTGGAGACGGTGTTGCGCGACCGGACCGCGGTCATCATCGCGCACCGCCTGTCCACCGTCGCCATCGCCGATCGCGTCCTGGTGCTGGACTCCGGCCGGATCATCGAGGACGGTGCCCCGGCGGATCTGATGACCGGAACCGGCCATTTCGCCGGTCTGCACACCGCGTGGCGGGAATCACTGGTCTGAGTGGGGGGTGCGGGCGTGCCCGCACGCCGCCACTGCACCGCCTCGACGGTGCAATATCCGGCCCGCACAGCGCCCGCCGGGGTGGTAAGGCGTCCGAAGTCGCCTACGGTATAGGTGTGACGAATCCAGCCCAGGGCAATTCGCATGCCGCCCCGGTGAGCGGTGCCGACGCGGATGTGCAGCCGACCGTGTCGCGATGGCCCTCGATTCTCACCTGGCGCGCGCACAACGGCAGCCGGATGGAGTCGGTGCGCGTCGTGGTGACCGGCAACCGGATTCGCGCCTCCGGTCGCATCACCGGCGGCGAATGCGCCGATCACCCCGCGTTCAGCGCCTCCTACGACCTGATCACCGACGAGAACGGCGCGACCAAGCGCCTGTCGCTGCGCAGTACCGTCGCCGCGGGCGAGCAGCACGCGTCGATCGCCCGCGACCAGGAGAACTACTGGCTCATCGACACCGGCGGCACCCACGTGCGCTCCACCTTCGCCGGAGCGCTGGACGTCGACGTGGTGCTCAGCCCGTTCTTCAACACCCTCCCGATCCGGCGCCACGCCCTGGCCCGCTCCATCGGCGACGTCGAGGTCCCGGTCGTCTACGTCCGCCTGCCGGATCTGCTGGTCCAGGAGGCGAGCCTGACCTACTCCGCCGGATCGGACGGCATCCACGTGCTGTCGCCGGTGTCCAGCGCGACCCTCACCGTCGATCCGGACGGATTCGTGCTGGACTATCCGGGCCTTGCCCAGCGGATCTGAGCCGGACCGTCGATGGCCGGTTCGCGGCCGGGAAGCGGCCCGCCCGCGCGGCCGCTGTGTGACGAGCGGCATCCGCCGCAGGGCCGGTCGGCCGCCGGCGCTGCGGGTGGGCCGTTCGTTCCACCGGGGCTTCGAACGGGGCGGCGTTCTAATCCAGGCTTCGGATAACCCCGCCGCGCTGACCGGCCTCGTGCAGGCGGTTCAGCCAATCCTGGTCTCCGGGGCGGATATCGGTGATCTCCCAGCGTTGCAGGTCCTCGTAGCGGACTCGCTCGCTGTACCCGGCGTCGGCGATTTCGCCGAGGGTGCCGTCGGCAGCCAGGCTCGCGCGGGCGTCGGTGAGCAGGCGCAGCGCGTCGTCGAGCGCGTCCAGCAGGGCGGTCGCGTTCGGTTCGCAGATCGCGCGGACCAGGTCGGCCGCGGTGCCCGCGACCCGGGTGCCGTCGCGGAAGGAGCCCGCGGCCAGGCCGAGCGCCAGGTCACCGCCGCCGGCGCCGACGACGGCCAGCGCCTCGGCCAGCACATGCGGCAGATGCGAGATGCGCGCCACCGCGCGGTCGTGCTCGTCGGCGAGTACCGGCACGACATCCGCGCCGCAGTCCAGCGCGAGCCGCGCCACGCGGGTCCAGGTCTGCGCATGCGTGCCCGGGTCGACGCCGAGCGCCCAGGCCGCGCCCCGGAACAGCTCCGGAGTCGATGCGGCCCAGCCGGATTCGGAGGTTCCGGCCATCGGATGCCCGCCGACGTACCGGGCGTGGAGTTCGTGCCGGCGGACCGTGTCGGCCACGGGAGCCTTCACGCTCACCACGTCGGTGAGCGCGCAGTCGGGGGCGAAGAGTTTCACATCGGACAGGATCGAATCGAGGGCCGGCATGGGGACGCCGACCACGAGCAGCGCGTCGTCGGTCGCGGCGCGGCGCAGCACGGTCTCGATATCGTCGGAGACGTCGAACCCGTCGGCCCGCGCGGCCTGCACACCGCCGCGGGAGCGGTTGTACGCCCACGCCTCGTATCCGGCCGCGACGGCCGCGCGAAGCACGGAACCGCCGATCAAACCCGTTCCCAGCACACATATCGCGGATTTCGGCTCGAGGGTCACCGAACCAGATTCGCATACGACTTCAACATTTGAGCCGAAGCGGACTACCGTTGCGGCCATGGCAGCACAGCGCTCGAGCACGAACAGGGCGACGTCGGATGAATACGACGACGTGGAAGGGTTCGCAGTAGCGGTTGTCCGCGAAGAAAGCACCTGGCGATGCAGTCCGTTGAGCTCGGCGGCACTGCATTCCCTGGCCGAGGCCGAGGCCGAGTTGCGCGAGCTGCGCAGCACCGGCGCGGTATTCGGACTGCTTGATATAGACGATGAGTTCTTCATCGTGCTGCGGCCCGCACCCACAGGTTCTCGCCTACTCATTTCCGATGCCACCGCGGCGATCGACTACGACATCGCCGCGGACGTGCTCGAGGCCTTGAACGTCGAGATACCCGATATCGATCCGGACGATCTGGACGACGTAGAGCCTTGGGAGGAGGGCGATCTCGGCGTGCTGTCGGATCTGGGCCTGCCCGAACCGGTGCTCAGCGTGATCCTCGCCGAGAGCGACCTGTACCCGGACGAGCAGCTCGGGATGATCGCGCAGCGTCTCGGTTTCCCGAACGAGTTGTCCGCGGTTCTGGACAAGCTGCCGCGCTGAGCAGTGCCGTCCCGCGATGTGCGCGCCGACGAGGAGCTGATTCGCGCGGCCTTGTCGGCGGCACGGGCCGCCGACCCGCGTGACGTCCCCGTCGGCGCGGTGGTGTTCGACGCGTCCGGCCGGGAGCTGGCGCGCGCCGCCAACGCCCGCGAGGCCTTGGGCGACCCCACCGCCCACGCCGAGGTGCTGGCGTTGCGCGCCGCCGCCGCGGTCGTCGGCGATGGTTGGCGGCTCGAGGGCACGACCCTCGCGGTCACCCTGGAGCCCTGCACGATGTGCGCGGGCGCACTCGTCCTCGCCCGGGTCCGGCGCCTCGTCTTCGGCGCCTGGGAGCCCAAGACCGGCGCCGTGGGCTCCCTCTGGGACGTCGTGCGCGACCGCCGCCTCAACCACCGCCCCGAGGTCCGCGGCGGTGTTCTCGAATCCGATTGCGCCGCAACCCTCGACGCATTCTTCCGCGGCCAGCGCTGATCACCGCCGCTTCGTCCCGGCGTCGCACACCCGCTGATACCTCGCTC
The DNA here is from genome assembly GCF_059510335.1 of Nocardia sp. PLKS1-43. Lineage (NCBI taxonomy): Bacteria > Bacillati > Actinomycetota > Actinomycetes > Mycobacteriales > Nocardiaceae > Nocardia > Nocardia sp. PLKS1-43. The sequence continues at coordinate 287,514 of NZ_JCAJZQ010000003.1, read as the reverse complement.
CGTGCGCGCCGGTGCACCCCGCATCGCGGTCGCGAGGTTGTCCGATGCGAGCGGCCCGGCTCCGAGCTGCCGAATCTCTCGATTTCGGGTTCGGCGGGGTGTTCCGGTAAAGTCACCTGCGGTGGCGTGTCCGAGCGGCCTAAGGAGCACGCCTCGAAAGCGTGTGAGGGGTAACCCCCCTCCGAGGGTTCAAATCCCTCCGCCACCGCTAGGAGCTCCTGATCTGTATACACAGGTCAGGAGCTTTTCTTATGGTTCGCAGAGTGATCGGACCGCAGACTCCGAACGAATTCCTGGCATACAACTTGCCGTCTGTCGCAGCGGTCAAGATTGTCAGTGCCTTGGCCTACACTGGCGGACAGACCGAGGAAACCGGGGGAATGGGGCGTCCGATGAGCAAAGAGTTGGGTGCGATCGATATCGCGCGATGGTTCGTGGCCTGGGCTGAGAACATCGATGCCGAGCTGTCGAACTTGAAGGTCCAGAAGTTGCTTTACTACGCGCAGGGGCGTCATCTCGCGGAGACCGGTCGGCCGCTGTTCGCCGACCCTATCGAGGCATGGGCACACGGCCCAGTGGTTGCAGACGTCTACCACGCCTTGAAGCAGTTCGGCCGGAACCCGATTGATCCGGACAGTTTTCTCGGCGAGGACTTCGATTGGGACAACTTCAAGGCTGTCGAGCCTATTCTGCTGGGTACATGGGATACCTACGGCAGCCTCGCGGCTTGGGCGCTGCGCGAGCGCACTCACAAGGAAAGCCCTTGGCAGGAGGCGTTTGATGAGTCGCGAAACAAGACCATCACCGTAGCCCAACTCGAGGCGTTCTTCGTCCGTGGCGAATAAGAACGGCGTCCGCCGTAAAGGCACTGTCCCGCAACATGTTTCGAAGCCGACACCGCCACCCGTGGTCTCGAATGGCGAGCACGGCTTTCCTGTCCTTTGTTTGCGTCATCTGCAGGGTGGCTGGTGAATTGACCAGCTTACGCCGAAGCAGTGTCAGGAATTCCTTGCCAAGTGGCACAAACGTGCCCAATTGTCCTGGTTAGAGCTGCATCAACATCCAAAGCACGGGCTCGGTTCCGAACTACTGGATCGGTCGATGTTCAAACCCCGAGTCCCCGAGTGGCTCGAACGGGACAGGTACATGGTCTTCCGTCATGAAGCCAATCTCCCGTTCGCAGGTTTCCGAACCGGCGACATCTTCCATGTCCTATGGATTGAAGCCCGCTACAACGACCTCTACAACCACTGACCGTCATCCACCGTGGGCGTCGCAAGCAAGCCCAGATCAGTACCGTCAGAGGTAGGTCGACTGCGGTGCACGTGCGCGAAGCACGAAACGTGGTCTGCCTGGTGGGCGGGGACGGCCTGCGCCGGCACTGTTCCGGCGAGGACGCCGGTTGTGGTGACTGCGGCGTTTTGGGGGTTAAACAGATTTCGATCGCCCGATGTGCCGGCCGCATTCGGCCCACTGGTCGAGGCCCTCCGCGACCCGGATCAGCAGCGCCACGGACGGGGTCGAAGTCTGGAAATGGGGTGCGTCGGGAATGTCGGTCATGCCGGGGGTGCGCTGGGGAAGCTCGTCGCTCATGGTTCGGGCATGCGTCATCGGACCGGTTCAATCCTTCGTGTAGTGGCAGTGATGGGGCGCGTTCACCGCGGGCGCTTCGGCGGCCGGACCGCCCAGGTAATCACCAGCAGCGGCAGGCCGGTGGCGAGCAGGTAACCGAGGCCGATCACTCGACTGCTCCCGTGTTGACGTCGAGCCATCGCGCAAAAGTCAGTCGCGGGGACACGCACTCGACGCTCACCAGCGACATCAGCGCATTCATGGTCAATGCGTCGACGCGGTCGATAGTCGCGATGATCACCACGTCGACATCGGCGCCGCGCACCTGGTCGACGAGAGGTAGGAGGCTCGTCTCGGATGCCCACAGGATCTTGTAGCCGAGCGTGCGGGCGAGGCGCTGCACCTGTGCGCGCTGGAATTCGTACGCTTCGCCGTCCGGGTCCAGCAGTCCGAGCGCTGTCGGGTTCCATCGCATCGTTGCCTCCGTGGGTGACTGGAGAGCAACCGACGGCGGGGGCGGTACAAGGCGGATCGGGGAGGTCTTGGCCGCTCACCCCGGCGTCGGTGCCACCTTCGAGACTCGTCGTGACGGTGTGACCGGACGACGTCACAACCGGCGTCAATGCGCGCCCAAACGGGGCGACATTTCGGCGTCCAAAAGCTACCGTGAAGCCATGACGACAGCAGCAGCGCCGAACACGGCTTTGCGTGCGGCCCGGAACGCGCGCCGCATGTCACAGGACGACCTCGCCCGCGCACTCCGCGAAGCCGGATGCGTCAGCGCCAACAAACGACTCGTGCAACGCTGGGAATCCGGCCGTACCACGAACCCGCGACCATCACACGCGAGAGCCCTGGAAGAAGTCATGCGACTCCCTATCGAAACCCTCGGATTCGGTGCCGTGAGCACCGGTCATTCCCTGCCCGGCGATCCTCCCGGCCACGCGGTCGACTCGGCGATTGGCGATGTTCCGGTCGAGCGGCACCCGGGCGACTCGACACCGCAGGCCGCGGGCCCGTTCAGCGGGGTGTGGCTGAGCACCTACGAGTTTTACTCGTCCGGCCGGGACAAGACGTTCACCTCATCTCATTACGTCGTGCTGCTACAGCACGGGGACCGGTTGACCGTGCGCAGCCTGCCGAACTCCGCGCCGAGCATCATGCAAATGGACCTCACCGTCGACGGGCACATCGTGACGGGTACGTGGTCGGAGTCCACCGCTCCGAAGGGCTACTACAAGGGTGCGAAGTACCACGGGGCCATCCAGATGCTGTCCGAGCTGACTCACACTCGCCTGGCGGGCAAGTGGCTAGGGTATGGGAAGAACTTCGAAATCAACTCCGGCCCTTGGGAATTGGTATTGCAGGATCGGTCGACGTCCAAGGCGACTATCGAAGCGTTCGACCGGCCCGCGGAGTCGGTGTGAACGGCTGGATTTCCCAACTTTTCCCAACAACAGGCACTAATCCGGGGTGATCGGGCTTTTCCTTCCCCGCCGCGAGCCGGTCGAATGATTTGCTCCCAAGCTCACACCCCGGGGTGAGATCCCCCCACCCACGGGGCCCGGGAGTCATCTCGAGGGTTGCTGTCGCGGGTGCCGCCGAACAGGGAGATTAGAGGTACGAACACCGCCGCCACCGAGACCCTGGAGATCCGATCTTGCACACGAGCGCTCCGACACTCCCGCACGATGTCGGCAATCATGCACGCGTCGCGGAGACCGACAGCAAGCCTCGTCACCGTATTCCTGCTATCGCGCACCGCTTTCGTGCCGTGGCCGCGTTGAACCGTCCCGGTCGTGGGCATTCTCGTCCTGGCACTGCTCGTTCCCTGGCAGGGGGCACCCGGAAATCACGGCGGAGGCAGGTGTTGGCGGGCCTCGGTGTGCTCGGGGCTGTCGTGGTGTTCGTTGTCCCGCAGCCGGTTGCCGGGGCGGCCGTGGGTTCCGGGGGTGCGGAAAATCCCGCAGCCCGTGCGGCTGTCATGGAGTTGACCGGAGCGCATCCGGGCGCGGTCGCGATCCCGGCGGATTTCGCCGACGACAGTGGATACCAGCCGGTGCTCACGGACGGACTTCAGGTCGATCCCGGTGGCGCCTGCTCCTCCCCGGTACCGCTACCCGCCGAATTCCGGACCGCGTGCCAGGCGCACGACCTCGGCTACGACATGTTGCGTTACGCCGACGACCACGGGCAGCCGCTGGGCCCGTGGGCGCGCCAGGCCGTCGACGCAACGCTCGAACAGAGATTGCGGGACGTCTGCGATCACCACCACGGGCTGGGGCAGGCCCGGTGTCAGGCTACGGCCAACGTCGCGGCGAACGCGGTGGACCTGAACTCCCGCCGTCAGAACTACGCGACGCCCCGGCCCGAGTACATCTTCGGGATCATCCAGCTCTCGGGCGAACATCTCGGCTACCAACTCCTGGCCGTTGCGGCCACTGCCGCACTGGTTCTCGGTGGTATCGCGCTTGCTCGTCACCGAGTTCGTACGCGGCAGGCGGCGGCGAACGGCGCAGAACACCGAAACGACGCCAGCTCGCGCGCCGGGTGGGTACCCCTCGACTCACCGGCGCCCGCTTCGAGGAGCGGTCGCATCCCGTGTCGCACATGCCGGGACGATTGGCCGCGCCTCGATCTGGCCCGGGTCGCACTGTCCTGAATCCCTCAGGCCGCGGACGCCGGGCCGGTTCGGTCGGTGACGCGGGCGGCTTCGGCGAGGATCTGGAGTCCGGCGGCGACCTTGCCGGACATGATGCTGAGCTGTTCGGGCGGGACGGGAGTGCTGGTGGCGGCGGCGTCGGCCAGGTGGTCGCGGACCTGCTCCAACCACAGCTGCGCGAACTGGATGTGGCGGTCGAGTGGCATGAAGACACTGTACCGAAATTCGAACATCAGTTCGAGCATTCCGTCCGTTCGGCTCAGGCGAACATGTCGGGACTCAGGTAGGTGTCGGTCTTCACGTTGCTCCATTGCACTCGCATCTCGGCCTTGTAATCGTGGCCCGGAGTCGGATTGGCCAGGCCGCCCGGCCGGTAGTGGTGCGGACCGGTCGCGGCGGGAAAGTCGGTCATGAAAACCCTTACGCCGCCGGGCTTTTCGGTGTAGTCCCACAGCCACAGGTGAATCGTGCCCGTCGCGCCGTTGGCGAAATCGGTGTACCCGGTGTAGTTCAGGGTGGCGCCGTCCTCGCTGATGCACACGTGGGCGTATCCCGGTCCGCCGCATCCGCCGGCGCGATCCGCCGAGGCGGTCCCCGTCGACATCGCCACCGCCGCAGCCGTCATCACCACTCCGCTGAGCACTGCTCCGGCACGGCCGAACTCGGACTTCGACATCTGTTTCTCCCTACGAAGGCTCGCCATTGCGAACAGATACGAACGTCCCGCCGTGTCGGCGGTGCGCCGTCCGTACTGCCTGGACGCCTAATACATCGTGGGAAAGCCGCTCGAGCGCAACACCACTCGACAGCGCGGGCGCGAAAACCGGTTCGCCGCACGGCCGCACAATGCGCGACCCGAGCTAGTTCGCGCCGGTCAACGCCATCCCGGCGCCTACTCCGATGATCATCAATCCACCTGTGCTGCTGACTGTTTCGAGGCGACGAGGCGAGCGAACGAACCACGAGCGCGCCGTTGCCGCCACCAGCGCCCAGGTGCTGTCCGAAAGCGCCTGGATCGCTAGGAATATCGCGCCGAGGGTCAGCAATTGCGCGGGCAGCGCGCCCCGGGCCGGTTCCGCGAATTGCGGGAGGACCGCGGCGAAGAACACGATCGTCTTGGGGTTGGTGGCTCCGACGACGAACCCCTGCCGGAAGACCCGGCGGCTGTCGGTGTCCGGAACCTTCGATTGCAGCGCCGCCGCGAGCCTCTTGCGTTGCCGAATCGTGCTGACGCCCAGGTAGATCAGATATGCCGCGCCGACGATCTTCACGATCAGGAACAGCATCGCCGAGGCCATCAGAACCGCGCCGAGGCCGAACGACACCGCGATCAGCGGTACGAAGGACCCGCTGACGCCACCGGCGACCGACACGACCGCGGGCCTTCGCCCCAGACTCAGTGCGCGCCCAACGGCGAACAGCACGTTCGGTCCCGGAATGACGATGATGATCAGCGCGGCCACGGCGAACGCCGCGGCATGTGACAGCGGAACCATCTCTCGAAGCGTAGCCGTTGTTCATCGCGCCGGTGGCGGATACGGCGACGGCGAGATCGAATGCGCCTGTGCCGCGGGGCCTATCGCGATACCGCGATGATCGGCGACGGGCACCGGAACCGGACGGTGCCACGCCCCATCGCGCTCGGCGGCGATCGTCTGCCGTCGGCGCGATGAGCGCGGGATGGGAAACGGCGCGGTGGTCAGCTCGCCGCGGCGTCGAACGTGCCGGGTTGGTACGCGCCGCCCTTGGTCCTGGTGATCACCAGCAGCCGGTTGGCGGCGTTGATCATGGCGACCAGGTAGACCAGCGCGGCGATCTGGTCGTCATCGAAGTGCTCGCGCACCAGGGCCCAGGTTTCGTCGCAGACGCCGTGGCCGGCGTCGGCCATGCGGGTGCCCTCCTCGGCCAGGGCCAGTGCGGCCTGTTCGGCGTCGGTGAACACCGTGGATTCGCGCCAGGCGGCGACCAGGTTGACTCGGACGGCGGGCTCACCGGCCGCGGCGAGTTCCTTGGCGTGCGCGTCGACGCAGTATCCGCAGCCGTTGATCTGACTGGCGCGCAACTCGACCAGTTCGATCAGGGATTTCGGCAGCGGTGACCGCATGATCGCCGTGCTGGTGTTGGCGAAGCGCTTGCCGATCTCGGCGCCGAGCTGGTTGGCATTCAGGTCGAAACGGGGTTCCATCGGGTGATCCTCACTCGCGGTAACGGATTGAACGATCACAGGACGGCTCGGGGCCGACCGGGATAACGGCATCGCGGTGTGAGGTGAACCATGCCGCTTCCGTGTTACGGCGCGGCGGTCACCGGCGTCGGATGGGCGAGACTCGCCTCCAGAAAGCAGCAGCCATGGCAGATACGAACACCGCACCGCCCGTCAGCGGCAGCGGCCGCCCGGACCCGGCCACCGAAGCCTTTGTCGCACACCGCAATCTGCTGTTCACCGTCGCATACGAGCTGCTCGGTTCGGCCGCCGACGCCGAAGACGTCCTGCAGGAAACCTGGCTGCGGTGGACGGGCGTCGATCTCGACACCGTTCGGGACCAGCGCGCATACCTGATCCGGATCACCACGCGCCGGGCACTCGACCGGCTGCGCGCACTCGGTCGCCGCAAGGAGTCGTACATCGGTCCGTGGTTACCGGAACCGCTGCTCACAGCGCCCGACGTGGCCGAGGATATCGAACTGGCCGAACATATTTCGATGGCGATGCTGCTCGTGCTGGAAACCCTGTTGCCGATCGAGCGGGCGGTCTTCGTCCTGCGCGAGGTCTTCGATCTGGAATACGAGGAGATCGCCGAGGCCGTCGGCAGAACTCCGACCGCGGTCCGCCAGCTCGCCTACCGGGCCCGCTCGCACGTCTCGGCCCGACGCCCGCGCGGAAAGGTATCCGCCGCAGACACCAGGGCAGCGCTCACGGCCTTCCAGTGCGCCGTGGACACCGGCGACCTGCAACATCTGCTCGACATCCTCGCGCCCGACGTCGTATTCCTCGGTGACGGTGGCGGCATCGCCCAGGCCGCCCTGACACCCATCGTCGGAGTGGAGGCCGTCACCGCCGTCCTGTCCGCCGGACTGGGCAATCTGGCCGCCCGCACGCCCGAACCGGTTCATGTCAACGGCCATCCGGCGCTGCTGTTCCGCATCGACGGCCGGATCGACACCGTCCTGGCCCTGCGGCTCGACGACGGCCGCATCACCGGTCTGTACTCGGTCCGCAATCCCGGCAAACTCGAGCGGCTGCAGGGCGAAACCATCCTGCTTCGCTGAATCCGGGACTGGCTGCGGCGCAACGAGTTTCGGAAAGTCCGAGCGAAGGCCTGCCGTTGGCATCCGGCTGGCGCACCTGGCCGGCGTTGCGTATCGATGTCGTTGTGGTGGGGCCGGTGGTGCAGATCGCGGCCGCTGCTTCCGAAGTCGTGCTGGCATGTTCGCTGGGCGGGTCCGGACTCGAGCGCGAAACATCCTGCGGCAGTGGCTGTCGGGGTCAATGAGTGAAAGTGCGACGGTAGGCGGTGGGGGTGGTGCCGAGGTTGCGGCGGAAGTGCAGGCGGAGGTTGGCGGCGGTGCCGAGTCCGCAGGCGCGGGCGATGTGGTCGATCGGCTGCTCGGTGGTTTCCAGCAGTTCGCGGGCCCGGCCGAGGCGGGCGTTGAGCAGCCATTGCATCGGGGTCGTGCCGGTCTCCTCGGCGAAGCGGCGCATGAGGGTGCGTTGTGAGACGCCCGCGTGCCGGGCGAGCAGCCGCAGCGTGAGCGGTTCGCCGAGACGTCGCAGAGCCCAGCCGCGGGTATCGGACAGCGACGTTTCGCCGGCCACCGGAACGGGTGCGGGAACATATTGGGCCTGACCGCCTTCGCGATGCGGTGCTGCCACCACACCGCGGGCGATCCGATTGGCCGTCACCGCGCCGAGGTCGCGGCGCACGATGTGCAGGCACAGATCGATACCGCAGCACACCCCGGCCGAGGTGAGCACATCTCCCTCGTCGACATACAGCACGTCGCGCTCGACGCGCACCGCCGGGAAACCCTGCTCGAAATCATCGATGTACTGCCAGTGGGTCGTGGCGCGCACACCGTCCAGGATGCCCGCGGCGGCCAGCGAGAAGGCCCCGGTGCAGATCGATACCAGGCGTTTGCCCTGCTCGCGAGTCTGCTGAAGCAACTCGACCGCGGCTTCGGGTGGACGACAGGGGATTTCGCAACCCGGCACGATCACGGTGTCGGCGGCGCGCACCTGTTCCGGACCTCCGGCGGCGGTGACGGTGAAACCCGCGCTGGTGCTCACCGTCGGCGTGAGAGCGCACAGCGTCATCTCGTACGGGGTCTCCGGGCGGGCGCTGAAGATCTGCGCCGGAATGGACAGATCGAGCGGGGTGACCCCGTCCAGCGCCAGCACCGCGACTCGATGCACAGCCATGGCAATATCCTAACGAAACCAGGCAATCTCGCCACTCACCAGTTCAGGATGCTGAGCGGCAGGCTGGAGAACATGACCGATCCGGCCCGCGAACTCATCGCACTACCCAGCACGCCCCTGGCCGATGCCATCGTGAACCTGATCCGAGGGGTGGAATCGACGTCTGTGTTCAACCACAGCATCCGCACCTATCTGTTCGCCCGGCTGGTCGCCGCGCGCCGGGGCCTGAGCGCGGATCACGACTACGACGACGCCCTGCTCTTCGCCGCGTGCGCCATGCACGACCTCGGCGTCGCCGCCGACAGCCCGCGCACCCAGCGGTTCGAGGTCGAAGGCGCGGACCGGGCCGCGAATTTCCTGCGCGAGAGGGGGATCGGCGCGCGCGAGGCCGACCGGGTGTGGCAGGCCATCGCCCTGCACACCTCGCCGGGCATCGCCGAACGTCGCGGAGTGCTGTGCGTACTCGTGCGCGAAGGCGTCGCCGCGGATTTCGGCGGACCGCTGGGCGCGAACCACCTCGCGGATCTCACCGAGGAGCAGGCCGAGGCCGTCCACACCGCCTATCCGCGACTGGACATGGTCCGCTCCCTCACCGACGCGATCGTCGCGCAGGCCGCCGAGAATCCGGCGAATGCGCCCCGGTACTCGCTGCCGGGCGAATTGCTGCGCGAACGCGAAACCTTCGGCCACACCAGGCTGGAGCACTCCTGCCGAACGTCCCGATGGGGCAACTGATCAGAAAGGTAGCACCGATGACCATCCAGACCATCGAAATCGCGGACAGCTCAGCGGTTTTCGGTAAGACGACCGAAGCCTTCGCCCGCTTCGGGCATTCCGCCGCGGTCCGCGCCCACGGCCTGCTGTTCATCTCCGGCCAGATCGGCCGCCGCCCGGACGGGACCGCCGGTGAAACCGTCGAGGAGCAAACCGAACTCGCATTGCGCCGCATCGAGGAGATCCTGCGCCAGGAGAACCTCGACCTCACCGCCCTGGTCGACGTCACCAGCTACCACGTCGACATCCGCCGTAATCTTCCCGGATTCCTCACCGCCAAACAACGTTTCATCCGCGCCCCGTATCCCGCCTGGTCCATCATCGGCGTCGACGGCCTGGCCGGTCCGGAACTCCTCGTCGAAATCCGCGCAACCGCAACATATCCCGAGCGCGGCTGACCCGGCATCCACGCTGTGGACCTGGTTGAGCGCGATCACCGAAATAGGAACCGTGATCGTGGGTGTGCTCGCCGTGCGCGCCAGAGCGCACGATCGGCCCCGGCGATCCCCTCCGGCGCAGCGTCGAGAACCATCGCGCCGCACTGACCGCGCCCGGAAGACTCGCCGGGACTGTGCGGCGCGATACTGCGCATCACAATCCCGGCAGAGCGATCAATCCGGGTGTCCGAGCTGAATTCAGTTGGCGGGCTTGCCGAACCAGCGAGACAGGTGGTCGTTCAGGTCCTGCTGGTTGTCGCCGATCCAGGCGATGTGGCCGTCGGGGCGGAGCAGCAGAGCCGGGACATCCAGTGCCGCGGTGGGGTCGGCGATCAGGTCGACGCGGTCGGACCAGCCGTGGACGGACAGCTGTTCGGTGCGGTCGAGTACCAGGGCGCGGCCTCGGTGCGTCCGGTCGTAGAGGCGGCCCTGTTTCAGGTCGATGTCGCGCAGGCGGCGGCCGAGCAGGTCGGGTCCTTCGCCGAAGTCGTAGCGGATGCCGATCGCGGTGATCTTCTCGATCAGATAGCGGTTGACCTCGTCGAAGGCCATCAGTTCGGTGAGGAGTTTGCGCACGGCTTGCGGGCCGGGTTCGGTGGACAGGAGTTCCATCTGGGCGCGGGTGTTGTTCAGCACGTCTTCGGCGACCGGGTGGCGTTCGGTCTCGTAGGTGTCCAGCAGGGTTTCGGGTGCCCACCCGTTGATGTGTGCGGCGAGTTTCCAGCCCAGGTTGAATGCGTCCTGAATGCCGAGGTTCAGGCCTTGGCCGCCGGTGGGCGGGTGGATGTGCGCGGCGTCGCCGGCCAGGAGAACTCGCCCGGCCCGGTATCGCTCGGCCAGCCGGGTGGCGTCGCCGAACCGGGACAGCCAGCGGGGGGAGTGCACACCGAAATCGGTTCCGGCGATGGCCTTCAGTTGCCGCTTGAAATCATCGAGCGTAGGCGGCTGCGCGCGGTCCTCGCTCACTCCCTCGGCGGGCACGACGACGCGATAGATACCCTCCCCGAACGGCCCGATGCCGAATCGCTTGTTGATCTCGCGCACCTCGGCCACCTTGGCGATGACCTCATCCTGCGGCACACCCACTTCCATCTCGCCCAGCAGCGTCTCGGTCCTCGACGGTTCCCCCGGGAACCCGACGCCGAGCAGTTTGCGCACCGTGCTGCGCCCGCCGTCACAGCCGACCAGGTACCGCGACCGCAGCCGTCGGCCGTCGGCCAGTTCGACGGTCACGCCGTCGTCGTCCTGCTCGAAACCGGCCACCGCACAGCCGCGCCGGACCTGCGCACCCAGCTCGACCGCATGGTCCACGAGCAGTTGATCGATGACCGGCTGCGGGATGCCGAGCACATAGGCGTGCGCGGAATCGAGTCCCTCGGGCGAGGGTCTGGTGATGGCGGCGAAGAATCCGCCGACCGGATGCTGCTTTCCGCGTTCGAGGAAACGGTCCAGCAGCCCGCGCATGGCCATCACCTCGATACTGCGAATATGCAGACCGAGCGCGCGCACGAACGGCACGGGTTCGGGCTCGGCCTCCACCACCAGAACGCGCACATCGTGCAGCCGCAATTCGGCGGCCAGCATCGCGCCGGTCGGCCCGCACCCGGCAATGATCACATCGAACATGAACCACCCATTCGCCCAGTCCTCCACCATCCAGTCGCCCGCTCCGGTGCGAGTCGCGCGCGCCTCGTGAATTCCGGATTTCCGCAGGTTCTGGCTTCGGCCGCCCATTGTGCGGCATCCACCGGGCCTTGCCGCAAGCCCCGGTGTGCGATATATGTTGAAAGGGGAGGGAGTTGGTCCGTTGTTCTCGGGCTCTCAGCGGGCGGCGAACTTGTCCCGGGCCGCCTCGGTGACCGGTGTGAAGAGATTGACCAGGTTGCCGTCCGGATCGCGCAGCAGCAGGGCCCGATTCCCCCACGGCATGGTCGTCGGCTCATTGACGAAATCAATTGTCTCGGAGCGCAATCGGGAATACTCGGCGTCGACGTCGGGTACCAGGAATTCGATGATCGCCGTGTGGTTGTCGGCCGGGCGTGCGCTGCCCGCGGCGAAAAGCGCCACCGTGCGGGTACTTCCGATGGCGAGCGTTCCGGCCGGAGTGACGATTTCGGCGAAATCTTCTGTGTACCAAGTGCTTTCGAATCCGGTGACGAGCCGGTAGAACTCGGCCAGACCACGGACGTCATCGGTGATGAGACGGATCGATACGAGGTTCATGCGCATGTCCTTCGGTCGCTGCCGGGGGTGAATCCCCCGGCTTCCGCCACGCTAGAGGCACAAGCGGACAGGATCGGTCCGCTGGGTCGGGCCGCCGTGGGCGTACGGTGGAAGCCCGTGGACCTACGGATCTTTACTGAACCCCAGCAAGGCGCAACCTACGACGATCTCCTGAAGGTCGCCAAGACCACCGAGGATGCCGGATTCGACGCGTTCTTCCGGTCCGATCACTTTCTGAAGATGGGTGAGGTGTCCGGGCTGCCCGGCCCCACCGACGCGTGGATCACCCTGGCCGGTCTGGCCCGCGAGACCTCGCGCATCCGGCTCGGCACGCTGGTCACCGCCGCGACCTTCCGGCACCCGTCGGTGCTGGCGATCTCGGTGGCGCAGGTGGACCAGATGTCCGGCGGCCGGGTCGAATTCGGCCTCGGCTCGGGCTGGTTCGCCGATGAGCACACCGCCTACGGCATCGAGCTGTACGAGGTGAAGGAACGCTTCGACCGGTTCGCCGAACAGCTCGAGGTCATCACCGGCCTGTGGGAGACGCCCGAAGGCGAGAGCTTCGACTACGCGGGTAAGCACTACCGGCTGGAGAACGCCCCGGCGCTGCCCAAGACGACGCAGCGCCCGCGTCCGCCGGTGATCATCGGCGGTTCCGGCAAGAAGCGCACGCCGGAGCTGGTCGCTCGCTTCGCCCAGGAGGTGAACCTGCCGTTCGTCGACGCCGCGACGGCCAAGGCGCAGGGTGAGCGGGTGGACGCGGCGGCGCGGGCGATCGGCCGGGATCCGGGTGAGATCATCCGCTCGGCCGCGCAGGTGCTGTGCACCGGCCGCGACGATGTCGAAATCACCCGTCGCGCAACGGCGATCGGCCGCGAACTGGACGAGATGCGACAGAACGGCCTGGCCGGGTCGGCGGCGGAGATCGTCGACAAGATCGGCCGCTATCGCGAGCAGACCGGCATCAGCCGGGTGTATCTGCAGGTGCTGGACCTGTCCGATCTCGATCACATCGAATTCGTCGCCTCGGAGATCGCGCCGCAATTGGACTGAACCGTACGGCCGGGGTCCGGTTCGAATTCGACCGAGGCCCAGGTCTTTTCGATCCGCGGACGTGAAATGCCGCGGCCCCGCACCCGATTCGTGAGTGCGGGGCCGCGGCGTTCGCTCGCGTGATCAGCCGACCGGAACGGGTTCGGACTCCCGCGCGGACTCGCGCTCACGCTCCTGCAACGCCCGCAGCTTCGTTCCTTCGACGTCGATATCGGGCAGGATCCGATCCAGCCACCTGGGCAGCCACCAGGCCGAGCGGCCCAGCAGCACCAGCAGCGACGGAATCAGCACCATGCGCACCAGGAAGGCGTCGAACAGCACGCCCGCGGCGAGCGCGAAGCCCATCGACTTGGCCGTCACGTCGGGCATCATGACGAATCCGCCGAAGACCGAGATCATGATGACCGCGGCCGAGGTCACCACGCGGGCGCCGTGGTGGTAGCCCGCCACGACGGCCTCCTTCGGCGACTTGCCGTGGGTGTATTCCTCCCGCATCCGTGAGACCAGGAACACCTGGTAGTCCATGGCCAGGCCGAAGACCAGCCCGATCAGGATGATCGGCAGGAAGCTCACCAGCGGATGGGTCTCCTTGACCAGCCCGAGCTTGCCCTCCTGGAAGATCAGCACCGTCGCGCCGAAGGTGGCGGCCATCGACAACAGGAAGCCCAGGGCGGCGGTCAGCGGCACCAGAATCGAGCGGAACACCAGCATCAGCAGGATGAATGCCGCCGCGGCCACGATCGCCATATAGGGCACGATCTTGCCCAGCAGCGCACTGGAGACATCCGCGTAGATCGCGGTGGTGCCGGTGATGCCGTATTCCATCCCGTACTGGGATTTGAACTGGTTCTCCGCGCTGCGCGCGTTCTTGACCAGATCCTGGGTTGCCTTGTCGTTCGGCCCGGTCTTGGGCACCGCCGACAGCCGCGCACCCGTCGAAGCCGCGTAGTCCGCAGCCTGCGTGGTCTTGTCCACGACATTCGTCATCGCCGGGGTGACGAAATCCATCCCCGGGTACGAGGCCAGCTTGTCGTGCAGCGCGGTCACCGCGGCCTGCCGCTGTGCGGGTGCGACACCGCTCAGATCCGCGACGACGGTGAGAATTCCGTTGCTGCCCACGCCGAATCCCTCGGTGCGCAGGTCGTACGCCTTACGCACGGTGCTGGTGGCGGGCTGGCTGTCCTCACCGGGCAGGCCCAGACTCAGCTTGGTGGCAGGGAGAGCGAACAGACCCAGCACGACGATGCTCAGCAGCAGCGTCACCGCGGGCATCCGGCCGATCAGGCGGCCGAACCGCATACCGTTGGTGATCGACGAGGCGTCCTCGGGATCGTGCTTGGCGACCAGCGGCAGTTTCGGCTTGAACAGGTATTTGCCGAACGCGCCCATCAGGGCGGGCAGCAGCGTCAGCGCGACCATGATCGCGAACGCCGCCGCGAGCGCGCCGCCCAGGCCCATCCAGGTCAGGAAGCTGACCCCGACGATGCTCAGCCCGCACAGCGCGATGATGACCGTCAGGCCCGCGAAGACCACCGCGGAACCCGCCGTGCCGATCGCGGTGCCGGCCGCCTCCTCCGGCGAATCCTGTACCGCCAGTTCGTGTTTGTACCGCGAGACGATGAACAGCGCGTAGTCGATGGACAGCGCGATGCCGATCATCGAGGCCAGGATCGTGGTGAAGCTGGGAATGTTCGCGATCGAGGTCCCGGCCATGATCAGCGCCGAGGCCGCGCCGACGCCGACGATGCCGGTCAGGATGGGCACGAACGCGGCGAGCAGGGCGCCGAACGCGATCATCATCACGATGAAGGCCACCACGTAGCCGACCATCTCCGAGGCGCCGGTGTCGATGGCGTTGTTCTGCGCGATGGTGCCGTCCATCTCGACGGTCAGCCCGGCGCTGCGCGCGACATCGGCCACGTCGTACGCGGTCTTGCGGTCGGCGGCGGTGATATCGGAGAACTTCTTGATGCTGAACGGAACCTGAAGGTACGCAACGGTATCCGCGGGTGCGGTGGAACGGTCGCCCTTGCCCAGCACGTTCAGCGGGGCCAGGCCGCAGCGCGCGACGAACGCCGCGTCGGCGCGGTCGCCGGTGAGGCAGCCCATCTTCTCCGCGGCCGCGAGCGGATCCATCAGCGGTTTGCTGTGGTCGACGATCTTCAGCTCGCCCAGCTTCTGCACCAACTCGGTGACCGCGGCACGGTTCGCGGGGTCGGTGAGCTTCTGCCCGGCCGGTGCGCCGATCACGTAGGTCCCGGTGACGGCGTCGAAGCTGAACTGCGCCGACAGGCCGGGGAACTGTTTGTCGAGGATGTCCGTCGCCCGCTGCGACGGCAGGTTCGGGATGTTGAAGTCGTCCTTCACCGGCTTCTTCAGCCCGAGGCCGAGTCCGCCGATGATCAGGAAGATCAGTAGCCAGACCGGCAACACGATCCATTTCCGGCGATAGGCGAACTTGCCCCACCGGTAGAGGTATACGGACACGAGCGGTTTCTCCTAGCTATCGCTGGGGCGTGTGCTGGCGGATTCGTAGACAGCTCTTCCGCGGCTGCCGTGCGTGCCGCCTTCACAACGTTTTCTGCCTACCGTGCGGTAGGTAGACTACCCAGCCGTAAGCGGAGCAACAACCTCGACTTGGTCACTGTCGCCCGCGTCGCGCACCGTGGATGAGAGGATCGCAATATGGCAATGCGCAGTGCTGCCGGATCGGTCGCCGCAGGTAGAAGCACCAAGGAGGCGATTCGGGAGGCTGCGATCCGGCTGTTTTCCGCCAAGGGATTCGATCAGACGAGCCTGCGCGAGGTCGCGGATGCGGTAGGAATCACAAAGGCGTCGCTCTACTATCACTACCCCTCGAAGCTCGACCTGCTGTTCGCCGTCATCGAGCCGATATTCGACGAACTGCGGGCCAACGTCGACGCCGCCGAAGGACTCGAGCACGATATGCCCTCGGTTCGTGAGGTGCTCACCAGGCAATTGCGAGTGCTGCTGCGGCATCGCACGGTAGGGGCGATGTGCATGCGGGACGGCGTCACGATCCTCAACGCCATCGGCGACCGCTATCCGGACCTGCTCGATATCAATCGACGGCTGTGCGTCTGGCTGGCCGGCCCCGATCCCGACGACGCGGCCATGCTGCGGGCCAGCGCGTCACTGGAATTGCTCAGTTCGGTGTTCTGGTCGCGCGAGCTCGCGCCCGGCGCCGATGACGAGCTCATCGAACGGGTGCTGTTGAACGCGGCGCTCGGCGCCCTCGGCGGGGAGTAGGACGTGCACATCTCACCGCGGGTCGACAACGCCGTCCGGATACTGCTGGAGATTGCCCGTACGCAATCCGATTCACTTGGCACGCATCATGATTCGGTGAAAGCGGAAACCATCGCGGCGGCGCAGGACATACCGCCGAAGATTCTCGAGGCGACCGCCGCGCAACTGCGCCGGGCGGGCCTGCTGACCAGCCGGCGCGGGCCCGAGGGAGGTTACCGGCTCGCGCGCCCGGCCGAGCGGATCAGCATCGCCGAGGTCATCCGCGCGGTCGAGGGGCCGCTGGCCTCGGTGCGCGGGCAGCGTCCCGAGGACGTGCGGTATTCCGGTGTGGCCGAACCGTTGCAAGAGGTGTGGATTGCGTTGCGGGTCAACATCCGTGCGGTCCTCGAGGAAGTGTCGATCGCCCAGATCGCCGAGGGTGAGCTGCCGGAATTCGTGCACACATTGACCGCCGATCCCGGTGCGTGGGCCCGGCGTCCGGCCCCCGAAGGTGCCGACGACGCAGGCGAGCGGGATCCCGCTGTGCGGCCGAACCCGTTGTGAGGGAGGGGGATTCGGTGCCGCCAGGTGTTGGTGTGCGACGTGTGCCGAATAGCGGTTTCGGTGCCGGAACGACATCGGTGGTGTAGGAAAGTGGGGCGGGTGCGCATATGGATGGGATGCCGCGATGTGCGGAGTGTCTCAGGGGCAAGGGTTCTGCGCCGGACCGCACATGAGTCCGTGCGCGCGGCCGGTCGTGTCGCCGAACCGGCCTGTGACGTGGGTGCGCCATATGTGTCCGCTCCGGGAGAAACTCCGGCGACCGTGTCGCCGGTAGACGGTAGCCTGCATCCATCATGTTGATCCGACTGCTCCGCACCTTCGCCGCACCGTATCGTGCTCAGCTGGCGGGGGTCGTCGCGCTGCAGCTGATTTCGGTGATCGCGATGCTCTACCTGCCCACGCTGAACGCCGACATCATCGATAACGGCGTCACCAGGGGCGATATCGGCTACATCTGGCGCACCGGGCTGTGGATGCTGCTGGTCTCGGGCGTGCAGATCCTCGCCTCGGCGACCTCGGTCTACCTCGGCGCGCAGGCCGCGATGGGCGCCGGGCGCGATATGCGCGCCGCGCTGCTGCACCGGGTGGGCACCTTCTCCGCCAGGGAGGTCGGGCTGTTCGGCGCGCCCTCGCTGATCACCCGCAACACCAACGACGTTCAGCAGGTGCAGCTGCTGGTCGTGATGAGTGTGACCATCCTGGTGATGGCGCCGATCATGTGCGTCGGCGGCATCGTCATGGCACTGAAACAGGCCCTGGGGTTGTCCTGGATCCTGCTGGTCGCGGTGCCGGTGCTGGCCCTGACTATGGCGGTGATCATCTCCCGGATGGTGCCCGGTTTCCGGGCCGTGCAGTCCCGCATCGACGGAGTGAATCGTGTTCTGCGCGAACAGATCACGGGTATCCGGGTGGTGCGCGCCTTCGTCCGCGAGCGGCACGAGACGGCGCGATTCGACCTCGCCAACACCGATCTGACCAAGGCGTCGCTGTACGTCGGGCGGTTGAGCGCGCTGATGTTCCCCGCGGTCATGCTGATCAGCAACGTCACCACGGTGGCGGTGCTGTGGTTCGGCGGGCACGCGATCGACGACGGAACCATGCAGGTCGGCTCGCTGACCGCGATGCTGGCCTACATCATGCAGATCCTGATGGCCGTGATGATGGCCTCGTTCCTGGCCATGATGGCCCCGCGCGCGGCGGTCTCGGCCGAACGCATCTCCACGGTGCTGGCCACAGAGTCCTCGGTGGTTCCGCCCCGGCAGCCGCGAACCTTCGGCCGCGATCCCGGTTCGGTGGAATTCGCCGCGGCCGAATTCACCTTCCCCGGTGCGCAGGAACCGGTGGTGCGCGATGTGCGGTTTCAGGTCGAGCCGGGGCAGACCGTCGCGATCGTGGGCTCGACCGGTGCGGGCAAGTCCACGTTGATCAACCTCGTTCCGCGACTGATCGATGTCACTGCCGGGGAGGTCCTGGTCGGCGGCGTCGACGTGCGGCAGCTCGATCTGGATGTGCTGCGCGCCCAGATCGGCCTGGTCCCGCAGAAGGCGTACCTGTTCACCGGCACGATCGCCGATAATCTGCGCTACGGCAAACCCGAGGCCACCGATGCGGAGCTGTGGCACGCCCTCGAGATCGCCCAGGCGGCGGACTTCGTGCGGGCCATGCCGCAGCAGTTGCAGACGCCGATGGCGCAGGGCGGCACCACGGTGTCGGGCGGTCAGCGCCAGCGTCTCGCGATCGCCCGCGCGCTGGTGCGCAGACCCCGGATCTACCTGTTCGACGACTGCTTCTCCGCACTCGACGTCGCCACCGACGCGCGGGTGCGCGAGGCATTGCGGCCGGAGACCGCCGACGCGGCGGTGATCACTGTGGCACAACGGATTTCGACGGTCCGCGAGGCCGATCGGATCATCGTGCTGGAGGACGGCGCGGTGGTCGGGCAGGGTACCCACGACGAACTGCTGCGCGAGTGCGGTGAGTACCGCGAGATCGTGGAATCGCAGTACAGCCCGGAGGAGGCCGCGCGATGAGACCCGGTATGCCCGGTCCGGGCGCACCCGGAACCAAGGCGAAATCCTTCGGCCCTTCGCTGAAGCGGCTGCTGCGGCGCCTGGCGCCGGACCGGATCCTGGTCACGGTGATCCTGGTGCTCGCGGTGATCGCGGTCGTGCTCAATACCCTCGGCCCGCAGATTCTCGGCCGGGCCACCAACCTGATCTTCGACGGCGTGATCGGCAAACAGCTGCCCGCCGGTCTGACCAAGGATCAGGCGATCGCCGGCCTGCGCGAGCGCGGCGAGAGCCGCATGGCCGACATGCTGGCCGGAATGGACGTGATTCCCGGCGCCGGCGTGGATTTCGGTGCGGTCGGCCGGGTGCTGCTGGTGGTGCTGGTGCTGTACATCTGCGCCGGAGTGTTCGGCTGGTTGCAGGGATATCTGCTCACCACGGTGATCAACCGGGTGATCAAGCGGCTGCGCGCCGAAGTCGAGGACAAGATCCACCGGTTGCCGCTGAGCTATTTCGACAACAATCCGCGCGGTGATCTGCTCAGTCGCGTCACCAACGACGTGGACAATATGTCGCAGAGCCTGCAGCAGACGCTGAGCCAGATGGTGACCTCGGTGCTTACGGTGATCGGCATCCTGATCATGATGTTCTGGATCTCGCCGCTGCTGGCGCTGATCGCGCTGCTCACCGTGCCGGTCGCGGTGGTGGTGACCGCGCAGATCGCCAAACGCTCCAAACCGCATTTCATCAACCAGTGGAAGTACACCGGCCTGGTCAACGCGCAGGTCGAGGAGGCGTACACCGGGCACGAGGTGGTCACGGCGTTCGGCCGGATGAGCGAGGTGGGCCGGGAGTTCGATCAGCGCAACGACAAGCTCTACGAGGCGAGTTTCCGGGCGCAGTTCATCTCCGGGCTGATCATGCCGGTGATGATGTTCGTCGGGAACCTCAACTACGTGCTCATCGCCGTGGTCGGCGGGTTGCGGGTGGCTTCGGGCAGTCTGTCCCTGGGTGAGGTGCAGGCGTTCATCCAGTACTCGCGCGGGTTCAGCCAGCCGCTCACGCAGATCGGCTCCATGATCAACCTGCTGCAGTCGGGGGTGGCCTCGGCCGAGCGGATCTTCGAGATCCTCGATGCGCCCGAGCAGATCGCCGATCCGGTGCGGGAGGATCCGCGCCCGGTCGATCGCGGCCGGGTGGCGTTCGAGAACGTGTCCTTCCGGTACGAGGCCGACAAGCCGATCATCGAGAACCTTTCGCTGGTCGCCGAGCCCGGACACGTGGTCGCCATCGTCGGCCCGACCGGTGCGGGCAAGACCACGCTGGTGAATCTGCTGGAGCGGTTCTACGAGGTGGACGAGGGCGTCATCAGCATCGACGGCGTCGATATCACCCGCCTGACCCGCGATCACCTGCGGTCGCGGATCGGCATGGTGTTGCAGGACACCTGGTTGTTCGGCGGCACGATCCGGGAGAACATCGCGTACGGCAATCCGGAGGCGAGCCAGGAGGAGATTCTCGAGGCCGCCCGCGACGCCTTCGTCGACCGTTTCGTGCACTCGCTGCCCAACGGCTACGACACGGTGATCGACGAGGAGGGCTCGGGGGTCAGCGCCGGGGAGAAGCAGCTCATCACCATCGCCCGCGCGTTCCTGGCCAAACCGTCGATCCTGATCCTGGACGAGGCCACCAGCTCGGTCGACACCCGCACCGAACTGCTGGTCCAGAACGCGATGGCGGCGCTGCGCCGCGACCGCACGAGTTTCGTTATCGCGCACCGTCTTTCGACCATTCGCGATGCCGACCTGATCATAGTCATGGATTCCGGCCGCATCGTGGAACAGGGCACCCACACCGAACTGCTGGCCGCCCGAGGGCACTACTACCAGCTCTACCGCGCCCAGTTCGCCGGCGCCGCGACCGACCAGGACCTGGAGGATTCACTCGACGCGGTGTAGGACTTGATGGGCACCCCGACGAGGTTGCTCGTTGACCAAATTCATTCTCTCGATACGCAATACGTCCACGAACCGGTCGATTTTCTTCCGCGAGTGGAGAGGGAGGCTCTGGAACACGCCACACGGCGTTATCTCGGGCTTTGACCAGGGGGACCGGCCGTGGCGGCGGCGCTGGCGCGGCCTGGCAGTATTGCGGCGTGGCTGATCCCGCTGATTTCTCGTTCTCCATCGGTACCCGGCTTCCGGGGCGGCACGGGCGGTCGGGGGTGTTGCGGACGCCGCACGGGAGTATTTCCACGCCGGCGTTCATTCCGGTGGGGACGAAGGCGACCGTGAAGGCGGTGCTGCCGGAGACGATGCGGGAGATCGGGGCGCAGGCGTTGCTCGCCAATGCCTACCACCTGTATCTGCAGCCGGGGTCGGACATCGTGGACGAGGCGGGCGGGTTGAGCCGGTTCATGAACTGGCCGGGCCCCACTTTCACCGACAGCGGCGGATTTCAGGTGATGTCGCTGGGGGTCGGCTTCAAGAAGGTGCTCGCCATGGAAGCCGTCGGGGTGCAGAGCGACGATGTGATCGCCAAGGGGAAAGAACGTCTGGCGGTCGTGGACGACGACGGCGTCACCTTCCGGTCGCATCTGGACGGGTCGAAACATCGCTTCACTCCCGAGGTGTCGATGGGTATCCAACATCGGCTGGGCGCGGACATCATGTTCGCCTTCGACGAGCTGACCACGTTGTTCAATACCCGTGGCTACCAGGAGAAGTCGCTGGCGCGCACGCACGAGTGGGCGCAGCGCTGCATCGATGAGCACGAGCGGCTCACCGCCGAACGCGCCCATCGGCCGTATCAGGCGCTGTTCGCGGTGATCCAGGGCGCGCAATACGAGGATCTGCGCCGCAAGGCATGTCGCGATCTGGAAGCGTTGCGCGGAAGCGGCGGAACGAGTTTCGACGGTTACGGTATCGGCGGCGCGCTGGAGAAACACAATCTCGGCACGATCGTCGGCTGGTGCTGTGACGAACTGCCCGAGGACAAACCGCGTCATCTGCTCGGCATCAGCGAACCGGAGGATTTCTTCGTCGCCATCGAGAACGGCGCGGACACCTTCGACTGCGTCAACCCCTCCCGGGTCGCCCGCAATGCCGCGATCTATGTCCCCGAAGGCCGTTTCAACATCAACACGAGCCGTTTCCGCCGCGATTTCACCCCGATCGACGAAAACTGCGACTGCTACACCTGCAGGCATTACACCCGTGCCTATATCCACCACCTGTTCAAGGCGAAGGAAATGCTGGCCGCCACCCTCTGCACAATTCACAACGAGCGCTTCACCATTCGCCTCGTGGACGATATCCGCGCCGGTATAGACGGCGGCTACTACGACGAATTCAAAGCCGATGCGCTCGGGCGCTGGCAGGGGCGCATCACAGCGCCCACGACGTGAGTCGCCGACTCGCCCAGCATCTTCGGACTCGGGACGATTTTCCAGGTGAGCGCTACTGCTCAGTTCATCGCAGCAAGATGGCGAGTATGTCGGGTGCGGTGAAGCGTCGCCCGTAGGAGCTGTTGTCGTACTGGCGGAGGACATCGGCGGCGACCAGTTGGGCCACCAAGGTTCTGGCGCGGGCTGGGGTCACGTCGAGGTGCTGACTCACGTTGCGAATGGTGAAGATCGGTTGGGCGAGTGCGTAATCAACCAGTCGCACAGCGTTTTCCGCGCGCAAACCGGCCTTGCGCACCCTGGTCTTCAGTTCGTGCTGCACCCGCATCAGGTCCGTGAGTTGCCTCCCGGTGGAATTCGCCGCCGCGCCCACACCCGTTGCGAAGAATTTGATCCATCCATCCCAATCGCCCTTCGTGCTGACCGCGAGCAGGCGGTCGTAGTACTCGGCGCGGCGGGCTTCGAACCAGGGGGAAACCGTGAGCGTCGGTTCCGACAGCACTCCCGACATGTGCAACTGCAGCACGATGAGCAGGCGACCGATACGCCCGTTGCCGTCGTTGAACGGATGCAGGGTTTCGAACTGATAGTGCGCCATCCCCGCTCGCACCAGGGGATCGATCGCATCGCCGGGGTGCATGAGCCAGTCGATGCAGTCTCGAACCCGGCCATCGAAATCGATACCTGGGGGTGGTGGAATGAACCGAGCATCGCGCACGTGCGCGCCACGGTGGCTACCGATCACCACCTGTGAGGTTCGGATACGTCCGGCTTGGCTGGTATCGGCGGATGTGCCGTCGACCAGGATTCCCTGCATCGACTCGAGCATCCCGATGGTGAGTGGCCGTCCGTCGTCGACCCAAGCGAACGCATGCTCGGCCGCGATGACGTAGTTGAAGACCTCCCGCATCGCCGCATCGGCCGGACGCTCGTCGGCATCCACGCCCAGCACCTCCTCCAGTGGTGCGTAGGTTCCTTCCAGTGCGGAGGTGCTCTGTGCCTCCTGTCGCAGTGTGGGCTGGCGCAACAATGCCGGGTTGGGTAGCTGGCGGGCGGATGCGTCCAGTGCAGCCAGGGCGGCTCGAGCGTTCGCGACCGCGTTGAACGTTGGCGTGCTCAGCTCGGGAGTCTCGGTGGGTAGCTGTTCTGGGACGAACGCGACATGGGACCACGCCCCCCACCGCTGGTCCGTTCCATTTATGGGCACAAGGAAGCCCGTAGGGCTGTCGGCGAACATTTCGGGGTGCACAATGAAAGTGTATGCCCACTTCTGTTGCTTTTTGGGCACACACCGCATGTGAATGGCTGCTTTTGTTGCTTTTAGGGCTGATTTTCGCTCTGAAGCGCAACACTGTGGCAGCAGGGACGAGGCAGGCGGTCCGTGTACTGGGACCGGGATAGATGTCGGGTGGTCGTTTGTAATTCTGATCAGCTGTACAACGCCGGGCGGTCCAACGGGCCGTAGCTCGGCTCGCGCTTCTTCAGGAAGGCGATGCAGCGGTAGCTGATCGGCATGACGATGACCTCGCAGAGGGTCTTCCAGATGAAGCCCACCAGAACGTAATTCAGGAACGCGCCCCAGGTGTTGATGCCGATGGCGGTCGCGGCGATCGAGCAGAAGATCAGGGTGTCGCCGAATTCGCCCGCGACGGTGGAGCCCAGCAGGCGGGCCCACAGATGCTTCTCCTTGGTGCGTTCCTTGATCAGGACCAGCGTCACCGAGTTCAGGAACTGGCCGACGACGTATCCGGCCAGGCCCGCGGCGACCAACTGCGGGGTGGTCCCGGCGACGGTGCGGAAGGCGTCCTGGTTGCTGTAGAAGTCGGCCGCGGGCAGGCCGATGGCGATCCAGAAGCACAGCACCATCAGCGCCAGCATGCCGAAGCCGTAGTAGATGGTCCGGCGGGCGGCCTTGAAGCCGTACACCTCACTGAGGATGTCGCCGATGACGTAGGCCAAGGGGAATAGGAAGAACGCGCCGTCGGTGGTGATCGGCAAGATCTCGAGCGGTCCGAGGGACAGGTGGTGCCCGCCGAAGAATTGGACGCCCTTGGTGGCGCAGATGTTCGAGATCATCAGGGTGGTGGTGAAGAGCACCACGATCAGGGTGTAAGGACTCCCCACGGCCCGGGCGAACGACGCGTGTTCGGCCGCGGGGTGTCCAGACTCGTCGATTTCCGGCGTTTGTCTTGTTTCGCTCACGAGGTACTGACGATACCGGGAGCAGGGTGACTTCGAATAGGCTGGACGAATGACGAATCCCGGCGATTCCGACGAGTGGTGGAAGCAGTACGGCGGCGAAGGTGTGTCGTCGGAGTCGGGGGGCCATCCATCCGCGCCGCCGCCTCCGCCGTCCTACAACTCGAATCCGCAGTACCCGGCCGCGCCGCCGCCACAGGCGCAGTCGTATCCGAGCTATCCCCAGCAGCCGGTGCCGCAGCAGCCCTACCCCGCCCCCGGATATCAGCCCTACGGCGGCTATCCGCCGGTGCGCAGCTCGAACGGTATGGCCATCGCCTCGCTGGTCACCTCGCTGGCCGGCCTGGCGACCTGCGGTGTGACCTCGATCGTCGGGGTGATCCTGGGATTCGTCGCGCTGAACCAGATCAGGCAGCGCAATCAGGACGGCCGCGGCATGGCATTGGCAGGGATCTGGATCGGGATCGGGATCATCGTCCTGGTCATCGCCTACTTCGTCATCGTCTTCGTCGTCATCGCGAACAGTTCTTCGAACACCTATTGAGCGCCGGGACAACGACGAGGGGCGCACCCGTGATCGGGTGCGCCCCTCGGTATTTCGCCGTGAGCCGGGTCGTCGGTCTCAGCCCTTGATGACCTGGGTGCCGCCGGCGATCCGGTCGTGCCAGCCCTGCTTGATGGGGGACTGCTCGACGGTGACCATCATGACGATGATGATGACCAGCGCGGCGATCTCCCCGATGCAGAACAGCAGGTTGCAGACCGCGTACAGGTTGCGGATCAGCGCCTGCTGGAAATCGGGCTTCGGCGCGCCGTTCGGCCCCAGGACCCGGAGCCCGAGGATCTTCTTCCCGAGCGTGTAGCCCTGCGTGGACTCCATCAGCACGTAGTACAGCACGCCCACCAGGCCCAGGAGCAACCCGCCGACCAGTTCACCGGCGATATTGGTGCCCATCCCCAGCCGGATGAGGAAGAAGAAGATGTATCCCGGAATCGCGACGATGATGCTGTCGATCACGCGCGCGCCGATCCGGGCGCCCAGATCACCGGGCTGCGTCCCCGGCGGCAGGCCCGGAATCGAGGGCGCCCCGGGAAAACCGGGCGCACCCGGCGCGCCGTATCCCGGCTGTTGACCGTAGGGCTGCTGCCCGTACGGCTGCTGTTGACCGTAAGGCTGCTGCCCGTAGGGATCCTGCTGCGGATACGGCTGTCCGCCGGTTTGCTGCCCGTACGGCTGCTGCTGTCCGTAAGGGTTCTGCGGTGCCCCCTGCGGATACGGCTGTCCCCCCTGCGGGTACGGTTGCTGGCCGTACGGCTGCTGCTGCTGTCCGTAGTCCGGCTGGCCCGGGTAGGGCTGACCGGCCTGCGGGTACGGCTGACCGTACGGCTGGCCGCCCTGGCCCTGGGGGTATTGGTTGGGGTCGTACCCACCGCTTGTCATATTTCGCGTAGTCCTCGTAGAAGTGGTCGTGGCTTCGGACTCGGCGTACGTTACGGATTTCGGCTCGGTTCCACCACATCACCAGGAGCGAAGATCCACGGTGTGGTCGGCAACACTGCGGGCCGGAACTGCTCGAGCAATTCGTGCGGGTGGTTTGCCCGATATCCGAGCGAGCGCGCCAGCAGCGCGAACACCTGTTGCGGTGACTCGCCCAGAGTGCGCCGATCGGTGAGCGTCACGGCTCCGTCGCGCTTGGCCAATCGTTTGCCGTCGCGATTGAGCACGAGTGGAACATGCGCGTACCGTGGCACATTCGCGCCGAGCAGCGTGGCCAGATAGGCCTGGCGCGGCGTGGACGGCAGCAGATCGTCACCGCGGACGACCTGATCGACGCCCTGCTCCGCGTCGTCGACCACGACCGCCAGATTGTAGGCCGGGACACCATCGCCGCGACGCAGCACGAAATCGTCCACGAGCCCGCGATATCGGCCGCGCAGCCCGTCGATGATCTCGAACTCGGTTGTCTCCGAGCGCAATCGCAGGGCCGCGGGTCGCCCCTCGGCTCGTCGGGCGGCGCGTTCTTCGTCGGACAGCTTCCGGCAGGTACCCGGATACGCGCCCATCGGACCGTGCGGGGCCCGCGCTGCCTGCTGAATTTCCCTTCGGGTGCAATAACATTCGTAGGTCAGCCCGGCGGCGGTGAGCCGATCGATGGCGGCGTGGTGCAGTGCCAGGCGCTCGGACTGCCGGACCACCGGCCCGTCCCAGTCCAGGCCGAGTGCGGCCAGATCGGCCAGTTGACGGTCGGCCGCACCGGGGCGTACCCGGTCCAGATCCTCGATCCGGACGCCGAAGGCGCGTCCGGTGGAGCGGGCGAACAGCCACGCCAGCAGTGCGGTGCGCAGGTTGCCCAGATGCAGATCGCCCGAGGGGCTGGGCGCGAATCGGCCGGCGCCGTGGTGTGCGTTCATGTCAATCCCCGTAGACGAGGAATCAGATCGTCCTCGCGGATCTCCCGGCCGGCGGACAGATCCGCCAGCAGACGCTCGGCATGTGTGCGCAGACCTGCGCCGTCGATCTCGTAGGGCAACGGTTCCGCGGCCTGCAGACGCCCGACTGCCCGCTCGAGCAAGGTTCTCGCCCCCTTCGGATTACCGCGCTGGATATGGGTGAGCCCGACCGCGTATTGGGCCAGCCCCTGCCACAGCATCCTTTCGGCGAACGGCCCGCTCTTCCATGCGGCCTCCAGAACCTCGTGCGCGTTGAAAGCCAGACCGTCGTCCAGTAGTCGCTGCGCGTAGTCCAGCGTCTGGTTCGGCGTGAGTTCGAGATCGTCGGGAATCCGCTCCACACCGGGGCTGCCGAGTGGTAGCGGGCGCCCGAAACGGTCACGGGGTCGGGCATTGCGGGCATGTCCGGCATCGTCTCGATCGCGTTCCACCACGGCTCCATGATCCACGGTGGTCGCCGCGGGTGACGGTCCGGGCGGATCGGTGCGCGGAACATCCGACGAATTATGTACCTCATAATGTTTGCCCGGCCGCGGAAATATTTGCTGGCTATAATTGTGCAAACATATTCGATGGGTCCGGTCTGGGAAGATATGCACGATTGGATTCGAAAAGAGGACAGCGCAACATTGCGGAAACCTGCTAGGGTGCACAACGGGAGCGAGAGCCCCGCAAGGTGCGGAAAGTGGACACGCACCGCGAGTCATGCAGTGTGCAGACTGCGCCGTGCAGGCGTGGTTATGGGGAACGAATGAAGTCAGCAAATTCTCAGGCTCGAAGCAGTGAAGGAGCAAGTGCTGTGAAGGTTGATACGACCGACGCCGTGTGGTTCAAGAGCAGACACAGTGGTCCCGATGGAAATTGTGTCGAGGTGGCCTTTCTCGGTGACGGCAATGTCGCCCTGCGCGACACCAAGGACCACGGCCGCGGTCCGGTGCTGGGGTTCACTCCCGGCGAATGGGACGCGTTCGTCGCGGGGGTGACGGGTCGGCTGTCGGGGCGAGCCTGACGGCCGATAATAATCGACACATCGGGCCCCGGGCCGTGCGGCTCGGGGCCTTCGCGTGTGGCGGATCAGCGCTCGTTTCCAGGGTCTTCGAGGCGACTTCGCAGCACGGCGAGTTGCTCGTGCTCGCGATTGCGGTCAGCTGCCTCCAGTTGTGTGGCCTCCACCTGCGGATCAGCTCGCAGGAAGCTGCCGCGGCCGGGTTTGCCGGAAAGACCCAACCGGTTCATTTTCTTCGGAATCGCCGCTCCCTGATATTCCAGCGGAATCGGTTGCCCGTGCTCGTCGACCGGGCCCAGCGGCTGATGGATCTCGATGTATTCACCGTGCGGCAGCCGGCGCACGATTCCGGTCTCGATGCCGTGCTCGAGTACCGCGCGATCGCTGCGCTGCAGGGCGATGCACATCCGGTAGGCGAGCAGGTAGGCCAGCGGCGGCGCGATCAGCAGGCCGATCCGGAATATCCAGGTGGTCGCGTTGAGCGAAATGTCGAATTTCAGGGCGATGATATCGTTCACGCAGGCCAGGGTCAGGACCAGATAGAACGTCAGCGCCATCGCGCCGATCGCGGTGCGCACCGGGACATCGCGGGGGCGTTGCAGCAGATTGTGCGCTGCGCGATCCCTGCTGAGGCGTTTCTCGATCCACGGATACCCGGTCAGCAGCCCGAAGACGACCACCATCATCACCGCGACCGCGACGGGCCCGGGAACGGTGTGCCCGAGCGGGTACAGCTCCCAGGCCGGGAACAGGCGCAGGAATCCGTCGGTCCACATCATGTAGAAATCGGGCTGGGTGCCCGCCGACACCTGGGATGGGTTGTAGGGGCCCATATTCCAGATCGGATTGATCTGCAGGACCCCGCCCATCAGCGCGACGATGCCGAGCGTGAACATGAAGAACGCGCCCTGATCCGCGGCGAATACCGGGACGATCCGGGCGCCGACGACGTTGCGTTCGGTGCGCGCGGGTCCGGGGAACTGGGTGTGCTTCTGATACCAGACCAGGGCCACATGGGCCGCGATCAGCGCCAGCATGATTCCGGGCAGCAGCAGCACGTGCGCGATGTACAGGCGCGGAATGATGATCGTCCCGGGGAAATCGCCGCCGAACATCAACCAGTGCAACCAGGTTCCGACCACCGGCGTGCTCATCGTGATGCCCGCGAAGGCAGCGCGCAGGCCCGTGCCGGACAGCAGGTCGTCGGGGAGCGAATAGCCGAAGAATCCCTCGAACATGGCCAGTATCAACAGCACCGAGCCGATCACCCAATTGCCCTCGCGCGGTTTGCGGAACGCGCCGGTGAAGAAGACCCGGCACAGGTGCACGATCATCGAGGCGGTGAAAAGCAGTGCAGCCCAATGGTGTACCTGTCGCACGAACAATCCGCCGCGCACGTCGAAGGTGATGTTCAGGGCCGATTCGTAGGCACGCGACATGGAAACGCCGCGCAGTGGCTGATATGCGCCGTGATAGATCACCTCGGTCATCGACGGATCGAAGAACAAGATCAGGTAGATGCCCGACAGCAGCAGGATGACGAAGCTGTAGAGCGCGATCTCGCCGAGCAGGAACGACCAGTGCGTCGGAAAGACCTTGTTGATGGAACGTTTCGCGAAATTGGCCGCCCGATATCGCTGATCCGCCGAATCGGCCTGTCCGGCGAGCATTCGGCCGATCCGGCCTTCTGGTACTGCCATGGCAGTCACCCCGCCCCGAGAGAGATGGGTCAATCGTCTACTACAGAGCGTAGCACTTCGTGATCCCCGGATCGATGGGGTTTTCCGGCCGTTGTCGGTGATGGATATCGTCGACGGGTGACTTCGCTGGCGCCGCAGGATGCGACGAGATACTGGCTGTCCCATCGGGCGGTCAACGATCTGTTCCTGCTGTACTGCTTCGCCGACACCGGGCAATCGTTCGAGCGGCTGCGGGACGAGGTGCTGGTCCGGGCGGCCGGTATCCCCGATCTGTGTGTGCGGTTGCGGGAACGCCGGTTCGCTTATCCGGAATGGGTGCCGTGCGACGTCTCGGCCGGGCAGATCACCGAACCTGTCCTGGACGCTCCGGATTGGCCGAATGCCGTTGCGGCACTGGGAGATTTGCTGACACAAGGCGTCCGGGCCGATGAGCATCCGTGGCGTTTACATCTGTTTCGTGGGATTCGTGATGCGCCGGGTGGTGTTTCGCCCGCGTTGATCGCGGTGTTGCAGATTTCGCATGCGTTGGCCGACGGGCGGCGGTCGGCCGAGATCGCGCGGGCGTTGTGGAGTGAGGGGAAAGGGTCGCGGTCGACTCCGGATCGGTCGGGGGGCGAAGGGCCGCAGGGAGCGTCGATCAGTTTGGCGTGCAATATGTTTCGATCGGTTTCCGCGAGATTTACCCCGAAGGGGGCAGTGGCGCTGCGCAAGGTTTTGGGCAGTTCGGCGCGCACAGCTGCTGTCGGCGCCTTCGCCGCGTCACTCCAGCTCGGCGAGGCCGTAGCGCTGTTGGGTATGCCGATCGCGATGGTGCGTACGGTGATTCGCGGACTGGGTGCGGAACGTGCCTGTCGGAAACTGGAAGAACTCACCGTTCGAGGCGAAATACCGCCGCCCGCAACGGAATTGCCGATCACCCGGATCAACCACCCGCCCGCGCCGAGATCCCACGCGGTCCGCATGATGGTCCGCGAGGATCTGCGTGTCCCCGGCCACACCGTGACCGTGGTGGCCGCGACGGCGATAGCCCAGGCTCTGTCCCGTTATCTGGCCGAGCACGGCGAGCCGAATGTGCTTCTGGGCGCACAGGTTTCGATGGCACTGCCCGATGCGCAGCTTGCGAGATTCCGGGCCCGCGCCCCGCAACGCCTGCGCCGTATTTGCGTACCCGAAGGCCGCCGTCCCCGAAACAACTATGTGGACTTGGCCGTCGAACTACCTGCGGACGAACCCGACCCCCACCGTCGAGCCACCCGCATCGCAGCCGACCTGGCCGCCCGCCGCACACGTGCCCTGCACCCCGTCATGGCCGCCCGAAACGGGGTCACCGAGGTGATTCCCGCCCCCATACTCCGCCGCGACATCGCCGGCTACCCCCTCGACCTCACCCCCGAAACCCTTTCCGGCCACACCGTAATCTCCAGCGTCAACCGCGGCCCCGCCGACCTGACCTTCGGCAACGGCCGGGTCCACTGGACCGCTGGATTCCCCGCCCTCGGCACGGTCATGCACCTCACCCACGGCATCCACGGTCTCGGCGATACTGTCACCGTTTCGATCCACGCCGACCGGGACGTCGTCCCGGACATCGACGCCTATGCCGAACTACTCGACACCGCGCTCACCGAGACCACGACGGCTCTGCGCTCCTGATTCGACCCCGACTGTTCGCCGACCCGCCACGACTGTCACCGCCCGGACAAGAAGGTGGATATTCCTCAGATCGACTGTCCCCGCAAGATGTCACGTCAGGCCAGCGGGTCCAGCCACGGAACGGCGTTGTCCTTGAACGACTGATGCTCGGGGACGAGTCCGGAGTGATCGTCGAGCGCCATGATCGTGACCCCCACGAACCCGGCCTCATCTCCCCTGGACGCGACCGACGCACCGCATTTCGGACAGAAGCCACGTTCGATCGCCGGTTGCGTGCCGGTCGCGGGATACGTCTGGAACCACGTGGGTTCCCCGCCGGGCCCGGTCCACGCGAATCCTTCCTCCGGAAAACCGACCCATGCCATCACCGGAGCCCCCGAAAGCCCCTGACAGTGCGGACGCGCGCCCGTCGTCGCCGATCGGTTCCCGGTGTTCGTGCCCGTCGACGACGGTGGCGACCTCGGTGGTTTGCCGCCGGACTCGCCGCCGGCTTACGTGGCGTCGTCGATGGCACATTGGTCAACGCGGCGACGGAACACGGAAAGCCTTCGTGTCGACTGCTCAAAGCTCAGTCGGTGGAGAATCTGTCGGGCAAGCCTGGGGTCGGACGCTTGGCGCCGACGCGAAAGTCGTTGTTTCCGTTCATAAGTCGTGCGCTGCTGTCGCCCATCGCTCGGGTGCGCGAGGTTGCTCGCGCTGCGCGACAGCTGGAGCGCCGGACCCGACGCCGCACGGCATCGGGCTCGTGCGCCTATACCTGTGCGGCGGTAGTGCGCTCGACCCATTCCGCGTAGGTGTCCGAGCACCATTCGACAGGTGTCGCTGTGATCTCGGGGCTGGCCCACGGGTGTAGTTCCGCGATCCGCGCGGCGAGGCGGTCCCGCGCGGTCGCGCAGGTGCGCAGCGAGACCCGCCACTCTTGCCCTTCGCCGAGTTCGCCGAGGTGCCAGAACACCGATACCGCAGGGCCGGTGATCTCGGCTCCTGCGGCAAGGCGTTCGGCCACAACAGCTTTCGCGACGGTCCGTGCGTCTTCTTCGGTAGGGATCGTCGAGGTTACCGTCCACACTCGCGCTGCGCTCATGGTGGCCACTGTATGGCTCAGGACACGGTTGCCGACCCGTGCACGGAGTTCGTCATCCCGCGCCCATCCGTGCGGCGGGCCCGGTACCCGGCCGGTGCGGTCCAGCCCCGCCGGCCTTCGCTACATCGCGGCCTTGTTGCGGCCGAATGCTTTCGGCCGCCCGGCGGGCATGGCTTTGCCGAACGTGGATCGAATCCCGAAGGGATCGGCCGCAGTCCGAGTTCAGTCGGTCGGGATGCGTTCGTGGAGGGTGAGCAGGATGTGGTCGAATGCGGTCACGGCCGCCGGATCCGGTGGCGGGACCGTGGGGAGTTCGGCGATGAGCTGTTCGGCAAGGTCGCGCAGTTTGGTGTTGGTTTCCTGTGAGCGCCAGATCAGGACGCTGAACGCTTGGTTGGCGTTGATCCGGTACATGTGCATCAGGATGGCTTTGGCCTGTTCGATCACCGCGCGTGCCTCGACGATCTCGGGGATGCGTTGCCCGTAGGTTTCGCGTTCGGCGTCGGCGATGGTGTCGGACAGGTCGATGTAGAACCCGGCGGTCCCGGCCGGATCGCCATCCTCGTCCAGAATGCGGTCGGCCACCACCATTACCGAGTGCTCGACGCCGTGAGTGTCGATGAACCGGTGGCGGCTGGAGAACGGTTCGCCCTGGCTCTCGGAGCGGGTGATGGCCTCGGCGACGAATTCGCGGTCGTCGGGATGCTTGTGCGCGAGCAGCAGTTCGGTGGTCGGCTCGATCTCGCCCGGTTGGTAGCCGTGCATCCGGTAGATCTCGGGCGACCATTCCCAGCGGTGGGTGGCGAACCAGAAACGAAAACTTCCTGCCGGGGGCTGGTACCCCGCGGTTTGTTCCGGCAGCGACAGGGGGATCCGGTCGCCGGAAGAAGGAGTAGACGCAACGCTCACCAGATAGCTATTTCCAACAGCACCCCGATGAACCAACCTAGGATTCCGGCGTCGTATGCGGGTCCGGATTCCGGACCTCGTGGCCGACGACCGCGCCGGCCATGGGCAGGATCTCGAAAGTCAGCAGGTCCTTGGCGGGGTCTCGGGCGAGAAGCCGGCGCATGTGGTCCTCGTCGGCGACCTTGTAGACACCGATCCCGAAGAAACCCGCGGGATCGGCGACGGGTCCGAAGACGACGGAGACCCCTTCTTTCGCCTGTTCGGTCCAGTACGCGACGTGTTTCGACATGATCTCGCGCTCGGACTCGGTCATGTCCAGATGGAACGTGGGCCGGGGGTTGTCGGCCCGCACGAAGTAGTACACGGATTTCCTCCCACGAATGGCAAGCGGTTGGTCGACCTGACCGCAATCCTTGCCCGGCGCCGTGGTCGTGTCGAGTGCGGCACTCCCGGGTTCATCCCCGCGACCGCCAGGGAATCAGTGCCGTGACCGCGAGCGCGATCAGCATGATGCCGTAGCCGGTCGCGGTGGTCAGCAGGCCGGCGCTGGTCGCGATGACGCCCGCCGCGACGGCCGGGACGCAGAATGCGAGGTAGCTGAGTACGTAGAACGCGGCGACGAGCTTGCCACGTTCGGTGGCCGGGGCGAGCGGGAAGACGGTGCGGGTGATGCCCTGAAAGCTGGCTCCGAAGCCGATCCCGGCGATCACCGTGCCCACGAAAAGCATTGCCGGTGAACGGCTTTGGATGGCCACGATGGTCACCGCGATCCCGGCCGCCAGCGCGGCGGCCGCGAAGCGCATCACCCGGGCGGCCGCGACCGTGCGCAGCAGCCAGATCGCCGCCGCGCCCACCCCGGCCAGCGTGAAGACCAGCAACCCGCCGAGCAGGATCGAGTTCGAGCCGGTGACCACACGCACCAGGCTCGGGCCGAGCGAGAGGTAGAAGCCGCTCAACGCCCATGCCGCGATGTCCAGTAGCGCGGTGGCCGCGAACGCGTTCCGCGCTACGGCCGGGACGCCGACCTTCGGCCGCAGCGACTGCCGCGCGCCGGGCATCATCGGCGAGGTCTCGGTCGCCAGGATCGTGCCGATCGCCTCGATCGCGAACAACACGATCAGCAGCAGGTACACGGTTTGGCGCGGCCACGGCAGGAACTGGACGAGCGCCGCGGAACCGAGTCCGCCGACGGCCAGACCCGCCACCGGAGCAACGCTGTTCACGATCGGCCCGTGCGGTCGTTCCGCGTCCAGGATGGCGGCGGCCAGCGCACCGGTTGCCGCGCCGGTCGCGATGCCCTGCACCATGCGCGCCGCGATCAGCAACGGAACACCGTCCGCGGTGCTGAACACCAGCATGGCCACCGCGTCGAGCGCGATGGCGGCGAGGATCACCGGGCGGCGTCCCACGTGGTCGGACAGCGACCCGACGGTCAGCAGCGCCAGCAGCAGGCACACCGCGTAGACGCCGAAGATCACTGTCAGCATGCCGGAGGAAAACGACCAATGCGCTTGGTAGACGCGGTAGAGCGGGGTCGGCGCGCTGGACGCGGCGAGGAACGTCAGCATGGTCGCCGCGGGCAGGACGGTGGCCATCCCGGAGGGCATGCGCCGGGTTGTCGGAGCGATCAGCATGGAGAACCCCCACGTCGACTAAAGCAAAGGTTATTGCTTTAGCTGACGGTACACGGGGCGACCCTTAAAACAAAGGCCTCTGCAATAATGGCCGCATGTCGGCCACCAC
The DNA here is from genome assembly GCF_059510335.1 of Nocardia sp. PLKS1-43. Classification (NCBI taxonomy): domain Bacteria; kingdom Bacillati; phylum Actinomycetota; class Actinomycetes; order Mycobacteriales; family Nocardiaceae; genus Nocardia; species Nocardia sp. PLKS1-43. The sequence continues at coordinate 252,403 of NZ_JCAJZQ010000003.1, read as the reverse complement.
ACCAGCCCGGCGGCCGGGCGGGCGCAGTGCGAAGGTCCGGGACGCCGTCTACACCGCCGTCGGCCAGCTCATGGGCGAGGGCAAGGCGGACCGCATCACCATCCCGCTGCTGGCCACCCGGGCAGGCGTCAATCCGACCAGCATCTATCGCCGCTGGGGTGACCTGGACACGCTGCTGGAGGAGGTCGCCGTCGCCGCGCTCACCAAGGACGGCGACGAACTGCCGGACACCGGGTCGCTGCGCGGTGACCTCTCGGCGTGGGCCGGGATCGTGGTCGACGACATCACCCAACCGCGCCGCACGCGCTACCTGCGGGCCATGATCTCCGCCCGGGACGAGGTGGGCCTCTGCCCATGCTGGGAGCAGCGCCGCACGCAGGCCGGGCAGATGCTGGACCGGGCACGGGCGCGCGGGGAACGGGTGCCGACCGAGCGGCAGATCCTCGATCACGTGATCGCGCCGATGTACCACCACGTGGTCTTCGGTCTGGCCGCCGACCGGGACTATGCGGACCGACTGGTCCACGACGTACTCGCGATGGCCGGGGCATCCACCCCGTCGTCCCGTTGAATTGACGAAGCCCTGGCCGAGACCGAATCGGAGTCTCAGACCAGGGCTGTCAACAGCGGAGGATAGGGGATTTGAACCCCTGAGGGCGTTAACCCAACCCGCGTTCCAGGCGAGCGCCATAGGCCACTAGGCGAATCCTCCGGTCAGGAATATACCGGCTGACCCCCTCCGGGCACCAAACCGGCCTGTCGGAGGGGGTGCGGGATCATTTGTGCAGCCCGGTGAGGACCTTTTTGAGCTGGTCCTTGCAGGTGGTTCCGGCCTGTTCGGTGCTGGGGGCGCTGTCGGCGTCGATGCGCAGCTCGATCTTCACCGAGACGTTGGAGTCCATCGTCGCGCAGGTGTAGTTGAGCACGTTGAAGCTGGAGTAGTTGCGCTGCTCGATGGCGTAGTAGGCCTGCTGGCCGATACCGCTGATGTCCCCGGAGCTGCGACCGCTGCCGGTGGTCTTGGTGTCGGTGTCCTTCCACATGTTGTAGTCGGGCGAACCGTATTTGCTCTGGAACTCCACGTTCAGGGACAGTTGCGAGCTGTCGGTGCTGTATTTGCCCGCGCCCTCGTAGGTGCCGTCGCAATCCAGCGAGCCGCCGCCGATGCTGCTGTCGGGTGCGCGCTCGGTGTGCGTCGGGTTGGGTTTGGCCGTCGGCGCCCACTTGCTCAGCACCGTCAGGTCGACCAGGCTGCAGGCGTTGGTGACGTTGGCCATGCTGTAGTCGCCGTCGATCTTGTTCTTGCCGAGTACCGAGTTGGAGCTGTCGTCACCGCCGGCCACGGCCACGATGCCGATCACGACCCCGATGACGATCACCAGGCCCACCACGCCGCCGATGACCCACAGCGCGGCGTTGCTCTTCTGCGGCGGCCTCGGCGCGAAGGACGGCTGCTGTGGATAGCCGCCGGTGTACTGCGGCTGGTGCTGCTGTCCGGTGTAGCCCATCTGCGGTTGGACGACCGGTTGCGGCGTCGGCTGCGAGGGCGGCTGCGGGATCGCGGTCGGCTGCGACGCGGACTGGGCATAGGGCTGCGGGTTGTAGGGCTGCGGGGTGTACGGCTGCTGGGCGTAGCCCGCGGCGCCATAGCCCTGGCTGCCGCCCAGGATGGTCGGATCGGTGCCGGTGAGCGGCGTACTCGAACCGGTGCTGGCCGGTGTGGACCACCATTGATTGGAGTCGTTGGGCGGCTCGTCCTGCGGCGGGGTGTTGTCCGTCATATTTTCCTTCCCTCCGGTTGCGGTAGCCGAAGCCCCCTCGGAATGTCGGACAGATCGTAGCGACTCCACCGCTCCCGCGTCTCCCGCGTTTGGCGGGGGCGAATGCGGGCCGAATCGCGGCGAGTGGCTACACTGGTCGACGGATCCCGCGCGGCGCGCATCCTGTGAACTCCCCCAGGGCCGGAAGGCAGCAAGGGTCAACGGGCTCTGCCGGGTGCGCGGGGTCCCCTTATGTTCACGGGGTCCCCACACGCCGCGCCGAGTACGCGGCCCGCTAACCGCTCGGAAACGCGACGACGGCCTCGAGAAATACCCCCGGTGATCACCCGGTCCACCCACCTCGAACAACGCCGACACCAGGTCGATGGCCCGTCTTACCGCTCGAACATGTGCCGATGGCGTCGAGAATCCCCCGATGATCACCCTGGCTCGTCCACCCAGGACAACGCCAACACAGCCGGAGCGAAGCGGAGGCAGAAGACACAGCACCCGAGTAACGTGGACGGCTGGACCGGCGCGGGCCGCGTCCGAACCAATCCCCAAGCTGCTTGGAAAGGCTGTTGAGTGATGCCCCGGCAAACGCAGATCGGTTTGATGAGCCATGCGGAACTCGTATCCGAACACGAGACGCAGACCGCGAACTACGCGAAGCTCGAAACCGAGAAGCTGACCCTGGACCTCACCCGCGGTAAGCCCTCGCCGGAGCAGCTGGATCTGTCGCTGGATCTGCTCGCGTTGCCCGGCACCGAATTTCGTGACGCCGCCGGTACGGACCTCCGCAATTACGGTGGCCAGCAAGGGCTTCCGGAGTTGCGGGCGATCTTCGGCGAGCTGCTCGGCATTCCGGTGGCCAATCTGCTGGCCGGGAACAACTCCAGCCTCGAGCTGATGCACGACGTGCTGACCTTCGCGCTGCTGTACGGCACCGCCGATTCGCAGCGCCGCTGGGTGGACGAGCCGACGGTCAAGTTCCTGTGCCCGAGCCCGGGATACGACCGGCACTTCGCGATGACGCAGGCGCTCGGCGTGGAGATGATCCCGATCGCGATCGGCCACGACGGCCCGGACGTGCACGCCATCGCCGAGTTGGTGGCCGCCGACCCGCAGATCAAGGGTCTGTGGGCGGTACCCAACTACGCCAACCCGACCGGCGTCACCTTCTCCGAAGAGGTTGTCCGGGAACTGGTTTCGATGCCCACGGCCGCGCCGGACTTCCGGCTGTTCTGGGACAACGCGTACGCGGTGCACCCGCTGACCGACACCACCGAACCCTCGCTGGACGTGCTGGGCCTGGCCGCCGCGGCCGGAAACCCCAACCGCCCCTACGTTTTCGCCTCCACCTCGAAGATCACCTTCGCCGGTAGCGGCGTGAGCTTCCTGGGCAGCTCGACCGCGAACCTGGACTGGTACCTGAAACACGCCGGGAAGAAGAGCATCGGCCCGGACAAGATCAACCAGCTGCGGCACGTGAAATTCTTCGGCGACGCCGACGGCGTGCGCGCGCACATGCAGAAGCATCGTGCGATCCTGGAGCCGAAATTCGCTCTGGTGCTGCGGATTCTGGAGGACCGCCTGGGGGCGTCGAAGATCGCGTCGTGGACCGAGCCCAAGGGCGGCTACTTCATCAGCCTCGACGTGCTGGACGGCACCGCCGCCCGGGTCGTCGCGCTGGCGAAGGCGGCCGGAATCGCGCTGACTCCAGCCGGTTCGGCCTTTCCGTACGGAAAAGACCCGGACGACAAGAACATTCGCATCGCGCCGAGCTTCCCGCCGCTGAGTGATCTGGAGAAGGCGATGGACGGCCTGGCCACCTGCGTGCTGCTCGCGGCCACGGAGAAGCTGCTCGGCAAGTAGCGCTGTATCTCTGGCCTTCGCTCCGCTCCGGCGGGTTCGATTGTCTCAGCTGCGGCGGGTTCGATTGGCTCTCAGCGTCTTCCAGGTCCGCTGCGGCGTATGCCGCAGCGGACGTCGGCTATTCGGGTTTGTGCGCCAGGACCGCGAACATGGTCACCGACAGGTGGATGTCGCCGGATTCCGCGCCCGCCCGCAGATCGTCGAGCAACTGCTCACGCTGCTGTTCGGTGATCGCGCCGCGCGCCACCGCCATCGCCGAAATGCGTGCGACGAGCGCGCCCGCGCCGATTCCGGCGTCCTGGACCAGCGCGTACGAGCCGACCTCGTCGACGATCAGCCCGGCCTGCTGCAACTGTCCGTGCAGGCGACGCCCGGCGAACGGATTGGTGGTATTGCTGATCAGCGTCTCGATCACCTCGTGCACCACCTTCCGGTCGCCCGGATGCACGATGGCGGTGCCCCAATCGCTGTCGGTCACCACGACCCGGCCGCCGGGCCGCAGTACCCGGGCGATCTCGGCGGTCGCCCGGGTGGGGGCGGTCAGATGCTGGAAGACGCGCTCGCACAGGGCCGCGTCGAACGATCCCGCGCCGAACGGCAGGCCGTAGGCGTCGCCGGTGACGAACCGCGCGGCCGAGCCGGCCTCGGCGGCATTGCGTTCGGCGGCGGCCAGCAGATTCGGATCGGGTTCCACGCCGACGGCGTGGCCGGTCGGGCCGACCGCGTCGGCGAAGGTCAGGACCTCCGATCCGGTGCCGGAACCGATGTCGACCGCGCTTTCGCCGGGTCGCACGCCCAGGGCCTCGTGGGCCCAGGACCGCAGTCGCGCGATACCGGGCAGGGCGGCCTGTAGATCGCGGACGTCGATGAGTTGATCATGCCCCTCGCGGTCGAATCGATCCGGTCGGCGGGCAGGGTTCGTGGTGCTGTGTGTGGGCGCCATATAACTTGCCGTTCTGTCTTTCGGCGCCTTGTCCACTGTGGGGGGTGTCACCAGAGTGTCAGGCATGCGCCGAGCCTACGCGGCGCACCCGGCTACTCGCCGGTTTCGAATCGGCAGGCGTCATAATGGCCGCATGGCCCATCAGCTGTGTCTCGCGCAGGAACCCGAAGCGGATCGGCTTCTGTCGGCGGATCCGTTCGCACTGCTACTGGGGATGATGCTCGATCAGCAGTATCCGCTCGAACACGCGTTCCGGGGGCCGCGCAAACTCGCCGAGCGGATGGGCGGATTCGATATCCGCAAGATCGCCGAGGCGGATCCGGCCGAGTTCGAGGAGTTGGCGGCAACGCCGCCCGCGATTCACCGGTACGGGCGGTCGATGGCGCGGCGCGCGCAGGAGCTGGCTCGATACGTCATCGAGAACTACGAGGGGCGGACCGAGCGGATCTGGACGCACGGCGATCCGGACGGCGCCGAGGTGCTGCGGCGGCTGAAGGATCTGCCGGGGTACGGGGATCAGAAGGCCCGGATCTTCCTCGCGCTGCTGGGCAAACAGCTCGGGGTGCGGCCGAGCGGGTGGGAGAAGGCAGCGGGGGCGTATTCGGAGCAGAACTCGCGGCGTTCGGCGGCCGATATCGTGGACGGGGAGACGTTGCTCGAGGTGCGGGCGTTCAAGAAGGAACAGAAGGCCGCCGCGAAGAAGAAGGTGTGAGTTCCGTCATCGGGCCCGGTGCATATGTGAAAACTCTTGGCCGACAGCTGGTTCCGGATGACGCGATCGCCGCAACGTCCTGGCGATGAGGAGTCGCGGCGACCGCGTTGTTGCCGAAGGTCGTGATCCGGTCCGGCGGCCTCGTGATCGTCGGGGCGGGCCGGTGACCGTACCGGAATCAGGCGACGGTGATGATCGTCCGCTCGTCGCGAACATCATGCGCCGGCAGGGTTTTCACCCGCTGCCGCACCAGCCGCATCGTGTACCAGGTGTGCTTGCGAACGCCCGAGGCGATCGCGGCCACCGCGCCGCCGAATGCCGCCGCGCCGCAGAGCATCGCGGCGGGATCCAGGCCCGCGCTGGCGACTTCGTGGGTGCCGTACCCGGAGGTGCCGTCACCGCCCAGGAACAGGCCGAGGAGGCTGCCGAGGCCATCGCCGAATCCGTGTGCGCCCTGAACCATCGTGCGCAGTTCCGGGGCCTTGCCGCTGAGGTAGAGCAGGTCGGCCAGGACGAACATGGCGGTGGCCAGGGACGAGCCGAGGACCAGATAGGACAGCGCGTCGGTGCGGATGCGCAGGTACATCAGCACCGCGCTGATGGTCACCACCGCCGCCAGCGTGGCCAGGACCGCCCAGACGCCGCTGACACTCGGCTGGCTGTAGCCGTCCGTGTACCAGTCGTCGAAACTTCTTGTCGCACCGTCTATTCGGCCGAACGCATCCGAACGCAGCCGCCCGTTCGGGCCCGATGCGGTGAGCCACGGCTGGAACATCAGGATCAGGGCGAGTGCCGCCGCTATGGCCGCGGCCACGTAGCCCTTGTCGGCTCGTGCGGACGAAATACTTTGTGTCACAAGGCTGGTGTGCCGGACCGGCGGCGCGGGGAGGTTTTCCGAGTCGTCGTGAACATGCCAGGGTGTCGAAGAGGTCATTGTTCCAGTCATTGTTTTCCGCACCGCTGATATCGGGAGTTTTTCTCCGAAATCCCATCTCGTGAATGGCGCTGTGCGTGTTCATTTCAGTGGTTCATGACAATGAGCGGCGGCGACCATTGCCTCGTTCACGGTAGTCCGGTTCTCCTGTGGAGTACAACGTGGTTCGAATCCCAGGGAGACTCCGGGCACAGTAAAATCCGGATGTTTCGGAACGTGGAATGCGTGCCGTTGACCTGCTGATACCGTTGTGTCTCAGTGCCTTTCGGGATGCGGCATACGGTGGCGACGGTCCGCCGCGGTATGCTCGATCGTCGCCGGAAGAGAATTCTTGTGATCGAGCAGACAATATTTCAGGACCGTTGTAAAACATTACCGACGAGTAATCGAATTCGAATGTTCCCAATTCTGAGAACGGCGGCGAATACGGGGTATCGTGCCGTGACCCGATCCATCTCGCGCGTCGCGGATACGACAACGGCGACCGCCCGGGGTGGGACGGCCGCCGCCTGCGATGTCTGCGCGGGACTCAGCTGCTGCTGGCCGCCGCCGTGGCGAACGGGGTGGTCGCCACGGGACGCACTCGCCGGGTGGGGTGCTTCCACAGACCGCGGCGCTCCAGAATCGGCAAAACGCCCTCGCCGAACCAGTACGCCTCCTCCACATGGGGATAACCCGAGAGGATGAACTGCGTGATCCCCAGGCGCGAATATTCGATCAGGCGCTCGGCGACCTCTTCGTGCGATCCGACCAGCGCGGTGCCGGCGCCGCCGCGCACCAGCCCCACGCCCGCCCATAGATTCGGCGCGATCTCCAGCCGATCGGTTGCGCCGCCGTGCAATTCGAGCATCCGGCGCTGGCCCTCGGACTCGCTCTTGGCCAGATTCGCTTGCACGCGTTCGATATCCGCGGGATCGACCGCCTCGAGCAGCCGGTCGGCCTCGGCCCAGGCCTGTTCGGAGGTGTCCCGCGAGATGACGTGGATGCGCAGGCCGTAGTCGAGCTTGCGGCCGTGGTCCACCGCCAGGCGGCGGATCCATTCGAGTTTCTTGCTCACCGCGAAAAGCGGCTCGCCCCAGGTCAGATAGGTGTCCGCGTACTGGGCGGCGATCGGGCCGGCGGGAGCCGACGAACCGCCGAAGAACACCGGCGGGATCGGGTCCGGGTGGTTGTTGAGCAGGGCGTTGCGGATCTGGAGGTGCTTGCCCTCGAAGCTGACCGGCTCGCGCGCACCCCACAGTTCGCGCACGATGTGCAGAAATTCTCCGGTGCGCTCGTACCGCTGGTCCTTGTCCAGGAAGTCGCCGTACGCCTGCTGTTCGTGCGGTTCGCCGCCGGTGACGACGTTGAGCAGCAGTCGGCCGCGCGAATGACGCTGGAAGGTTCCGGCCATCTGCGCGGCCAGGGTCGGGCTCACCACGCCGGGACGGAACGCGACCAGGAATTTCAGTGTCTCGGTCGTCTCCACCAGCATGGCCGTGGTGAGCCAGGCGTCCTCACACCAGGCCCCGGTCGGGGTGAGCACGGCCTCGAAGCCGTTCTCCTCGGCGGCCCCGGCGATCTGGTTGAGGTAGCGCAGCGAGGCGGGGCGGTCGCCCGACATCGAGGTGCCGTGGCCGCCCGCGACCAGGTTGCGGGAATCACCGTAGGTGGGCAGGAACCAATGGAAATTCAAGCTCATTCGAGCGCAACCCTTTCAAGACGGAGCACGGGCGGTCGACGGCCGTAGGTCGGCGATCCAACACCCCGATACTGCCCAGGCCGAGCCTGGGCGTCACCGGTTGAAATCTGGGTGTTTCTTAACCTGGCTGGACCGTAGCCCGATCTCCAGGCTTCCTGTGAGTCGCTCGCGGTGCTTGCGAGCGGCTGTTTTTCGGCGAACTCCGCCGAATTTCTCGCGACGCCGGTCATGGATGTGGCCACAGCCGCGCGGCGTCGCGATTCGATGATGAGGGAAAACCATGAAAATGAACAAGGCCGCGGTTGTCGCGACCCTGGTCGTCACGGCGTTGGGATTGTCTTGCGGGGTGGCTTCGGCCACGTCCGGCGGTTCCGAGGGCGTGGTCGACTACAAGGCGACCACCACCAAGACCTCGACGATCATCTCCACCGATGCCGGATCGCTGGATGTGCACGACGGGGTATTCGAGATCAAGGCAGCCAACGGCAAGACCTTGGCCGGAACCGAATTGTCTTTCCGGGTGGACGATTTCGTCTTTCCGATCGCCGCGGATATCGCCGGTCGGACCGCGACGCTGACGCCGCGGTTCGACGTGCAGCACGCGGTGTACAAGCCGGTGGATCTGCCGTATCAGAACACCGCGCCGTGGAAAACGCCGTATGACCGCGAGCAGGCGGCGTGGGGGCGGCTGCGTGACACGATCGGTACCGGTGCGACCATCGGCACCCTGGTCGGTGGACTCGCCGGTGGCGCCGTTGGTTGCGTGCTCGGCGGCATCGCGGGTGCAACCGTCGCGACAGCGGCGATCGTCGGACTGTTCGGCGCATTCGTGCCGGCGGCCGCGATCGGCTGCCTCGGTGGAATCATCGCCGTGGGCGCATTGGGCACGCTGGCTGGGCAATTGCTGGTGACCGCGCCGGTGGCCATCGCCGCGGCGATTCAATATTTCACCACGATAAACGCGCCGTTCACTCCGGCGAAGTAACATTCACCGTTATCGCGTCGCCGCTGAGCGCGAACGGCGACGCGATCGGTGGATCGGGCCCGGTGCTACCGCACCGGGGGGACACCGCCCCTGTTCAGGGATGCAGACCTGGGCGGGGCGGGTCCGGAGTGAGCCCTGTGCTTGGACACACTCCCGGATTCCGTGCCGGTCGGATTTGCCCGCCCAGGTGAATTCACCGGAATACCGGGGCGGTGCAGCGCCTCAGTCCTGTTGTTCGATGATGAGGGAACAAATAAAGTGAAGATGAGGAAGTTCGCGGTGGTCGCGGCTCTCGTGACAACGGCACTCGGCGTCACCGCCGGAGGCGTCAACGCCGCTCCGCAGCAGAGTGCGCCGGAGGCGGTCAACTTCAAGGCGTGGACCACGCCGACCGCATCGGTCGTCCAGACCGACGCCGGTTCCATGGATGTCGAGAACGGCGTCTTCAAGATCAAGGCCGCCAACGGAAAGACTGTCGCCGGAACCGATTTGAAGGTCCGGGTCGACGATTTCGAATTCCCGATCGCCGCGAACATCGCGGGACACACCGCGACGCTGACCCCGCAGTTCGATATGCAGCACGCGGTCTACAAGCCGGTCGATCTGCCGTATCAGAACACCGCGCCGTGGAAGACCCCGTACGACCGTGAGCAGGCGGCCTGGAACCGCATGAAGGACACCATCGCCACCGGTGCCACCATCGGCACCCTGGTCGGCGGTCTGGCCGGTGGCGCCGTGGGCTGTGTGCTCGGCGGCATCGCGGGTGCGACCGTGTCCTCCGCGGCCATCATCGGCCTGTTCGGTGCGTTCATCCCGGCCGCCGCGATCGGCTGCCTCGGCGGCATCATCGCCGTCGGCGCGCTGGGCACCCTCGCGGGCCAGCTGCTGGTGACCGCACCGGTCGCGATCGCGGCCGCGGTGCAGTACTTCCAGACGATCAACGCGCCGTTCACCCCGGCGAAGTAATTTCGAATCCGCGGGGCCCCGTCCGGAATCCGGGCGGGGCCCCGCGGCGTGCGTCCCCGGTGTGTTTCGATCCGGCTGCGCGTAAACCGTGAGCGAAATCCGTGTTCGGGTGATCGTTCGGGTATGACCTCCACCGCCGCACGCACCACCACCGATCGCGAGCTCACCGAGATCTTCGCGCCCATCTTCGACCGGATCGCCGCCGGCGCCCTACAGCGCGAGATCGACCGCCGCCTGCCGTACGAGGAGGTGGGCTGGCTGCGCGAGGCGAAGTTCGGCGCGCTGCGGGTGCCCGTCGAATTCGGCGGCTACGGTGCGAGCGCGCGTCAGCTGTTCGGCTTGCTGATCGATCTCGCCGCGGCGGAATCGAATCTGCCACAAGCCCTTCGGGTGCACTTCTCGTTCGTCGAGGATCAGCTGCTGGCACAGTCGTCCGCGACCGGCCAGAAGTGGCTGCGGGCGGTGGCGAACGGAACGTTGGTCGGCAACGCGATCACCGAACCCGGCGTGGGCGCGGTGGATCGGTACCGGACGGCCCTGACGCCCGAGGGTTCGGGCTGGCGGTTGAACGGCGTGAAGTACTACAGCACGGGTTCGCTGTACGCCGATCACATCCTGGTGGCGGCGGACAAGGACGGCGAGCGGGTTTCGATCCTGGTCGACGCCGACGCCGACGGAGTCCGGCAGCACGACGACTGGGATGGTTTCGGACAGCGGCTGACCGCAAGCGGCACAACCGAATTCGATAACGTCGCGGTCGCCGAGGACCGGATCCTCGGGCCGGGGTACGGCGGGCCGGGGGCCACCTACGCCACCGCCTACCTGCAGCTGGTGCAGCTCGCCGTGCTGGCGGGCATCGCCCAGCGCGCCGAACTCGACGTGCGCGCCTGGGTTTCCGAACGCACCCGCACCTACACGCACGCCGCCGCCGATCTGCCGCGGGAGGATCCGCTGGTGCAGCAGGTGATCGGCCAGCTCTCGGCCGCGGCGTTCACCGCCCGCGCCACCGTGCTGGCCGTGGCCGATCGGCTGGACGAGGTGCTCGATTCCGGTGCCAGCGATGAGAACGCGCTGGTGGCACTGGAACTCGCGGCCGCGCAGGCGCAGCTCGGCGTGATCGATATCGTGCTGGCGGCCACTACCAAGTTGTTCGAGGTCGGCGGCGCGTCGATCGTGTCCGAGCAGCTGCGGCTCGATCGGCACTGGCGCAACGCCCGCACCATCTCGGTGCACAATCCGGCGATCCAGAAGGCCCGTGCCATCGGCGATCACCTGCTCAACGGAACCGCCCTGCCCTTCGCCTGGAGTGCGGGCGCGCGCGGAACCCAGGAGGCCGGGAAATGACCCGGCGGATCAGGTTCAACGCCTTCGACATGAATTGCGTTGCGCACCAATCCCCGGGGCTGTGGCGTCACCCACAGGACCAGTCGCACCGGTACACCGAACTGAGCTACTGGACCGAACTCGCGAAACTGCTCGAGCGCGGGCGATTCGACGGCATCTTCATCGCCGACGTGCTGGGCACCTACGACGTCTACGGCGGTGACGACACCGCCGCGCTGCGGCAGGGCGCGCAGATCCCGCTGTCCGATCCGCTGCTGCTGGTCTCCGCGATGGCCGCTGTCACAACGCATCTCGGCTTCGGCATCACGACCGGCACGGGTTTCGAGCATCCCTACCCGTTCGCCCGGCGGCTGTCCACGCTGGACCATCTCACCGGCGGACGCCTGGGCTGGAATGTGGTGACGGGGTATCTGCCCTCGGCCGCAAGGAATTTCGGCGAGGCGGACCAACTCGACCACGATGATCGCTACGACCGCGCCGACGAATACCTCGAGGTGCTCTACAAGCTGTGGGAGGGCTCCTGGGAGGAGGACGCGGTGGTGCGCGACGCCGAGGCCGGGATCTACGTGGATCCCGGCAAGGTGCACCACATCGGGCATTACGGCACGCATTACACGGTTCCGGGAATCCATCTGTCCGAGCCCTCGCCGCAGCGCACACCGGTGATCTACCAGGCCGGGGCATCCACCCGAGGCACCCGGTTCGCCGCGGAGAACGCCGAGGCGATCTTCGTCGCGGCGCCGTCGAAACACGTTCTGGGACAGACTGTCTCGCGCATTCGGGCGGCGCTGCGGGAGGCCGGGCGCGACCCGTATGCGGCGCGGATCTACGCGCTGGCCACCATCATCACCGATGCCACCGACGATGCCGCCGAACGCAAGCACCGGGAATACCTGGAGTACGCGAGCGTCGAGGGCGGGCTGGTGTTCATGTCCGGGTGGATGGGGATCGATCTGTCCGAATACGACCTGGACGATCCGATCGGCCAGGTGCACAGCAATGCCATTCAGTCGGCGGTATCGGCTTTCCAGGAGTTCGACGACGACGGCCGGGAATGGACCGTGCGCGATATCGCGCGCTGGGCCGGGATCGGCGGTATGGGACCGGTGTTCGTCGGCTCCGGCGAGTCGGTGGCCGATCGGCTGCAGGAATGGGTCGAACAGACCGATGTGGACGGATTCAACCTCGCCTACGCGATCACCCCGGGAAGCTTCGAAGATATTGTGCGGCACGTGATTCCGGTGCTGACCGAACGGGGCGCCTACCCGACGGAGTATGTGCCGGGCACGCTGCGCAACGCCCTGTTCGGTGCGGGTGACCGGCTGCCGCGTGAGCATCGGGGCGCGCGGTACCGCCTGGACGGCCCGGGTTCCACGGCATATCCGGCCTCGGTGCGTCGCCCGGATCTCACGGCCGCCGCGAAATCCTGAATCGGGCCCGAATTGTGAAAATGTCGAATTCACAATTCGGGCGCTTTTCGCTGTGACAACGAATGAGGCGAACCGGTTCCACAGATTGGTTCTCGGTGATTACAACACTCTTCCGCGGAGCCGCTCGATTGCAGAATTTCGTTATGACCGAACAGAATTCGCCTCGCACAGCCGCTGTCATCGGCGCCGGGCAGACCGGTGCTACCGCCGCGCTCGGCCTCCTGGACGCCGGCTTCCAAGTCACCATCTACAGTGATCGCGATCAGAAGAGTCTGCGCGATGACGTCCCCGCCACCGGCACCGCGCTGGGGTTCGGTGAGGCGCAGGCCGCCGAGGCCGCGCTCGGGCTGGACACCTATGTCGATCGCGCGCCCAATCACACCGGGCTCAGCGTGCGTATCGCCGGGCCGGAGAACGCCGAATTGATCGGCTTCGACGGGGATTTCGACGGATTCGTCGGTCTCGCGGTGGACACCCGGCTCAAGGCCGACGAGCGGCTGACCGCGTTCGCGGAGCGTGGCGGTCGATTCGTGGTCGAGCAGGTGACGCCGCAGAAGCTGGACGAGATCGCCGCCGCCAACGATCTGACTCTCGTCGCCACCGGTCGCGGCGGCCTCGCGGACCTGTTCGAGGTGGACACCGACCGCACCGTGTACTCCGAGCCGCAACGCAAGGTGCTGACCGTCACGCTCACCGGATTGGGTACCGGCCCAGAGGTTTTCGCGCATCGGAGCCCGGCCGGCGGGGCACACAGCCTGTTCTCGATCTTCGCCGAGCAGGGGGAGGCGTGGTGGGGTCCGTATCTGCACAAGGACGCCGGGCTGACCTGGGTCTTCCTGGGCTGGGCACGGCCCGGCAGCGACTGGGACAAGCGTTTCTCGGCCGCCGATTCCGCGGCCTCGGCGCATCAGATCGTCAAGGAGCTGTACCGCGACTACATCGACTGGGACCTGCCCGAGGTGCTCTCCACCCAGGTGCTCGAGGACGATCCGCACTCGTGGCTGAAGGGCGCGGTGCGTCCGGTGGTGCGCAAGGGCGTCGGGACGACCGCGAACGGACATCTGGTGGCCGCGCTCGGCGATACCGCGGTGGCCTACGACCCGATCGCCGGACAGGGTGCCCAGAGCGGACTCGTCCAGGCGCAGCGCCTGGTCGCGGCCGCGGCGGCACACGAGGGTGCGTTCGATCGCGCCTGGCTCGAGGCGCAATACCAGGACTTCCTGAACTTCCGGTCCGATGCGGCCAGTCACGCGACCCGGCTGTTCCTGAGTGATCCGGAACTGGGCGACGTCGCCAACAGGTTCTTCCCGGCCGCCGCGGTGAACAAGAAGTTCGCCTCCGCGCTGGTCTCCCTGCTGCACCGCCCGCAGCCGTTCCTCGGCATCGACACCGTGGCGGCGGCGGACGAGTACATCGAACAGGTAACCGGCGCCAAGGCCGACGACGTGCTGGCCGAATTCGCCCCGGCGGGCCGCTTCGAGCGTTCGACGTACAGCGCGGCCGCCCAGGTCTCCTGACCTACCCGAGCTTCGCCCCCCGCTTCCACGCCTTGCCGCCATTCACCCAGGCTCGCTCGCTCCGGACAACGTCAACTCCGAAGGCCGCGGCCCGGGTCGATTCCGGACCGACGGAGCGGGGAGCGAAGCGGAGGCCGCGAACGCATCCAAAAATACAGCTGATTCAAAACCTCGCGCCGGGCTGTGCGTGGTGCTGAAGTGAAAGGCACACGCGGTGCCCGGTCAACGAGGGCGCAGGTTCCGGCCGACACCACTGGGAGCAGGAGTGAGTACCGAAAAGATTGCCGAGCAGACCCGGTTCGCCTACTGGGTGCCCAATGTCAGTGGCGGCCTGGTCACGAGCGATATCGAGCAGCGCACGTCGTGGGATTTCGAATACAACAAGAAGCTGGCCCGCACCGCGGAGAACAACGGCTTCGAGTACGCGCTGTCCCAGGTTCGCTACACCGCCTCGTACGGTGCGGAGTTCCAGCACGAGTCGACCTCGTTCAGTCTGGCGTTGCTCGGCGCCACCGAGCGGCTCAAGGTCATCGCTGCGATCCACCCAGGTCTGTGGCATCCGGCGGTGCTGGCGAAATTCGGCGCGACGGCGGATCACCTGTCCAATGGGCGATTCGCGATCAACGTCGTCTCGGGTTGGTTCGCCGGTGAGTTCCGGGCGCTGGGCGAACCGTGGCTCGAACACGACGAAAGATACCGGCGCAGTGCGGAATTCCTCGAGGTGATTCGCAAGATCTGGACCGAGGACGCGGTCGATTACGGCGGCGACTTCTACCGGATTCGCGATTTCACGCTCAAGCCCAAACCGCTGAACACGCCGGAGCGGCCGAATCCCGAACTCTTCCAAGGCGGTAACTCCACCGCTGCCCGCCGCAACGGCGGACGTTTCGCCGACTGGTATTTCTCCAACGGCAAGGATTTCGACGGTGTCACCGAACAATTGGACGATCTGCGGGCCGTGGCGCGGGCGCACGATCGCGAGGTGAAGTTCGGGCTCAACGGGTTCATCATCGCCCGCGACACCGAGAAGGAGGCGCACGACACCCTCCGCGAGATCATCGCCAAGGCCAACAAGCCTGCGGTGGAAGGGTTCCGGGACGCCGTGCAACAGGCCGGGGCCTCGACCGGGGACCGCAAGGGGATGTGGGCCGATTCCACGTTCGAGGATCTGGTGCAGTACAACGATGGTTTCCGGACGGGGCTGATCGGCACGCCTGAGCAGATCGCCGAGCGTATCGTGGCATACCGCGATCTCGGCGTCGATCTGATCCTGGGCGGATTCCTGCACTTCCAGGAGGAGATCGAGTATTTCGGGCAGCGGGTGTTGCCGCTGGTGCGCGAACTCGAGGCGCAGCGCGCTCCGGCGGCTGTGGCGGGCTGATGACGGCCACAGCGGCACAACGCATCACCTCCGCCGGGCACGCCCGGCAGGTGGCGCGGGAGCTGGCGGCGCAGTTCGCCGTTACCGCCGCGGAGCGGGACCGCTTGCGGCAGTTGCCCTATGGCGAGGTGGAGCGGCTGGCGGCCAGCGGACTGCTGGCCGTCACCGTCCCCGCCGCGCACGGCGGCGCGGATCTGCCGCCGAGTGAATTGGCCGAAGTGGTGCGAACTCTCGCGGTCGCGGACCCCAATATCGCGCAGATTCCGCACAGTCACTTCGTCTATCTGAATTTGCTGCGGCTGGCCGGATCGCCGGATCAGCGGCAGCGGTATTTCGCGCAGGTGCTCGACGGTGCGCAGATCGCCAACGCCCAGTCCGAACGGGGTGGCGCGACGGTTGCCGAGGTGGCCACCACGCTGCGTCCGGATGGGCCGGGGTTGCGCGTCGACGGAACCAAGTACTACTGCACCGGTTCGCTTTTCGCGGGAATTCTCGCGGTGCTGGCCCGGCTGGACGATCCGGAGGGACGCACCGGACTGCGCCCGGGGGAGTACGTGGCATTCCTCCCGGCGAGCAGTCCGGGCGTCGAGATCGTCGACGACTGGAATGGCTTGGGGCAGCGCACGACCGGCAGTGGCACGGTGCGATTCGACGGTGTCCGGGTCGAGGCCGGGCAACTCGTCGCCCGGGATTCGGCGGTGCGCGCGCCGACCGGATACGGGGCGTTCGCCCAATTGCTGCACGTGGCGATCGATGCCGGTATCGCGCGCGGAGCACTCGGCGCGGCAACACAATTCGTGCGCACCAGTAGTCGTCCGTGGTTCGAGGCGCGGGTCGAACGCGCCATCGACGATCCACTGCTGATTCAGCGCATCGGTGAGCTGTCGGTCGTGGTGACCGCCGCCGAGGCCACCCTGACCGCCGCCGGACTGGCCGTGGACGCCGCCACCGCGAGCCCGGATCCGGGACAGGACGTCGTCGCGCGGGCCTCGCTCGCGGTGGCGGCGGCCAAGATCCTCGCCGACCGGGCCGCGACCGAGGTGTCCGCCGCCCTGTTCGAGGTCAGCGGAACACGCAGTGCCGCAGCGGATCTCAATCTGGACCATTTCTGGCGCAACGCCCGCACCCATACCCTGCATGATCCGGTGCGCTGGAAGTACCAGCACTTGGGCCGCGCCCTGCTGCACGACACCCCGCCGCCCTTACATGGAGTGCTGTAATTTTGGCCTCCGCTTCGCTACGGCGTGGCTGTACCTTCGGCCTCCGCTTCCAGGACCGGGCGGGCCCCGGCCTTCGGGTGGGCGTTGCTTGGGTTGGGCGGAACGCAGGCGATCCATGTTCCGCTCCGCCAGAACAGAGAGGTACCCCATGTCCGAACTGCAGGAGATTCCCGCCGACGCCGCCGGTTTGCGTGCCGCCTTCGCCGCCTTTCCCAGCGGGGTGGTGACCGTCTGCGCCGAAATCGACGGCGTGCGTTACGGATTGGCGGTGAGTACGTTCGTGCCGGTATCGCTCGAGCCGCCGCTGGCGTCGTTCTGCGTGCAGAACAGTTCCTCGACGTGGCCGCTGTTGTCGCGGGCCAGCCATCTCGGATTGAGTCTGCTCGGGACGGATCAGCAGGATGCGGCGCGGTCGTTCGGGTCGCGCACGGGCGACCGGTTCGCGGGGGTGGGGCTGCATCGCGGAACCGGACACGCGGTATTCGTCGAGGGTGCGTCCGCGTGGATCGAGGGGACCGTGCACGCGCAGGTGCCCGCGGGGGATCACCAGGTGGTGCTGGTGCACATCCAGCGCCTGGCCACCCGTGCCGATATCGATCCACTGGTCTTCCACGGCAGTCGGTACCGCCGTTTGCACGCCGAGGAGTTGCGCGCCGCCGGGTAGTCGGCCGGATGCGGCCGGGCGTGTCGCCCTTCGTGTCGTTGGTGAGATCGATCACGTGTGCGGGCGCATGCCCACAGCTGGGAAAACGCCCGTTCGGATCAGATCGGGTGCGCCGGCCGGAAACACAGGCGCTTCCGGGGACCCGTACTCGGCCGGGTATGGGCGATGACACCGGCAGCCAGGCCCCGCGCGGTCAGGCCGTGCCGTTGCATGTCCTGGCTGAATCCGTCGAGGTGAATGAGGGTGTGCTGGATCATATCCGCGGCGATCCCGGCCGGTTCGGTGCAGGCCGTGTGGTAGGCCGCCACCGCCCGGGGATCCTCGGTCAATGCCGCGAGTGCGCCCAAACGCACTCGCTGCGTGAGATTTTCCCAGAGTCGTTCCTGGTCGGCGCTGCGGATGACCCGTCTGCAACCCCGGTAATCGAGGTCGCGAATGATGTTGTCTGCGGATTTGCCGAGCCTGGTTTCACACACCACTGCCCAGAGCGCGCACAACCAGCTGAGACCGCGCAGGAGATCGATTCGCTCGTCCGGTCCGCGCAGGGCCAGATAGGCGTCGGCGGATGCCTGGGTGTTGACGTTCTCCCACTGGAACACCAGGGTCTCGAGTTCGACCAGGAACTCGCCGGGCAACTCGCTCTCGTCGGGACGGACGATGCCAACCGCACACCGCGACAACGGATCCCGCAATTCGACCATCGCCGGATCCCCGGTGCGGATCCAGACGTGCTCGTGCCCGGTCATCAGCGAACCCTCGAGGTCGATGCGGACGGGCGGCAGGTAGGGGCCGCCCCTTCGCATTGAGCCACGAAATGCGCGGGCGCGCAACGTCCCAGCGCAGCGCCCGCGACCTCGTGCCGAGGCCGCGGGCTCGCGGGTGTGCGATCAGGGCCGGCCGGACAGCACCGCGGTGACCGCGTCCATGAACGGCTGCCCGCCCATGGCGTATCCGCCGCCGATCGCACCGATCAGCAGGCCGACGGGCCCGGTGAGCCAGCTCAGGAAGAAGAATCCGCACACGGCGCCGATCAGGCCGCCGAGCACGCCGCCGACGACCACGCCGACGATGTTCTTGTTGATCTCGGCCATCAGCCGGGCCATCGAGTTGACCGGCCGCAACTCACCGATGTCCTTGGCGCTGGGAGCTTTCGGCTCCAGGACGAGCTGGTGCCCGTCCGCGCTGATCTGCTGCGCGAGATGCAGTGTGCCGCCGTTGATCCGGAACGCCAGCGGCACCTTGGCGAGGGCGGTGCCGTCAGTGTTCTTCAGATCGACCTCGGTGCCGTTCGCGGCGAGCTCGAACCGGCCCTTGTCCACGACGGTCGTCAGCTTGTGCGACAGGTCCGACAGGACCGAGTGATACGCGACGCCGTGATCGACGCCGGAGGCCGTGGTCTGTTTGGCCACTGTGGGGGAATGGGGTGCCGAAGGGCTCGCGTTCGCCGTCCCCGCGGCGATCCCCACCGTCACAACCGCGAGAAGTGCGGTTGCGGCGAACTTGCCGAACTTCATACAGATTTCCTATCGGAGCCTACCGCCGGCATGAGCAGCCGGACGGCGAATGACTGTACCGGGTCCGAAGCCTGTTGGCAGACATGGCTATACGCGAGAGCCCGCCCGGCATCGTTATTGAATTGTTATATGCAAAGGTGCGTACCCGGTTCCGAGTAAAAATATGCAGCTTCACAATTCGCGTATGCCGTCGCAGGTGGTGTATGCACTGTGTGATCGCAAAACACGTGTGTTCAAACTTGGAATCTCGCGATACGGATTCGAAGTGTTACAGCTCTGGAGGACGGTTTCGTGCCGCGTCGTCGTGTCCACGCCGGAATCATCCTGGTGGGCTTCGTGATTGCTTCCGGCCTGGCGATGGCTTGCCTGATCTTCGCTGCGCTGTCGGTGGGCGGCCACCATGTGAACGCGGCCGACGCCAGTGCCTCGCAGACCTCGGCGCCGAGTGCCGAGACCACGACGCCCACGGCGTCGCACACGGCCAAGACGACCGGCCCCAAATCGCCGGCCGCCAAGCCCGGTACCACCATCGCGCCGCTGCCGCCGCTGGCCGCCGCCTCCTCGGCCACGGCTACCCCCACCTCCACTCCGGCGCCGACTAGCAGCAGGGGTGCGAACCAGCGCGACACCGCGGACCCGGTCTCCGCGGGCGACTGTGTGGCCGGGGTCGGCTCGGACGGTTCGGTGACCAAAACCTCTTGCGGCAGTTCGAATTCCGCCTATCGGGTGAACAGCAAGGCGGGTTCGGGCGGGCAGTGCCCGAGCGATTCGGATCGGTCGGTGTCGCAGACGCTGCCCGGCGGCGCGAAGGACACGCTCTGCCTGGACACCGACTGGGAAGTCGGGCGCTGCATGGCGGTCTCGGGCAATTCCGCGACCCCGACCGACTGCACCGCGGGCCCCGGCACGATGCGGGTGCAGGCGATCAACCGCAATACCGCGGATGTGAACACCTGCACCGACGCGAACCACGGCGTGGTCTACAAGCAGCGCAAGTTCGTCGTCTGCCTGGCTCAGATGTGATCGTCGAATTGCTCAGCGCGACACCGCACTCCGGCGCTGCGCGTCGAGCAGGCGGCTGAACTGCCGGTTGGCCAGTCGCATGGCGATCTCGTAGGGCAGCGCGAATTTGCGGGCGAACCAGTAGCCGATCCGGATATCCGCCGAGGTGTGCACCAGATAGCGGTTGCGTTCGACGCCGGACAGAATCCGCTCGGCCACCTGTTCCGGTGTCGCGGCGTGGCCTTCGAACAGGCCGGTCAGCCGTTTGACCCGAGGATCGTCGCGATCGACGCCGACCACCTGCACCGTGCCCACCAGCGGTGTGCGCACCGCGCCCGGGACGACCAGGCTCACCCCGATGTCATGCCGCTCGAGGTCGAAGCGGAGCACGTCGGAGATGCCGCGCAAACCGAACTTGCTGGCGCTGTAGGCCGCGTGCCAGGGCAGCGCGAGCAGCCCGGCGGCCGAGGAGACGTTGACCAGATGTCCCCCGCGTCCGGCGCGAACCATCGGCGGCAGGAAACTCTCGATGACGTGGATAGGACCCATCAGGTTGACCTCGACCACGGAGCGCCAGTGCCGGTGTTCCAGATTCTCCACAGTGCCCCAGATGGCGATGCCGGCGATGTTCATCACCACGTCCAGGCTCGGATACCGCCCGTGGATCCGTTCGGCCCACGCGCGCACCGCCTCGTAATCGGCGATGTCCAGGGCCTGCGCGTCGAGTACCTCGCCGCCGGTGGCACGGATCCGCGCGACCGTGTCGTTCAGCCCGTCCTCGGAGATGTCGGTGAGGAACAGGCGCATACCCCGGTCGGCCGCGGCGATGGCGGTCGCCCGCCCGATACCACTGGCCGCGCCGGTGATCAGGCACAGGCGGCCGTTCAGATCCTTCATGGACGCACTCCTCCGAGCTGGTTGAAAACGGCATGTTCTGATCATGTCCGGATGGGTGTCAGCTCATTGCGAACAATAGTGTACATAGAACTCCCGCGCGCCCGATCCAGGCCGCGCGTGCCCGGACCAACAGTTCAATTCACGCTGAGCAGGAGTACCGACAGCCGGACGCTGCTGTTCTAGCGTCGATGCAGCGGCTCGCCGCCGCCGGGTGCGAGCGCTACCGCGGGATCGCTGGAGGATTTCATGAGCACAGTGACCGCTGTCGGCAGTCCGCCGGTACCGGAGGCCGATGAGGGGGCCCTGCCGGTCGCGCGCACTTGGCACCCGTGGCGTTGGCTCGTCGCGGTGCTGGCACTGGTCGTGGTCGCGCAGTTCGCGCACGGCCTGGTCACCAATCCGGGGTGGGACTGGCCGACGTTCGGGCAGTACTTCACCGCGAAGTCGGTACTGTCGGCGATGCGCGTCACGCTCGAGCTGACCTTCTGGGGAACGTTGTTCGGATTTCTCCTCGGTGTCTGGATCGCCGTCGCGCGATTGTCGAAAATCCCTGTGTTGCAAGTGATCGCGTGGGCCTATGTATGGGCTTTCCGATCCATTCCGCTCATCGTGCAGCTGTTGTTCTGGTTCAACATCGCTTACCTCTACAAGCGGATATCGATCGGAATTCCCTTCGGCCCCGCATTTTTCGCGTTCGATGTGAACGGCGTGATCAGCGGGTTCACCGCGGCGGTGATCGGGCTGGCACTGCATCAGGGAGCCTATTCGGCCGAGATCATCCGCGCCGGCATCATCTCGGTGGATCCCGGACAGCTGGAAGCGGCGAAATCACTCGGGTTGCCGTGGCGGCGGCAGTTCTTCACCATCGTTGCGCCACAGGCGATGCGGGGCATTCTGCCCAATGCCGCGAACGAGGTGATCAGCCTGTTCAAAGGCACCTCGATCGTCTCGGTGATGGCCATCGCGGAGCTGTTCTATCAGGTCCAGGTGATCTACGGCCGCAACGGCCGGGTGGTGCCGCTGCTCATGGTGGCCACGGTCTGGTACATCGTGCTCACCAGCGTGCTGAGCGTCGTGCAGTACTACATCGAACGGCATTTCGCGAAGGGCGCTCAGCGGGAACTGCCCCCTACGCCGTGGCAGCGAATTCGCGCGAAGGTCGCCGAGATCACCGAGGAGCGAGTGTGAACGAGACGGTATCCGCGGCGGGCGAAAAGGCGGCTACCGCGTCGGCGTCGCGGAGCGACTATGCGGTCGAACTGCGCGGCGTGCGTAAGCATTTCGGCTCGCACGAGGTGCTGCGCGGCATCGATCTGGCGGTGCGGCCGGGTGAGGTGACGGTGATCCTGGGACCGTCGGGCTCGGGTAAATCGACATTGCTGCGCACCATCAATCATCTAGAGAAGGTGGACGCCGGCTCGGTTCGGGTCAGCGGCGAGCTGGTCGGATACCGCCGCAGCGGCGCGGCCCTGCGTGAGCTGAGCGAACGCGAGATCCTGCGGCAGCGTTCGCGAATCGGCTTCGTCTTCCAGAACTTCAACCTGTTTCCGCACCTCACCGTGCTGGAAAACGTTGCGCTGGCACCGATCTCCGCACAGCGCCGGCCGCGTGCGCAGGCGCGCGCCGAGGCCGCGGAGCTGCTCGACCGGGTCGGGCTCGCGGACAAGGCTCGAGACTATCCGCGCCGGTTGTCCGGCGGACAGCAGCAGCGGGTCGCGATCGCGCGTGCGCTGGCCCTGCGCCCGCGGGTGGTGCTGTTCGACGAGCCCACCTCGGCGCTGGATCCGGAGCTGGTCGGCGAGGTGCTCGACGTCATCCGCGATCTGGCCCGCGACGGTTCCACGCTGGTGATCGTCACGCACGAGATCGGATTCGCCCGCGAGGTGGCCGACACCGTGGTGCTGATGGACGACGGGCGGATCGTCGAGCAGGGCCCGCCCGCGCAGGTACTCGACCAGCCTGCCCACCCGCGCACGAAAGCCTTTCTCGCCCATGTGCTCTGAGCCAACGAGTCGATTCGCGGAGGTTCGCCACGGATGAAGTTCCTGCTGCTGACCCTCATCACCCATCAACCCGATCCGCAGACCGGTGCCACCGAGACCCCGGCGCAGCGCCTGCGCCGAGTGGTCGAGAGTGCCCGACTGGCCGAGGAACTCGGCTACGACGGTTTCGCGGTCGGTGAGCGGCACGAGGATCCGTTCATCTCGGCCGCGCCCCCGGTCGTGCTGAGTCATATCGCCGCGGTGACCTCGCATATCGCGCTGTTCACCGGGGTCACCACATTGAGCCTGCTGGACCCGGTGCGCGCCTTCGAGGACTACTCGACGCTGGACAATCTCTCGGGCGGGCGGCTCGAGCTCATCATCGGCAAGGGCAACGGCGCGGCGCAGGCGAAACTGTTCCACGTCACGTCCCGGGACCAGTGGGAGCGCAACCGCGAGGGTTACGAGCTGTTCCGCAGGTTGTGGGAGAGCGAGAGCGTCACTTGGGCGGGCCGGTTCCGTCCCGCCCTGACCGAGGCCAAGGCGCTGCCCCGGCCGCTGCAGTCGCGGCTGCGGATCTGGCACGGCAGCGCCACCAGTCGAGAATCGGTGGAATTGGCTGCGTTGCACGGTGATCCGCTGTTCTCGGCCAACGTCACCAACCCCATCGAACCGTATGCCGAACTGATCGAGTACTACCGGCAGCGCTGGGCCGCGCACGGTCACGATCCGGCTCGGGCGCTGGTCGGCGCCGGGACGGCCGGGTTCTATGTCGCCCGCGATTCCCAGGCCGCGCTGCGCGCGTACCGGCCGATCTTCGCCGCGCGCCAGGCAGCGGCCCGCGCACACGGACTCCCGACCGTCTTCGAGACCGTCGAGGATTTCATCGACCGCAGCTCCGCCCTGATCGGCAGCCCGCAACAGGTCGTCGACAAGGTGCTGCGCTACCACGAGCGATTCGGCCACGAAGCCATCCACCTCAGCGCCGACAGCGACGGCCTGACCCCCGCGCAGCACCGCGCGAGCCTGGAACTGTTCCAGGCCGAGGTCGCGCCGGTACTCCGCGCGCGGATACCCAGCCGTGCGCTGGGCGCCCAGCGGTATCTCGCCGAGGAGGCCGTTCGATGAACTACGGGAGCCGGGTAGATAGTGGACGCCACTGCGTGCGAACGGATTACGAGTCGCTGTTCGGATGCGCGGAAGTATCGCGCCGCGCGAGCCGTTCGGGCATGGTGCGCATGCGGGCCGTAAGTTGGTCCGGCCCCGAGGAAATGGTTCGGGAGTTGGGCAGTGGTGCCACAGCCGTGCCGGGCCTGGGCTTTCCGGCCTCCGGCGTCCGCCGCGCGACTTCGAGTCGCTTTCGGCGAGTCGAACGCGGGCCGCGTGTCGAGTGTGCCCTGGGGTGGTCCCCGAAACTGCCGTATCGCAGGGGTATTCGATGATCCGCTATGTCGCCGCGCGAGTGCTGCAGGCGATCGGCGTGTTGTGGGCGGCGTTCACCGTGACCTTCGGTGTGCTGTATCTGCTGCCCGCCGATCCGGTCCAGTTGGCGATCGGGGCGAATCCCGGAGTGCAGGTGGACCCGGCGGCCGTGGCCGAGCTGCGGGCGCGGTACGGGCTGGACAAGCCGGTCTGGCAACAGTATTGGACCGCGCTGGAGCACGCGCTGCACGGTGACCTCGGGCATTCGCTGAGCACCGGGCAGAGCGTCACCGGTGCGCTCGGCCAGGCTCTGCCCTCGACGCTCGCGCTGGCGGCGCTGGCGCTGGCGCTGGCGCTCGTCTTCGGCGCCGCGATCGCGCTGGCCGCCGCGTACACCGAACGGCCCCGGCTGCGCGGGTTGTTGACCGCCGTGCCGCCGGTAGGCGCCTCGGCGCCTACCTTCTGGGTGGGATTGCTCCTGCTGCAACTCTTCTCGTTCCGGCTGCGACTGGTACCCGCGTTCGGCGGCACCGGGTTCGCCGGGACGGTGCTGCCCGCGGTGACCCTGGCGATTCCGGTCGGCGCGGTCATCGCCCAGGTCCTGTACACCGGTCTGGCCGGGGTGTGGCGGCAGAGCTTCGTCGAGGTGGCGTTCGCCAAGGGCGCCTCGCGCTGGTGGGTGCAGATACATCATGTGCTGCGGCCCGCACTGGCCCCCGCGCTGGCCGTGGCCGGGGTGTGGGTCGGCACCGTGCTGGCCGGATCGGTGGTGGTGGAGACGGTGTTCTCGCGCGCCGGAATCGGCCGGTTGACCCAGACCGCCGTACTCGCCGAGGACATTCCGGTCGTGCAGGGTGTGGTGCTGCTGACCGCGCTGGCCTACGCGCTGGTCAACCTCGCGGTCGACCTGATTCATCCGGTCCTGGATCCCAGGGTGCGACAAGAGTTCCGGCGCGGGCGCGCCGAGGCGGAGGGCGCGGCGGCGTCCGGAATCGAGGCTTCGGAGATCGACCGTCAGGGCGTGGCCGGATGACGGGGTTCGCGAGTGGGTGGTATGGCTCGAGGTGCGGATATGAGTGAAAGATTCGGTGGCACAGCGGTTCTGGCTCGACTGGACGTGGATCCGGATACGCCAGCCGCACGCGGATTCGTCCCCGATGTGCGCGCGGCGCTGCGTTCCGGACGATCCGTGCTGCTCCCGGCGATCGTGCTGCTGGTCGTACTCGGCTGGGCGGTGTGGCCGTCGCTGTTCGCCGGGGGCGACCCGTTGCGCGGTGTTCCGGCGGAGAAGTTGCGCGGTCCGAGCGGTCGGCATTGGTTCGGTACCGACAATCTGGGCCGCGACGTCTACACGCGGGTCGTGCACGCCACCGCGTTATCGGTCACCGCAACGGTTTTCGCGGTGCTGATCGGCCTGCTCGCGGGCTCGCTGCTGGGTCTGCTCGCCGGTGCGCTCGGCGGCCGGACCGACGCCGCGATCATGCGCGTCGTCGATGTGCTGCTGTCGATTCCGGAGCTGTTGAGCGCACTGGTTCTGGTCACCGCGCTCGGCTTCGGCACCCGCAACGTCGCGATCGCGGTGGGTGTCGCGCTGGTACCCACCTTCGCCCGGGTGATGCGGTCCGAGGTGGTCCGGGTGCGGCGCGCGCCGTACGTGGAAGCGGCCTTCGCCGCGGGAGTGCGCTGGCCCGGTGTGCTGTCGCGGCATGTGCTGCGCAATGCCTACGAGCCGGTCGCCGCGCTGGTGGCGGTGGAATTCGGGGTGGCCGTCCTGGCGGTGTCCTCGCTGAGTTTCCTCGGCTACGGCGCCCGCCCGCCGACGCCGGAATGGGGATCGCTGATCGCCGGCGGCCGCGACTACCTGGCCACCGCGTGGTGGATGACCACGCTGCCCGGCCTGGTCATCGTCGCGGTTGTGCTGTCCGCCCAGCGGATCGGCGGTATCTTCGGCGTCCGCTCCGGCACTGAGCGCCGCCCCGGAAGTCTCGCCCTTCGGCGCCGTACCCGGCATTCGTTCCGCGCACCCGGTGCCCGCGCGAGCGGCGACACGGGCCGCGAGCGGTCGCGGCGTTCGCAGGTGCCGAGTGGAGATGCGGAGTGAGGGAATGAGCGAGGAAGCGCTGCTGCGGGTGGCCGACCTGCGGGTGGAGTATGCCGGAAGCGGCGGGCCGGTGCTTGCCGTCGCGGGTGCGTCGCTGACGGTCTCGCAGGGGGAGACCGTCGCGCTGGTGGGCGAATCCGGCTCGGGCAAGTCGACTTTCGCGCATGCGGTGATCGGGTTGCTGCGCGGCGGCGCGGTGACGGGCGGACGGATCACATTCGCGGGTGAGCGGATCGATGACGCCTCGCCGCGACACCTGCAGACGATCCGTGGCGCCCGGATCGGTTTGGTGCCACAGGATCCGGGCGTCTCGCTGAATCCGGTGCTGCGCATCGGCGATCAGGTTGCCGAGTCGCTGCGCATCCACGGCCGGGCGACTCGCCGCACCGCGCGAGCACAGGCGGTGCGGATTCTCGCCACGGCCGGACTGGACCGGCCGGAACTGCGTGCGCGCCAATACCCACAGGACCTTTCGGGCGGCCAGCGGCAGCGGGTTTTGATCGGCATCGCCCTGGCCTGCGGTCCGGAACTGGTGATCGCCGACGAACCGACCAGCGCGCTGGACGTCACCGTGCAGCGCCGCATCCTGGACCACCTCGCCGAGCGCACCGCCGAATCCGGCACCGCCGTCCTGCTGATCACCCACGATCTCGCAGTGGCGGCCGATCGCGCGGACCGCATCGTGGTGATGCGCCGCGGCGAAATCGTCGAATCCGGCCGTACCGCAGAGGTTCTCGGCAATCCGCGGCACGAATACACTCGACGCCTGCTGGATTCGGTGCCGACGCTGGACGCGCCCACACGTTCGGTCCGTCCACGGGCCGCTACGCCGCTGCTGTCGGCTACGGGACTGCGCCGCACCTTCCGGACCGGCGCTCGCGGCAGGCTCACCGCGGTCGACGACGTCACGGTGCACATCGATCGTGGTGAAACACTCGCACTGGTCGGTGAATCCGGCTCCGGCAAGAGCACCACGGCCCGCATCCTGACGCTGCTGGAACGACCCGATTCCGGCACGATCAGCTTCGACGGCAGCGACGTCGGCGAGCTGCGCGGCGCGCGGCTGCGTGAGTTCCGGCGGCGCGTGCAGGTCGTCTATCAGAATCCGTACGCGTCGCTGAACCCCAAGCTGACCGTCGGCCAGAGCATCGCGGAACCGTTGCGCGCCTTCCGGATCGGCGATAGAGGATCGCGCCGCGAACAGGTCGGTGAACTGCTCGAGCAGGTGGCGCTGCCGGCGGATCACCGGGATCGGCTGCCCGCCGAACTCTCCGGCGGGCAGCGTCAGCGGGTGGCGATCGCCCGTGCGCTGGCGCTGCGCCCGGAACTGGTGGTGCTCGACGAACCGGTTTCCGCGCTCGATGTCTCGGTTCAGGCGCAGATCCTGGAACTGCTCGAGCGCCTGCAACGCGAGCTGTCGCTCAGTTACCTGTTCATCTCCCACGACCTGGCCGTGGTGCGCCGGGTCAGTGACCGCGTGGCGGTGATGCGCGCCGGACGCATCGTCGAAACCGGCTATACCGCAGCGCTGTTCGATCAACCCGCGCACGAATACACCCGCGAGCTGTTGTCGGCCGTCCCGGGCGGGCGCGACCCGTCCGATGCGCTCTCCCACCCCCGCAACGAAGGAGTACCAGTGTCATGACCACGGCGACCACCGAATTCGAACAGCAGTGGCACACCTGGCACGCCGAACGCGAGGCGTGGGCCCGGGAACCGCTGGGCTGGCTGAGCCTGACCGGATTGCACTGGCTGGGCGAGGCCCAGGAGAGCGTCGAGGGGCTGCCGGGCGGTTGGCGCGTCGAAGGCGAAACCGTCGTGCTGACAACCGCTTCCGCCGACGGCTACACCCTGGATGGACTCGCGCTCACCGGCCGCACGACGCTCACCCCGGGTGAGGGCGCTCCCGGAATCGAAGTGCGCGTGGGTGACCGGCTGGTCGAGGTGATCCGCCGTACCGGCCGCTATGCCTTGCGCGTTCACGATCCGGCCGCACCCGGCCTGGCGGCGTTCACCGGAATCCCCTCCTTCCCACCGGATTCGCGCTGGGTGGCGGTGGGTGAGTTCACCCCCTACGAGACCGCACGGACCGTCACCACCGGTGCGGTGGTCGAGGGCCTGGAACACCATCATCCGGCGGCGGGCACCGTGCGCTTCTTCCTCGACGCGCGGGAGCACACGGTCATCGCCTTCGGCGACCCGGAAACCGGTCTGCGCCTGCTGTTCACCGATCGGACCAGCGGTGTGAGCACCTACCCGGGCGCGCGGTCGCTGCCGATCGGGACGCCGGGATCCGGCGGCGCGGTCCAGCTGGACTTCAATCGGGCACAGAATCTGCCCTGTGCCTTCACCGATTACGCGACCTGCCCGATCGCGCCGCTGGAGAACCGGCTCGACGTGGCCGTCGAGGCGGGCGAACGCGATCCGCGGCCGGAGGTGCGGTCGTGACGATCTCGGGCGGGCGCGTCCCGTTGTCGGTGCTGGATCTGTCCCCGGTCAGCGCGGGATCCACACCGCGCCAGGCGATCCGGAATACCATCGAGCTGGCGCAGCGGGCCGAGAGCTGGGGGTATCGGCGATTCTGGGTGGCGGAGCACCATTTCGTGCGGGTGGCGAGTTCGTCGCCGGTGACGTTGATCGGGCTGATCGCGGCGGCCACCGAGACGATCCGAGTGGGGTCGGCGGCGGTGCAGCTGGGGCATCACACCTCCGCCTCGGTGGTGGAAGGGTTCGGGACGATCGACGCGCTGTATCCGGGACGCCTCGATCTGGGCTTGGGGCGCTCGGGTCACCGTGCCGATCAGATCCGCTCGGCCGGTGTTCCGCCGGTCCGCACCCCCGAGCGGCCGATCGAGGTCCGGGACGGTGTGGTGATCCCGCCTCCGTTCAGCCCCGGGCAGTTGCTGAACACCGCTCGTCTACAGGCCGGCCTGCAGGTACTGACGCTGCCCGGTGCCCGGCCGCTGGACTACACCGAGCAGGTCGAGCAGATCCGCGCCTTCCTCGACGACGGGTACCGGTCCGACGAAGGCGTTGTCCTGCACGCGGTTCCGGGTGAGGACGCGCAGATCGAACTGTGGCTGTTCGGCAGCAGCGGCGGTGAGAGCGCCAGGCTCGCCGGACGTCTGGGGCTGCCGTTCGCGGCGAATTACCATGTCTCTCCGGGCACGATTCTGGAAACCGTTGCGGCGTACCGGGAATCATTCCGGCCGTCGGCGCGGTACCCGAAGCCGTATCTGGTGGTGTCCGCGGACGTCGTCGTGGCGGAGGAGCACGCGAAGGCCGAACATCTCGCCTCCACCTACGGCCACTGGGTGTACAGCATTCGCAGTGGGGCGGGTGCGGCCGACTATCAGGACCCCGATACCGCCGAGCCGCTGTCCGAGCAGCAGCAACGCCTGGTGCGGGACCGGATCACCACACAGTTCGTCGGCACGCCCGCCGAGGTGACCGCCCGCCTGAGCGCACTGCAACAGCTCACCGGCGCGGACGAACTGGTGATCACCAGCGTCACCCACCGGCACGAGGACCGGCTCGCCTCGCACCGCCTACTCGCGCAGGAATGGGGGCTCTCGCACGTGCGCGCGGCCTGACCGCCGAATTCGCGACAATTCGTTCGGCGGCTGTTCGGCAATCGATGGTATCGGGCGTCCGCCGATGGGGGTTGCGGCGATCGCCCGGTGATCAGCCGGGGTAAGCGCGGCCGCTGCTCCTGGCGTCGTGGCCCTCCGCCGACGATGATCGCGTCCGCTGGATCCAGCGTTCCCGCGATACGCTGCCGCCCAGCGGGATTCGCAGCCAGCGCCGGTCCGGCGGGCGAGGCCGCCTGCCGGACATCGCTGACGCACGGCAAGAGTGCCTGCGCGAGAACCTATTTCGCGCTGGGCACCCAATCCTCCAGGTACGCGCGGTACGTGCCCATCGGCAACGCGGCGTCGTAGACCAGCGCGCCCGACGGGGTGAACTCCGAGATGTGCGGAGCCATACCCCAGCCCACCAGCGTGTTGCCGCCCGGCAGGCCCTGGGCGTTACCCATCGCCATCGCGACCAGGTTGCTCGGGTGAGTCTGGTTGCGCACCAACGTCGCCCGGTGCGCATCGGTATCGATATGGATCCACTGCACACTCGACAGACCCAACGTCTGCTGACCGCTGGAATTGTCGTTGAACAGCCGGATCGTATCGGGCCCGTCGAATTCGGCGTCGTGCTGGAAGGCGAACTGCACTCCGGGACCCATGGCCACGGTGGAATGCTTACCGCCGAGCTGCCAGCGGATCTTCCCGGTGTGGATGTCGACGTCGTACACCGCGGAGGTGTCGCGCATCGAGATCACCAGATTCCCTTGCGGGTCGAGCGCGATCGAATTCATGTGGTACGGGTCGTAGACCGCGGAACCGGGTGACGAGGTGCCAGCGGTGGTATCGGTGAGCGGCACGTGCTGGGCGGCACTCCACTGGAACAGCACCTTCTTGCTGGCGACATCGACCACCGAGGCGACGGTGTCGTACATCCGGCCGTTCTTCGGTCCGCCGATCGCGCTCAGGTCCGCGCCGACCTCCCGGTAGGAGGTGATCAGCGCGCGGCCGTCCGGCGTCAGCCGGAACTCGTGCACATCGGAGCCGGAACCGTCTCCGGCACCGAGGGTTTCGATGACGTGGCCGTGTTCGTCGGCGATGTAGTCGGTGCCCGTGCCGTGCCCGCCGACGGTGCTGCCCTGCCACCAGGTCAGCACCCGCTTGTCCTGGTAGGTCTGCGTCCGGAAGTTCGACACGTCCTGACCCTTGGGCGGGGTGTATCGCCACACCTCGTGCCCGGCTTTGTCCATCACCACATTGGCGGGCGCGGCCTGCGGAATGATCGACAGCGCCTGCCCCAAACCGGGCACCAGTGCCGCGGCACTGACCCCGCTCGTGTAGTAGATGTATCCCGGGCTCGCGCCGGGCTGGTTCACATCGACGGTGTAGCTCAGCGCGCCCACCGGCATGCTGGGCAGCGGTGCCGCGGCGGCCGACGGGGCCAATGCGGCCCCCAGTCCGACGCCGGCCACGGCCAGGGCGGCAGCGCCGCGGCGGATACGGTGCGGATTCCGGATCATGGGGACGCTCCTAGCGCGGCTGGTGAATGGATGTGCGTCGGAGCGTATCCCGGATTTCTGTGGTCACTCTGTGATCGGCGGCGTGTGCGGATGCTCGCTCAGCCCAGCGCCCGACGCGCATACGCCCGGACGTCGGCGTCGGAATCGTCGACGGCCTGCCGCAGCGCGTCGCGGGCGCCGGCGTGCTCGGGCCACAGGCCCAGGGTCAGAACCGCGGCCTTGCGGACGTCGGGATGCGGGTCCGACAGGGCGGTATGCAGTGGGCCCGCGGCGAGGTCGGGGCCGAGGGCGGTCCAGCCGCGGACCGCGCCCGCACGGATCTGCCAGGCCGAATCGGCGAGGGCGGTGGTGAGCACGGGTGCGTCGGCCGGGGAGCCGAGCCGGGACAGAGCGGTGAGGCCCGCGGCGCGGACCAGCGGATCGCGGTCGGCGGTCAGCTCGCGCAGAGTGTCCGCGCCGCCCTGTCCGACGGTGGCCAGCCCCTGCGCGGCGGTGATGCGAACCTCGCGGTTCTCGTCGTGTGCGGCGGTGGTCAGCGCGGTCCAGTCGTCGATCGAGACCAGGGCGCGCACCCCTTCGATCCGCACGCGGTGATCGTCGTCCACGACGGCCTTGCCGAACAGTTCGGCCGAACCCGCCCGCAGCGCACGCAGCAGATCCACCACACCGGCCCGCACGAGCGGATCGGGTGATTCCGCATGTGCGGCCAGACCCGTTGTGGCAGGCAGGATTTCGACCAGCTCACGGAGTCCGGCGAGAGCGGCGGCGCGGACCGCGGCGGCCGGATCGGCGAGGGCGGCGATCAACGCGTCGGCGAAACCGTCCGGCGTGCCCTCGGTCAGGACCGACACCGCGGTGGCGCGCACGCGCGGGTCGGCATCGGCGAGGTAGGGATGCAGGTCGGCCAGGCTCGGCGCGTCCAGGCCGAGCAACCGCGCGATCGCGGGCGCGACCTCGTCGGCGGCGTCGACATCGGCCGTGGCGGTCCGTGTTCGCGCGACGCCCGGCCCGGCCGCGGCCGTGCGCGGCGGACCGGTGATCAGGCCGGGTTGGGCGACGAGTTCGGGGGCCTCGGATGCGCTCGATCGTCCGGCGAGTTCGGGCACCGGCACGAAATACGGCGCGACCGGGCGTTTCAGGAATTCCATCGTCCCGTCCGCGCCCTTGCGCAGGTTCAGGTGATAGTGCCACTGCTCGTCGTCGCGCTCGGGCAGATCGGCGCGCTCATGGTAGAGGCCCC
Organism: Nocardia sp. PLKS1-43; assembly: GCF_059510335.1. NCBI lineage: Bacteria > Bacillati > Actinomycetota > Actinomycetes > Mycobacteriales > Nocardiaceae > Nocardia > Nocardia sp. PLKS1-43. The sequence goes on along the minus strand of NZ_JCAJZQ010000003.1, from coordinate 219,738 downwards.
AACGGGATTCGGTGCGGGTCAGCGAGGAACGGGCCGCCATCTCGGCGCAGTCGCGGATGAAACTCACTTCCGCGCAACGCATCAGCTCGTGCGGCGTGGTCGCGCCCATCTCCGCGATCTCGCGGCTCATCCGCTCGAACGTCTCGATCGCCAGGGACAGTTTCGTCGCCGTCTTCGGCGGTGCCACATAGTCGTTCACGAAGCGGCGGAGTTTGTACTCCACCTGCTGCTGCGGCGGCCCGTCCGGATCGCGCAGCGGGCGGTACACCAGTTCGTGCGCCTCGGCCAGCTGATCGGCCGGAAGTTCCCGCGGCGCCGCGATATCCGCGCGGGTGTTCGCGGCGTGTTCACCGGCCAGATCGCCGTAGACGAAGGCGCCGATCATGTAATTGTGCGGTACGCAGGCCAGGTCTCCGGCCGCGTAGAGCCCCGGCACGGTCGTGCGAGCGTGCTCGTCCACCCAGACGCCCGAGGCGGAATGCCCACTGCACAAGCCGATCTCGGAGATGTGCATCTCGATGTCGTGGGTCCGGTAGTCGTGACCGCGATTGGCGTGGAAGGTGCCGCGGGTGGGCCGCTCGGTGGTGTGCAGGATCCCCTCCAGCGCGGTGAGCGTCTCGTCGGGCAGATGGGAAACCTTCAGATAGATCGGGCCCCGGGCGGATTCGATCTCGTGCTTGACCTCGCTCATCATCTGCCCGGACCAGTAGTCCGAGTCGACGAACCGCTCACCGGCGGCATTGACCTGGTAGCCGCCGAACGGATTGGCGACGTAGGCGCAGGCCGGACCGTTGTAATCCTTGATCAGCGGGTTGATCTGGAAACATTCGATGCCCGAGAGCTCCGCGCCCGCGTGGTAGGCCATCGAATACCCGTCCCCGGCGTTGGTCGGATTCTCGTACGTGCCGTACAGATATCCCGACGCGGGCAGGCCGAGCCGCCCGCACGGCCCGGTCGCCAGGATCACCGCCTTCGCGCCGACGGCGACGAATTCGCCGGTGCGCGTGTTCAACGCGGCCGCACCGACCGCGCGGCCGCAGTCGGTGAGCACGCGCACCGGCATCAGCCGATTCTCGATCCGGATCTTCTCGCGCATCTTGCGTTGTCGCAGAACGCGATACAGGGCCTTCTTGACGTCCTTGCCCTCGGGCATCGGCAGCACGTACGAGCCGGAGCGATGCACCCGGCGCACCGCGTATTCGCCGTAGGCGTCCTTCTCGAACTTCACCCCGTACCGCTCGAGCCGCTGCACCATCGCGAAGCCGCGGGTGGCGGTCTGATAGATGGTGCGCTGGTTGACGATTCCGTCGTTGGCGCGGGTGATCTCGGCGACGTAGTCCTCCGGTTCGGCCTTACCGGGGACCACGGCATTGTTGACCCCGTCCATCCCCATCGCCAGCGCGCCGGAATGCCGCACGTGCGCCTTCTCCAGCAGCAGCACGTTCGCGCCGTTCTCGGCCGCGGTGAGCGCGGCCATGGTTCCGGCGGTGCCGCCGCCGATCACCAGCACATCGCAGTCGAGCCGGACGGTATCGGCCAGGTCGGGAATCTTCATCAGCGGTGCTCCAAGTGGCGGTGGTCAGCGGTGAGCCGGGACCGGATCGTCCGAACGATCCAGGGCGGCAAGGATTTCGGCGCGCAGCGCCGCGCGGTCGACGTCCGGATCGCGGGGCCGCGGAATGTCCAGCAGCGCGCGCACCGGAAGGGCGGCGCGGTCGAGTACGGCGATCCGATCACCCAGCAGCAGCGCCTCGTCGACATCGTGCGTGACGAAGACGACCGTGGTCGGGTGCGCCCGCCAGGTGTCCACGAGCAGACGCTGCATGGTGGCCCGGGTGGGTGCGTCCAGCGCACCGAACGGTTCGTCCATCAGCACCGCGCGGGGCGCACCGGCCAGGCCGCGGGCGAGCTGGACACGTTGGCGCATACCGCCGGACAGATCCTTGGGCAGGTACTTCCCGAATCCGGTCAGGCCGACCTCGTCGATCCATCGTTCGGCCCGCGTGCGCCGCCCGGCGCGTGGCTCACCGCGCAGCCGCAGGGCCAGTTCGATATTCGAGCGAACCGTGCGCCACGGCAGTAACGCGTTGTCCTGGAAAACCATCGCGCGATCGCGCGACGGTCCGGTGACGAGTTCGCCGTCGGCCAGGACGCGGCCCGAACGTGCGGGCAGCAGTCCGGCCAGCGCGCGCAGGACGGTCGATTTACCGCAGCCCGACGGGCCGGTCAGCACGAGAATCTCGCCCGGCCGGATATCCAGCGTCAGCTCGCTGATCACCGGTGTTCCGGAATAGCGCAGCTCGACCCTTTCCAGCCGGAGATTCATTGCGGTACCACGGGACTCGCTCATTTCGTCTCCGCTCCCGCCCGGGGAAGCCATGCGGTGGCCCGGCGTCCCAGCAGCTCGACCGCCGCCGATGTCGCGAAGCCCAGCACCCCGATGGTGATGATGCCGACGAACACGCCCGGATAGTCCACGATCGTGTACGCCTGCCAGGTCCGATATCCCACACCCAGCCGGCCCGAGATCATTTCGGCCGACACCACGCAGATCCAGGCCACGCCGATACCCACCGACAACCCGCCGAACACCCCGGGCAGACTGCCGGGCAGCACGACTCGCGCCAGCACGTCCCAGCGGCTGCCGCCGAGGGTGCGCACCGAATCCTCCCAGATCACCGGCAGCGCCCGCACCGCGTGCCGAGTGCTGACCATGATCGGGAAATACGCGGCCAGGAAGGTGATGAACACGATCCCGGCCTCGTCGGTGGGGAACAGCAGAATGGCCACCGGCACGATCGCGATCGCCGGTATGGGCCGGGCCAGTTCGGTCAGCGGCCCGAAGATATCGGCGAACAGCCGCGAACGTCCCAGGGCCACACCGGATGCCACTCCCGCCAGTGCCGCGAGTACGAATCCGCTCAGGATCCGGATCACCGACTGCCCGAGGTCCAGCCAGTACGTCGTGGTCCCGAGCTGATGTCCGAAGGCGCGCACGATCTGGGTGACCGTCGGCAGGGTGTCGAATCGCACCCATAGGCGAATGTGATCGGCGGTCAACAACTGCCATGCCACGACGACCGCGATTACGGACGCCGTCCGGATCGCCCGCGAACGCCACACCCGGGCGCGTTCGCCCGGACCCGTTGTGCTTGCGACGGATTCGCGCGTGGCCGCGGCCGGTGACGCCGGGATGACCGCTGGCGCCGCTGCATCCGAGTCGATACGAGTGGAGACCGGGGCGTTCACGACTGCACCTCGTCGATCGCCTGATCGTAGGACAGCTGCGCGCTGCCCGGATGCGCGCTCAGATAACGCCGCACCGCCGCCGATGTGGTGAACGGCAGATAGGTCTGCCCGTCGCGTACCCACAGGGCCTTGTCGGCGAACCAGCGCGTGCCCAGTTCGGCATCGGGAACGTAGGCCTCGCGAACCTTCCGCCCCTGTGCCCGAGCCGCTTTCACCGCGCGCAGCAGAGTGGTCGGATCGGCCGCGGGCTGGGTCGCCTCCTGACCGTCGAACCAGATCTCCCCGGCCAGCGCGGGATCGGTGACCGGACGATTCGCCACCGGATCGGTGCCGGTGATCGGCGCGGGATCGGCGAAGTTCGCGACCGCCTTGTCGTAGTCGATACCGCGCTCGCCGAATGCCTTTCGCAGTGGCGCGTCGTCGACGAATCCGTTCACGTCCAGGTCCGCGAAATCGCCGATCGACTTCAGATAGGGGATATCACCCTGCAACGCCTGGATCAGCGGTGTTTTCAGCGGAGTATCGAAGGAGGTGCCGCCGGGACCGTTGTAGAGGTACACCACCTCGGCCGGCAGCCCGGTGTCGTGCGCCACTGTTTCGGCGGATTCGAGCGGCTTCGCGTGCAGGAAATCGGTGGCATCCAGCTGTGCCTGCAAGAACGCGTCGAGCACCTCGGGATGCTGTTTCGCGTAATCCCGTCGCGCGACGACGCCGTGGAAGGTGGGCACATTCAATTCCGCGCCGTCGTACAGCAATTGCGCCTTGTTCTGGAAGACCAGCAGCCCGGGCCACGCGACGAACTGCGAAAGCGCCTGCACCTGGCCGGAATCCAGGGCCGAAGCCCCGATCTGCGGCTGCTGGTTCAGGATCTGCACACCGGATTTCGGATCGATGCCCGCCCGGGTGAGTGCCTGGCGCAACGTGCCGTCACCGGCCGATCCGACACTCGCGGACACCTTCTTCCCGGCCAGGTCCCGCAACGACTGGATCGGCGAATTCGGCGGCACCACAACCATATTGAGCGAGCCCTTGGGCTGGTATCCGGTGACCGACACCAATTCGGTGCGGGATTGTTCACTCACCTGGGTGCGTGAACCGTTGATCAGCAATGGGTAGTCGCCCATCGAGCCGATATCGATCTTCTCCGCGACCATCTGCGCGGTGATCGGCGCACCGGTGTCGTAATCCTGCCATTCGACCTGATATTTCGGGCCGCCCGCGGCGGTCAGCTTCGCCAGCCGCTGTTCGAGAAAGCCCTTGGCCCGCAGTAATGTTCCGGCGGTGACGGTATTGATGGTCTTGGATTGGTAGCCCACCACGACCCGGACGGTATTCCCGGACGCGGCGGACTCGAGTGAGCAGCCGGCGGCGATCAGAGCCATGGCGGACAAACCCGCGATGACGCGGGCAGGACGATATTTCATCGAAATTCCTCGGAATACTGTTCGCGCGACGGCGATCTCGGTGCGCGAATCAGCGCAGCAGGAAGGGCATGTTGACGGTGACGGCGCCGGTGGGGCAGCGGGCCGCGCACGGGCCGCAGTACCAACACTCGTCCACGTGCATGAACGCCTTGCCGTTGTCCGGGTTGATCGCCAGCGAATCGAGCGGACATATCTCGACGCAGAGTGTGCACCCCTCGATACACAGAGATTCGTCGATGGTCACCGGGACGTCGGCGCGCTGGTTCACCAGGGCCATTCAGATCAGCCTCCAATCGCTGCTTTCCGCGGGCCGGACGAGGCTGCCGCGCATGGTGATTCGGTCGCCGCGCAGCCGGATGTACTCGAGGTCCACCGGGCGGCCGTCGTCGAGCCGGGTCAGTCGTTCCAGGAGCAGCAGTGCGCCGCCCTCGGGCATCTGCAGGGCGGCCGCGGAGTGCGGGTCCGCGGTGATCGCCTCGAGCACCAGATCGGCCGAACCCAATGGGCCGCCGCTGATCTCCTCGATGAGGGCGAATACGTCGTTGGTCTCCAGGTCCCGGGTGATCACCTCGGAGCCGATATCGGGCGCGAGATAGGTCAGGTCCAGACTCAGCGGCAGGTCGCCGAGATAGCGCAGCCGCTCGATGTACACCGCCTGCTCGCCCGGACCCAGGTCCAATCGGCGTGCCACGGCCGGTGGCGGAGTCACCCGGGAGACCACGCGCACCTCGTTGCGGACCTCGCCGTGGCCGCGCAGGGTCTCCTTCAGGCCGCGCAACGCGTCCAGCCCGTGCTCGTACTTGCGCTGCGCGATATGGGTGCCCACCTTCGGCGCGCGTTCGATGAGGCCCTCGTCCTTGAGCAGTGCGAGGGCGTCGCGCACGGTGTTGCGCGAGACCGCGAATTCGGCGGCGAGCTCGCTCTCGCTGGGCAAGGTGTGCGCGAAGGTCTGCGCGTGAATCTGCTGGCGCAGTACATCGGCGACCTGACGGGCGCGATCGGCTCGGCGGGCAGGGGTGCGCAGTGGCGTCGGTTGCGGCGTCAACTCATCCTCCTTCCGCCTGTGACCAGCGGTTTCCGAGAGTAATGGGATATCGCCGCGATCCCGGGCCGATGTTCGGGACGGGTGCGTGCGCCTTCGGGTAATGCGCCGCACATCGATCGCGGCGGCCTGCCGAAACGGGAGTGATTTCGGCCATTGCGCCACCCCGGCGACCGGGCCGCGAGATTCGAATCTCGTTGAGCGGAATGCATGCAGACCACTTGGTCTGGCGTCCACCACACCTGGGATGATAACGTTCTCAACCATGTTCTCCAGCCGATCGAATGCCGCTGAGGTCACCTACGTGACCGTTGCGCTCGGTGTGCGGCTGCCGCGGCAGCGGGAGCTGTGTTGCTCTCGGCCGCGCAGCTGAGAACCGCTCCTGCTCGTTCGTGACGGCCGGTCGCGTTCTGTCCGGGCCCTTCTCACTGCCTTGTTGTCGTTGCCGAATACAGCCCCGCGCGGGCTTTCAACAAGGATTTCGAAATGACGATCCCCACCATCGAGCGACCGTCGACCACTACCGCGCCCGTCCGGGTCGTATCCGCGCGTCCCGCGGTACCGCCGGAACTGCGCATCTCCGACAACCCCGCCGCCGCCGTTCTGCGTGCCGCCACGCGCGGCCCGATCTTTCGCGATTCCGCCGCGCAGACAACGGGTTCCAGCATCGCGACGGTGAATCGCCAAGTGTCCGCGCTGCTTTCGACGGGACTGCTGCGCGAGCGCGCCGATCTGACCGCGTCGGGGGCGGTCGGACGCCCGCGCATCCCGTTCGAGGTCGATACCGACACCTTCGCCACGCTGGGCGTGCACATCGGGGCCACGGTGACCCGGATCATCGCCGCGGATCTGTCCGGCCGCATCCTCGGCGGACTGGAGATCGCCACGCCGCAGGTCGGCCAGGACGCCGCGCTGACCATCATCGCCCGCAGCGCCAAGGCGTTCCTGGATCGGCTGCCGCGCCGTCGCCCGCTGTGGACCGGCGTCGCGCTGGCCGGACGAGTCGATCCGGCCGCCGGGGTGGTCGATCATCCGCGTCTGGGCTGGCAGGCCGCGCCCGTTGCCGCGGTGTTCGCCACCGTGCTCGACCTGCCGGTCTCGATATCCGCGCACGTGGAGGCGATGGCCGCGGCGGAGTTGCTGCTCGCGCCCGGTGAACAGCAGCGTCCGGGCAGCAGTCTGTACATCTACGCGCGGGAGACCGCCGGCGTCGCGGTCACCCTGCACGATCGGGTGCACACTCCCGCCAGCGGGCCCGGTTCCATCGCGCACTTGCCCACCGGTTCCGATATCGAATGCGCCTGCGGACGTCGCGGCTGCTTGGAGGCCACGGTCGGTGAGGCCGCGATCCTGGGCCGCGCGGTGCGCGCCGGAATCGTGCCCCGCCGCGAGGCTCCCCGCCGCCCGGTGATCGCGGACCTGTACCGCGCCGCGGATTCCGGCTCGGACGCCGCGCGTGCGATGCTCGACGAGCGCGCCGAAATCCTCGGGCGCACAGCGGCTCTCATCCGCGACATGTTCAACCCGGACCGAGTTGTGCTGGGCGGCCAGGCATTCACCGGCTACCGCCCCGGAGTCGACCGGGTAGCACAGGCATTCGCCGAGAACACCAATCTCCCGCCCGCCGACCTGCGCATCAGCCGCTTCGGCGGCCGCGTCCAGGAACACGCCGCCGCGGTCACCTCGCTGAGCGTCTTCTACGCCGACCCCATCTCGGCCATGCGCCGCGCCACCAGGCAGTAATCCTGGCCTCCGTTCCGCTCCGGCGGGGCCGGGGCCAATCAACCGGGGCGGTTCCGCGTGGTACCTCCCGCCCGGACCACCGGACGCTCGCCTGTCGCGGTTACCCAGAGCTGCGGTTGCCCCCTGGGTGACCGGGACATCCGGGCCCTCGTCCGGAGTCTGCGGCGTTCGGGTGGGCGTAGTCGAGGGTCAGCGGGCGAGGGCGCGAACGGCGGTGTTGCGCAACACTATCGCGGGCCGGGAGCGGGGAACGAGAAGTCGGCTCGCCAGGGCGAAGCCGCGCTGCTTGGGCCGCAGCAGGGTGCGGTGACGGCGTTCGTATCGCTGGAGGGCGGCGGTAGGGTCGCCGGGGGTTCGGGCGAGTTCTTCGGCCAAGGTGTGCGCGGCGGCGATGGCCAGGGTGGAGCCGTCGCCGAACAGGGACAGGCTGGAGGCCGCGTCGCCGATCAGCGTGATCCGGCCGTTCGTCCAGGATGGCAGGCGGACCTGAGCGACCGAGTCGAAGTACATGTCCTCGGCGTCGGCGAGCTGGTCGAGGAAGTCCTCGAACATGCCCAGTCGTCCGGTGTACGTCTCGGTGACCAGACGCTTGTGCGCGGTAAGGTCGCGGTGGTCGAGGGCGGGCACGGGCGCGTGCCGGAAGATGAACGCCGCCAACGGGATTCCATGTGCCGGATGAACGCTGAAGGATCGGCCGGGCGCGTTGTACATGGCCACGGCGTGCGCCCCGGCGAGGGTGCGGTCCACCGGCAGGGTGGCGACGAACATGCCCATGTGCCGGATGAACTCGCGCTCCGGGCCGAAGGCCAGCCGGCGTACGCCCGAATGCAGTCCGTCCGCCCCGACGACCAGATCGAACCGGGCGGGCGCACTGTGCTCGAAGGTGACCTCGACCCCGTCCGCGCGCTGCGTGAGTCCGGTGATTGTTTCGCCCCAGAGGATTTCGGCGCTGTCCTGTGCGGTCGAGAGCAGCGCCGCGGCGAGATCGGCTCGGGCGATCTCGATTTCGCGTCCGTCGGGTGAGCCTTGGATCGAGTTCATGTTCATCGACGCACGTTCACGTCCCGACCCGTCGAGGAAGGCGATTCGCCGCACGGCCGTCGCGGCGGCCCGCAACCTGGGCTCGATACCCATCTGCTCGACCACCGCGAGCGCGGGGCCCTTGACGTCGACCGGATTGCCGCTGGAGCGCTGTCCGGTCGCGCGCTCCGCGACGGTCACCGTGAAACCTTCTCGCGCAAGCCAATACGCCAATGTCGAACCGGCGACTCCGGCGCCGGAGATCAGCACGCTGTAGTTCATGTCGAGAACCTCCGCGATAAGTGGACGACTTTCGTCCACTTCTCCCACGGTACACTAACCGGAAGAAAATCGTCCACTTGTTTCCGGAGGTGTGTGGAGTGCGGTCCGATGCGCGCAGTAACCGCGATCAGATCCTGGCGGCCGCGCAGGTCGTCTTCCTGGAGCAGGGCGTCGAGGTGCCGATGAAGGAGATCGCCGACCGCGCCGGCGTCGGCGTCGGCACCCTGTATCGCCGGTTTCCCGATCGCGGTGCGCTGATCACCGCCGCCGCACACGCCTATCTGTCCGGTCTGGCGGATCTGGCGGCCACCGCCATCCAGGACGAGGAGAGCGCGTGGTCGACCCTGTGCCGGTTCCTGCGCGAATGCGCCGAGATGCGCCTGGGCGCGTTGGCCGCGGCCATCGAGCCGACACTGCACGCCGATATCCGCAGCGATCCCGCGCTGACCGAGGTGCGCGGCAAGATCGCCGCCCACGTCGAGAATATGACCGCCCGGGCCCAGGCGTCCGGCGACCTGCGCGCCGACATCACCTCCCGTGACATCGCCGCGCTGATGACGCTGCAGGTGTTCGTCTTCCCGGACGAGTCGTACGCCGAAACGGCCCGTCGCACAATGGAAATCGTGCTGGACGGCCTGCGCGCCCGCTGAACGGGCCTACTTCGCGAACAGCCCTTCCAAGGCGGTGATGAAATACGGGAAATGCGCCGCGAACCGGCTGAGATCCCGATCCTGCTCGAATCCGCCGAACCAGTAGAGGCCCGGTTCGCGATCGGCGGACAGATCGATCTCGCGGAAGGTGCGGATCCAGTTGTCGGAGCGGGCGCCGATGATCGTGTACGGCAGCCCGCGTGAGAACACCTGCTCCCGTTCGGCCGGTGGCACCAGCTCGACCTGCATCGTTTCGAGTCCCCGTTGCAGGCCGCGCACCCGCCCGGCCAGCGCGCGCCCGGCGGCCGTGCGGGCCGGGAGGTAGGCGGGCAACAGCAACGCGGCCACGCCGCCGAGGCCGATCGCGACGCCGACCAGCGCGTACCCGCCCGAGATCGCCAGCCCGACCGTTGCGGCGATGCCGACGACCAGGAGTATCGCGCCCAGTCCGAACGTCAGGCCGCGGCGTTTGCGGTCGATCAGGATGCCGTGCGCCAGAGCGTCGGCCCGCAGTGCCGCGCGGGCGGGTTCGCCGGACGCGCGACCGCGCAACTCCGACAACAGAATCGACTCCATGCCGTCCGGCAGGACAGCGCGGTACACCTCGCGCTCGAACTCGCGCAACTGTTCGTCGGCCGGATTGAGACGGGTGATGCGCCAATCGGAATCACCGACCGGTGCGACCCAGATGTACCGGCGCACAGCGAGATCCACGACGGTCGAGGCGAGATCGGCCGCGTCGACGGAATTGTCGAGCAGCAGACCGGCCTCGCCGGGCAGCACACCGTCCGGGGAAACGAACTGTGCCTTACTTCCCTTGCGCTGCACGGGATCCACGGCCTCGCCGCCGCGCAGGGCCGCCGCGTCCTGACGACGCGACCACAGCACGAATCCGGTCAGCGCGGCCAGAGCCGCGATCAGCACACCGAAGGCGATCAGCACCGGCGCGGTGATCGAGAACGCCCCCCGCGAACCTCCATCGGTGACATCGGCGTTGGCGGGTACGGTCCCGGGCGGTAGTTGCAGGGTGACATCGACGACATCGCCTCTGCGCAGGTTGGTTTCGTGCAGCGTCAGCACGCCGTCGGGTTCGACGGTGGCGTCACATCTGTGCGCGCCGGCCTGCGGTCCGATCTTGCAGTCGATGATGCCCATCCGATAACTGGGGCTGATCAACGTGGCATCGAAAGAGGCCACATCGGATTGCAGGACGCCGGTCCAGCGGAAAATCTGGGTGCCCGGCGCATCGCTGACCGTGTTGTGCACGGTATATCGGAACGAGGACGTCCCGGCGGGCGCGTCGACGGTGAACACTTCGCCGCTCACCTTCGCCGAACCCGGTCCGGTGCCGGAGATGTCACTGACCTTGAACCGGCGCTCACCGCCCTTGTCGCCCAACGCGACTCGCAGCGGCAGCGCCATCCGGAACTCCCCGTCCCGCGGAACGGTCACCTGCTCGGTGACTTCCAGATTCCCGTCTCTGCTGAGTTTCACATCGGCCGCAATCGCCACCCCGTCGGCCGGTGCCTGTGCCTGTGCGGGAGGTGCTGTCAGTAACATCCCGGCAAGAGCCAGCGTCACGGCGCCGAGAGCGCCCCCCCGAAAAATCAGCATGGGGCAACAGCATAGACAGCTTGGTATTCTTCGGCATCAGCTAATCAGTTGACCGAGAGACGGGGGCGCGGGGGAGTGAGCCGACCACCCTACGGGACCGGTCCCGGTATGCCCGGCGGTCCGGCCGGGCCGCACGGTCCGCAACCGGGAAATCCGCCGGGATACGGACGCGGTCCGAGTTATCCACAGCATCACGGCAATCCCCAGCCTGGCCGGCACCAGCCGGTCGGTTATCCCCAACAGCCTGGTTATCTACCGCAACCGGTGCCGCCGCAGTACGGCAGGCCGTCGGGTCATCCCCAGCAGCCGGGCTACGCCGCACCGCCGCGACCGCCGGGATACGGCGGCCGGATGCCGCCGGGGCCGTACGGTCCGGCCGGGGTCCGGCCCGCGGCCTACGGGCCGCCGATGGGCCGGATGCCGTACGGGCCTCCGCCCGGACGTCCCCCGCGCGGGTCGGGCGGCGGGGCGATCGGCGCGCTGGTAGTCGTGGTCGTGATCGTCGTCGCCGGTGCGCTGGTCCGGCTCGGGCTGCACGCCACGATCGACAACACCAGCACGTCCCCGGCGGGTCCCTACACCACCTACCCCACCTCGACGAAGACCCTCGGAGTCGCCGCGACCGGTGACAACCCCATCCTGGCCGGTCCGGGAACCGCGGTGAGCGAGGCGAATTGCCCCTACGCGAGCTGGAGCACCCAGGTCGACCAGGCTCGGAAGTTCTTCGAGAGCGCCGCCACGTGCCTTGCCGCGGCTTGGAAACCGGTGCTGGCCAAGGCGAATCTGCCGTTCACCCCGCCGGTGCTGAACGTGAGCGCGAGTACGACCGGGCTCACGACGCCCTGCACGGGCAGCACGAGCAATTTCGCCGCGTTCTACTGCAACGCGAATCAGACCATCTACATCCCGTTGGATCACATCCAGACCGATGTGATCGGAAATCATTGGGAGCGTTACCTTTCGGTCTTCGCGCACGAGTACGGACATCACGTCCAGGAGCAGGCGGGCATTCTGGGCAAGGCGCACGAAGACGAGTACAACGCGGGCGTGCGGACTTCGAAGGGCATGGAGGTCTCACGCCGGATCGAGTTGCAGGCACAGTGTTTCGACGGCATGTACCTCGCCGCGAGCGCCGGGGGCGGATCGCTGACCTCCGTGCAGATCACCACGGCGCGCAAGGACGCCTACTCCCGCGGCGACGACGAATCCGATATGCGTGATCACGGCACGAACCAGCATTCGGGTGACTGGTTCAGCCTCGGCTACGACCGGAACAACACCGCCCGGTGCAATACCTATACCGCCTCGTCGAGTCAGGTGAGCTGATCTCGGATGCTCGGGAATTCGGTGCAGTACAGCAAGTCTCGCCGGATCTCCGTATCGAGTGAGACGTCCGGGCCGTGAATCGGCAGCCTCGGCCACCGGATCCGGACCGTCCGCCCGCGCGCGGCCCGTCCGGCGAGCGCCCCGGTGCGGACAGGTCCGGTCATCAGCCAGGGCACCCCGGCCGTCCCGAATTTGCCGACCCCGCAACGGGTTACAGCGGCACCGCCTCGGAGTTCGGCGGCAGCTCACCACCCGAGAGCGGCGGTCCTCCATCCGGGTACAGCCCCCGGCCGATGGGAACTGCCGGCCCGCCTCCTGCCGGCAGCGGCCGATTACCCCGGTCCGCCGGCTCACCGCCTGGCTATGGTAGCCCGCCGCCGGCTTACAGCGGTCCGCCATTCGGATACGGCGGCTCGTCACCGTGGAATGCCGCACCGCCGGCCGAATACGGTGTTCCCCCAACGCGATACGGCAATCACCCCGGCATGATTGCGGGCCCAGGTCCGCATCCGCGCCATGGTGCGCCCGCCGGATATCCGGCGGCAGCGCGTCGCCCACCCCCGCCGCCGCTGCCGCCGCCCGCCGGGTACTACGGTCGCCCGCCCTGCCCGAGCGGCGGCGGCGTCGCGAGCGTCGCGGTGATCGCCGCGACGTTCGTGCTCGGCCTGGTCGCTTCGCTGGTGGTTTTCGCCACGACGGTCGATCGCGATGCCGACTCCACCGGCGCCAACGGCATCACGCCGAGCTATACCCGGGCATCGACGGCCCATCGGACAGCCACGCCCACAACGACTTTCGAGCACACAACGTCAGCGGGCCGGACCGTTCCGGCGGCCCCCACCACCTCGGTGGCGGCCGGGCCCGCGCCGGTCGCGGCCACGGCGGCCAATCCGCTGTTCGCGAATCAGGACAACGGGCTGATCAACATCCGCTGCGACCTTCCGCGGTGGGCGGTGAGTCCGGCAGCCGCGACAGCCTTCTTCGATGCCGCGTCGACCTGCCTGTACGGCCATCACATCCAAGCGCTGACCGGGATCATGGACCGGCAGGCGCAGCAGCGCGAGGATGTGGGCGCGAGGTCGGCCCAAGGACTCGAACTGTCCCGACGGACCGAACTCGAGGCGCAGTGCTTCGCGGGCATGTTCGTCGGATCGTCCCGCTACGTCGGGCTCTTCAGCGACGATCAGGCCGTCTACATGCAGCGGGACCAGTACACCCGCGGTGACGAGAAACAGCAGACCGATAGGCACGACCACGGCACCAGCCGGCACTACGGCGACTGGTTCGTCAACGTGGGCGAGCAGTACAACCGGGTGTGGCGGTGCAACACCTGGACCGCGCCGTCCGCCGAAGTGAGCTGATCAGTCCTCGCAATCGCGTTGTGCGCCACGCAGTTCGGCCAGCCAGCGGGCGCCCTCGTCAGGTTCGGGAACCGGATCGCAGCCGATGATGTCCAGGACCGCGTGGCCCATACATGCCGCGCCCAGCACGCGTTCGATGAGCCTGTCCACATCACCCCACGGCAGTGCGGGTTTGGCGATCAGCAGCGAGGCGATGCCGTGCGCCGCGGCCCACAGCTCCAAGACGACCGGCAGCGTGTCCCCATCGGCGATGACGCCGGAATCCATTGCCTCCCGGACGGTTGCGCTGAACCGGACGACCGCACCGCTGCCGAGCACCTTGTCCACCGCGGTGGGGCCGTGCGCGTCGGTGGGCACGAAGGCCAGCCGGTACTGTTCGGGGTTCTCCAGGGCGAAACGCACGTAGGCCATGCCCTGATCGCGCAGCCGGGTGATCGGCGAGCGTGCCGGATCGGTGGCCGAACCCATTGCCGCGTCGAGGTTTTCGAATACCTGCGCCACCGCGGCATCGATCAGCGCGTCCTTGTCGGCGAAGTGCCGGTAGATCGAGGGCGCGCTCACCCCGACCAGTTTGCTCACCGCTCGAATGGAAACCGCGTCGGCGTTCCCGGTGCGCGCGAGCAGTTCTCGGGTGGCGTCGAGAATCTCCTCGCGCAACCGGTCTCCGGTTCCGCGGGCCGAACGCGGCCGGCGGGGGTGCATCATCAGTGCATCACCAGCTCGGGGTCGTGCGCGGGCGGCGCGGATTCCTCGTGGAATCCGAACCTTTCGTGCAACCGGCGCAGCGGTGCGGGCGCCCACCAGTTGGCGGTACCCAGCAGCCGCATCAGCGCGGGCACCAGAAGTCCGCGGATGACGGTGGCGTCGGCGAGCACGGTCAGCGTCAGCCCGAGGCCGAACATCTGCATGAACGACACTTTCGCGGAAACCATGGCCCCCAACACGATAGCCATCAGCAGCGCCGCCGCGGTGACGATCCGCCCGGTGTGTGCCACGCCCAGCGCGACCGAGCGCGTGTTGTCCGCCGGCGTGCGGTCCGAGGCCAGCCAGGCCTCTCGGATCCGCGAGAGCAGGAACACCTCGTAGTCCATGGACATGCCGAATGCCAGGCAGAACATCAGCAGCGGCATGGTCGGGACCAGGTAGCCGGTCGTGGTGAAGCCCAGCAGATTGGACAGATGCCCGTTCTGGAAGATCCACACCATCATGCCGAACATCGCGCTGAGCGAGAGGGTGTTGATGAGCACCGCCTTCAGCGGAATCACCACGCTGCCGGTGAACAGGAACAGCACCACGAAGGTGGACAGCGCGATCAGCGCGATCGCCAGCGGCAGTCGAGCGGCGAGCGAATGCAGTCCGTCCGAGTCGATCTCGGCCATTCCGCCGAACAACGCCGGCGCGGGCGCCGGTACCGCCCGCAGAGCGCGCAGCTGCTGCTGCCCGGCGGTGGAGTAGGGGTCGATCGTCGAAGCGACGGTGAGATATTGGCCGGAGGAGTTGGCCATACCCGGTGGCGTCGAGGCCATCCGGCCGCCGGAAAGGTAGACCCCGGCATCGGACAACACCGCGGAGACGCCGTCCACCTTTGACAAGGCCGTGGCGTAGGAACTCACGTTGCCCGAATAGCCTTGCAGCACAATGGTTGTGCCGTTACCCGCGTTGACGCTGGGGAAGTCGCCGCGCAACGCGTCGCCGACCGACCGGCTGTTCGTGCCGGCGGGCATCACCCGATCGTCGGGATAACCGAATTTCACACCCAGGAACGGAGATCCGAGCGCGAGCAGCACCGCGATGATCACCAACGCCACCGGAAGCGCGTGCCGCATGACCCAATCGACCGTGCGATACCAGCGCGATCGCTCCGGGGCCACGGGCACGGGCGCGGGCCGCCGCAGCAGACGCCGCACTCCGGCGCGGGCGTCCAGGGCGTTGACCCGGTCGCCGAGCAGCACGAGCGCGGCCGGCAACAGCACGATCGAGGCCGCCGCCGCGGCCACCACCACCGCGACGCCCGCATAGGCGAAGGATTTGAGGAAGTACAGATCGAACACGCTGAGCACCGCCATCGCCAGCGCCACCGTGAGCGCGGAGAACAGCACCGTGCGTCCGGCGGTCTGCACCGCGCGGATCGCGGCGTCCCGGTGCGTGCGCCCGCCGCGCAACTCCTCGCGGAATCGGCTGACGATGAACAGGCTGTAGTCGATCGCCAGCGCCAGCCCGAGCGCTGTGGTCATATTCAACGCGTAGATCGACACGTCGGTGAACAGGGTGAAGCCGCGCAGGATGGCCAATGCGCTGGCGATCGCGAACAGGCCGATCGCCAGCGGCAGGGCCGCGGCGATCACACTGCCGAAGACCAGCGTGAGCACGATCGCGGTCAACGGCACCGCGACCCCCTCGGCCAGGGTGAGGTCCTTGGTGATCTGCTTGTTCACATCGTGGTAGACCGCCGTCTCGCCCCCGGCCCGGACGGTGATCCCCGGACCGGCGTCCGCGAATCGGGCCGCGAGTGTGCCCGCGGTCTTCTGCGCGGCGTCGTCACCGCCCTTCAGGTAGGCCAGGATCAGCGCCTCGTGCCCATCGGTGCCGCGCAGGGCCGAGGCGACCGGGCCAGGACTGGTCCAGTACGACCGCACGCCGACCACGTCGTCCCGGGCCTGGAGCGCGTCGACGATCCGCGTCCCCGCCGTGCGCGCGGCCGGGGTGTCCACGCCCTGGCCGGCATCGAGCAGCAGGACGAAGTTCGGTTGCGCGCCGTCGAAGTCACGCGCCAGCACCTGCGCCGCGCGGGAGGATTCGGCGTTGTCGGAGGTGAAGCCGCCGGCCTCGAGGTGCGCGGCGGCGGATGCGCCGAACAGACCGCAGAACACGGCCAGTGCGAGTGCGGTGAGCAGCACCGCTCGCGGGTATCGGGTCGAGAATCGGGCGATTCCGGTCAACATGTGAGCCCCCAGTCCGCAGTGTGGTAACAGCGTTAGCCTAACGCTGTTACCACACCGCCGCGCAAGGGGTCAGTGTTCTTCGTCACTACGTGGTCCGGGCTGGCCGTGCTGACCGAAGAGCCCGTGCTGCTGACCGTGCTGGCCGAAAAGTCCGCGCGGCGCGTGGCCGTGCACGCCCTCGGCATAGGCGGTCTCCGCGTGCAGGGCGAAGTCGATGCCGCCGACCTCGTCCTCCTTGCTGATCCGGAAACCCATGACCCGATCGATGATCTTGCCGAGGACGTACGAGACGACGAAGGCCCACGCCGCGACCACGACCACCCCGACCGCCTGCTTGCCCAGCTGGGTCGGGCCGCCGCCGTAGAACAGCCCGCGCGGACCGCCGGTCATCACCCGGCTGGCGAGCAGGCCGATCAGCAGCGTGCCGACGATGCCACCCGCGAAGTGCACGCCGACCACGTCGAGCGAATCGTCGTATCCGGCACGGAATTTCCACCCGACCGCGAACGAACAGACAACGCCCGCAACCAATCCCACGATCACGCCGCCGAGGGTGTTCACCGAACCGCAGGACGGGGTGATGGCGACCAGTCCGGCCACCGCGCCCGAGGCCGCGCCGAAGGTGGTGGGCCTGCCGTCGCGAATCCGTTCCACCACAAGCCATCCCAGCATGCCCAGGCAGCCCGCGACCAGGGTGTTGAGAAACGCCGCCGCGGCGAGACCGTCCACCCGGAACGCCGATCCGGCGTTGAATCCGAACCAGCCGAACCACAGCAGTCCCGCACCCAGCAGGACGAACGGCAGATTGTGCGGGCGCATCGCGTCGACCTTGAAGCCGATTCGCGGTCCCAGTACCAGGGCCAGGGCCAATGCCGAAGCGCCGGAAGCTATTTCGACCACCAGACCGCCCGCGAAGTCGAGCGTGCCGAACGAGGCGAGCCAGCCGTGCGGCCCCCACACCCAGTGTGCGACCGGTGCGAACACCAGCAGGGTCCACAGCGGGACGAACACCATCCACGCGGAGAATTTCGCGCGGTCCGCGATCGCGCCGCTGACCAGTGCCGCGGTGAGGATGGCGAAGGTCAGCTCGAAGGTGGCGTACAGCAGTTCCGGGACGCCGCCGCGCACGGTAGCCGGGCCGATGCCGGACATCGCGGTATGCGCGAGGGTGCCGATCACGCCGCCGCCCGCGTCGGGGCCGAACGCCAGCGTGTAGCCGAACAGCAGCCACGTCACCGTCACGAGGGGGATCGCGATGAAGCTCATCATCAGCATGTTCAGCACGCCGGTCGAGCGCACCATCCCGCCGTAGAACACGGCCAGGCCGGGCGTCATGAGCAGAACGAGCGCGGTGCTGGCCAATAACCAGGCGGTGGTAGCGGGGTCGAGGGTCGAGGGCATAGGGACTCCTTCCACGCGCGAAAAGCGCTGCATGGAAGTTACCGAATGCCGAAATCCGGGCGTGTCGGGTGGCCGGGCGCGTCCGGATGGAAGTTATCCGCGCCGGGCGCGGCGGGCGAGCGCGCGGCGTCCGCGCGGCCCCGGCACCGGCAGGTCCTCGTCCAGCTCGAGCCATCCGG
Source organism: Nocardia sp. PLKS1-43 (assembly GCF_059510335.1). Taxonomy (NCBI): domain Bacteria; kingdom Bacillati; phylum Actinomycetota; class Actinomycetes; order Mycobacteriales; family Nocardiaceae; genus Nocardia; species Nocardia sp. PLKS1-43. The sequence continues at coordinate 201,505 of NZ_JCAJZQ010000003.1, read as the reverse complement.
CGGTGCGCAGCCACTGCTCCTGGGCTCGCGCGTCGGCGGTGTCGTTGAACACCCGGCGGCCGCGGTCGTCGCGCAGCTCGTGCGCGAGTACCGACCAGCGCGGCGGGCGACCGTGTTCGGCCCGGTAGTCCTCGAGGTAGGCGGCCACGATCGTGCCGATGGTGTTCACCGGCCGCAGCGAGACCCGATTGCCGAATTTCGCCGAATGGAAACGCCGCGCCGCGCACAGCGACCGGGGCGTGGCGTCGTATGCGATCCATCCGGCGCGCTGCACCCGCTCGATCAGCCAGAGGTGTTTCACGGCCGTCGGCGCGATATCGCCGACATGCCGGGCGATGAGATTCATGACCTGTTCGGTTTGCAGGATGTCGCGGCGGGTCGGGCCGTGGCCGTGGTCGTCCCAGTAGCGCTGGGTCAGGGTTGCCAGAACCCGGCCGAATTCCTCGACATTGCGCTGCGCGCGGCGGCCCAGCCGTTCGATGCGCTCGGCCTCGGCGCGCATCTGGTTCTGCACGATGAGGGTGCGCACCGCCGCGGGCGTCGGCACTTGGCCACGGTCGAGCAGTTCCAGAATCGCCGCGGCGCTACTCGGGTCGGCAGCGGCCGAGACCGGTAGCGAATCGCGGTTGAGGGCGAAGTCGGAGGGGCTGATAGCCCTGCTCAGTAGGCCGGTGGCCGTGCTGTTCCCAGCGAATTCGGTATGTGAGAGCCACGCGGCGGCGGTGGAGTCGCACGACTGCACGGTGGATATTTCCTCCGGGACGTTGGCGGGAGCGCGACGCGGAGATTGGGAGGACTCCCGATGCGTGCTGTGGATTGTGAGGTTGTGCCCCGGCCGGGATGAGGGACCGGCCGGGACCACCAACCTGATGAAGGTTTGGCTACCGAAGTTGCCGGGGTCCACGTTAGCCAGCCGATTGCCTCTAAAGCCAATCGCTTTATTCGATCGTTACGTATGTGTTGTCCGATTAAAACAGGTGTGCAGTTTGTTACCTGGCTACGTGACGGTTTGGAGTTCGGTGATGCGGCAGAAATTGATTGCATTTCGAATTTCTTCACGACGCCGTACGTCACACGCTTCCGCTGCCAGGCTCGGTGAACAAGCCGGAAGAATGCTGGGCGAACATTCACGAACCACCTCTGATGGGCGCGCCGCGAAAGGGCCTTTGTCCCGTATTCGAGTCGAATCGGTCACTTGGTTACGTATGTGGCGGTGATCGCCCTCGTTCAGCCTCCGGCTCGAATCAACTCTCCGGGTCGACCCCAGCGAGAAAGCGTCTCTGTCCGGCCCGTGAAGTCCCCGCGATGCGAACGGTTCCAGGTTTCCGGGTGAGCGTCCGAGCTTGCCCGCCGGCGACGCGACTCTGTTCGGCTGGCAAGACCCCCGCGTGCGAAAGACTCGACAACGTCACACAAGCTCCCCGACGCGGGCGGCGCCGAAGCGAAGCGAGGCGGATGACCAACGCACCCAGCGGCGAAGCGTCTCTGTCGGGCCGGAAGTCGCCCGCGAAGCGAAAAGGCTCCACGACACCAACCCCAAAGGGTTCCGGCGCGAATCACACGAACCACCACCGAAGCGAAGCGAGGCAACGACCAACGCGCCCAGCGCCGAAAACAGCCGGAGCGAAGCGGAGGCCAAAATTACAGCCTGTCGGTGGTCGCCGGTACCGTGGGCCCGTGGCTCTGTACCGGAAGTACCGACCGGCAACATTCGCAGAGGTGGTGGGGCAGGAGCACGTCACCGAGCCCCTCAGTACCGCGCTGGACACCGGGCGGATCAGTCATGCCTATCTGTTCTCGGGGCCGCGGGGGTGCGGTAAGACGTCCTCCGCGCGGATCCTCGCGCGCTCGCTGAACTGTGTCGAGGGGCCGACCTCCCGCCCGTGCGGGGTGTGCCCGTCGTGCGTGGCGCTCGGACCGGGCGGTCCGGGGAATCTGGACGTCATCGAACTCGACGCCGCCAGTCACGGCGGTGTGGACGACACTCGCGAGTTGCGCGACCGGGCCTTCTACGCACCCGCCGAGTCGCGGTACCGGGTGTTCATCGTGGACGAGGCGCACATGGTCACCACCGCGGGGTTCAACGCCCTGCTCAAGATCGTGGAGGAGCCGCCCGCTCATCTGATCTTCGTCTTCGCGACCACGGAACCGGACAAGGTGTTGCCGACCATTCGCTCGCGCACCCATCACTATCCGTTCCGGCTGCTCCCGCCCGCGACCATGCGCGGCCTGCTCGGCACGATCTGCGAGCAGGAGGGTGTGCCGGTAGAGGAGGCGGTCTACCCGTTGGTCATCCGGGCCGGCGGCGGTTCTCCGCGTGACAGCCTGAGCGTGCTGGACCAGTTGCTGGCGGGTGCCGGGCCGGAGGGGGTGACCTACCCGCGGGCGCTGTCGCTGCTGGGCGTCACCGATATCGCGCTGATCGACGATGCGATCGAGGCCCTGGCCGCGGACGACGGTGCGGCCCTGTTCGGCACGGTGGATCGCGTGGTCGAGGCCGGCCACGATCCGCGCCGGTTCGCCGGTGATCTGCTGGAGCGGATGCGCGATCTGATCCTGTTGCGTGCGGTTCCCGATGCCGCCGACCGCAATCTGGTCACCGGTCCGGGCGATGTCCTGGAACGGATGCGGGATCAGGCACAGCGGCTCGGCCCCGCCGCCCTGACCCGCTACGCCGAACTGCTGCACGAGGGACTCGGCGAGATGCGCGGCGCGACCGCCCCGCGTCTGCTGCTCGAGGTGATCTGCGCCCGCATGCTCCTGCCGATCGCCTCGGATTCCGAATCCGCCACACTGCAACGGCTCGAGCGCCTCGAACGTCAGGTGGCTGGTGGCGCGGTGGCCTCCGTGTCCGATGCGGCCGCATCGACCCGCGCTCCCGTGTCCTCATCCGGCGAAAGCGAACAGCCCCGCGAGGCGCCCGCCGAACGTCCGCAGTCCGGCCCGCCCCGCCGCCGCGGCGCCGAGGCGCTGGCCGCGATCCGCGAAAACCGCACGGGTGGAACGCAATCCGGGCCCCAGCAGGGCTCGCCGTCCGCCGAGCAACGGCCGCATCCGGCCCAGCGTGCCCAGTCGTCCGGGCCCGAATCGCCTCGTGCCCAGCAGCATCCGGACACAGCGGCGCATTCGCCCGGAGGGCCCGCGTCGACCGGTGGGTCGTATCCGGGGGCGGGGCAGGCGCCGCCCACCGAGCATTCGGTCCCGGGTTCGCCCGCCGGCGGCCATCCGGAGGCCGGGTCCCCGAGCGCCTCGCGTCGGACGCAGACGCCCGCGCAATCCGGCCACGTCGAGCGGAATCCCGACGGCAATGCTGCCCAGCAGCCGGTCGAAGATGCTGCGCCACAAGATGATTCGATCGGCACGGAAACATCGGAACCGACTGCGTTCGCCTTCGCCCCGGGCATGCCGGAGGCCGAAACCACGCTCTCGCAGCCGGATTCGACGCCGGGCACGTCGATCGATCCGAGCGCGGCAACCGCCGGCGGCGCCCAACATCCGCCACGGCCGACGTCTCCCCGGTCGTTCGATCCCGCATCGCAGTCGGCCCGGACCGAGAACGCCGGGCGGACCGCCCAATCGTCCGGTGCGTCGGTGGACGAGTTCGCGGTGACGGACGCGGCATCGCAGGAGGCGGGAGATCCGGGGGGCGAGTCGCGGCCGGTTGCGGCCTCCCAGGACGCACAGGCGCCGATGTCGGAGTCCGCAGCGGGCGGCGCGGCGCGGGTTGCGCAAGGCGTGTCCGATCGTGCGGTGCCGTCGGAGCAGGCGCGGGTCGCCGACGTTCCGGAATCGGAATCTGCCGCGAACAGGGCGCCGCGGGACGTCTCGGACGACGGCGCCGCCGCGTCGGGGCAGGCGCGGGCTGCCGGTGTTCCCGGGGCCGGATCACCCGATGGCCCGGGTGCACAGGCTGGTGACGGTGTCGATGTCGGCACCCCCGGACGGGCATCCATGGATGAGACCGTTTCCGGCGCAGATGATTCCGCGTATCCGGCGGGCGGCGACGAGGCGGCCGATTTCCCCGACTTCGTCGAAGCCGTTGTGCCGCAGGACGAGTCGCCCGGCACCGCCGGGGGTGCGTCCGGTGGCGACGCGCTGCGCGAGGTCGAGGCGGCATGGCTCGATATCCGCGCCAAGGTGCGGGAATTCGGTGCGGCCGTGCACGCGCTGCTCTCGGGCGCCTCGGTGGCGCGGCTCGAGGGGGAGACGGTCGTGCTGGCTCATCAGCACGCCCCGTTGGCGCAGCGCTTGGCGAATCCGAAGTATGTCGAGGCGGTGCAGTCGGCGATCCACGCTGTGCTCGGGCGGCGCTACGAGGTGCGCTGGGAGGTCGCGGGGGCCTCGTCCGGTGCCGCGCGGCCCGAGCCGCCCGCCCGGCCGCAGCCCGCCTCCGGGCGAGGTGGCCCGGCGCGTTCGGCCGAGCCGCCCAAGTTCACCCGGCCCAGCCAGGCTCGTGGGGCGGCGTCCGACACCGGTTCGGCGCCGCGCGCGCAGCGGCCGACGGGCGGTGGCGCGGACGAGCGGTCCGGTCGTTCGGTGAATCGCACCACGCCCGCGAGTGACGCCTCGGCGCCGCCCGATGACGATATTCCGCTGCCGGACGGGCCCGATCTCCCCGACGACCCGGGGCCCATGGACTACTCGCCGGTAGGTTATGACGGTGTCCCACCTGCGTCGACACCCGAGGAGGAGCGGGAGATGCTCGCGGAGTCGGCGCATCCGGTCCCGCAGCAGGATCGTCGCGACCCCGATGAGGTGGCCTTGGAGCTGTTGAGCGCCGAGTTGGGCGCGACGCGACTGGAGGCTTGACAGACACCCTCCCGACGACCTTAAGTTAACCGGAGTTCGCATCCGGCTGTACTATGAACGGGTGGTCGTCAGCATCGGCGCTCCGAGGTTCTATGGTATGCCCAGGTGTACGGGCCGCCCGGGAGTCAGTGGGGCCGATGCGTGCCGACGTTTGTACAGCGTTATACGGCGGAAACCGGGAGTTCACGGCCTGTGTGCGAACGCAGGGTCCCGGGAGCGTCGCGTGACAACTGCCAGCGGTCGGTCGCAGGGCCGGTCGGCGAGGTTACCTGCAGCGATGCCGCACTGTGCGGTATCGGGGCACCGTAAGGAAGGAAAAACTCCGTTATGACCACAGAGGCCTACATTTTCGAGGCCATCCGCACCCCGCGTGGCCGCAACAAGAAGGGCTCGCTGCACTCGGTCAAGCCGATCGATCTCACGACCGGTCTGGTGAAGGAGCTGCGCAACCGCTTCCCGAACCTCGACGAGGATCGGATCTCGGACATCATCCTGGGTGTCGTCTCGCCGATCGGTGACCAGGGCGCGGATATCGCCCGCACCACCGTGCTGACCGCAGGCCTGCCCGACACCGTCGGCGGCATCCAGATCAACCGCTTCTGCGCGTCCGGCCTCGAGGCCGTCAACCTGGCCGCCCAGAAGGTCCGCTCCGGCTTCGACGACCTCGTCATCGCCGGTGGCGTCGAGTCGATGTCCCGCGTGCCGATGGGCTCGGACGGCGGCGCCATGTTCGCGGACCCGTGGACCAGCTACCAGAACTACATCGTCCCGCAGGGCATCTCGGCCGACCTGATCGCCACGATGGAGGGCTTCTCCCGCGAGGACGTGGACGCCTACGCGGTGCAGTCGCAGGAGCGCGCGGCCGCGGCCTGGACCGGCGGCTATTTCGCCAAGTCTGTCGTGCCGGTCAAGGACATCAACGGCCTGACCGTGCTGGACCGCGACGAGCACATGCGCCCCGGCACCACCCTCGAGGATCTGGCCAAGCTCAAGCCCTCCTTCGCCACGATCGGCGAGATGGGTGGCTTCGACGCGGTGGCGCTGCAGCGGTACCACTTCGTGGAGAAGATCGACCACGTGCACCACGGCGGCAACAGCTCGGGCATCGTCGACGGTGCCGCGGCCGTGCTGATCGGTTCGGAGGAGGCCGGTGCGGCCTCGGGTCTGACCCCGCGTGCCCGCGTCGTCGCCACCGCCACCTCCGGCGCGGACGCCACCATCATGCTGACCGGCCCGACCCCGGCCGCGCACAAGGTTCTCGCCAAGGCGGGCCTGAGCGTCGACGATATCGACCTGTTCGAGATCAACGAGGCCTTCGCCTCGGTCGTGCTGAAGTTCCAGAAGGATCTGAACATCCCGAACGAGAAGCTGAACGTCAACGGCGGCGCCATCGCCATGGGCCACCCGCTGGGTGCCACCGGCGCGATGATCACCGGCACCATGGTCGACGAGCTGGAGCGCCGCAACGCCCGCTACGCCCTGGTGACCCTGTGCATCGGCGGCGGCATGGGCGTGGCCACCATCATCGAGCGCGTCTAATCCGACCGCGGCGCGTACCGGCGGGCCGAAGGAGGCAGCTTGCGTAACACGTAGGCCCTCGCCAAGCGCCGCCATTCAATTCAGACTTCCTTCAGGAGACACCGAAAACTATGACCGACAACATGATTGCCTGGGAGAAGGACGCCGACGGCATCGTCGTGCTGACCATGGACGACCCGAACCAGGGCGCCAACACGATGAACGAGCTCTACAAGACCTCGATGACGGCCACCGTGGACCGGCTCGAGGCGGAGAAGGACGACATCACCGGTGTCGTCATCACCTCGGCGAAGAAGACCTTCTTCGCCGGTGGCGACCTCAAGAACATGATGCAGACCGGCCCGGACGACGCGGCCGCCATCATGGAGGAGCTCACCGTCATCAAGGGTGCGCTGCGCAGGCTCGAGCAGCTGGGCAAGCCGGTCGTGTCCGCGATCAACGGCGCCGCCCTGGGCGGCGGCCTGGAGATCACTCTGGCGACCCACTACCGCATCGCCGCGGACGTCAAGGGCCTCAAGCTCGGCCTGCCCGAGGTGAAGCTGGGTCTGCTGCCCGCCGGCGGCGGTGTCACCCGCACGGTGCGCAAGTTCGGCCTGCAGACCGCGCTGCTGCAGATCCTGTTGCAGGGCAACGAGTTCGACGCGAACAAGGCCAAGGGCATCGGCCTGGTCGACGAGGTCGTCGGCAGCGTCGAGGAGCTGGTTCCGGCCGCCAAGGCGTGGATCAAGGCCAACCCGGACAAGGGCGTGCAGCCCTGGGACGTGAAGGGCTACAAGATCCCCGGCGGCACCCCGTCCAGCCCGGCGCTGGCCGCCAACCTGCCCGCCTTCCCGGCGAACCTGCGCAAGCAGCTCAAGGGCGCGAACATGCCGGCGCCGAAGAACATCATGGCCGCCGCGATCGAGGGCGCCCAGGTCGACTTCGACAATGCCTCGCTGATCGAGTCGCGCTACTTCGTCAACCTGCTGACCGGCCCGGTCGCGAAGAACATGATCCAGGCGTTCTTCTTCGACCTGCAGTCGATCAACAACGGCGGTTCGCGGCCGAAGGACGTGCCCAAGCGCGAGATCAAGAAGGTCGGCGTGCTCGGCGCGGGCATGATGGGCGCGGGCATCGCGTACGTCTCCGCCAAGGCCGGTTTCCAGGTTGTGCTGAAGGACGTCTCGATCGAGGCGGCCGAGCGCGGCAAGGGCTACTCGGAGAAGCTCGAGGCCAAGGCCCTCTCGCGCGGTAAGACGACCGAGGAGAAGTCCAAGGCTCTGCTGGATCGCATCCAGCCGACCGCGGATGCCAAGGATCTGGCCGGCGTCGACTTCGTGATCGAGGCCGTCTTCGAGAACACCGAGCTCAAGCACAAGGTGTTCCAGGAGATCGAGGACATCGTCGAGCCCGACGCGCTGCTGGGTTCGAACACCTCGACGCTGCCGATCACCGGTCTGGCCTCGGGCGTCAAGCGTGAGCAGGACTTCATCGGCATCCACTTCTTCTCCCCGGTCGACAAGATGCCGCTGGTCGAGATCATTCGCGGCGAGAAGACCTCGGACGAGGCGCTGGCCCGGGTGTTCGACTACACCCTCGCGATCCGCAAGACCCCGATCGTGGTCAACGACAGCCGTGGTTTCTTCACTTCGCGCGTGATCGGCACGTTCGTCAACGAGGCGATCGCGATGCTGCTCGAGGGCATCGAGCCGCAGACCATCGAGCAGGCCGGTCTGCAGGCGGGCTACCCGGCCGCGCCGCTGCAGCTCTCGGATGAGCTGAACCTCAAGCTCATGCAGAAGATCGCCAAGGAGACCGAGGAAGCCGCCAAGTCCGGTGACCTCACCATGGGCACCACGCGGCACCCGGCGCTGGACGTCATCGACTACATGGTCGCCGAGAGTCGTCCGGGTCGTCTGGAGAAGGCCGGTTTCTACGAGTACGACGAGGACGGCAAGCGCCTGGCCCTGTGGAACGGTCTGCGTGAGCACTTCAAGACCAGCACCGAGGACAAGGTTCCCTTCCAGGACCTGATCGACCGGATGCTGTTCGCCGAGGCCATCGAGACCCAGAAGTGTTTCGACGAGGGTGTGCTGACCACCACCGCGGACGCGAACATCGGTTCGATCTTCGGTATCGGGTTCCCGGCCTGGACCGGTGGTGTACACCAGTTCATCGTCGGCTACCCGGGTGGACAGCAGGCCTTCGTGGCCCGTGCCGACGAGCTGGCCGCGAAGTACGGCGACCGTTTCCAGGTGCCCGCCTCGCTGCGCTGATCAGGTGCGTTCCGGCGGTGACCGCCGCCGGAGTCACCGCCACGGCCCGGACCTCCGCTGATGCGGAGGGCCGGGCCGTCGGCGTATGCGGGCATGTGCGTTGCCGCTGCGCGGGCTCGAATGAGGGGCGCGCGAGCGGCGGAATTGCGGACATGCGCTGCTCGGGCGAGCTACGTTGGAATTCAGCGGAGACATCGAGGACGGTCCTATGAACGCACACAGGGACAAAGTCCGCGGCACCTCCTCGGAGTCGGACACACAGCGGTATCAGCCGGTGGATATCCCTGAGGAGCTGCAAGCCATCGGCTTGTTCGACGCCGAGGAGATCGGCCGCGGGGGCTTCGGGGTGGTGTATCGCTGTGTCCAGAAGACGTTGAGCCGCACCGTCGCGGTGAAGGTGCTGTCCTCGGAGATCGATCCGGAGAGCCGGGAACGCTTTCTGCGCGAGGAACACGCCATGGGCCGGTTGTCCGGCCATCCCAATATCGTCGACGTGCTGCAGGTGGACGTCACCGCCAGCGGGATGCCGTTGCTGGTCATGCCGTATGCGGTGCACGGTTCGCTCGAGCAGCTCGTGCGCGACAACGGCCCGCTGAGCTGGGCCGATACCTTGCGGGTCGGGGTGAAGCTGGCCGGGGCGATCGAAAGCGCGCATCGGGTGCACGTGCTGCATCGCGATGTGAAACCCGCGAACGTGCTGCTGAGTCGCTACGGCGAACCGCAGCTGACCGATTTCGGCATCGCCCGGATTCCGGGCGGTTTCCGGACCTCCACCGCCATGATCACCGGCTCGCCCGCGTTCACCGCGCCCGAAGTGCTCAGGGGCGGCGAGCCCACGGTGCGCTCGGACGTCTACGGTCTGGGTGCGATGATGTTCGCGCTGCTGACCGGGCATGCGGCGTACGAGCGGCACTCCGGCGAGAGAGTCGTGGCGCAATTCCTGCGGATCACCACTCAACCCGTGCCGGACCTGCGCGAACAGGACATTCCTTCGGACGTGGCCGCCGCGATCGAGCAGGCCATGTCGACGGACCCGGCCGAGCGTCCGGCCTCGGCGCTGGACTTCGGCGAATTGCTGCGCGCGGTACAGCACGATCACGGGCAGCCGCCCGACGAGATGGCGCTGCTGGAGCCGGGGCCCGATCCGAAAAAGCCTGGGGCGCTGGAGAATTCGATCTCGGGCAGCGGTGTGCTGTCGAGTGGCGCGCGTACCGTGCTGACCGTGCGCTCGGACGGGTCGCCGAATCCCCTCGGAGCCTTACCGCCAACCGCCGCAACGAAATTCCGGCCGCCGACACCCACTCGCGAACCGGTCGCGCGGCCACGTCTGCTGGATATCCTGCGGGCCGGGGATCGGCGTCGGCTGGCGGTCATCCACGGCCCGGCCGGTTTCGGTAAGAGCACCCTGGCCACGCAGTGGCAGACGGAACTGGCCGAGCACGGAAATGCGGTGGCCTGGATAGGTATCGATCGCGACGACGACAACGAGGTGTGGCTGCTCGCCCATCTCGTGCGGGCGATCCGGCGGGTGTGCCCGGATATCGGAGCGGGTCTCGAGCAGGTGCTCGAGGAGCGGTCCGACGAGGCGGTGCCGTACGCCGTCTCGACGCTGATCGACGAGATCCATGCCCGGGGCCGGACCGTCGTGGTCGTCATCGAGGATTGGCATCGGATCACCGACGCCGGTGCGCGACGTACGATGGATACGTTGCTGGACAACGGATGTCACCATCTACGATTCGTGATCACCACGCGTGAGCGGTCCGGACTGCCGCTGAGTCGCCTGCGGGTGCGTGACGAACTGGTCGAGATCGGTACGGCCGAGCTGCGCCTCACCCAGTCGGAGATTCACCGGATTCTGGTGGAGCGCAACGGATTCGAGCTGACCGACGCGCAGCTGGAGCGGATCGGCCGGGCCACCGACGGCTGGCCCGCCGCGATCGCGCTGGTGAGCCTGTCGCTGCGGGCGCGGGCGCAGGCGGCCGGCACGGGTGAGGCGGCGCACGCGGTGTCCGAGGTGGACACCGATCAGCTGATCGGAACGCTCTCCGAACGCACCGAGCCGATCGGCGAATATCTGGCCGAGAACGTCCTGGACACGCTCGAGCCCCGGATGCTGACGTTCCTGATGTCCCTGTCGGCGACCGAGCGGGTGTGCGGCTCCCTGGCCGCAGCGGTCAGCGGTGATGCCGACGCCGAGCAACTGCTCGAAGAGGCTTGCCGGCGTGAGTTGTTCGTGCGACGCCTGGACCACGACCCGGGCTGGTTCCGCCTGCAGCCTCTGTTCACCGAACAACTGCGCGCGCGCCTCGAGCGCGAATCGCCCGGCGCGTCGAAATCCCTGCACCGCAAGGCGTCCCGCTGGTACGCCGAACATCAGCTGCTGCGCAAATCGGTGGATCACGCCCTGGCCGCGACCGACCTGAAGCTGGCCCTGGACCTGCTCGAGGGCGGCGGGATGGATCTGATCGACACCTCGAAACTGGCCACCCTGCTCGGTTCGGTCTCCAAACTTCCGGTGCAGCAGGTCGCGACGCGATCGAAGCTGATGCTGGCGCTGGCGCGCGCCAATATCAACCTGCAGCAGTCCAGTGCCGCGCGCACCGCCCTGGGCCGGGTGAGCAGTATGCTGGCGCGCACCTCGCCCGGTGACGACGATGCCGTACGTCAGCAGTGCGAGGCGGATGTGCTCGCCGCCGCAGATATGGTCGCCCGCGATCGCACCGATGGTGTGGCGGAACGGGTTTCGAAAACCTTGGCCGCCGCCGGTGAACTGCCCGCGTGGACCGTGTCCACCGCGGCGAATCTGATGTCGTTCGTGCGTTTGTGCGAGTTCGACTTCGACGGCGCCCGCGAGATGCAGGAATGGGCGGCCCCGTACCACGCCCGGTCCAAGGAACCGCTGGGTGAGGTGCTCGGACTGCTGAATCTCGGTGCGGCCGCCTACGAACAACTCGACATCGCCACGGCCGCAGGCTATTGCGAGCGGGCGTGGCAGGTCGCGCGGAATCGCTCGGGCCCGCGTTCGCACGCGGCGCGCGCGGCCGCCGCGCTGCTGGGCGAGGTGAAGTACCGCGGCGGAGACCTCGACGCGGCCGACGAACTGCTCGACGAGAGTCACCGGCTGGTCGCGCGGGTGGGGCCGGCGGACTTCATGATCACCACCTTCGTGTCGGGTGCGCGGGTGAAGGCCGCGCGCGGCGATACCCAGACCGCGGTCGCACGCCTGGCCGAGGGCGCGCGGTTCGCCGCCGACCGGAGGCTGCCCCGGCTGGGTGCGCACATCCGCGCGGAACAACTGCGGCTCGGCCTGGCCCTGGACGCGCCGACCCCGCTGGGGGACCCGGGATTGCGGCCGATCCGGCACGTCAGCGGAACCGCGGCGCTGACCGCCGAGGCCGAGGAGGTCGTCGCGGTGCGCGCGCTGCTGGCGCGCAGTGCCGCACACGGCGGCCTGGATCCCGTGCGAGGGTACGACCCGTACTTCGGCAACGCCGATCTCGCCCCGCTCGGCGTCGACGATTCGGCCGTCAAACGCGCTCGCGCGCTCTACAGCCGGATCACCGAACAGAACCGTCCCCGTGCGCAATTGGATACGGCGCTACTGTTGGCCGAATGCCTCTCGGTGGCGGGCTGGACCGGCGAGTCCATCGCCATCCTCACTCCGGTCGTGGTCCGCTGCGCCGAATTGGGTTGGCGCAGACCGCTTCTGGACGCGGGACCGGGAGTGCTCTCGCTCCTGCACGCCATGCGCAACGAAATGCTCCTGGGCACGGAGTATTCCGAGATCACCGAGGAGACTCACCGGTTCCTGGACAGTATGTGACGGCCTGCGCCGCGGACTACGCCTTCCACCAGGGACGCAGCGGAACATCCCAGGTCTGGTTCGGGCCCAGTTTCATGCCGAGGACCTGGTGCAGCTGAACGACGTTGCGCTCGAAGCCGAGTCGGCTGCCGGCCATGTACAGGCCCCAGACCTTCGCGGTGCCCTCGCCGACCTCCGCGACGCAGGCATCCCAGTTGGCGACCAGATTCTTGCACCATTCGGCGAGAGTCAGCGCGTAGTGCGGGCGCAGATTCTCCTCGTGCAGCACCTCCAGCCCGGTGTTCTGGATATCGGAGATGATGCGGCCCGAACCGATCAGCTCGCCGTCGGGGAACACGTAGCGGTCGATGAAATCACCGGCCCGCGTGGTGCGGGTGTTGTCCGGGCGAGTGATGGTGTGGTTCAGGAAAAGTCCGCCGTCGCGCAGCTTGCTCTTGATGAAGCCGAAGTACGACGGGTAGTTCTGCACGCCGATGTGCTCGGTCAGGCCGATCGAGGACAGCGCGTCGAAATCGGTCTCGCGCACGTCGCGGTAATCGGAGTGGCGCACCTCGGCCAGATCCGACAGGCCCTCCTCGACGATCTTCTTCCGACCCCATTCGGCCTGCTCCGCGGACAGCGTCGCGCCGATCACGCGCACGCCGCGCTTGGCCGCGTAACGCACCATTCCGCCCCAGCCGCAACCGATGTCGAGCAACCGGTCGCCCGGCTTCAGGTTCAGCTTGTCGAAGACCAGGCGGTACTTGTTCTCCTGCGCCTGCTCGAGCGTGTTGTTCTCGTCCTCGTAGCACGCGCAGGTGTACGTCATGGACGGGCCGAGAACGTATTCGTAGAAGGTGTTGGAGACGTCGTAGTGGTGGTGGATCGACTCCGCGTCGCGAGTCTTGGAGTGCCGCAGACCCTCGAGCGCGATGCGACGCCAGCGCGGCACTGTCTCCTGCGGCGGCGGCGCGATCGGCTTGAGCGCATCCCAGCCGAGCGACCGCGCGATGGTCACCAGCGCCAGCGCCGAGGGACGCCGGAACTTCAGTTCGCCCATGGCGCGCAGGATTTCGTACGGATCGCCCGGGTGGATGCCCTCGGCGGTCATATCACCGGCGATGTACGCGCGGGCCATGCCCAGATCGCCGGGCGCGGTGGCGATGTAGTTGATTCCGCGCGGATTGCGGATCTCGAGCGCGAATTTCGAATCCTTCGGCCCCGTGCTGCTGCCGTCGTGGGCGGAGAAGCGGATCGGGACCTCGCCGTCCACCAAGGTTTCGAAGATCTCGGCAATGCTGAGCTTGGTTCCCAGCTCCGCGAAAACATCGGAACGGTCCTTGAATGTGGTCATTTGCGTTGCACCGCCTTCGAATACAAGTCCAGCAAACGCTGATCTGGGTCATATCGCTTTTTGAGTTCGGTATAGACGTCGCCGCCGTAGAGTTCGGCGAACTCGTCCGCACCGTAGTAGGAATCCGAGTACAGCGACTTGTGCCCGTCCAGTTCGGAGACCTTGTTCTCGATGGCGCGATTGGCCGCGCCCTCGGGCCGGCCGGGAACGGTCGGCACGGCGGACCAGAATCCCACGTTGACGTAGGCGCGGCCGGGCTCCAGCGGATACAGCGGCCACGGCCGGGAGGTGGATTCGCCCTCCCGCAGCCGTAGCGGGCACAACCAGAGCGGCTCGATGGGAATCTCGTCCAGGAACCACTGCACGAATTCCGCGGTGCGTTCGATCGGCACCTCGATATCCTGCACCACCCGCTCCTGCGGCGGATTGCCTTTGCGCGCCTCGAGTTTGTCGGCGACATGGTATTTGTGATCCAGCGCGATCAGCTTCCAGTAGAAGCTGGACCGGCGGTACCGCTTGGGCCAGAATCGGCGGATGCGCGGATTCTGCGTGCCGAACGCGCGCGAGCACCAGAACCAGTCGGTGTCCCAGCGCCAGATGTAATCGTGAATGGTCAGCCGGTCGCGTTGGGGGCGATCCGAATCGTGCTGGATGGAACGGTAGAAGATGTCCATTCCGGTGTAGTCGCTGACCGGTCCGGGCTCGTCGGTCTGCCGGCCCAGGACCAGATAGCTTTCCCGCGCGGTGAATACGACGCCGTCGAGATAGTCGACCCGCTCGCCGTCGTAGGACCCGTCGGCGACGATCCGCGCCATCGTGGACTGCAGGTCGGTCAGATCGTGGAAGCGCACGTGCCGCAGCGCGACATAGGGCAGCACGGATTCCAGCTCGATCTTCAGTCGCGTCGAATAACCCAGCGTCCCATAGGAATTGGGGAATCCGCGGAACAGGTCGGCGTGTTCGCCGTCGGGTGTCGCGGTGACGATCTCGCCCGCGCCGGTCAGCACGTCGATCTCCAGGACCGATTCGTGCGGTAGGCCGCTGCGGAAGGAGGTGGACTCGATGCCCAGCCCGGTCACCGCGCCGCCCAGGGTGATCGTCTTGAGCTGCGGTACCACCAGCGGGACCAGCCCGTACGGTAGGGTCGCGGCCACCAGGTCCTCGTAGGTGGTCATTCCGGCGACGTCGGCCGTCTTGGCCGCCGGGTCGACGGAGATCACCTGCGTGAGACCGGAGACGTCCAATCCGGGCGCGTCGGACACGGCCCTCGCCCGGAACAGATTCGAGGTCTTCTTGGCCAGCCGGACATTCGCGTCCCGGGGGATCGCGCGGTAGCTGGCGAGCAGACGATCGACTCCTGCCCGATGCGCGGCAAAACCTGACTCGCGTGCGGCCGGAGCGCGCCCGGCCTTCCCCAACAGACTCACTGCCACACCCAGACGCTATCGCGCAAGGGGTCGGGGGGCCACCGGGAGGGTGCCCGGAGCCCGGAATTCTTCTCCGCTCGCCGCATTGCGTCGATGTTGCTCGCCCGATTCGCCCGCTGCGCCGTATGCACTGGTAGCCGGGATGTTTCCAGCCGGAATAAACCGGCGGGCCGGTGTGCCGGGCCGCGCCCGGGGCGCGGATCGCGACGCGCCACGGGATTGCGACAGTGGTCACAGCCGAGGCGGAAATACCGAGCTACGAGGCGTATGCGGAGAATGCGTTCCGAATTTTCCGACGATGGCGGGTCGTCCGGATGCCACGTGGATGCTCGCGGCCTCTGCCGGGGAGTTCCGGCGCTCGTTCCGGCCCGAATGCGTTCCCGATGACGGATGTCCGGTTTGCTGAGGCGATCCGGGCCGAGCGGACCGGCGCGCCGATCCGGTTCGCCGCCACGCCGGCTGGGCCGCGGCGGTTGCCGGGTCCGCTGTGATTCGGGCAGCTGCGCTACTCCGGCGCGGGTCGATTGCGGCGTAGCATGTCTCGGCGGCAGTCGCCTCCGCGGACTCGAATGAAGGAGCTCATTGTGGGACAGGTCAACGCATCCAGTTCGATCGTCGTTCCGGCGGAACCGCAGCGCACGCTCGAGGCGATCGCGGATTACGAGACGGTCCGTCCGCGCATCCTGACCTCGAACTACCGCGACTACAAGGTGATCGAAGGCGGTAAGGGCGCCGGAACCGTGGTCGACTGGACCCTGCAGGCCACTCAGAAGCGTTCCCGCAACGTGCATGCCACGGTCTCGGTCTCCGATTCCATGGTGACCGAGCGGGATTCGAACTCCACCATGGTGACGACCTGGACCGTGACGCCCTCGGGCTCGGGCTCGCTGGTCACCGTCCGCACGAGCTGGAAGGGCGCGGGCGGCGTCCCCGGATTCTTCGAGGGCATCTTCGCGCCGTTGGGCCTGAAGAAGATTCAGGCCCAGGTGCTGGAGAACCTGAAGGGCGAGTTGAGCTGAGCTGTATTCCGGCCTCCGCGAGGCGGGAGAGCGCTCCGGTCACGGGTAGGTGAGTACGAAGGTGAGTAGCAGCGTCGTCTGGAAATAGCCGCGCCACCACGAGTAGCCGAACCAGACGTTCGGGGTGACCTCCCGGATCTCGTCCAGGATCTGCGGTGTGATGGACGGGCCGTAGTCCAGGAGCCAGGCCGGGCGGTGATCGGTGATCGCGGCGCCGGAATAGACGTTCGCGGGCCAGCCGGGGATGTCCGCGCCGGTGACGCGGTTCATCAGCGTGCCGCCGTCCGGGCCGGTGTAGAAGGTCTTGCCGATCCAGAACGGCGGTGCGACGACCTGCATGAACTGCGGGCTGGTGACCCAGCCGTTGGTGACGCCGTGCGGTACGTCGCCGCGCTGCGCGGTGGCGAAGATCTGGACCTGCTGTTCGATCGAGCATCTGTTGCGCAGTGAATCCACCGTCGCCGCAGGATCGTTCGGGTAGAGCACGCAGCCGCCGCCGTAGCTGGTGTCGGCGTGCGCGACGGGCGCCGTCGCTGTCACCGGAACCACGGTCATCACCGCGGCCAAGCTCGCCGGGGCCAGGAACTGTGCCAGGGATTTGCGTAAACGTCCGCTGGTCATCCGCATTGCTACCTCCACCAGTACACCCGACCATGTCGATGGTAAGTGGCCGACGCCATGCCGGTAGGGCCGTAGACCGAACCGTGACTACGCTGGAGCACACATACTCCCGCCAGAGAGGACGACCCCGTGCAACCCGGTGAACAGGTCGATATGCAGGCGTTGCTCGCGCAGGCACAGCAGATGCAGCAGGCCGTGATGGCCGCCCAGGAGGAGATCGCGGCGGCCGAGGTGGCCGGCGAGGCCGGTGGCGGCCTGGTCAAGGTGACGATCAAGGCGAGCGGTGAGGTGACCTCGCTGCAGATCGATCCCAAGGTCGTGGACCCCGAGGATGTCGAGACATTGCAGGATCTGCTCGTCGGCGCGCTCAACGCGGCGATGGCCAACGCGCAGCAACTGGCCGCGGAGAAGCTGGGCCCGCTGGCCGGCGGGATGGGCGGCAGCGTGCCCGGTCTGCCGTTCTGACGGGAGACGACGCCGGTGTACGAGGGTCCGGTTCAGGATCTGATCGACGAGCTGGGCAAACTGCCCGGCGTCGGTCCGAAGAGCGCGCAGCGCATAGCATTTCACCTGCTGTCGGTGGAGCCGCCGGAGATCGACCGGTTGCAGGCCGCATTGCAGAAGGTGCGCGACGGGGTGCGGTTCTGCTCCATCTGCGGCACCGTCTCCGACGGGGAGCTGTGCCGCATCTGCGCCGATCCGCGCCGTGACCGCACGATGATCTGCGTGGTCGAGGAGCCCAAGGACGTGCAGGCGATCGAGCGCACCCGGGAATTCCGCGGTCGCTACCACGTGCTCGGTGGTGCGCTCGATCCGCTGTCCGGTATCGGCCCCGATCAGCTGCGCATTCGGGAACTGTTGTCGCGCATCGGAAATCAGGCCGACGGCGTGGACGTCTCCGAGGTGATCATCGCCACCGATCCGAATACCGAGGGCGAGGCGACGGCCACCTACCTGGTGCGCATGATGCGCGATTTCCCGGGCCTGTCCGTGACGCGGCTGGCTTCGGGGCTGCCGATGGGCGGGGATCTGGAATTCGCCGATGAGCTGACCCTGGGGCGTGCGCTGTCCGGACGGCGCGCGCTCTGACGCGGGAGCGTCGCCCGGCGGCGAACCGGTTAGCCTGGCCGACGTGAGCTACGACCACATCCTGCTGCCGTCCGGCGCGGCGTCCACGCCGGCCGAGGCCGACGCCTATCTGACCGCCCAGCAGGGCGAGCCGGCATCCGAGGCGGCGGCGTGGCTCGCCGCCGAGGTGAATCGGCGCAACGAGGAACTGCCCGAACAGGACGGTTTCCTGAGTGTTGCGCCGATCGAGGCGCACGGCGGCGCACTGCACGTGGCCAGTCCGTACGATGCCATCGGACATGTGCGCGCACTGCTGTTCGAACTGGCCACCCCGCGTGATCACGCGGTGTACGACCCGCAGCTGGCGTGGTTGATCGATCCCGCCGGGCACGTCCCGGTGACCGTCACGCACGGTGGTGCGGGAGAATTCCCTTATCTGACCGAACATCTCGTCCGCCAATGGGTTCCGGAGCTGTCGGAGCCGGGGCCCTACCTCATCGTGGAGCGCGAGCCCGAGGTCTACATCCAGACCTTCCGCGACGACGAGCACAGCTACATCCTGGAGTACCGGGACGGCTCCCCGGACCAGCACTTCGGTACCCGCCTGACCGAACCCGGCCGCGTCGCGGACCTCATCTGGGACTGGACCGTCGGCGATCAGGCTCGCCTCGCAGAACTCACCTGGGACAGGGTCGACCTCTGAGCCGCGTGAGCAGGTATCGAAAGCGCCTCTCACGCAACGTGTCTCAGCAGTCGCAGCAGGCGTCTCCGCAGCATTCGCACCCCTCGCAGGCGCAGCAGCAGTCCTCGCCGCAGCGGCAGCATTCGCAGCAGGCGACGCCCTCGCAGAAGGGTACGCAGAACCCGCCCCGGCGGCGCGGCGCGGGACCGTAGCCGTAGCCGGGCGGGGGATAACCGCCGTAACCCTGTGGGGGATAACCGTATCCGGGCGGGGGCGGTCCGTATCGACGCCAGCGCCGGTTGACGACCTTGTGGTCGGTGCGGTGCTCGACCCGGCAGCTCTCGTGGCCGGAATGCCCGAACGTGCGGTGGATCGAGCGGCCCAGTTCCTTGGTCAGCAGGCGGCGGACCAGACGTCCGTCGGTGAATTCGACTTCGGCCAAGGCCAATTCGATGCCGAGCAGGGCGTCGGTGCACAGCCGGTGCGTTTCCTGCGCGGGAGTTCCGGTGACCGCCAACGGGTTCCACTTGCCGTGCGCGAGGTCATCGTGCAGATCCTCGACGGCGTCGACCAGATGCGCGACGCGACCGAACAACCGGCCCGCCTCGGTGAGCGCGGCCTCGTTACCGGGGCGTCCGGCCAGCAGCGCGGTATGTCCGAACGCGGCGGCGGTGGCGGCCTCGGTCGGTTCGGTGAGTTCGAGCAGGGTGGTGTGCGGTCCGGCGGCCGATTCCACCGCGATCTGCCGGTCCACCGCGTCCAGCAGGACCGCGGTGTCGAAGCCCAGGCCCGCACCGGTTTCCGCACCCTGTCGCGCCCAGCGCCGGGCGATTCGCCGCGCCGCCGGGCGGATGCCCGCGGTTCCGGCGACGCCGTCACCGTCCTCGACGTGGTCGCGCACCTTGGCCGCGGCCAGTACCAGCGAGACGGTCGCGGCCAGCCGCACGCTGTCGCCGGTGGCCACATCCGCCGTGCGCATCGCGCGCAGCGGACACGGCCCGGCCGAACGTCTGGTGGCGGCCGGCGCCTGGGCGTCGACCAGCGCGGAGATGATCAGGCCGTCGTAATTGGTGGCCATGCGGGCGGCCTGGCCGTGGTCGTCGCGCAGGGCCAGACACAGGCCGCACAACTGCGCCATCCACGCGGAACTCAACTCTTCGCCCAGCCGGTGTCTACACGGACGGATAATGCCGAACACGCCTCGACGGTAACCGAATAAAACCCGGTGCGCGCCGGGCTTTCGCTGTGAATTCCATAAGGGCACTACATCTTCGGCTCCGCGCGGCGGCGATCGGCCGGCGCCGGCGTCGAGTCGAACGCCGCGAATCATCGGTTCACCCGCCTCACGTCCGGGCCGACCGTGACCGAGCCGAACAACGCCGCAGGTAATCTGGGGTCCGTCGCAGCCCCGCCACGGCGAAGCGGAGGCCGAACATACGGAGGTGCGCATGACGTCCGCGGAGTCGGCGATAACCGATATCAACCGGTACGACCCCGAACTTCGGCGCTGGTTGGCGGACGCGGTGGCGAAGGTCCGGGCCGACGCGCGGCGTTCCTCCGATACGCATCTGCTGCGGGTGCCGCTGCCCGCGTTGCCGGGGGTGGATCTGTATCTCAAGGACGAGTCCACCCATCCGACCGGTTCGCTCAAACACCGGCTGGCGCGGTCGCTGTTCCTGCACGCGCTGTGCAGCGGCTGGATCCGTCCGGAGCGGCCGGTGATCGAGGCGTCGAGCGGTTCGACCGCGGTGTCCGAGGCGTACTTCGCCCGGCTGATCGGGGTGCCGTTCATCGCCGTGATGGCCCGCGGGACCAGTCGGGAAAAGGTACGGTTGATCGAATTCTACGGTGGCACTTGCCATTTCGTGGACAGCGCGAATGCTGTCTACGAGGTGGCGGCGCGGCTGGCCCGCGACAGCGGCGGGCACTACATGGACCAGTTCACCTATGCCGAGCGGGCCACCGATTGGCGCGGCAACAACAACATCGCCGAATCCATCTTCGACCAGATGGATCAGGAACGTTTCCCGGATCCGGCCTGGGTGGTGGCGACGGCGGGCACCGGCGGCACCTCGGCGACGATCGCCCGCTACATCCGCTACACCGGCCGCCCGACCGGGTTGTGCGTGGCCGACCCGGACAACTCGGCCTTCTTCCCGGGCTGGCGCGACGACGACGCCGAGGTCACCACGGAGATCTGCTCGCGCATCGAGGGCATCGGACGCCAGCGCGTGGAGCCCAGTTTCGTCGCCTCGGCCATCGACCGGATGATCCACGTCCCCGACGCGGCGGCGATCGCCGCGATCCACGTGCTCGAGGAACTGATCGGCCGCAAGGCGGGCGCGTCCACCGGAACCGGCCTGTGGGCGGCGTTCCACATCATGTCCGAGATGGCGCGCGAGGGCCGCGAGGGCAGCGTCGTCGGACTGATCTGCGATCCAGGCGACCGCTACGTCGACAAGTACTACAGTCCCGACTGGCTCGCCGACCAGAACATCGATATCGAGCCGTACCGGACGCGATTACAGCAGTTCCTGACCTCGGGCGAGTTGTCCGTTTGAGTGCCGTGGGCTCGTCCACCTCGGATGACGCCGGTGCCCGCCGCAGCGACAGGGAGGCGGGGACGCAGCCCGGCCTGCCTGCACGGGATGAGCCGTGGCCTGTAAACTACCCAACATCATGCAGCGGGCACTCCTCCTCGGCCGCCGCGACGGGGTCTGACACGGACCGGCTCCCGTCGCGGGGTTCAGCTGTGCCGGTCGACCCATTTACCTGGGATACACCAACCCACACCTCACGGAGAATTGCATGCCATCCGCTGACGCCTTCGTAACGCGCGCCATCACCGCGCCGTCCAAGCCCGCTCCCGCCGACCAGCCCGCGTGGAACGCACAGAAGAACTCCTCGATGCCGACCTTCCGGTACCGGCCCTTCGCCGAGGAGGTCGAGCAGATCACGCTGCCCGACCGCACCTGGCCCGACAAGATCATCGACCGGGCGCCGGGCTGGTGCGCGGTGGATCTGCGCGACGGCAACCAGGCGCTCATCGATCCGATGAGCCCGGCCCGGAAGCGGCGCATGTTCGATCTGCTGGTGCGGATGGGGTACAAGGAGATCGAGGTCGGTTTCCCGTCGGCCAGCCAGACCGATTTCGACTTCGTCCGGGAGATCGTCGAGGAGAACGCGATCCCGGACGACGTCACCATCCAGGTGCTGACCCAGTGCCGCCCCGAGTTGATCGAGCGCACCTTCGAGGCCTGCCGGGGCGCGGCCAACGTGATCGTGCACTTCTACAACTCGACCTCGATCCTGCAGCGCAGGGTGGTCTTCCGGGCCGACCGCGCGGCCGTGCAGAAGATCGCCACCGACGCGGCGACACTGTGCAAACAGATCGAGCAGAACTACCCGGACACCAACTGGCGGTACGAGTACAGCCCGGAGTCCTACACCGGCACCGAGCTGGAGTACGCCAAGCAGGTGTGCGACGCGGTTTCGGAGATCATCGCGCCGACCCCCGACAAGCCGCTGATCGTCAACCTGCCCGCGACCGTGGAGATGGCGACGCCGAACGTCTACGCCGACTCCATCGAGTGGATGAGCCGCAATCTGGCCCGTCGCGAGTCGATCGTGCTGTCCCTGCACCCGCACAACGACCGCGGTACCGGCGTCGCCGCCGCCGAGCTGGGCTATATGGCCGGCGCGGACCGCATCGAGGGCTGCCTGTTCGGCAACGGTGAGCGGACCGGCAACGTCTGCCTGGTCACGTTGGGCATGAACATGTTCTCCCGGGGCATCGACCCGCAGATCGACTTCTCCAGCATCGACGAGATCCGCCGCACCGTCGAGTACTGCAACCAGCTGCCGGTGCACGAGCGTCATCCGTACGGGGGCGACCTGGTGTACACCGCGTTCTCCGGCAGCCACCAGGACGCGATCAACAAGGGGCTGGACGCGATGAAGGCCGCCGCCGACGCCGCGGGCTCGGATGTCGCGGACATCACCTGGGAGGTCCCGTACCTGCCGATCGACCCCAAGGACGTCGGGCGCACCTACGAGGCCGTGATCCGGGTCAACTCGCAGTCCGGTAAGGGCGGCGTGGCCTACATCATGAAGACCGACCACGGTCTGGCCCTGCCGCGCCGGCTGCAGATCGAGTTCTCCCAGGCGATTCAGAAGATCACCGACGGTGAGGGCGGCGAGGTCAGCCCGAAGGAGATGTGGGACGTCTTCGCCGAGGAGTACCTGAACCCGATCCGGCCGCTGGAGCGGATGCGCCAGAAGGTCACCGCCGCCGAGACCGACAGCGGGACGGACGCCATTTCCGCGGTGGTCAAGGTGGACGGTGTCGAGCAGGAGATCACCGGTGCCGGTAACGGTCCGCTCGCGGCGTTCGTCGACGCGCTGGCCACGATCGGTTACGACGTGCGGGTGCTGGACTACTCCGAGCACGCCATGTCCTCCGGTGACGACGCGCAGGCCGCCGCGTATGTCGAATGCGCCGTCGGGGATTCGGTCAGCTGGGGTGTCGGTATCGCCACCTCCATCACCACCGCGTCGCTGCGTGCGGTCGTCTCCGCGGTCAACCGGTCGCACCGCGAGCGGAAGTAGATCGCGCGGAACCGCGTGTCGGGCACCGTTTCCGGCGCGTCGCGGCAGTACTCGTACGGGGAGTTGTCCACATGTGGACAACTCCCCGTCGCATGCGGTGCGAGGGGCTCTGTGGCACTACGAGCATCCGAACAGCGTGCTAGCGTTGAACAGCATCAGCGCCGAGCTCACTGCTCGAAAACTCCCGAGCAGATGGGGGATACGTGACGACCAACGACAACTCGAACTCACCGCCTTGGCTGCAAGTCCAAGGCACGGATACGGCTACCGAGCAGGACGACCCGAAATCGGCATCGGCGCACGAGGACGCGAGGGCTGACGAACCCGCCGTGAGCGCCGATTCCGGATCCGAGCCGGGCGACCACGATTCGGCACCCGCCCAGGAACCGGCATCGGGAATCTTCCCGCCGATGCCGGATTCCGTGGACGAGCAACAGCCGTTCCCACCGGGGCCGCAACCCGGCCCGGAGGGGCAGTTCGCTCCCGAGCAGCACTTCGGTTCGGAGCCGCACCACTTCGCTCCCGCGCCGCCGTTCGGCCAGGAACAGCAGGGGCCGTTCGCACCTCCGGGCGCGCCGCCGCAAATGGGCGGATTCCCGCCGCCGCAAATGCAGTACGGCCCACCGGGAGCCGGGCAGTTCCCGCCCGACCCCGGTTTCGGCCCGCCCGGCAACTTCCCGGTAGCCGAGCCCGGCGGGCCCTTCGCGCCGCCCGGTGGTCCTGGGGAACCGACCTCGTTCGCGCCGCCGAACTTCACCGCGCCGCAACCGCAGTTGTTCCCCGATGCGCCGCCGCGCAGTTTCACCGAGCCGCCCGCCACGAATTACGCTGAGGCGCACCAGGAGCCGCCGTACGGCGAGGTGCATCAGGAATTCGGCGGCGACGGCCCGGCTCGCCGGGGGTTCAACGAGGAGCAGCCGCCCGAGCAGCCCGCCGCCGGTCAGGAGCCGCCGCAGTTCGCGCAGGAGCAGCACAGCTGGGCGCCACCGCCACCGCCGCAGCCGCAGATGTATCAGCCGCCGCAGCCGCCGCCGGCTCCCGGTTGGCAGGGCGGTCCGCCCAGTCAGCCGAATCACCCTGTGCAGCAACAACACCAGCCGCCGCAGCAGGGATTTCAGCCGCAGTTCGGACAGCTGGGTCCGGGCGGGCAGTCGGTCAACGATCTGAATCTGCTCAAGCGGGCCCGGCGCTCACCGCGCGGTGGTTGGCGTCGCGCGGTGCACAAGATCTCCGGCGGTGCGATCAATCCGGGTGAATCCTCTGCGGACGTACTGTTCCGCGAGCTCACCGAACGGGTGAATCAGCCGGTGCGCGGCGATTATCGGATCGCGATCCTGTCGCTGAAGGGCGGCGTCGGCAAGACCACGACGACGGTCGGCCTCGGATCGACCTTCGCCTCGGTGCGTGGTGACCGCGTCATCGCCATCGACGCGAATCCGGACCTCGGCACGCTGGCCCACCGGGTGCCGCGCCAGACCCGATCCACGGTGCGCAACCTGCTCGAGGACCAGAGCATCAGCCGGTACTCGGATGTGCGGGCGCACACCTCTCAGGCGCCGAGTCGCCTGGAAGTGCTTGCCAGTGAACAGGATCCGGCCGTCTCGGAGGCGTTCAGCGAGGCGGACTACCGGCGCGCGATCAATATCCTGCAGCAGTTCTACAACATCATCCTGACCGACTGCGGTACCGGTCTGATGCACTCGGCGATGTCCGGCGTGCTGGATATGGCCAGTTCGCTGATTCTGGTGACCTCCCCGGCCATCGACGGTGCGCGCAGCGCCTCGGCCACGCTCGACTGGCTCGAGCACCACGGCTACAACAAGCTGGTGGAGCGGACGGTGGTGGTGGTCAACGCCTCTCGCCGCGGCGCCTCCACGGTCGACCTCGATCAGTTGCGTAAGCTGTTCCTGGACCGCACTCGCGCGGTGCAGGTGGTGCCGTTCGACGATCACCTCGCCGAGGGTGCGGAGATCGATCTGGAACTCGTCAGCAAACCGACCCGGATGGCGCTGCTGGAACTGGCCGCCATGGTCGCCGACGATTTCGCGTACAACATTCCCACTCCCGCGTTCCAACCCGTGCAACAGCAATACCCGGGACCGCAGAACCCCCCGTACCCCGGCCCGCAAACCGGCCAGTACGGCATCCCGGATCAGTACGGCCGCAACCAGTACGGCCGCTAGTTCTACCTGGCATCGCGGTTCACCGGTCCCGGTGAGCCGCGATGCCAGTGTTGAGGCAGTGCCACGTCTGTCTCGAGGCGGGGTATGTCGCGGCCGGATCGAGATAGTGCCTGCGGCGCAGTCGATTTCGGCGTGCGCCTCGGTCCGGTGCCGGTATCCGCGCGCTCTGACCCAGCGCCCCATTCCTCTTGTGAGACTGGGTCTTGCCGGCCGTGGTGCGGTACTTCTCGCACTGCTGTATCGCACGTGCCGGGAGAACCTGCTGCGAGCCGGTCTCGCACGCGTAGTGATCTGCTCGCTCGATGCCGGAGGCCAGGCGAACAACCGGCCCGTTCTGCCCCGAACAGGATCCCGCTTGCCCGCGCCTGCGGATTCAAACGCTGATAAGTCCTGTCGCGCAACCGCTTCGGATGGCGTCGAGCGAGTGCGTGCGAGGACGTACTGGCAGCAGTGCAGCGCTGCCCCGCGAGGGCGATACCGCCGGGCCGGGATAGTGTCGAACACGTTCGCGCGCTGTGAAATTGAAGGGGGAGCGGTGGCGAAGACTACTGCCGTCGGGACGCTGGTTACGGGTGGCGTAGCGCTCAATGGGGTGCAGCGTCTTCGTAGCCGCGCGGGCGACCCCCAGGTGCGGGCGCCGGCCCAGGAGTGATAGCGGCGGCCGCCACCTCGTCGGCGGCGGTGCGGAACGCGGCCAGGACGGCGGCCGTGGCGGGGCGGCGGGTCGCGTGGGGGCGGGTGGTCAGGTCGTAGATGCGGCCGGCTCGGACGCCGGACAGCCGCAGCAGGACAAGACCCGGGTGGCGGGCGGCATGGCGGGGAATGAGGGCGATGCCGTGGCCTGCCGCGACGAGTTCCTCTATGACGCCGAAGTCGTTGAGGCGCTGGGCGATTCGCGGTTGTACACCGGTGACGGTGGCGATCGTGCGCAAGACGTCGTCGACGGGAAAACCACCGCGCACGCTCAGCCACGTCTCGTCGGCGAGTTCGTCGGCCGTGACCGACTCGCGCCCGGCGAGGTCGTGTCCGAGGGCGACGGCGATATCGATCGGCTCGCGCATCAGCGGCTCGGCGTGTACCCGCGCTCCGGCGAGCGAGGGGGCGTGCTCGTCCCGGTGGGTCAGCACCACGTCGTAGTCGGCGAGCAGGCGGGGAACCTCGGTCGGCGGCACATCCTCGTCGCTGGCGGCGATGTCCACGCCGGTCCCGGACAGTGCGGTGAGTATGCGGGGCAGCAGCAGCGCGGCCCCGGACGGGAACATCGCCACCCGCACCCGGCCGTGGGAAGCGCCGCGGTACAGCGCCATCTCGGCGTCCGCGCGGTCCACGGCGGCCAATATCTCGTCGGCGCGGACGACGAGCGCCTGCCCGGCATCGGTCAGCCGAACTCGACGCCCGTCGGGTTCCAGCAGCGGCACACCTGCCTCGCGGGCGAGCACCTTCAACTGTTGCGAGACCGCCGAGGGCGTCATCGACAACGCCTCGGCCACGCTCGCGACCGTGCCGCGGTCGGCGAGTTCGCGCAGGATTCGTAGCCGGTCGACGGACAGCGGCACCGCATTGGACATAGTTAAGTTCTACTACAGTGTCTATGCATATATATTCGATTGTCCTTATGTATCCGCCCGCGCATCCTGGACGACGTGAGTTACCGTGATCGTCTGCTCGGCCTGGCCGTCGTGCTCTTGTGGGGCTTGAATTTCCTGGCGCTGCACATCGGGGTGGAGCATTTTCCACCACTGTTCTTCGCCGGGCTGCGTTTCGTCGTCATCGCCGTCCCGGTCGTCGCGCTGGTGCCGCGACCGCGGCTTCCGGTCCGATGGCTGCTGCTCTACGGGCTGGGGTTCGGGGTGGCGCAATTCGCCTTCCTGTTCATCGCGATGCGAGCGGGAATGCCGACCGGACTGGCCTCTCTGGTGTTGCAGTCATCCGCACCGTTCACCGTGCTGTTGGGCGCGCTGTTCCTGCATGAAAGGCTCAGGGCCACACAGCTTCTCGGGCTTATCGCAGCGGTCCTCGGTATGGCCCTGATCGGTTGGGACCGGGCGCGTCACGCCGCGTTGCTACCCGTTCTGCTGACGCTCGCCGGAGGGCTGGGGTGGGCGTTCGGGAATATCGGCTCGCGGTTGGCTGCCGCGGGCGCGGAGTCCGCGGAAAAGCCCGATCCGCTGCATCTGACCCTGTGGATGGCCGTGGTGCCGCCCGTCCCGCTGTTCGCCCTGTCGCTTCTGGTCGAGGGCCCGGCTTCCGGCGCACACGCACTGCGGGAATCCTTCTCGACCACCGGTTGGCCCGCACTGGCCGCCCTCGCGTACACCGTGCTCCTCGCGACGGTGCTCGGCTCGGGCCTGTGGACGTATCTCATGAGCCGCTATCCCGCGGGCGCGGTCGCCCCGCTGTCCTTGATGGTTCCGGTGGTGGGCATAACCTCCTCGTGGATTTTCCTCGGCGAACGTCCCACGCCGTTGTCCTTGGTCGGCGGTGTGATCGTGATCGTCGGCGCTTTCGCGGCCACGTCGGGCGGGCGAGTGCGCTCCGCCGCACGCGCGGTCACCGGCGGGAGAAATGCCGGAGATGCTGCGGAGGACCGCCGCGCGGAGGGTGCGGTACCGGTTCCCGGCGACGTGCGCGCTGCCGGTCGGCTTGCCGGGCTGGGGTGATCCGGGGCCGCCCGTCGCTTGCCGACCCGGTGACGTGCGGCCGGAACGATGTGGGTACCGGCAACGCCCTGCCTGCGCCGCGACGCTCCGATTCCCGCGCGGCCCGTGCGCGCTGCCTGCGCATGCACCGCCCGCCGCGACCGCTTACAGTGTTGCGCGGCGTGGAGGTCCGGAACGATGGTTGAGCAGTACGCGAAGGTTTCGCGAAGAACGGTTCTTCGTGGGACGGCCGTGGCGGGTGCGTTGACGGCGGGTGCGTTGAGTGCGCGGGCGGTGCCCGCGGCGGCGGCCACCGGGCGGCACGTCGCGGTGTTCGGCGGCGGGGTGGCCGGCATGACGGCCGCGCACGAACTGGCCGAGCGGGGTTTCGAGGTCACCGTGTACGAGCCGCGGGCGTTGGGCGGTAAGGCTCGCAGTATCGCGGTGCCCGGCAGTGCGCGCGACGGGCGGCCGGATCTGCCTGGCGAGCACGGATTCCGGTTCTTTCCCGGGTTCTATCACCACATTCCGGATACGATGCGGCGAATCCCGTTCCCGGGCAACGCGAACGGCGTCTGGGACAATCTGGTGGCGGCGTCCGAGGCGCGTTTCTCGCGCAGCGGCGGGCCGGACACCATCGTGCCGATGGGACCCGGGAAGTCGTGGTCGAATCCGGACGATTTCCGGCAGAGCGTCTCCTCGGTGATCGCGACCTCGTCGAAGATGCCGATGGCCGACGCCGGGTATTTCGCCGAACGGCTGCTGGTCTTCATGACCAGTTGCGATGCCCGGCGCACGGGTCGCTGGGAAAACGTGTCGTGGCGTGATTTCATCGGCGCACAACAGCATTCGGCGGAGTTTCGGGTGCTGATGTCGCGCACGCTGACCACGCTGCTGGTGGCCGCGAAGGACGATCACGCCAGTACCCGCACGATCGGCTCGATGGGTGAGCAGTTCCTGGGCAACCCGCTCCGGATCGGCGACGACGGCCCGCTCGACCGGCTGCTGAACGGCCCGACCTCACAGGTCTGGATCGAGCCGTGGGCGCGCCGCCTGCGCGACCTCGGCGTCCGGTTCGTGACCGCCCGGCTGTGCAAGCTCGAGGTGCGCGATCGCCGGATCTCCGGTGCGCGGGTGGCCGACGCGGCGGGACGGGAAAGCGCCGTCGCGGCAGACCATTTCGTGATGGCGGTGCCCGCCGAGGTGGCCCGGCGGCTGTGGACGCCCGATATCCTCGCGGTACAGCCGGAGTTGGCGGCGATGAACCGGCTGGTGGTCGACTGGATGTCCGGCATTCAGTTCTATCTGCGACGCCCGGCCGCGATCGCCCGCGGCCACGTCGCCTACGTCGACTCGCCGTGGTCGCTGACCTCCATCGCGCAGAACCAATTCTGGTCGCGCACACCGCTTTCCGGGTTCGGCGACGGAACCGTTCGAGATTGCCTCTCGGTGGACGTGTCGAATTGGAATACGCCGGGCATCCTGTACGGCAAACCGGCCCGCGAGTGCACCCACGAGGAGATCGCCCGGGAGGTCTGGGCGCAGCTCCAGGCACATCTGGGCGGCAAGACCGCGCTGCCCGACGCCGATCTGCATTCGTGGTTCCTGGATACCGGCGTCACCTGGGACGCCGCGCGCGGGCGCAATTCGAACGCCGACCCGCTGCTGATCAACACCGTCGGCTCCTTGGCCGCCCGCCCGCAGTCGCACGGCGCATTGGAAAACCTCTTCCTCGCAGGCGATTACGTGCGCACGACGATCGACCTGGCCACCATGGAAGGAGCCTGCGAATCGGGTCGCCGGGCCGCGAACGCCCTGCTGGACACCGTCGGCTCGAACTCCCCGCGCTGCAAGCTCTTTCCCCTCTACCGCGCCCCGCAGCTGGAACCCTTCCGCCAACTCGACGCCGCCCGTTATGCGGCCGGGCGGCCGAACAGCTTCGACAGTCGAGGCTGATTTCGGGCAGACCGCACCGAAGTCCTTGCCGTGCGGCGTATTTCGTTGCGGGTACGGTCGCTCCGTGGTCGGCGAGTCCCGCGGCACGGCCGCGACGGAGCCTCCCGGCGGCGCCCGCCGGAATCGTCAAGGATCAATCGCAACGCTGCGAGCCCGGCCGGCCTGTGCCGGTGCAACGCATCGACAATGCCCCGGGGTGCGAGAGTCCCCACACCGACCTGCCCGAATAGGTCGGTGTCGTTATCCGCCCGAGGGACCGCTGGTGACGTCCGGGGCCCGCAGACCTTGCCGGTACGTGCTACTGGAACCGGTACCGGAGCATCCGCTGCCGCCCTCGACGGGCAGGGCCGCGAACACCTCGCATGACATCGCCGACCAATGGGAGCTACCGAGTGAGCCGATGGGGCAAGCTCGGTGCCGTAGCCGCCGGTAGGTGAGCACTCTCGCCGACAGAGCTTCGAATTCTATGGTCAGATCGTGCCCCTGCTGGTGGCCCGGGGGCGTAACAACTCACGGGCTGTCGTGCCCGCCAATGATGTAGGTATGAGCACTTGTCCATCGGTCCGCTGTGTCTCCTGGTGGCTGCAAACACAATCGAACACGGCATCTGTGGAGTGCGAATGTTGTCGGTCGGAGACGACTGGGCCGGATCATCACGATGTTGAGGTACAGGACGAGCAGGGCCGGACCCTGACCCGCTCGGCGACGTCCACGGCGCCGACGGACCTGCCGGTGGCGTCCGGGTCCGGGTGGACGGCGAACGCTCGGGCCGGATGCGAGCGACTCTCCGGCGATCGCGGGGCCCGACCGATTGCGCCCGGGAGCGTCGGCGCGCGCCGAGTCGCGCGACGCGCGAGGGCCGCGCGAGACTGTGATCTACGTCCCTCATCCCGATGACGCGCCCGGGAGGTGCCGCGAGCCCGCGTGGCAATAAACTCGCGGGGTGGCAGACATCTCGATGCGCGGACGGGTCGCGTTGCGTGCGGCGGCGGCTGCGGCCTGGGCCTCGCAGCGGGCCGGGCGCGGTAAGGGATCGATGATCGGCGGGTTGATCGCCCTGCAGATCGATCCGACGATCATGACGCAACTGGGACGCGACCGGCGCACGGTGCTGGTGACCGGCACCAATGGCAAATCGACCACCACCCGGATGACCGCGGCGGCGCTGGGCGCGCTCGGCCCGGTGGCCACTCAGGCCGACGGTGCGAACATGGACGCCGGCATCGTGGCCGCGCTCAACGCCCGTCGCGACGCGTCGGTCGCGGCCATCGAGGTGGACGAGCTGCATCTGCCGCATGTCAGCGATGCGCTGAACCCGGCCGCGGTAGTGCTGTTGAATCTGAGCCGCGATCAGCTGGACCGGGTCGGCGAGATCAATATGATCGAGCGCAAGTTGCGCGCCGGTATGGCCCGGCATCCCGACGCGGTCCTGATCGCCAACTGCGACGACGTGCTGATCACCTCGATCGCATACGACCACCCGAATGTGGTGTGGGTGGCCGCGGGCGGCGGCTGGGCGATGGATGCCACCAGTTGCCCGCGCAGTGGTGAGCCGATCGTGTGGGAGGGCGTGCACTGGCGCAGCACCGGTGCGGATTTCCGGCGCCCGGAGCCGGACTGGTGGGTGGACGAGGAGCATCTGCACGGTCCCGAAGGCGTGAAAATCCCGCTGCACCTTGCCCTTCCGGGACGAGCCAATCGCGGTAACGCCGCGCAGGCGGTGGCCGCGGCAGTGGCGTTGGGCGTCGCGCCGGAGGCGGCGGCCGACGCCGCCGCGACGGTGCGCGAGATCGCGGGCCGCTATCGCACCGTGCGGGTCGGCGAACGTACCGCGCGTCTGCTGCTGGCCAAGAATCCGGCGGGCTGGCAGGAGGCGCTGTCCATGATCGACCCTGCCGCAACGGGTTTGGTGATCGCGGTGAACGGCCAGGTGCCCGACGGCGAGGATCTTTCCTGGCTGTGGGACGTGCGGTTCGAACATTTCGAGGGCACCCAGGTGGTGGCCGCGGGTGAGCGCGCCACCGATCTGGCGGTACGCCTGACCTATGCCGGAGTGGAGCACACCACGGTTTCGAATCCGTTGCGCGCCATAGCTTCCTGTCCGCCCGGACAGGTCGAGGTGCTCGCCAA
The DNA here is from genome assembly GCF_059510335.1 of Nocardia sp. PLKS1-43. Taxonomy (NCBI): domain Bacteria; kingdom Bacillati; phylum Actinomycetota; class Actinomycetes; order Mycobacteriales; family Nocardiaceae; genus Nocardia; species Nocardia sp. PLKS1-43. The sequence continues at coordinate 169,410 of NZ_JCAJZQ010000003.1, read as the reverse complement.
CTACACCGCGTTCCGCGATCTGAACCGCGATCTGGAGGCCCGAGGATGAGGCGTGTGACCGCGACCCGGGAACGGCTGGAGGGATATCGCGCATGAGCGAGTCGACCGTACGAATCGGGCTGGTGCTGCCCGACGTGATGGGCACCTACGGCGACGGCGGCAACGCGGTCGTGCTGCGGCAGCGGCTGCGGATGCGCGGATACGACGCCGAGATCGTCGAGATCACCCTGAGCGACCCGGTGCCGGACTCCCTGGACGTCTACCTGCTCGGCGGTGCGGAGGATTCGGCACAGCGACTGGCCACCCGCCATCTGCAGCGTTATCCGGGTATGCGGGCCGCCGCCGAGCGCGGTGCGCCGGTGCTGGCCATCTGCGCGGCCATCCAGGTGCTGGGCCACTGGTACGAGACCTCCGGCGGCGAACGCGTCGAGGGTGTCGGCATGTTCGACGTCACCACCGCGCCCCGGGCCGAGCGCGCGATCGGCGAGGTGGCCACCGCCCCGCTGCTCCCCGGCCTCACTGAACCGCTCACCGGATTCGAAAACCACCGGGGCGGAACAACTCTGGGCCCCGACGCCACCGGGCTGGCGCGCGTCACGCGCGGCGTCGGCAACGGTGCGGGCGACGGCCTCGAGGGGGTCGTCCAGGGGTCGGTCATCGGTACCTACATGCACGGCCCCGCCCTGGCCCGCAACCCTGAGCTTGCCGACTACTTGCTGGCTCGCGCGCTCGGCGTGGACGAGCTCGCCCCGCTGGATCTTCCCGAGGTCACTCAGCTCCGCCGAGAACGACTGCGCACCTAGCGAGGTCGGCCAATCGCCTCGATCGCCGACGGCGTTCGGCCGTGAGTTCTTCCCGGCTGTGAAGTTGCTTCCCTGTTGCCAGGAAATCATGCCCTGACCGGGGAATTCGTCCGGTTGAGACAATCTCCCTCGACCCGGTAATCTCGCGCGCGGCCATGCGTGATGAGGAGGTGGCCGGGTGCGTAGACGCGCGTTCGTGAAGGCTGCGGGTGCAGCGGTTCTGCTGGGTGCGGCAGGCTCTGCCACCGCGAGCGTGAGTGGTTCTCCGCGCGCGTCGGCCGATCCGATCTGGACCGATCTGTTCCGGCAGTGGGTTCCGGAAATCTTTGCGCCCCTTCCCGATCCGCCGGACCACACCGAGGCGATCGTCGTCGGGTCCGGATTCGGCGCGGCCATCACCGCGCTGCGCCTGGCCCAGGCCGGGGTCGCCAATACCGTGCTCGAGCGCGGCTCGCGCTGGCCCAACGATCCCCAGCGGGAGATCTTCACCGGTGACGACCTGCCCGACGGGCGCGGTTTCTGGCACCGGACCGAATTCACCGGGGTCACCAAGGTGGCGATGAGCTTCGCGAACTTCGGCGGCGTGCTGGACGTCACCCCCTTCGACGGGATCGATGTCTGGCGGGGTGCGGCGGTCGGCGGCGGTTCGGTGGTGTACACCGGCGCGATGATCGAGCCCGAACGTCGTTTCTTCGACGAAATCTTCGGTGGCACAGTCGCTTTCGACGAGATGGATCGGGTCTACTATCCGCGGGTGCGGCAGATGCTGCGACTGGACCCGATGCCCGCGGACATCTACAACTCCGCGCCGTTCACCCACTCGCGATGCTGGGATGCCCAGGCGCGCAAGGCCGGATTCACCCCGTTGCGCAACGACTCGGTGTTCAACTGGGATGTGCTGCGCGCCGAATTGGCCGGGAGATCGCGAGCTTCGGGCACCGCTGCCCGCAGCAATCTGGGCAACTCCAACGGCGCGAAGTTCGATCTCAACCAGAACTACCTGAAATACGCTCAGGCAACGGGTAAGTCGAAGATCTTCGCCGGGCACCGGGTCGAATCCATCGCCCAGGAATCCGGCGGCCGCTACGCGGTGACCGTTACCAAGCTCGATCCGACCGGCGCGGTCCTGCGCCGGCGCACCCTCACCTGCAATCGGCTGTTCCTCGGCGCCGGTTCGGTGGGCACCTCGGAACTGCTGGTGCGCGCCCAGGCCACCGGCGCCCTGCCGCACCTGAACGAACACGTCGGCGACGGCTGGGGCACCAACGGTGATGTGGTGCTCGCCCGCGGCGAGAGTTCGCTGCGGGGCCTGGGCCAGGGTGTGCCCAGCGCCAGCCGCATCTTCGACGACTCCGGTATGCCGCTGAGCCTGGAGAGCTGGTACATCCCGGGGATTCCGGTGGAGACCGGCGCACTGGCCTCCCTCGGCCTGGTCTTCGATCCGACCCGCGCCCGTTTCGGCTACGACAAGGCCCGCGACGCGGTCGGGCTGCGCTGGCCCAAGCAGGCGCAGGACCGGATCACCGCGGCCTGCCGCGCGGTAGACCACCGCATCGCCGAACGCGGCGGCTCACTGGTCGAGTACGGCGCCCTCGGCTACGACGCGAACGCCGTCTTCACCGCGCATCCGCTGGGCGGCGCGGTGCTGGGCCGGGCCACCGACAACTACGGCCGGGTGATCGGACATCCCGGCCTGTATGTCATGGACGGTGCGGCGGTGCCGGGCAGCACCGGCACGGTGAATCCGTCGCTGACCATCTCGGCACTGGCGGAACGCAATATCGAGAACATCATTCGCGCAGGTCACTGATACCCGGTACGCCGACGGGTTAGTCTCGGCGGGATCATTTCGCCGCCAGAAGGGGTCCGTCGTGCCGAAGAACACCGTCGTGTCGGCGCAGGAATATCCGCGCAAACCACCGGTTCTGTGGACCGATTACCTGATGCTTCTCGCGGCGCTGGGCTCCGCGGCGCTGATCTTCTGGGTGGACATCCTGCCGGTGCCGCATCCGGCGCTGCGCCCGATCGTCATCGCGGAGTACGTCACGTGCGCGATCTTCGCCCTGGAACTGCTGTGGCGCTGGCGGCGCGAGGACTGGTCCTGGAACTATCCGTTCCTGTACTGGTACGAGGTGCTGTGCCTGATTCCCGCGGCCGCCACGTATTTCGCCGATTCGCATGTGGTGCGGGTCGTGGTTCTGCTGGCCCGGCTGCTGCGTGTGGCCGATCGCGCGCTGGGTGACCGGGTCACCGTCGCGGTCGTGAACCGGGCGTTGAACGCGATCGTGGAGGCGATCAAACGTCCGGTGACGATAGCGGTGCTCGAGGAGGTCTCCGAGGTGCTGCGTGTCGGCCGGTACACCAGCAATATCGCCTCGGCGCTCGAGGAGAACCGCGCCGAACTGGACGAGATGATCCTGGAGCTGATCGAGAAGGATCCGGCCCTGGGCCGGGTGCGCTACCTGCCCTTCCACGAGGACATCATCCGCGGCATCGCCAGCACCAGTTTCCGCATCGTCTTCCAGGTGCTCGCCGATCCGCGCACCGACGAGCTGGTGGGAGATGTGTTGCGCGAGAACGTACATCAGATGCGTCGCGCGGTCCAGGAGGGCGTCCGCGTCGAGGAGACGGTGGACAACAAACTGCTGTAACTCAGCCCTCCGCTTCGCTCCGGCGGAGTTGTTCAGTGCCCGACGCCGTGTCGCACGACCTCGCGCGGTTCCGCGTAACGCACTGTCTCCCAGGCGATCAGCACGCCCAGCACCGCGCACAGCAGCGCGAGCGCGGCCATCGCCGGCAGGATCGAGGCCAGCGGGATGAGCGCGAGAACGACCACCGCCGCCGCCAGACGCGGCCACAGCAGCACTCTCGTCGCGTAGTGCCGGAATCCGATCAGCGCGAGCAGATAGCCGGCTGCGCCGCCGTAGAGCGCGAACAGCGGAATCCCGTGCAGCGCATCGTGCAAGGTGTGTTCCTGCGCTCCGCCGAGGTACTCGAGCACGTACTTCAGGCCGAGCGACATCGCGATGATCGCGACGACCATCGGGAAATGCCAATAGGTGTAACAGTTTCGGGCGATCTTGATCTGCTGTTGCCCGGTCGCGCGGGCCAGATGCCCCTCGACCACGGCCGCGCCGACGTCGAAGTACGCCCACCACAGCAGACCCGAAACAGCAAGTCCCAGAATCGATCCCACCGTAATCGGCCAGGAGATCGGCAGCCCGGCCACGCCGACGCCGATGGAGACGACCGATTCGCCCAGCGCGATGATGACGATCAGGCCGTGCCGCTCGGCGAAATGCGAGGTCGAGTTGACCCGCCATTCGTTGCCGGAGAACAGCGTCCAGGCCATATCGCCGGCGACGGCCGCGACCCACAGCCACAGCTGCGTGCTCCCGTGGTTGACCGCGGCGATGATCAGCAGTGTCGTACCGATCGTGATCGACCCCACCGCCCAGCGCGTCACCTGCCCGCGCAACTGCGGGTCCTGCGCACTGGCGCACCAGAACATCCACAGGTGCACCAGCCGGATGAACAGATACGCCAGGGCGAACACCAGCGGTCCGTACCAGCCGCCGGCCATATCGTCGAACGCCTCGGGAATGGTGATGGCCACGATCAGCGCCGCGCCCATGGCCCCGAACATCGCGAGCCTGGCGATGCCCTCGTCGGCCTTCACGACATTGCCGAGCCAGGCGTAGGCGATCCAAACCCACCACAGCACCGCCAGCACGAGAAATGCGCGCAGCATGTTCAGCGCGGTGGTCTCGTGTGCGGCCAGATCATCGACCTGGGTGAAGGCGAACACCAGCACCAGATCGAAGAACAGTTCCAGCTGCGTGACCGAGGCCTGCTCGGTGACCGCCTGAATCCGGGATCGTTTGCCACGAATCATGGGCACCATCGTGACAGGTCACCGACCGCGTCGCCCGGATCGTGCGAAGCGCGAGCGGAAGTCAGCTCACCTCGTAGTTCTCGCCGAACTGGAACTTCTCGATGAATTCGATGAGGTTCTGGACCGCTTCTTCGTTGGCCTTGGCCATACTGCGTTTCATCAGGATGCCCGGAACCGGAATCGGCAGATAGACCTCGGAGTGATACCAGACCTCGGTGCCCTCGGGGGACTGCTCGAGTTCGAACCAGCCCTTGCCGCCGCCGCCCGCGCCGCTCTCCACCACTTTCCAGGAGATGCGTTCGCCGGTGCAGTCGTACTCGAGCACCTGCCGATCGGAATTCCCCATCGGGCTCACCGTGGCGTAGACCCGCTTCGGGCGTCCGTACGCGTCATGGGTTGCCACGCGCACATCCTTGTGCGAGGGGGACCAGTCGGGAGTCCGCTCGACCGCGAGCAGTGCCTCCATCACTTGGTCGGGATCGACATCGACGATGAATCGGTGGTCGGTCTTCGTGCGCATAGCCTTGCCCTCCACCCCCCGGAAATACCTGACCGATTGTCTCCGTGGTCACACTCGGTCGTCAACCATGCCCGCGGGGTCGGGATTACGCAGACCGTCCAGTATGCACAACTGGCTATCGAGCCGTCCGGAGCGCCGGTTGCTCGCGCCGACTCGATCGGGGGACACGTCCCGGCGACGCGGTGCGGGACGGTGGACTGTGCTCAGTGGCGCTGAACGACCCAGTCGGGGCCGGGGAACACCAGGCTCTCGTGGCCGTCGTCGAATCGGACCATGTACGGCGGTGCGCCGTCGGCACCGCGTACCTCGAGGATTTCACCCTTACGATCCGGCATTCCGACCATGTGGCTGTGCACAGATAATCGATCTCCGACATTTGCCTGCATGGTCTGAATTATCCGTCCGGCGTGATGAACATCACAAGGTATACGAACGTTTCAGATTGCCCGGCCGCGTCGGATATAACACTCTCGGGCACCCCTTATCTCCGTTCGGCGCGCGCCGCTACTCCGCTTCGCGCAGCATGGCCGTCACGCGCACGGACGTGTCGTGCAGCCGATTGAACAGGCCCAGTATCAATTCCAGTTGCTCGGCGCTGTAATCGCCCATGACCCTGCCGAATTCGCGGGCCAGCGGCTCGTACTGCCGGGCGATCTCGGCGGTGCGGTCCTCGGCCAGGGAGATGATCACCCGGCGGCGATCGTTCCGGTCGTGCTCGCGGGTCACGAAGCCGCTCTTGAGCAATCGGTCGATCATCCGGGTGACCGCCCCGGTGGTCAGGCCGGTGCGGGCGGCCAGTTCGCCCGGGGTGGCCGGGCCGCCGAGGCGCAACAGGTTGAGGCAGCGCAGATCGGTGACGTGCAATCCCAGCCGGTCGGCCACGGCCTGATGCATCATCACCGCGTCGGTGGCGTTGCGCTGTGCGGCGACCGTCAGTCGCCGCCCCAGGTCGGTGGCTGCCGCGGTGGCACGTCGTGTCATCGGCGCTGTGTTCCCGTCTCTCGTCGGTTCCGCTCGTTTCCCCGCTCTTGACAGCTTAACCTCACCAATTCATCATCTTACTCGTGCAACTATTGTTTTGCGAAGTTACTGACTCACTCAGTTATTGGAGGAAGCGCCGATGACCGCCGAAATCAATGCCGATGCCGAGACCGCTGTTCGTGCGCTGATCACCCGTGCCGAGCAGGCCTGGGCGGCCGGCGATGCCCGCGCCTATGCCGCCGTCTTCTCCCCCGACGCGGACTACGTGACCTTCATGGGCACCCACCACAAGGGCCGCGAGGCGATCGAGGCCTGTCACGTGCCGTTGTTCGAGAAGTATCAGAAGGGCTCGCGGATCGACAGCGAGATCACCCAGGTGCGATTGCTCACTCCCGACGTCGCCCTCGTGCACGGCAAGGGCGCGCTGGTGAAGGGGAGTCGGCGTCGCACCCCGCGCCGCACGAAGGTGCAGACCTGGGTTGCCGTACGGCGCAACGGAGAATGGGAAATCGCTGCCTTTCACAACACGAAATATCACTGGATCCTCGCGCCGCTGACCGCCCGTTTCGATGCTCGGATGGCCTCCTCGGCACTGCCGGGGATCGAGGTGCACCGTTAACTTCTTGCCGCGAGTCGGTACTCTGGGTTGCTGTTAACAGCTGGTAAGTCGATCTTGGAGGATCCCTCGTGGCTCTCGTCGTCCAGAAGTACGGAGGATCCTCGGTGGCTACCGCCGAGCGCATCCGGCGCGTCGCCGAACGGATCGTCGAGACGAAGAAGCAGGGGCACGACGTCGTCGTGGTCTGCTCGGCGATGGGCGATACCACCGACGAGTTGATGGACCTGGCGCAGCAGGTCTCGCCCGCCGCACCGGCGCGTGAGATGGACATGCTGCTGACCTCGGGTGAGCGCATCTCCAATGCTCTGGTGGCCATGGCGATTCACTCGCTCGGCGCCGAAGCGCGCTCGTTCACCGGCTCGCAGGCGGGCGTCATCACCACCGGTGCGCACGGTAAGGCGAAGATCATCGATGTGACCCCGTCGCGGCTGCGCGAGGCACTCGACGAGGGCACGATCGTGCTGGTCGCCGGATTCCAGGGCGTGTCCCAGGACAGCAAGGACGTGACCACGCTCGGTCGCGGTGGCTCCGACACCACCGCGGTCGCGCTGGCCGCGGCGCTGGAAGCCGACGTGTGCGAGATCTACACCGATGTGGACGGCGTGTTCACCGCAGACCCGCGCATCGTCTCCGATGCGCAGCGCCTGGAACAGGTCTCCTACGAGGAGATGCTGGAGATGGCGGCCTGCGGTTCCAAAGTGCTGATGCTGCGTTGCGTGGAGTACGCGCGCAGTTACAACGTGCCCGTGCATGTGCGCTCGTCCTACACCGACAAGCCGGGTACCTACGTTTACGGATCGATGGAGGACATCCCCTTGGAGCAAGCAATCCTCACCGGCGTCGCGCACGACCGCAGCGAGGCCAAGGTGACCGTCGTCGCGATACCGGACGAACCGGGCTACGCCGCCAAGGTGTTCCGCGCGGTCGCCGATGCCGAGATCAACATCGATATGGTGTTGCAGAACGTCTCGAAGGTGGAGACCGGCAAGACCGACATCACCTTCACCATGCCCAAGACCGACAGCGCCCGCGCGGTGGAGATGCTGACGAACCGGCAGAGCGAGATCGGCTTCTCGCAGGTGCTGTTCGACGATCACATCGGCAAGGTTTCGCTGGTCGGCGCCGGTATGAAGAGTCATCCGGGCGTCACCGCGACGTTCTGTGAGGCGCTGGCCGAGGCGGGGATCAACATCGATCTCATCTCCACCTCGGAGATCCGGATCTCGGTGCTGGTCCGGGACGACGAACTCGACCAGGCCGTGCAGGTGCTGCACCGGGCCTTCGATCTCGGCGGCGACGAGGTGGCGGTCGTACACGCGGGAACGGGGCGGTAATCATGGGCGTACGTGTCGGAGTGGTCGGCGCGACCGGACAGGTCGGCGCCGTCATGCGAAAACTGTTGCAGGAGCGGAACTTTCCCGCCGACGAGGTGCGCTTCTTCGCCTCCTCGCGGTCGGCGGGCAAGACGCTGCCGTGGCGGGACGGCGAGATCGTGGTCGAGGACGCCGAGACCGCCGATCCCAGCGGTCTGGACATCGCGCTGTTCTCGGCCGGCGCCACGATGTCCCGGGTGCAGGCGCCGCGGTTCGCCGCGGCCGGGGTGACCGTCATCGACAACTCCTCGGCCTGGCGCAAGGACCCCGAGGTGCCGCTGGTGGTCAGCGAGGTCAACCCGGAGCAGACCCGCAATCTGGTCAAGGGCATCATCGCCAACCCGAACTGCACCACCATGGCCGCGATGCCGGTGCTCAAGCCGCTGCACGACGCGGCGGGTCTGCGGCGCCTGATCGTGTCGACCTATCAGGCCGTCTCCGGCAGCGGCCTGGCCGGTGTGGACGAGCTGGCCTCGCAGGCGCGCGCGGTGATCGACGACGCCGAGAAGCTGACCCACGACGGTTCGGCGGTCGAGTTCCCGGCGCCGAACAAGTACGTCGCGCCGATCGCGTTCAACGTGCTGCCGCTGGCGGGTTCGCTGGTGGACGACGGTTCCGGGGAGACCGACGAGGATCAGAAGCTGCGCAACGAGAGCCGCAAGATCCTCGGCATTCCCGAACTGCTGGTGAGCGGCACCTGCGTGCGCGTCCCGGTCTTCAGCGGTCACTCGCTGTCGATCAATGCCGAGTTCGCCCGGTCGCTGTCGGTCGAGGAGGCCCGCAAACTCCTGGCCGACGCCCCCGGTGTGAAGCTGGTCGAGGTGCCCACCCCGCTGCAGGCCGCCGGCATCGACGAATCCCTCGTCGGCCGCATCCGCCAGGACCCGGGTGTCCCGGACGGCCGCGGCCTGGCCCTGTTCGTCTCCGGCGACAACCTGCGAAAGGGCGCTGCCCTCAACACGATTCAGATCGCCGAGGTCCTGCTCGCCGACCGCTGAGCCGATCGCCTTGGAACGGGCCGTTGGATTCCGATATGGAATTCCAACGGCCCGTTCGGCATTCGGGTGTATGCCAGGGGGCGGACCACGCTCAGCGGGCGCGCAGGCCGTCGAAGAGGACGGCGAAGGTGCGGCGGCGTTGTTCGGCGTTCGCGCCCGTGGTGTGGGTGGCCAGAAAGCCGCCCTTGAGAATTCGCATGAGGTCGTCGATATCGACATCGGCGCGGGCCGCGCCGGCGGACTGCGCGCGGCGCAGCAGGACGTCGATGGCGGCGAGGAGTTCGACTGTGGGGCCGGGGGTTTCGAGGCTCTCGTGGCCGCCGACCGCTTCGGCGAGATCGCGTTTGACCCCGCCCTCGACGACCATCAGGTCGAGGTAGTCGAAGAAGGCGCGACCGGGGTCCGGGGCATCGGCCAGAGCGCGGGCCTGGGCGACCATTCGCTCGACGCGGTCCACCATCGCCGCGTGGAACAGCGCCTCCTTGGTGGGGAAATGCCGGTAGACCGTACCGGGGCCGACCCCGGCGCGCCGGGCGATCTCGTCCAGCGGGACCGAGATGCCCTCTGCGGCGAAGGCCTCCTGGGCCGCGGCCAGGACGCGTTCACGGTTGCGGCGGGCATCGGCGCGCAGCGCGCGGCCCGTCCCGGTGGGCGTGGCCGCCTTCGCCTGTGTTTCGGTCACGGCGTGAGTCTACCCGGAAGGTCGTTGACAAACGGGGCGCACGTTCCGGATTATAAGCGGGGCATACGTTCCGATTTTTAGAGGTAATCATGACAGCAGATCAGAACCTCACACCACGCGCGGTGGTCGAGCGGTTGTTCCTCGGCCTCGGTACGCCCGACGCCGACGCGTTCGCCGACGCGATGGCACCGGACGCGGTGTTCGAGATTCCGTGGACCCGCCCCGGCATGCCCGAACGACTCGAGGGCCGGGAGGCGATCCGCGCACATCTGGCCGAGCGCTGGGCGAACGCGTCCCGCATCCAGGTGCACGGCATCCATCCGGAGATCTACGCGACCTCCGATCCCGAACTGTTCTTCGTGGAGAACGAGGTCGATATGACCACGCCCGATGGGGTGCGCTCGCGCGCTCGGACCTCGGTCAACACGGTGCGCGTGCGGGACGGCCGGGTGGTGCTGTTCCGCGACTACATGGACACCGGGCGCTTGGCGGCCCTGGTCGAGCAGTGATCCGTGCCGCCCTGCCCGGCCGACCGCCGGGCAGGGCGGTCAGCGGATGCCGGGCGTTCGCGGATCGGGTCCGAGGCAGGTCAGGATCAGGCAGCCCACGGGCGCGTCGGAGAACGGCGGCGCGAGCGGAGTTTGCAAGCAGGACAACACATTACAGTTCGGATAGGCATCGGGTCCGATGCCGAACAGGGCCAGGGTGATGTTCGAGTCGAAGTACGCGCGCGGATCCAGCGGCAGCGGCGGTTCCACATAGGGTCCCGGATCGGGGATCGGTGGACGCGCGAAGGCGGCGAGCAGCTTGCGGAAGAATTCGTGGGACAGCTCACCCATGTTCTGCAGGACGCCGGGCAGACCCTCGGTGCTGTGATTGCCGAACGCGCCGGTCCATTCCACCGTCAGGTCGAGGTTCGGAACGACGAACACGTCCTGCAACCCGATGCCGGACATCTGATAGCTGCCGGGCAGGAATGCGGGCACCTCCGCGCAGCCGGGACCGACCCAGAACAGATATCCGTAACAGGGATTGGTCGCCGAGGGCCGCCGCGCGGCGCTCAGATATTCCGAGGAGACGATCTGCCGATCGCCCCACTGGCCCCGATTGCTCAGCAGCAGACCGAGTTTGGCCAGATCGTCCGGCGGAATCAGCAGGTGTGCGTAGCCGTAGGTGTGCCCGGAGCGATCCCGCGCCCAGTAGTAGTCGCCGCGCGCGATGCCCAGCGGGTCGAACAGCTCGCGCTGGGCGAACTGCTGCAACGGTTCTCGCACGGCGAGTTCGACGACATAGGACAGCAGATCCACATTGCGCTGGCTGTAGGCGAACGTGGTGCCGGGCGGATTGTCGAACGGCACGCCCAGGGCCTGCACCGCGCTGTCGGGATCGATCGGGATGACGCCGCTGACGCCCTCGTTGATCGCGCCCACATGCAGGCCGGAGGTCTCGGTCAGCAGATCGGTGACCGTGATCGCACGATGCTCCGCGTCGCCCAGTCCTGGCGGCAGATAACGGCCGATGGGCGCGGTCAGGTCGAGTTCGCCTTTGTCCGAGGCGATTCCGGCGATCAGCGAGACCACGCTCTTGGTGACGCTCCAGACGTTCCACGGCGTCCGGCCGGTGCGGTCGTCGGACGGGCCCGTGCCGACCAGGCAGTTTTGCCGAAAGACCTGCACGTTCAGCCGGTTTCGGCGGATCGCGAAGTCGAGCGCGTCGGCGAGCCGCGCGGGATCGAATCCGGCCTGTTCGGCAGTGGCTCGGGGGAAGGCCCGTCCGGAACTCACCCCGCAGTGGAGTTCGGTGTCGGTCGACGCACCGGCGTACCCGGGTACCACACCGATCGTCGCCAGGATCACAGCAGTCGCAAACCACCCCAGAATGCGGCACATGGCTGTGAGGCTAGCGCGTGATGGGCGTGGAACGCAGAAAGCCGCCGGATCTCGTCGACCCGGCGGCGTTCGTTCTGCAGCACTACTGCAACAGGTTCGCGAACGCCACGCCAGCCTCGCGAACCGAGGTGCCGATGCCCAACAAGCGCCTCTCGGCGAGTGGTCGCTCGTAGCGACGAAGGGTGCGGCCCGGGGCTGTCCCGGCATCGGCAACAGTGATCAACCGGGATGGGCCGCGATCTATTCCGGCTCTGCGGATGTGAGCTAGCGCATAGTGCCGAGGGGCGACGGATCCGACATAACGCCTGGTCATGCCGTGGTCTCACGGGATAGCATCGCAGGAGTCTGCCGAGCGAGGGGGAGTTGTGACCGACGATCCGGTTCTGAGCGAGATGCTGCGCATCCTCGAAACCAACCCGGAACTGCTGCCGGTGCGGATCCGGGTGATCGAGTTGCTCGCGGACCGTTGGCGGCACGCCGACGCGCTTGCGCACTGCGCGGCCGCCCTCGGCGACGACCCCGGCAATGCCACGGTGCTCGCACTGCTGCAGCGCTGTACCGCCGCGCTCGCCACCGGATCGGATGCGCCGACCGCACCGCAATCCGGCGGTGTCCCGACCGCAACGGACGGTGCCGCGAATCGACCAGGGGGCGTTCGGAATCCGGCGGATGATGCCGCGGGTGGGCCGGACCGTGCCGCGAATTCCGCGAGCCGGGCCGGTGGCGCGGCCCACGAGCTGGACACGAACGAGACCGGGGCCGAGGAGACCGCCCCGGATCCGGACGCGGACCTGCCGCCTCAGTTCGACTGGGCGGCGGCCGAGCGTGAGGTCGGAGACATCATCGCCCCTGCCTTCGTCGACGACGGCCGGGCCGACGGTGAGTTGTCCCGGAACCAGGACGGTGAGCCGCTCGCCCATGCCGAAGGCGATGTCGGGTTGTTCGAGCGTCCGAGTGTCGCGCTGGCCGATGTCGGCGGGATGGCGAACGTGAAGCAGCAGCTCGAGCTGTCCCTGCTCGGTCCGCTGCGTAATCCCGATCTGGCCAAGGCGTTCGGTACCAGTGCGCGCGGCGGGCTGCTGCTGTACGGGCCGCCGGGATGCGGCAAGACCTTCATCGCCGCGGCGGTCGCCGGTGAGCTGGGCGCGAATTTCTATCCGATCGAGATCGCCGACATCCTGGACATCTACACCGGTTCCAGCGAACGCAATCTGCATCAGGTCTTCGAGGTCGCCCGGCGGAACGCACCCTGCGTGCTGTTCATCGACGAGGTGGACGCGCTGGGGCACAAGCGAAGTCAGATGTCCGGCTCGGCCACCATGCGTACGGTGGTGAATCAGCTTCTCACCGAGATGGATTCGGCCACCAACAATAATGAAGGCGTCTATCTGCTCGGGGCGACGAACCATCCGTGGGATATCGATGTCGCGCTGCGCCGCCCGGGCCGGTTCGACCGGATGATCCTGGTGACGTTGCCCGACCGTGAGGCGCGCCGGGCGATTCTGCGGCACCATCTGAAGGACCGCCCGGTCAGCGGCATAGATCTGGCCGCGATCGCCAAACGCACCGACGGTTTCTCCGGCGCGGATCTCGCCCATGTGTGCACCTCGGCCACTCAGCTGGCGATGGCCGATTCGATTCGCACCGGCACCGTCCGGCCGGTCACGATGCGCGATATCGACACCGCGCTCGGCCAGGTCAAGCCGAGCGCGGGCGCCTGGTTCGAATCCGCCCGCAATGTCGTGGAATTCGCCAACAACGACGGCACCTACGACGAGCTGGCCAAGTACATGCGCGAGAAGAAGCTCCGGTGAGCCGCCGGTACCACCGGCACGAGCATGGCTGATCTGGAGCGGGCCAAGGTACTCGTCGAGCTGCGTCGGCTGGCCGAGGCCCGGGAGCAGTTGGCCGCGGTGCTCGCGGCCGAACCCGATAATGCCGAGGCCGCAACGTATCTCGCTCAGGCGGCCTATCTGGATCAGCGGTATCGCGAGGCCGCCGAGCAGAGTGCCGCGGCGCTGCGCATCCAGCCGCGCAACCAGTTCGCCATGCGGATCCACGCCCTCGCGCTGCTCAATACCGGCGATTCCGGACGTCGGCAGGCGCAACAGGTGGCACGTCAGGTGGTGGCGCTGGGGCCCGAATTCGCCGAGAACCACCGGATTCTGGCGATCGTGCTGCGTGAGTGCGGCGATCTGCCCGCGGCGCTGGCCGCCATCGACCGGGCGGTGGAACTGGATCCCGACGAGGCCGACATCCACGTCGCTCGTGGCTCGATCCTGCGTCGAATGGGCCGGTGCGGCACTCGATTCCGTCCGGGCCCGGCCGCCGAGGCGTATCACACCGCGCTGCGCCTGGAACCCGAGAGCGCCTATGCCGTGCACGATCTCGCGATCGTCGAACTCAACGGCCGCCGGCTGCGCAGCGCCCTGCGCGGGGTGTTGAAAGCCGCCACCATGGAACCCGGTTTGGGGGATCTGGTGCGCACCAACGTCGCGACGGTCGTTCGGCACGCGCTGCGCCGCATGCACTGGGTGCTCGTCGCCGTCGCGTTCGTGACCCTGGTCCTGGGCGGATTCCGGCTCCCGCCCAGTGCCGTTCCCGCCGGCCCGGACACCGATCAGACCGGCTACGGGTCGTCCGAACACCCAGCGCCGCAACTGGTTCCGGTCGGCCGGGGCGCTGATTCGGCGGGGCTGCCCGCACCCGAGGCGCCGTCCCCGCCCGGGAACCCGGCTTCGGTCGCCGCCCCGGGCACTGCGACACGGGGCGCCGGTCCGGCGCAGCAGGCCGGTTCGGTACCGGGTACGTCTAGCGCGCATGCGCCAGGTTCTGCCGAACCGCACGACCCCGGTGTACCGGCCGGACCAGGTCCATCAGTGGCGCGGGCTTTCGCACAAGCAGGCCCGCAGTCGTCGACGAACAAGGTTGGCGGGCAAGGGGATTCGCCGACAGATTCGTCGGTCCCCGGCGATCTGAACCAACTGCGCGCAACCGCTGATTCGTCCTCGGCGACGCACGACCCAGCGCGGCTGGAGACGTTGGCGCGGATTGTCGGCGGGGTCGGATTCGGGCTGATCGTCGTGGTCTCGGTGTGGTGGCTGCGGGCGGTGCCGCTGCGTCGGTGGCGGTTCGTGCTGCGGGCGGCATGGGCGAGTCCGCCCACGGCTCTGCGGTTGGCGGTGTTCAGCGTGGGACTGGTCGTCTGCGTGCTGGGCGTCGCGACCGGAATGCGCGTATTCCTGAGCGTGGGCGAGCCCGTACTCGTGGCAGTCGGAGTCATCCTGCGCCGTATTGCTTGAGGCCGGCTTCGCGGCGCAATGGCACGAGGGTCGCCCGGCCATGGCGGACCCGCACGGGCATCGGCGTCTCCGGCAGGACAATGGCAGCCCGCGAACGTGCCCACCGAAGTGGTGGCAGCGGGCGTGCGGGCGCTCTCGGGGACCGAGGCGCCCGCTCGATCGGTTACGGGTTACCGTCCGGGTCGAACCCCGGGATCAGCCCCTGATCGACGGCGATGCGGCTGAGCAAGGCGACTAGTAGCGCGCGTTCGTCGGGACTGAGGGCGGCGCAGAGTTCGTCCTCGTTCGCCCGGGCCGCGACGCTGAGTTCGCCGAGGAGTCGTCGGCCCGCGCGGGTCAGGTGCACGGCGTGCAGGCGGCGGTCCCGGGGGTTGCGGCGGCGTTCGATGAGGCCGCGTTCCTCGAGAGTGTCGGCGAAGGGGACGAATCGGCTGGGCGGCATGCCCAGGGCGTCGGCGAGTTCGCGTTGACTGCTGCCGGGGCGAGTGACCAGCAGTCGAAGCAGGCTCGCTTGGTGCGGAGTGAGGTCCAAGCCCGCGATGCCTTCGGCGAAATGAGTGGCCGCATGGGCTCCCACCTGCGCCAACAGGTAACCGACCCCGCCCGGTGTCCGGACGCCGCCGGCTTCCCGTTTCGTGTCCACCGCGACATGGTAGACGGCACAGAATCGTGAATCGAAAATATCGTTCAGATCTGTAATCATTATGCTCGGCTACGGTAGCCGCCCGCTGCCGGCCTGCGCGCGGTTGCGGCAGTCACGGTCCTGGCCGAGCGAAACTCGGTACGGCGATGCCGGAAGCGTTCGACTAGAGCAGACCCCACCAATACACCAAGCAGGCCAGTACGAAGACGACCGCAGTTTCCATCGTCGCTCCCAATCTAGTTGGCGCCTTCCTCACCCGTTCATTTCCGAGGATACGGCGATGCGCCGCGGACCAAGATCACAAGGGGGCAACGGATACTCCCGCCCGCGCCGGTCACCCCTCGTGCACAGGCCCGGCCGGGCGGTTCTCCGGTCCTGCGCGGGATCGCCGCCACCTCCCCGCGACGGCGATCCCCTAACGCACTCGGCGCGACCGGGCGGCGACGGATCCACACCCCTCGCGGCGGGATCGCGGCCGATATCCGGCCGCAGGGGTCAACAGCGGTGGAATCCGGTGCTACCGGTGTCGAAGAAGACGATGCCGCCGCGGACTTGCGGTGGACTCGAGGAGAACTTGCGAACGGGTGCGGAACCAGCTCAGGAAGTCTCGGCCGAGTCCACGATGAGCACGATCAGCTGCCGCTGGCGGTGACGGCCGTGATTGCGGGCCTTGGCGTCCGATGGTGCGGTAGGGCCACCGCACCAGGTGATCGGGCGGCGGGAATCGAGTTTGTCCAGCACCTCGGGCAGGGAGGAATCGATCTGTGCTGTGCGGACCACGCAGATATGGCACTCGGGGGCGAGGGTGCGATCGCGGAAACCCTGACCGGGCCCGCCGTCCAGCACCACGGCCCCGGCGTCGGCGACCGCGCCGGCGCAGGTGGTCACCATGGCGTCCGCGTCGTCCAATTCCTCGGCGGTGACCGGTGAGTCGTCGGTGAGGATCTGGTTGTCCTGCCGCTGGGACCAGGGCTCGAGCCATTCCTCGGGCAGGCCGTGCGGTACTGCGACCGTGGTGGCTCGCTGAGCGCGCAGGGCCGCGTCCACGGCGTCGGCGATGCCGGCTTCGCTCACCCGCGCGATGCGCGCGCCGTGATGTTCGAGACGTTCGACGAACAGTTCGACGATCGTGCTGCGATCGGCGGGGGACAGATCGGCCGCGCCGCGCCGGTGACCGGGGAAGAGGGTGACCGTGCGATCGTCGTCGGGCAGCGCCTTGAGGCCGTCGCGGACTCGGCGCAGGAATTCCTCCCGCGACATCAGCGGCACCCGCCGGGGGCCCATCGGCCGGTCGTATCGCCGAGCGCGGACTGCGGATCGGTGCCACGGATGACGAGCGCCGTGCGCATGTGGCGGCCCCCTTTCTGACCGGCTGCGCAGCATCGTGCGGCACCGGAATCCGGGGCGAGACGAGCTGTGCGGGTGGTGCTGGCGCACACCCGTGCGGGCGAGCGCGCTGGTGAAGATCTTGCCCACAGGCTACCTGGGGCGAGCGAGGGGTCGGCTCGAGGGACGCCCGGTGCGCCGCCGCGGCGGCGTTCGTGGAGCCGAATGCGCTGGTCGCGTTCAGTGTGCGGCGGTGCGGATCTGGGTGAGGAATTCGGCGTTCGTCTCGGTCTGACGGAGGCCGGTCAGCAGCAGGTCGACGGCCTGGCCGGGATCGCGCCCGGCGAGCGTGCCGCGCAGCGACCGGGTGGCGAGGAGTTCGTCGGGAGTCAGCAGCAGCTCCTCCTTACGGGTGCTGGAGCGTTCGATGTCGACCGCGGGGAAGCTGCGCCGGTCGGCGATGTGGCGGTCGAGCTTGAGTTCGGCGTTGCCGGTGCTCTTGTATTCCTCGAAGATGACGGTGTCGGCGGTCGAACCGGTTTCCACCAGGGTGGTGGCGATGATGGTGAGCGATCCGCCGTTCTCGATGTTGCGGGCCGCGCCGAGGAACTTCTTCGGCGGGGCCAGGGCTCCGGCGTCCACGCCGCCGGACAGGATGCGGCCCGATCCCGCGGACGCGAGGTTGTAGGCGCGTGCCAGCCGGGTCAGTGAATCCAGCAGAACCACCACGTCGCGACCGGTCTCGACGAGACGCTTGGCATGTTCGATGGCGAGTTCGGCCAGGGCGATGTGATCGCGGGCGGGCAGATCGAAGGTGGCCGCGGCGATATCGGCGGGCACCGCGCGGGACAGGTCGGTGACCTCCTCGGGACGTTCGCCGACGAGTACCAGCATCAGTTGGCATTCGGGGTGGTTCTTCGCGATGCCGTGCGCAATCGATTGCAGCACAGAGGTTTTGCCTGCCTTGGGCGGGGCGACGATCAGGGCGCGCTGCCCCTTGCCGATCGGCATGATCAGATCCGTTATCCGGGTGGTCATCTCGTGCGGCTCGGTCTCGAGGCGCAGGCGGTCCTGTGGGTAGATGGGGGTCAGATCGGCGAAATGCGGTCGTTGCCGGGCATTTTCGGGCGGTAGGCCGTTGATCCGGTCGACGCCGGTCAGCGGCGCGAATTTGCTGCCCTCTCGCGGTGTGCCCGCGGTTCCGGTGACGGTGTCGCCGCGGCGTAGGCCGTATTCGCGGATCAGGCGCGGCGGGACGTGGATGTCGTTCGGGCCGGGCAGATATCCCTCGACCCGCAGGGCCGCGTGGTTTCCGGTGATGTCGAGGATGCCGGTCACCGATGTGCCCGGCTCCTGGGTGTGAGTCGTGTTGTCTTTCATGGTTTTCTACTCCTGGCAGAAGGAATGAGTGGTCCGGCGGCGGATGCGCGCATCATGTGCGGCAGCGCTTCGCCGAAGGGGCCGTACCGGTTCGAATGCGGCGGATCGGAAACGTTCCGATCGGCGCGGATCCTCGAAGGTGCGGGATGGAGAACTCTTGTGGGAGGGACCGTGTCCACCTACATCCACAAGCTGCGAACGATGCCAACCATAGCCGCACCCACGACAACACGCAATGGTGCTTCGTTGTTCCCGGCGCGGCGGATCGGATCGCGCGAACGGCGAGGGGCCCGTGATCGGGTTGTCGCGAGTACGGGCCCCTCGGATCGAGCTGGCGATGTATTGCCTTGCGGCAGTTATGCTTCCGTCGTTGTGGAAGCGGCTTCGGGCTCCGGCGCGGTGTGCCGGAAGCGCCGAGCGCACGCGGTTCGATGATCAGCCCGATCAGCTTCTGGACAAGACTTGCGAACTGCAAATGTTCGGGTCAATGGAAGTTACCGGATTGTGGGTGTCGTCACAGGTGTGCCGGACCGGCGAGCCGTCCCGCGCACAGCAGCGGACCCGGGCCCGCGAGGGATGCGAGCCCGGGTCCGGATTCAGCGAATTACTTTCCGGCGGTGATGAATTGGGCCGCCATCTCGCCGATCATGTAGCACGGGGCGTTGGTGTTGCCGCCGGTGATGCTCGGCATGATCGAGGCGTCCGCGACGCGCAGGCCCTCGATGCCGTTGACCTTCAGCGTCGGATCGACGACCGCGCGCTCGTCCACACCCATCCGGCAGGTGCCGACCGGGTGGTAGACGGAGTGGATGCGGTTGGGCAGTTCGGCACGCAGCGCCGTCTCGTCCATCAGGTCCGGGCCGGGGGAGTATTCCTCGGTGATGTCTCCGGCGATGGTCTTGTTCGCCATGATCTCGCGGATCAGCCGGATGGCCTCGATCAGGAATTCGGTATCGGCCGAATCGGACAGGTAGCCCGGGTCGATCAGCGGCGAGGCCAGCGGATCGGTCGAGGCCAGGCGCACCTCGCCGCGGCTCTTGGGGTAGATGAGCGTCGGGAAGACGGTCAGCGCGGAGCGCTTGTCCACCATGTGCAGCTTGTCCTCGTCCTGGTTCGGCACCGGATAGCTCCAGGGCAGGGCGTGGATCTGCATATCCGGCACATCGCCGGTGGCGAATTTGGTCTTGACGAATCCGGCCACCTCGAACACCGTGCGGCCCATCCAGGAGCTGCCCGGTTTCATCAGCTCGCGCATGATGCCGCGGGCGAAATAGGCCGGTGTGCCGTGGTGGATGGCCTTCTCGGAGACGAATGTCATCGGCACGAACAGGTGGTCGTGCAGGTTCTGGCCGACCGGCAGGTCGGCCGCGACGTCGATGCCGAGATCGCGCAGATGTCCGGCCGGGCCGATGCCCGAGAGCATCAGGATCTGCGCCGAGGCCATCACGCCGCCGGAGACCACGACCTCCTTCGCGGCGCGGATGATCCGGCGGCCGCCCTTGGAGTCGATGACCTCGACGCCGATCGCCCGGCCCTTCTCGATCACCACCCGTGCCACGTGCGTGTGCGTCAGCACGGTCAGGTTCGGATTCGGCCGTTCGGTGATGAAACCGCGAGAGGAGCTGTAGCGCAAGCCATTTCGAACGCTCTGTTGGAAGATGCTGATACCCTCCTGCGATTCGCCGTTGTAGTCGGCGATGCGCGGGACGTTCAGGGTTTCCGAGGCGGCCTGCATGAACTGCTGCGAGATCGGGGTCAGATCCCGCTGCCGGGTGACCTGGATCGGTCCGCCCGAACCGCGGTACTCGCTGGCGCCCTCCTCCCAGTTCTCCAGCTTCTTGTACGCGGCCAGGACGTTCTCGTACTCCCAGCCCGTGCAGCCCTCGGCCGCCCAGGAGTCGAAGTTGGCCCGGTTGCCGCGCACGAACAGCATGCCGTTGACCGAGCTGGAACCGCCGAGCACCTTGCCGCGGGTCATCGGGATCGCGCGGTCGTTGGCGTACTTCTGCGGAATCGAATACTGGCTCCAGGTCACCCGATGCTTGAGCTGGGGGACGGTGTGCACCATCGTGATCATGCCCGGACTGGTCACCAGCCGGGTGTTGTCCTTGCGTCCGGCCTCCACCAGGATCACGCGAGCGCCGTTCTCGGCCAGACGGCCCGCGACCACGGCACCGGAGCTGCCCGCGCCCACGACGATGTAATCGGCCTCGCTGGTTCCCGCGCTGTGCGGAACGTCGGTCATGGTTCGTTACCTCATCCTCGAAGTAGTCGTGGGCGTCTGGAGGGCACTGCCTGGAAGCCACTGTAGAACAAGTTCTAGTTCCGGTGAAGATCCGGTTTGCCGTGGTCTCGTCGAGGAAGCGCTCCGGGCGGCGTGATCACTAACGGGGAAACCTTCCCGGATGCCTGCGGAGAGGGCCCGCGAAGTGCTTCAATCATAGGAACCCGTTTCATTTCCATCCCGGTTCGCACAGTCGCGAACGGTGAGGAGGGGTCATGCCCGAGCCTTCGATCCCCGTCGGGTTCGACTTCACCGACCCTGCTCTGTGGGAAGCGCGCAGTCCCGTCGCGGAATTCGCCGAACTCCGGCGCACCGCCCCGGTCTGGTGGAACGCCCAGGCCCCGGAGTACGCGGCCCCGTTCGACGACGGCGGGTACTGGGTGGTGAGCCGGCACGAGGACATCCGGGAGATCTCGCGTCATCCGGAGATCTACTCCTCGCAGGCCAACGGCGCGCTGATCCGGATCGATCCGAACGGCACTCCCGAGGAGCGGGAAGTGGCGAACACCTCGCTGATGCTGAACATGGATCCGCCGCGGCACACCAAGCTGCGCCGGATCATCTCGCAGGGATTCACCCCGCGCGCCGTGGCGAGTCTGCGTACGGTGCTGACCGAGCGCGCCGAGCGAATCGTGCACGCCGCCAAGCAGATCGGTGGCGGCGACTTCGTTCAGCAGGTGGCGTGCGAGTTGCCGCTACAGGCCATCGCCGAACTGCTGGGCGTGCCGCAGGAGGACCGGTTCAAGCTGTTCACCTGGTCCAACGAGTTGCTCAGCGCCGACGACCCGGAATACCGCGACGGCAAGCTGGCCACCGTGGAACTGATCGGCTACGCGTACGCGATGGCCGATCAGCGGCGAGCGCATCCGCTCGACGATATCGTCAGCCGGCTCGTCAACGCCGATGTCGACGGAGAGGCGCTGACCTCGGACGAATTCGGATTCTTCATGATGCTGCTGACCGTCGCGGGGAACGAGACCACCCGCAACGCGATCACGCACGGGATGAAGGCGTTCGTGGATCATCCCGAGCAATGGGAGCTGTACCTGCGACAGCGTCCGGCCACCGCGCCCGACGAGATCGTGCGCTGGGCGACTCCGGTGAGCGTATTCCAGCGCACCGCGACCCGCGATGTGGAGTTGGCCGGTCAGCACATCGCCGCCGGGCAGCGGCTCGGGTTGTTCTACAGTTCGGCCAATTTCGACGAAACCGAATTCGATGATCCGTTCCGTTTCGACATCCTGCGCGATCCGAATCCGCACCTGGGCTTCGGCGGAACCGGTACGCACTACTGCGTCGGGGCGAATCTGGCCCGGCTGGAGATCGATCTGATGTTCAACGCGATCGCCGACACCATGCCCGAGCTGCGCGAAGTCGAGCAGCCGGTGCGGTTGCGGTCGGGGTGGATCAATGGAATCAAGCACTGGCGGGTGAATTACGGAACGGCCTAGCGGAGCGAATCGGCGGTAGCATCTCCATTTGTGAGCATTCGAGAGATTCCCGTCAAAACCCTTGCCGACAAACCCACCACCCTGGCCGAATTGGCCGGTGACAAGGCG
This sequence comes from Nocardia sp. PLKS1-43, assembly GCF_059510335.1. Classification (NCBI taxonomy): domain Bacteria; kingdom Bacillati; phylum Actinomycetota; class Actinomycetes; order Mycobacteriales; family Nocardiaceae; genus Nocardia; species Nocardia sp. PLKS1-43. The sequence continues at coordinate 147,156 of NZ_JCAJZQ010000003.1, read as the reverse complement.
CTGCTGGTTGTCAACGTGGCCTCGAAGTGCGGCCTGACCCCGCAGTACACGGGTCTGGTCGAACTCCAGCAGACCTACGGGCCGCGCGGATTCAGCGTGGTCGGCGTGCCGTGTAATCAGTTCATGGGCCAGGAGCCCGGTACGGCGGAGGAGATCGCCGAATTCTGCTCCACCACCTACGGTGTCGATTTTCCGTTGCTGGAGAAGGTCGACGTGAACGGTGCGGCGCGGCATCCGCTGTATCAGGAACTCGTGCAGACCGCCGACGCCGAGGGCGCGGCGGGTGACATCCAGTGGAATTTCGAGAAGTTCCTGGTCGATGCGCAGGGCAATGTCGTGGGCCGGTTCCGGCCGCGCACCGAGCCGAAGGATCCGGCCGTCGTCTCCGCCATCGAAGCAGTTCTGCCGCAGTAACTTTCCGCGCGTACACCACGGGCCACACCGAATCGGTGTGGCCCGCTTACGGTTGCCGGTCAGCGCCGCCGGCGGCGGTAGCGCACCGCGCACGGCTGCTGCAACTGCACGACCATCTTGGAGTGGTCGTTGCGGTAGCTGTCCGAAGGCTGGGCCATCTCGAATTCCCAGTCCCGCAACAGAATCGAGAAGATCGCCTGCAACTGCATGGTCGCGAACGCCGCGCCCACGCAGCGGTGCCGGCCCGCGCCGAACGGGATCCAGGTCCAGCGGTTGAGCAGATCCTGCTGGTTGGGGTCGATGTAGCGGCCCGGGTCGAAATCGTCGGGATTCGGGAAGTCCTCGGCGATCCGGTTGGACACCGCCGGAGTGGCGGCGACGAGGTCGCCCGGGGCGATGAGGTTTCCGCACACGTCGAATTCGTCGCGGGCCACCCGCATCAGGATGATCAGCGGCGGATGCAGCCGCAGCGTCTCCTTCAGGGTCGCCTCGAGCTGCGGGATCTGGCGCAGCGCATGGAAACTCACATCCTTGCCGTCGGCGTAGAGCTCGTCCAGCTCGGTGACGACGCGGTCGAGCTGCTCGGGGTGACGCAGCAGTTCGATCACCGTCCAGGCGGCGGTGCCGGAGGTGGTGTGGTGTCCGGCGAACATCATCGAGATGAAGATGCCGGTGATCTCGCTGGCCGAGAAGCGCAGGTTGCCCTCCTCGTCCTTGATCGAGACCAGCACGTCGAGCATGTCCCGATCTTCCTTGCCCGCAGGCGGATTCGCGATCCGGCCGTCCATGATGCCCTGCACCAGCTCGACCAGTTGCGCGCGCGCGGAGTCCCGGCGGCGGAAACTCTCGATGGGGGCGTAGGGGTCGACATAGCACAGTGCGTCGGTGCCCTGCTCGAGTTCGTGGTACAGATGCGCGAATCGGCCGTCGAGTTCGTTGCGGAACTTCTTGCCGATCAGGCAGGCCGAGGAGGTGTAGATGGTCAGCTCGGCGAAGAACTCCAGCAGATCTATCTCGCCCTCGTCGTCCCAGCGTTCGACGATCGCATTCACCTCGCGCGCAATGGTTTCCGCGTGGCCGCGCATGTGCTCGCCGCGCAGCGCCTGATTGTGCAGCATCTCCTTGCGGCGCTCGGGGCTGGCGTCGAAGACCACGCCCTCACCGAAGATCGGCTTCATGAACGGATAGGCCGCGCTCTGGTCCAGGTCGGCATCGCTGGAGCGGAAGAAGAATTCGTTCGCCTCGGACCCCGACAGCAGGATGACATCCTTGTCCGCCAGCCGGAACGAGCCGACATCGCCGCACTCCGAGCGCACGCGCCGCATCAGCGCGATCGGATCGGTGCGGAACTCCTCGAGATGCCCGTGCTCGTGCTCGCCACCGGACACCTGCCGCGGCTTGACCAACGTCATCGTCAACACCCTTCCGACGTACCGAGCCCATCCTCATGGACACGTGTCTGGACGCTACTACAGAACTGTGAGCGCGACAACCCCGCCCGGGTCGTGGGCCGCGCGCATTCGCGATGTGATGGCTCATTTCGTGGCCGCGAGTGCGTCCCGATCACCGGCGAGAGTTGATGCGCTGTGAGCTTTTCGGTCGATCTACTTGCGATCTGTCGCCGAAATCCTCACTGGGAAGTTGAATGACAGGCTGGAAGGTATGACTCCGGATGACATCATCGAATTCCTCGACGGCCTCGAAAACGTGCTGATCGTGCGTCCCGGCCCGGGCGACGGCTCGCCCGAGATCAGCTGGGGGGACACGTTCTGCTACTACTCGGGCGACGGCAGTACGCCGAGCGCGGCGCAGCCCTTCGCGACGCTCGTCACCAAGAACTATCCGGGCGACGAGGCCTCGCGCCTGGATCGCCCCGGCGCGTTCCGGGTGAACATCGCCGCCGGGCGTGCGGAATTCATCCGGCGCACGGGTCGTAGTCCGCGCGAGACCGGCAGTGCGTCAATCGATTACGGCCTGGATGACACCGTTCTGCCGCATCCGGTGTACGGCTCGGCGGGCTGGCTCGCGGTGGTGAACCCGGGAGCCCGCACCGAACAGGTGACCCGCGATCTGCTCCGCACCGCCTATGACCGGGCCCGCGCGCACTACGAACGGCATCTCGGGGCGGGCCGGGACCGATGAATTCCAGGGCGGTGTGCCGTCGACAGTGGCATGACGACGCATACTCTCGACACCGAGGGCGCGAGGATTGTCTACGACGTCCACGGCCCGCTGCCCACCGCCGACGGGCGACCGCCGCTGTTCATGATCGGTCAGCCCATGTGCGCCGAGGGGTTCGGGGCGTTGGTCGCCGAACTGCCCGACCGCACCTCGATCACCTACGATCCGCGCGGTCTGGGCCGCAGTACCCGCAGTGACGGGCGCACGGACAGCGTGCCCGAGACCCAGGCGGCAGATATCCACGCGGTGATCGAGGCGCTCGGCGCCGGACCCGTGGAGATGTTCGCCAGCAGCGGCGGCGCGATCACCGCGCTGGCCCTCGTGGCCGCCCATCCCGGTGATGTGACGACTCTGGTCGCGCACGAGCCGCCGCTGGCCACCGTGCTGCCCGACGCCGAGGCCGCGATGCGCGCCTTCGCCGGAATGCGGGCGGCCTACCAGGCGAAGGGTTTCGGCGCCGGAATGGCGGCCTTCATGGCGGTGACCATGTGGAAGGGCGAATTCACCGACGAGTTCTTCGCCCAGCCCCCGGCCGACCCGGCCATGTTCGGTATGCCCACCGCCGACGACGGCTCACGTGACGACCCGCTGTTGTCCGACCGCTCGGTCGCGGTGACGGACTACCGCCCGGACGTCGACGCCCTCACCGCCGCCGCGACGCGGATCGTGATCGCCGTGGGCGAGGAGTCGGCGGGCACTCTCACCGACCGCACCTCCGCATGCACCGCGGCCCTGCTCGGCGGTCGACCGGCGGTATTCCCCAGCCACCACGGCGGCTTCACCGGTCCGGGCAACGGCTACCCGGGGCAGCCGGAAGCGTTCGCCCGCCGGCTGCGCGAGATTCTCGACGGCGATTGAAAAGATCGTCCCGACAACTGCAGAGATCGACTTCACCATCGGGTATCCGGTCGACGCCGCCCTTTAGAATTCGACACATGTCACCGATCTTCGATTGGGCTCGTCCGGAGAATGTGCAGCCGGAGCCGATCACTCTGGATATCTGGCGTGAGCTCCCCGAGGAGTTCTGCCGCCTGGTCGAGGTCGTCAACGGAGATGCGGTGCGGTGTGAATCGCCGACGCGGGCGCATCAGAAGGCTGTCCATCGGCTGCTCGGGATGTTCGAGGACGCAGCGCGCGAGTTCATGTCGGAGGATCCCTCCGCTTGCCTCGATGCCAACCACGACTTCGACATAGTGCTCTGGGAGGTGCCGCGGACGACAATCCGGCGCCCGGACGTCGCGCTTTTCGACTGTGTTCCGCCGGATGTGCGACCGGTGCCCGCGCGGTATCTGAAGATCGCCGTCGAGGTCATCTCGCCCAGCCATGTGAAGACCGATCGGCTCGAGAAGATGTGGGAGTACGCGGCAGCCGGGATTCCGTGGTACTGGCTGGTGAGTGTTTCGGACAGTGAGGTGACATCGATCGAGACTTACGCGCTCGACCATGGTGTCGGACACTACAGGCCGGTGCACGTCCTGAAACCGGGTACCGGGTTCGCGGTGGATCTGCCCATTCGGATTCAGGTCGATTGGAATCGGTTGAGTGACCTCGTCCTGTGAATTCCGATCGATTTCTCCGGATGGAATTCAGTTCGTGAGGACCTGGAGCGCGGATTTTTCCAAACGGTCGGCGATTTCGGCGTAGGAGGCGTAACCGACGCCCGCACGGACCAGGGCGCCCGCGTAGAGCAATTCCAGGGTTTCCACGATATCGAGATCGGCGTCCGGGCCCAGGGCCTCGAGCAGGCGTTTGCGAATTTCCGTGCCGATTCGGGTGCGCAGGTGTGAGACATCCGGATCGGTGCCGAGCAAAGCGCTGGTTACCGCTCCCGCGAGGGCGGGTTCATCGGCCACGAGCATGGCGATCTGGCGCAGTACCGCGACGACGCGCCGGATCGGGTCGGTGAGGTCGGCGATGGGCGGCTGGGTTGCGGCCAGCCGGCGCCAGAACACCTCCGCGACCAGATGCTCCTTGGAGGAGAAGTAGGTGTAGGCGGTGGCCGTGCCGACGCCCGCGGTGGCCGCGACCATTCGCACGGTCAGACCGGCGAAACCCTCGCGAGAGAGCACCTCCAGTGCGGCCCTGGTCAGCCGGTCGACGGTGTCGGCCTGTTTCTCGGTGAGGCGGCGGCGGGTAGCCTCCATATTCACCGCGGGCGGCTCTGCGGAAAGGGGATCGGACACGTGTCCGGATGCTACTATGGTGCCGCTTCGAGGGCAACTCGCACCGCCGCGGCTATCTGCGCGCGGGCTTGCCGACAGAAAGGTTCTCCGCTGATGACTCGTGCCGATCCGGTGATTTCCACGGCCACGACGCAATTGTTCGACATTGCCGAGCAAACAACCGGCTTCATGCCGCCCGAGGAAGGGCGAGCGCTGTACGAGGCCGCGCGCCGATACGCCGGTGACGGAATCATCGCCGAAATCGGCACCTATTGCGGGAAATCATCGATATATCTCGGCGCGGCCGCGCGGGAAACCGGGGCGACCGTTTACACCATCGATCACCATCAGGGTTCGGAGGAACATCAGCCGGGCTGGGAGTACCACGACAGCTCGCTGGTCGATCCGGAAACCGGGAAATTCGATACCGTCACCGAATTCCGCCGCGCGATCGTGCGCGCCGGACTCACCGATACCGTCGTGGGCGTGCTGGGCTCCTCGGCCACGGTCGCGAAGATGTGGCGCACGCCGATCCGGCTGCTGTTCATCGACGGCGGGCACACCGAGGAGGCCGCCCAGCGCGATTACGACAACTGGGCGCTCTGGGTCGCCGCGGGCGGCGCGCTGGCCATCCACGACGTGTTCCCGGATCCGGCCGACGGCGGCCGCGCGCCGTACAACATCTATCGAAAGGCGTTGGACGGCGGGAAGTTCCGCGAGGTGTCGGCCACCGGGTCGCTGCGCGTCCTGGAGCGCGACACCGGTTGCGGCGGCCGCAACCAAGAGGCGTGGTCCGCGCCGTAGCTCGGCGCGGACTTCTGGCTCGGCCCTGGTTCGGCGGCGCGAACCGGAGCGCCCGGGGTGCGAATCGCCGGCCGGGCAGCGTGAACTCGTTGCTCAGCGGCGCGAACCCACGCAGTCGCAGGCGAATCCGTCGGTGATGTCGATCGGCACGGCGAGTTCGCGGAAGATCCCGTTACCGGGTGTGGTGCGGGACAGCGCGTCGGCGGCCAGGATCATCGCCGCCCCGGTCCAGGTGGTGCGTTCCTCGGGCCAGCGTTTGCCGTCCGCGAAAACCAGTCCGGTCCAATAGGATCCGTCCTCCTCGCGCAGGTGCTGCATGGCCGCGAGCAGTCGCAGCGCGCGATCGCGATGGCCGAGCCGGTCCAAAGTCAGCACCAGCTCGCAGGTCTCCGCACCGGTCACCCAGGGTCGGTCGGCGACGCAGCGGATGCCCAGATCGCCGACCACGAAATCGTCCCAGCGGGAGTCGATTCGGGCCATCGCGTCCGCACCGTCGTACGCACCGCACAGGACCGGGTAGTACCAGTCCATCGAATAGCGGTCCTTCTCGCCGAACGCCTCGGGATGATGCCGGATGGCATGGCCCAGCCGCAGCGCCGCGACCTCCCATTCGGGCTGAGGGATTCCCAGCAGTCCGGCCAGAGCCAGTGCGCAGCGAATGCTGTGGAACATGCTCGCGCAGCCGGTCAGCAGTGCCTCGGGAACCGGGCCGTTCGGGCCGCTCAACCAGTAGATCTCGCCGTTGCGCCCCTGCTGCAGCGAGACGACGTAATCGATGGCCGCGCACACCGTCGGCCACATCCGGGCGCCGAATTCGCGATCCCCGGTGCTGCACACGTAATGCCAGACCCCAGTGGCGATATAGGCGCAGAAATTGGTGTCGGCGTCCTCGATCGCCACGGCTCCGGCGCGAAACTCGCTGGGCCAGCTGCCATCCGGACGCTGGGTACGCATCGACCAGGCGTACGCGGCGCGGGCCGCGTCCAGCAGTCCCGCCGACGTGAGCGCCATGGCGTTCTCGAGATGATCCCACGGATCGGTGTGCCCGCCGCTGAACCACGGCAGCGCGCCATCGGGTTCCTGTTGTGCGGCAATGGATTGCGCGGTACGGCGAATCTGGGCAGCGGTCAGCACCCCGGCGACCGCCGGCAGCTCAGAATCCGCCACGCCGCACCGCCGGCTTGGTGAAGTACAGCGCCACGCTCTTACCGATCAGCGGATCCAGCGCGGACTCCGCGGTCCGGGTCAGCCACGGTCGTTTCATCATGTCCCACACCAGCATTCGGTGATAGGAGGTGACCGCCCAATGCTTGTCGTTGGATACGCCCGCCAGGCACTTGAGCCACCAGTACGGCGAGTGCAGCGCGTGCGCGTGGGCGCTGTGGATGAATCGCATACCGAGACCGGCGATCTTGCGCCGCAATTCGTCGGCGCGATAGATCCGCACGTGCCCGCCCTCGTTGGCGTGGTATTCGTCCGAGAACAGCCAGCAGATCCGCTCGGGCAGCCAGCGTGGCACCGTCACCACCAGCGCACCCCCGGGCGCGAGCACCCGCACCAGCTCGGCGATGGCCCGATCGTCGGCCGGGATGTGCTCGAGGATCTCCGAGGCGATGACCACGTCGAATTCGCCGTCCTCGTACGGCAGCGCCAGCGCATCGCCCTGCACCGCCTCCGCACGCGCGTGCTCGGGCGCCTCGCCCGCCTCGGCCATCGCCCCGAACATCACCTTGACCTGGGCCAGATCATCGGCGTTCTGATCGAAGGCGACGATATCCGCGCCCCGGCGGTACGCCTCGAAGGAATGCCGCCCCAGACCCGCGCCCACATCGATGACGCGAGTGCCCGGTCCGACGCCCAGCCGGTCGAAATCGACGGTCAACATCTACTTGCTCTCCTCGTCCGTGCGGTACCTCGAGATGGCCTGCTCGTACACCGAAACAGTCTGTGCGGCAACGGCTTCCCAGCTGTACACCGACAGCGCCCGGCGTCGCCCGGCCGCGCCGAGATCGTCGAGCCGGCGGCGCGAATCCAGCAGACCGCCGATGACCCTGGCCAACTCGTCCACGTTGCCCGGTTCGACCAGTTCGGCGCAATCGCCGACCACCTCGGGCAGTGCCCCGGCCCGGCTGGCGACCAATGGTGTGCCACTGGCCATCGCCTCCACCGCGGGTAGCGAAAAACCCTCGTACATCGAAGGGATGCAGGAGATCTGGGCGGAGCTGAGCAGTTCGGCCAGATCGGTGTCGGACAGGCCGCTGCTGACCGTGACGACGTCGGCCAGGCCCAGTTCGGCGATCAATTTCTCGGTGGGCCCGTCGGGGTCCAGCTTGGCGACGAGCTGCAATTCCACGTCGTGCGCCACGCGCAGCCGCGAAACCGCCTGCAGCAGATGGGATATGCCCTTGAGCGGTTTGTCGGCGCTGGCGACCGCGACGATGCGGCCCGGGACGCGTCCCGCACGGGGCCGGAACAGCTCGGTGTCCACACCGAGCGGCACCACCCGCAGTTGCCCGGGCGCGACGCCGAAATCGTCGGCGATATCGGTGGCCGAGGAGGAGGAGACGGTGATCAGATCCGGAATCTGCCGGGCCACGCGCTGTTGCATGCCGAGGAAGCCGTACCAGCGCTGCACGAACAGCTTGCGCCGCCACGGCGCGGCGGCCAGATCCACCGCTCGGTCCCGGGTGATCGGATGGTGGATGGTGGCGACCACCGGCAGCTGCCGGGCGATGTCCAGCAGCCCCGAGCCCAGGCACTGGTTGTCGTGCACCACGTCGAAATCCGCTGCGCGCGAGCGCAACAGCTGTGCCGCGCGGAGGCTGAAGGTGCGCGGTTCCGGGAAGCCCGCGGTCCACATGGTGCCCAGTTCGAGCAGATCGATCCGATCCCGGATCTCGCTCGGCCGCGGCGTGCGGAACGGATCCTCGTCGCGGTACAGATCCAGGCTCGGCACCTCGGTCAGCCGCACCCGCGGATCGAGCAGTTCGGGATAGGGCTGGCCGGAGAACACCTCCACCTCGTGGCCGAGTTCGGCCAGTCCCGAACTCAGGTACCGCACGTACACCCCCTGTCCCCCACAGTGGGTCTTGCTGCGGTAGGACAGCAGGGCGATACGCACGCTAAGGTCTCACTCTCGGCGAAAGGACGGGGACGGTCAGGCCGGTAGGCCCAATGGCGCCAGTTTGGCAGAAAGCCGGTCGAGGTAGGCCAGCACATCGGCCTCGGGCTTGTCCGGCAGGCCGAACAGCACGTCGGTGACCCCGGCCTCGGCCCATGCGGTCAGCTGCGCCGGATCGGGTTTGCCCGCCAGGGCGACCACGCGCGGGGTGCCGGTGCGCTCGGCCTCCTGCCACACCTTGCGCAGCAGTTGCAGCCGCTCGAGCAGCAGGTCCTGCTCGTACGGGGTGGTGATCCAGCCATCGGCCGACCGGGCGATCCAGCGGAACCCCTTCTCGGTGCCCGCGGTGCCGATCAGCACGTCGATCTTGTCCTGCGTCGGCTTGGGCCAGGCCCAGCTGGGACCGAATTTCACGAATTCGCCCTCGTAGGAGGCTTCCTCCTGGGTCCACAACGCGCGCATCGCCTCGATGTACTCGCGCAACGCGGTGCGCCGCTTGGCGCCCGGAATCCCATGGTCGGCGAGTTCGTCTGTGTTCCAACCGAATCCGGCGCCCAGGCTGACCCGGCCGCCGGAGAGGTGATCGAGCGTGGCGATGGTCTTGGCCAGGGTGATCGGATCGTGTTCGGTGGGAAGCGCCACCGCCGTGGACAATTCGATCCGCGAGGTCACCGCGGCGGCCGTACCCAGGGCCACCCACGGGTCGAGCGTGCGGGTGTACCGGTCGTCGGGCAGGCTGGCATCGCCCGTGGTCGGGTGTGCCGCTTCACGTTTCACCGGGATGTGGGTGTGCTCGGGAACGAAGAACGACGCGAACCCGCGATCCTCCGCGCCCTTCGCGGCCGCGGCCGGGCTGATGTTGCGATCGCTGGTGAACAGGACGATGCCGAAACGCATGGGCCCGTACTCCTTTCAGTCTCGAATAGGGGCCGCGGCGGCCTTGCCCGCGCGACGTCCGTAGAAGCTGCCGTCACCGAGGGAGGTGCCGCTGGCGTACCCGCCGGTGCACACGCCGGAGGTGCACCGGCCCGCTGCGAACAGCCCCGGAATCGGATCCCCGGACACGTGCAGCACGCGCGAATCCAGATCGGTCTTCAACCCGCCGAGGGTGAATCCGCCGGTGTGCTCGCGCAGATCGAAACCGGCCAGCGGCGTGCCGATCGGTTTGACCCACTCGGATTTCTTGCCCAGCAACGGATCCGAACCCTCGGCCGCGTGCTTGTTGTAGACCTCGACGGTGGTCTGCAGCGCGCCCTCGGGCAGGCCCATATCGGATTCGAGTTCGGCCACGGTCTCCGCGGCCCACTTGGGCGGCTGCCGGAAGAACGTCACCGAACTCTCGGTCGCCAGCGCGGCCTCGAGCGCCTGCTCGTCCATGATCAGGTAGGCCTTGTTGTCCTGCTGGTTCAGGGTGGCCTGGCCGACCCGGCCGCAGTAGGTGTCCTCGGTGATGTAGCGCTGGCCGCGGGCGTTGACCATGATCCCCCGGGCCACCATCTGCGGATCGACGAAGAACGCCACCTCGGCCGCGTCCATGTGCGCGACCTGCGCGCCCAAGGCCTGCGCGACCCGGATGCCGATGCCGTCGTGCTCCTCGATCGAGGCGGCCGGGCGATTGAGCAGCCGCGGCACGTAGGCCTCGATCATCTCCTGGTTGTAGGCGAAACTGCCGGTCGCGAGCACGACGCCGCGGCGGGCGCGCACATTGACCAGGTTGCCGTACCGCTTGGCGACCACGCCGACGACGCGGTCGTCCTCGTCCACGATCAGGCGCTGGATGCGGATGTCGTATTCCGCACGCACACCGAGACTTTCGGCGGTGTCGATCAGCGGCTTCATCAGCATGTAGCCGCCGCCCTGCTCACCGATCCGCTTGTTCTGCATCTGCGGAAGGTGCCCGCGCGGCGCGGGGGTCGCGATGTCCTTGAACGGCGCGGAATTCTCCCCGCCGGAGTACATCAGGCCCTCGTCGTGCGCGGGCTCCCAGCCGGGCTCGCCCCAGAACTCCTCCTTGAACGGAACACCTTGGGCGACAAGCCAATCGAAGTGCTCGACACTGCCCTGGCAGTAGTCGTGGATCTTCGCGGCGTCCACGCCGGGGCCCAGGGCCGCGGTCATGAACTTCTCCATGTTCTCGGGCGTGTCCTCGAAGCCCAGCGCCTTCTGCAGTGCGGTGCCGCCGCCGAGGTAGATGAATCCGCCCGACATCGATGCCGCGCCGCCCCAGCCTCCGGTGCGCTCGAGTACCAGCACGTCGGCGCCGGCCCGCTTGGCCTCGATGGCCGCGCACGCGCCCGCGACGCCGTATCCGGCGATCACCACGTCGGCCTCGAAATCCCATTCGGTGATCGCGTTCGCGCGCTGCGGTCGTACGGTGGTGGTTTCGGACATTGCTGCGGTTCCTGTCTGGTTCGATCGCCGGTTGTCGGGGTCTTCATCCTGCTGCGCGGGTACCGGAGACTCCGGTCACAGGCTCATTCGGTGGGATTCTCCGCGGCGCGGGCGGCCTTGCGCTCGTGGCGCGCCACCACCTTGCCCACCACGCTGTCCAAACTGGTTCCCGCAGGCCAGCCTACGTAATGGCAGAGAAACAGCGCGATCTCGCGCAGTTGTGCCGGGGTGAGTTCGCCGTTGCCCAGGGCCGAGCCGATCTGGATCTCCGCGACGTCGAACATGCCCTGCGCGGTGAGCGCGCCGATCAGCAGCAGCCGGCGATCCCGGATGCTCAGTTCGGGCCGGGACCAGATATCGGCGAACAGGTGGTCCGCGGTGACGGCGAAGTGGTCGCCGGGGCCGTCGGCGAAGTCCCAGCCGTACACCTCGGACATCTTCGCCAGCCCGCGTGCGCGGCGTTCGGCGGCGGTCTCCTCGCTCATGACTGCTCCTGTGATCCGCGGGACACCCGCATCCGGTGGCGAGGACGACTAGCTGCGCGATTGTCGCTCATCCTCGCTCCTGAGCGATATCGCCGGGACCCACGCCCAGGCCGGCGCCCAGGCCCCGCAGAGCCAGCCGGGCGAACGGTAGCGGGACTTCGAGCCGATCGCCGACCGCGAGGGCCAGGGCCAGATCCTTCTCGCCCAGCTCCCGCACGTGCGTCAGGATCGAATGCCAGAAATCGTCCTCGGCCACCGGTGCGGTGGTGTCGCGCAACATGATCGCCCCCGCGCCGCCGGTGATGGCGTCGGAATGCCGGACCACCTTGCCCAGATCGGTGATGTCCAGTCCGGCGGCCTCGGCCAGGCGCTGCGCCTCCGCCGCGGCGGTGAACGAGACGAAGTGCAAGAGGTTGCGCGCCAACTTCATTCGCGTGCCCGCGCCGACCTCGCCGGCGTGCACGACCAGTCCGGCGAAGCGGCCGAAGGGTTCGGAGACCTTCTCGTAGGCGGCCTCCGTGCCGCCCACCATGATCGCGAGATTGCCCTCCTTGGCTCCGCCCGCGCCGCCGCTGATCGGGGCGTCCACGAATTGCACTCCGCGCGAAGCGCATTCCTCGGCCAGCTGGACGGCGGTCTCGTCGCTGATGGTGGAGTGCACGGCGACCACGGTGCCGGGCCGGGCGGTGCTCAGGATGCCGTCGGGCCCGGAGACCACCGAGCGCACCTGCTCGTCGTCGACGACCACGATCGAGATGACCGCGGCCTGTTCGGCGACCTCGGCGGCCGTGGCCGCGGCCTTCGCGCCGCGCGCCACGAACTTCTCCAGCGCCTCGGGCCGCATATCGCAAACCACCAGTCCGCCGGGCCAATCCAGCAGGCGCTTGGCCATCGGCGCGCCGATGTTGCCCAGGCCGATGAACCCGACGGGGGTGTCGTTCTCGCTCATGACCGGATGATCTGTCCGCCGTCGACGTTGAGGATGTGGCCGGTCACCCAGCTCGCCTCGTCCGACAGCAGGTACAGGCACGCGCCGACCAGGTCCTCCGGAGTTCCCATGCGTTTCAGGGGAAGCCGGTTCACCATGTCCTTGACCATATTGCCCGGGGTCACGGTCTTGGTGGCCTCGGTGTCGATCGGTCCGGGCGCGATGGCGTTGATCCGGATCTTGGAGCCGCCCAGTTCGGTGGCCAGCTGCTGGGTCAGGCCGTTGACCCCGACCTTGGCCAGCCCGTAGAACCCGGAGTACAGCCACGCGGCGGTGGAGGACTGGTTCACGATCGAGCCGCCCCCGCCCTTGGACATCGGCTGCCACACCGCCCTGGTCATGTTCAGCGCGCCGTCGAAGTTCACGCTCATGAACTTCTTGTAGTAGTCCCACGGGACGGTCAGCAGCAGGTCCAGCTTCATATCGCCGTAGATCGCGGCGTTGTTGACCAGGTGATCGATGCCGCCGAATTCGGCGACGGTGAATTCGGCCAGTTCGGTGGTCGACTCGGGGTCGGAGACGTCGACGCGGTGGAACGCGGCGGTCCCGCCGTCGGCGACGATCTGCTTGGCGACCTCCTCGCCCTTGTCCGCGTTCAGATCGGCGACGACGACCTTCGCGCCCTCGGCGGCCAGCGCCTTGGCGTAGACGGCGCCGATACCCTGCGCTGCGCCGGTGACGATCGCGGATCGTCCGGTGAAACGGGCCATGGTGAAAACTCCTCTGCGGCAGATTGTTCGGCTTGTTCGGCGGTCGCGATCAGTGGTGCTCGGCGGACATTCCTCGAATCCGGCGCGTCGAGCTCACGGGCCCACGGGCGCCTGTCCGCGCACGTCGCCCCCTCGCCGGTGCCGTGCGACGTCGGACGCACACCCGCGTCGTTCGCTCGCTCACCGGTAGCTCCCATGCTGTCTGGACACGTGTACGGACTATATGGTCGAAGTCGCTGCCAGCGCAAGAACCTGTTGCAGTTTGGTTCGGTGGGCGTGCGGGTCGGGGCTTATGTCCGGGGTGTCCCGGGTGGTGAACAAGGCCGGGGGCGGGATCGGGGGAGTGATGGATTCCAGCGTTGGGATAGCCGGTGAAGTAAGGTCTTCCAGAGTGCGATGATCCAGAAGAGAGTCGAGGAGGGGGCGCGATGGGGGACGCGGACGTGGGGGTGTCAACAGCGAAGAGCTTGTATCAACAGGCGGTCGCGGGGACGTTCACGATGGAGGAGGGGGTCGCGAGGAAGTGCGCCGAGGCGTATCAGCGGCTGGTCACGAACACGCTCGACCCGCAATTGGAGGCGGCCAAGGTTCTCCATGATCTCGACGGGTTCGGTACTTTCGCTTCAGCTCAACAGCTCAAATCTGGGTTCGAGCGTAAAGCTGCCGCACTGGTCACAGCGTTGGAAAGTGCGAAGGAAGCAGCTCTCGAAATGGCTGCTGCGCATCTTCTGGCTGCAAAACGGATTCAGGAAGCAGACGAGATGCATAAGCAGGCGATCAAGGTTGCGACCGAGGGAGTTGGCAAGTGAGGGTATCTGCTTGGGTGTGTATCTGCGCGGCGGTCCTTTCGGCGACGGTTGGCTGTACGTCGAGTAATAGTGATGGTTCGAGCGCGGATACCAGCGGTGCGAAGTCGGCATCATCAACTGCTGAAACCACGGCAGTGCGACCTACGCTAACGAATCCGAAGATCCAGCCGCCGTCCCAGGACAATAACCAGTACTCGAACGGGCTCCCCAAGGTGGTTTTCGATCCGTGCACCTGGATTAGTGATCAGGCCATTCAAAAAGCTGGTTTCGACCCGTCGTCGCGCCACAGGGTAACAGATTTCGTTGCGGAGCAAACCTTCCTGACATGTGGATTCAAAGGCGCCAAAAAAGGGCTGAGGCTGATCTCTGGAAATGTCCCCTGGGATCAGGACCTGCAGAAGGTTGCGGGTAGAAATCAGCCGACCACAGTAAACGGTCGACAGGCTATGTGGGTTAGCGACCCGCAATTCCCGGAGACTTGCGAGATCGACCTCAGGACCAAGGCCGGTTTCGTTCAGGTGCTCACTGACCTCAATTTGCCGGGAGAGGTGAAGGAGACGCCTGCCTGCGATGGCATGCTGAATACTGCAACGCTTATCGAGGCGGAGATCGGGAAGGATAACTGAGTATGACCAATCAGGGGGGCGGCTCGCCGAATTCCTTGCTGACCCAGCTTTTCGGAGTAGATCCCAAAGCAGCCTCTGCGATAGCTGATGCAAATACAGCCAGGGCTGGGGCGCAGAGCTTGCAGAGCCAACTGTCGTACAGCGATACCGATAATCCTTACGTCAACGACCTCGAGAACTGGGCCGGCAAATCTCATCAAGATATCTATTCCGGCGCTCAGTCGTTGATGCCCGGCATGTTGCAGACTCACGCGACGCACTGGAACGACATCGCGACCAACCTCGGTGGTGGCCTGTTCGGTTCGAATCTCGCCGTTCAGAACGCGCTGGCGACGGGCGCGAAGGGGCAGATCGCCAACGCCGCGACCGAATCCGCGCAAAAGTTCTTCCAGCAGCTCACGCAGGTGCAAGAGGTGATAATCGCCGTCGGTGCGCGGATTCGGTCGGTCGCGGACGGAGCCGAGGCCGTGAAACTTTCGGTGCCACCTCCCAGTACGGCATCGACCGCTCCCGGAACCGCTGCGACACCAGGAAATCCCCTGGTGTCGCAGCTGCTCGGAGTGACCGCTCCGAGCGCCGCCATGGCCGCGGGCCGCACCGAGGACGAACTTCACCAGACCGCCATCGCGGCGATGAAGAACAACTACGACCCGGTATTCGCCCCGGCAGGCACCGGTGTCCCGACATTCGTATCGGTCGACAAGCCGGGCGCAGGTACCAATCCGAACACCGCGAACACCGGCCCGTCGAGTACCAGCCCGGGTAACGCCACCAACGACAGCACCAAGGACAACTCCCGGAATCCGGACAACGCGCAGCAGAAGGATCCGACGAGTACGGATCCGTCCTCGCAGCAGCAGGCCTCGAACGCGGCGAACCAGGGAACGTCGAATTCGAGTACCACACCGCAGTCGGTGGATCCGTCCAGCGCGAACTCCGCGACCTCGACCGCCGGATACAACGGGGGCATGGGTTCCGGTGGCGGTGGCGGACTCGGCGGCCTGGGCAGCGGCACCGACAGCCTGGGTTCCGGCGGTGCGGGGCGTAGCGTTCCGGGCACCGGAAACGCCACCGCCGCAGCGGCTTCGGCGAACAACGCCGCCAAGACGGCGAGCGGTTCCGGGTTGTCGAGTATGCCGGGGATGGGTGGTGCCGGGGCACGCAAGTCGGAAGATGAAGAGCGCGAACACAAGACGCCGGACTATCTGATCATGGATCGCGAGGAAGAACTGATCGGCCGGCTCGACCCCGCGTCGGGTGGTGCGCTCGGCGCGAATTTCCCTGCGGCGCAGACGCAGCGGGACAGCGGTGAGGGCAATTATCGGTGAAATGGGAGTTCAGCCCCGACGAGTTCATGCATCTGTGGCGGGAGACCGACAGGGATCGGTATCCCTTTCCGCTGCGCCTGATCTCGTCGGTGCAATGGCAGAGCGCAGCGGCGAAAGCCGCCGAGGAACTGCGGGCGAGGTTTCCCGCCGGGGGTGATCCCGACCTGTCGGCCGTACTTCGCGTCGCGGCGGATCCCGAGGTGTCGGCGGCACTGCTGGGCAAACGCCGCCATCGACTGCGGGTATACGGGGCGATCGACGGCGGCATCGGCGTCACCCTCTTCCAGCGGCCAGGACAGACCGATGAGTTCGGCGGCAATGTCGTCATCGAAATGGGTTCTCCGGCAGTCGTTTCCAATGTGTTCGCCGCAGTTGTCGGCTCGGTTCCGGCCGGTACCGGACCAGCGCTGGTCGAGTCGATCGATCGGATCGAGGTGAGCCTGGAATCCTGGACCGGCACGCAGGAGAACACCGCCCAGCGAATGCGCAACCTACTCACGGTCCGCCGCGCCGGCTGGGGCCACATCGAGGTCCGCGCCGCCCTCCGCGACCCCCACCCTTTCCCGCCGCAGTACCTGAGCTGGGTCGATGTGGACGGTGATGGCTGCTACGCGTTCCGCGAGCAGTACAACGACTTTCACGTCGAACCGTGCTCGCGCCAGATGGTTGCCCGCGAGGTCGCCCGAATGGCATCGAGCTGGCGCGACTGACGCCACGCTCCAGCGGCCCTGCTTCCGCGAAAGCCGGTGATTGTCAGCCACTCAGGTGTCCTCGACGGTGTGCATCTGACATCATCGGAAGATGCGGCACACCCCGGAAGTGGTGTGCCTGTGGATGTTTGCCGAGAGGTGAGGAGGGGGAGCGATGCTGTTCGTTCCACATGCCGTGTCGGACATGGCGAAGAAGATGGAACCGCACGCGGAAGCGATGAAGGCGCATGCGACGGGGATCGCGAACGTCGGGTTCGACGCGTCTCACGCTGGTCAGGATTATCGGGAGCAGGGGATGAGGCTCGCGTCCGGGGTGGGCGATCTCGTCACGATGCTGCACTCGTGGTCGGAGGCGTCCAGCGCGACGGTGGCGGTACTGCAACATGCGGTGACAACGCACGTGTCCGGTGACCAGCAGTATGCGGCGCAGGTCAACAAAGTCAGCGGTGATTTGGGGCCCTTGTGACCAATGCTGAACAGGCATATCTGAGCCAGCAGCAGACCGAGGCAAATAATCTACTTCGTTTTCTGCGGGATGATGGGGCCAACAGTATAGCGAATGCGTGGAAACAGTCGAATATCACTGGTTCTACGATCAATGAAATATTGGACCGAGGTGCCTTCGGGCTGGAGTGGTTTCGGCTGGCATTGGTGCGGTATCACCGAGTGTGGGAACTTATGAAACTGCCCGGATTCGATTCCATCGAAGTTCCGCCGTTGACCGTCAATGGTGAGGTGCTCGACGGTAAGAGTATCGATACCAAGCAGGATCCGAATAGTTTGATGATCTCTCTGGAAGGTAGATACTATGACCAGCAGAGACATATGAATATCGGCAGTCTGAATGCTCTCGCGCAGGCGGTGCAATCCGCATCCTCAGGGTCGGGAACGCAGATGAGTTCCGATGCTGTAACCAATGACCTGCAAAGTATTGCGGCGGCAGTGCCAGAGGTTTGGGAGGGGCCGTCCGGTGGGGCGGCTCAGGATCATCTCGTCGGCTTCCATGCTCACGCTGACCAGCAGAGCAAATTTTTGCAGGCGGTTTCCTCGGCAATGGGTGGATTGCCCGAAGCTCTGACGGCGATCGTTACCGACAAGGCGAACTTTGTTGCTGGTTTCGCGACGGATCAGTGTCCGGTGGCGGGGCATGCGATGCGGCTGGGCGACCACGGGGGTGAAGATCCGGTTACCACCATCATATCTGTTGCTGCGGGCAAAGGTGACGAAAGCCATGGCGACGGGGAGGCTGATAGTCTTCGGATACAACACCAATTCCACAACGATGCCAGCAATGCGGACAATGCCAAGATTTGCAAGGAATGGTTGACCGACCATTTCGGCTTGGCGGTCAGGGAAGCATTTACCGCCTTCATTCATCAGTGTCAATTGGCTGACTACTACATCAGGCAGGCGTATAAACCTGTAACCGACCTGTTGGATAACAAGGATACGACCACCTTTCCGAAGCCACAGGACCCGTCCAAGGACACCAGCCGGCAGCAGAATCCCTCGACAAGCGGGACGCCGAACACGAACACGAGCACCGCGAGCGTGGATCAGAGCAAGGTCCCGTCCACGTCGACGAACCCGACCACCCCGACGTCGGTGAATCCCAGCTCGTCCCAGAGCAATCCGCTCTCGACGTTCCTGAGCCAGGCCGAGCAGACCCTGCAAACGGCGTCGTCGGGAGTGAGTCAGCTGACGAGCACATTGCAGTCCGGCGCGAGCCAGCTCTCCAGCGTTCTCCAGTCGGGAGTGAGCGGCATCTTCGGCAACACCACCGCGGCCGCGTCGTCGAACGGCTCGAAGAACCTGGCGAGCTTCAACATCGGCGGCGAAAAGCTTTCCTTGACACAGGGTTCCGACGGATCGATAACCACCACGGTGACCGGTCCGGACGGGAAGTCCCAGAAGTACACGATGGGCATCAAGAACGGCGTCCCGTTCTTCACTCCGGGTGGCGGCGACTCTTCGACGCAGTCGTCCACCACGCACAATTCAACGTCCTCCGCCGGCAGCGGGACAGGCACGGATAGTGCTGGGGGCGGAAGCTATTCGGCATCAGGGACAGGCGGCGGATCCGCGACCCAGTCGATCACCAGCGATTCCTCGCAGCAGTCCGGTTCGTCGGTTCCGAGTGCGGGATCGTCCACGACGACGACCACGTCCGCCTACGACTCCTCGGCGACCACATCCTCGGCGTCCTCGGGAACCTCCGCGGCCGGTTCCATGGGCCACATGCCCTCGACCGGAGGCGGCGGCGGAAAGGGCTCCGAGGGCGAGCACAAATCCACCGGCGTGGTGCAGTCCAAACCGATGTGGACCAAGAATCCGGGCGCCGACCGCAAACCTGTGATCGATGCCGCCGCCCCCCAGCCCTCCGGCGGCAAGTTCGGTATCGACGACCCGCTCGAGCCGTATGTGCCGAATCTCGATTTCGAGCCCGCGGCGATGTACGAGCCGAATCCGGCAGCGTCGCCGGATTCTCGGCCGGACCGGGATTCCGTCCCCCAGCCGACCCCGCTGCCCGCCGCGCCGGACCCGACTCCCGCGCCGGTCCCCACACCGACCGCCCCGCCACGTACCGACGGTGTGAAAATCGAGATCGACATGGGTGATGGCAAATGAAAAACTATGCGGCACATATGGAACAACTCCTCGAGGAGTACCGCGCACACTCCCGCTCGACCCAGCAGAAGTTCTTCATAGCCGACGCCCGCACCACCCGCGACGGCTCGGCGGCCTTCGACGGGCTCCGGCAGCAACTGGCCGAGCAGGCCCGCCGACAGGCGATCGAAACCGCCCGGGAACTGGCGGCCCGCCGAGAGCGCGAGGAACGTGATCGCTCGGCGCGCTTGGAAGTCGAGCGCGCCCGCCTGGCCGAAGAGCGCGCCCGCCCGGCCAACCATGGCCGCAATGCCGTTGTCCAGCCGACGGACTGGACCGACGAGGACGACGCCTTGGAAGCGGGTGTGCCGATATCGTGGCTGCAGTAGCGTTCAAGGGTCCGGATATTCGCGCATCGGCCGAGATCCGTGGTGTCCGCGAGTCGGCTCCGGCTCGATGTGACCTCCCGACTACCCGGCAAGAGGTGAGATGGGCACAGGTAGGGTGTTCTCGGCGTCAGCCAGTCTCATGAGGTGGATGGGGTAGGAAGTACTTCGGCGCTGTCGCGGGCGATATCGGCGGCAGATGGCCCGCCGGTCGACCATATCCGGGCGGCAGGATCCGATCGATGAATGACAGTTGGGGGCAGTAGTGGCCGACGTACATATCTCTGATGTTCCGTTTGCCGTCGAGACCGGCATGTTCAAACCCAGCGAGTCTGATTTCGCTTGGGCGCGAGAACGTTCTGGGCTGTGGAAGTACTTCGCCGATCCTGATTGTGATCAGTCTGCGGTCAGGATCTCCGACGTGGTCGGGGCTCGAATGGCCGATGGCAAGGGCGGATTCAGCGAGGTGTGGTGGAATCCGGAATACTTGCCGCCGGAGTCGACCCTGGTGGGATTGACGAATGACTTCGAGATCGCGGTGTCGAAGTTCGTGCGGGGCAACAGCACTGTAGGACGGTTCGTAGAGGTCTTCGCGCGGAGCGAAGTGATTGTCCTGCTGTCCGAGAACGATAGCGTTGATGCGAGTTGGCCGCTACGGGGGAGTGGCCGGGAC
Source organism: Nocardia sp. PLKS1-43 (assembly GCF_059510335.1). Classification (NCBI taxonomy): domain Bacteria; kingdom Bacillati; phylum Actinomycetota; class Actinomycetes; order Mycobacteriales; family Nocardiaceae; genus Nocardia; species Nocardia sp. PLKS1-43. The sequence continues at coordinate 126,761 of NZ_JCAJZQ010000003.1, read as the reverse complement.
CGGTGGCTGGATGTGTACACATCGCCCGGTCGGCTCCCCGAGGGCACAGATCCGCAGCGGTGGCGCACGGTGTCGGGTCGTGAGCTGATCGAGCAGGTGTGCCCGCTCCCGGGGGTTCGTCTCTCCTTCAAGTCCGGTACCGATACCCAGCCGACGCTGCTCGGCTCGAACCTGGTGACATATTTGCGTCAGTTGGGCGACGCCATAAATGCTTTGCCTGCAACGGGTTTCGATGACGAAACCCACTTGAGCCACTTGCGCGACGTCATGGGGACAACATGGAACGAGACGGCTGCCCGTGAAGCCGCTGAACTCGAATCGAAGCGCCAGGCCGAAGCCGAACTTCAGACCGGTGATTTGAGCGTGCTGTCGAAACTGGCGGAGTTACACATCGCGGACAAGACGCGCACCAAAGTGCAGATCCTGCCGGAACCGGGTGAGCGGGATTTCGCTTGGGCCCGAGTGCATCCCGGGGAGTGGAAGTACTACGCCGATCCGCGAGTCGACGACGAATCGTTGCGGGAGCGGAATCTGATCGGTGGACGACGGGCAGGTGATGACGGCCGGTTCGCCGAGACGTGGTTGAATCCGGGTTTCGTACCGACCGAGGGGTATTCGGGTTGGAAGTTCGCGAATGAATTCGAGGTGGTGGTCTGGCGTGTCACCTTCGGGTTCAACACCGTTGGCCAGTTCATCCATGCGTTCGGTCGCGGCGAGTTCATCATGCTGCTCGATACGGACAACCCGGTAGGCGAGCAATGGTCATTGGTGCGGGACGAGTCCGGTGATTCGATGTTGAAGATCTACTCGTCCGCGGCCAAGCTGCCGCCGGATACTAATCCGTGGTTGCGGCGGACGGTTTCGGGGCGCGATGTTCTCGAGCAGGTGTGTCCGATGCAGGATGTCTGGATCATGATCAACGACAGGGCCTTTCCGCGGCAGAAGTTCAGTGGTGTGAATCTGCTTCGCTGGTGGCGTGAGTGGCAGGCGGCTGATGCCGCACAGGTGACTGCAAACTCGGACCGGGAGTAGCCGGTATGGAGCAATGGGAACGTGATCAGATCCGTTCGCAGAACGATCATCTGCGTGAGATGCTGGCCCGGGTCGAGGGCGAGTTCGACAAGGAGCTGGCCCAGATGGGCGAGGTACAGCGCACCTTGGCGAAGATGAAGGTGCGTGCTACCTCGCCGAACGATCTTGCGCGAGTGACGGTGGACGCGACCGGAATGGTGACCGATGTCGCGATCGCCGAGGACGCGTACCGGCGCAGCACCCCGCAGAAGCTGTCGGAGGACATCAATGCCGCGATCCGGGGTGCGATGGAGGCCGCGGCCAATGCCCGTGAGCAGGTCGTCGCTCCGATGCGGGCGGTGGTGGACGGGCTGCCCGACTTCGGCGATGTCGTGCCTGGCTCAGCGGGTTGGCGGGACGTGCGTGCGTGGATGTCCGAACAACAGGAGCCGCGGTCGCCGTAATCGGACCGGGACCTGTTTGCGCGCAGCGGTTGGTACACCGCGACCGGATTGTGCCGCAAGCGCGAATCCGATTGGACTGAAACAAATGTGATGGAACCGTCGGCGTCCCGTGTGCGTCGGATCGGATGAGGGAGGTTGACCATGGCCGAGTTCTGGGCGGATCCGGACCGTCTGCGCTCGGTGTCGCCGCAGTTCGAGCAGCTGGGCGAGACCGTGAGTTCAGCGTTGGAGCAGTTGAAGCAGGGCCTGGCGGCGGAAGGACACTGCTGGGGTAAGGACGAGCCCGGACAGCAGTTCGAGAAGGGCTATCCGCAAGGCGACGCGGATGGCGGCCCGGCCGCCACGATCAAGGTGCTGGCTTCGTTCGTGGATGCGTTGAAGGCCACCGGTGACAAGATCACCAAAACCGCTGATGGTCTACAACAGCAGGATCAGCAGAACGCTCAGTCGATCGCCCAGCAGACGAAGAATCTGTAGCCCGGGAACACTCGTATGACTCTCTGGTTTCCGACCCTGCCCGGCCCGCTGGTCTACATCCAGGACTTCATCGTCGGTCACTGGCCCGAGGGCGACGAGGACGCGATGCGGCGGGCGTCGAAGCACTGGTCCGATATGGCCGAGACGCTGAAGCAACTGCAACATCCCGCCGACCAGGCGATGAACGCCGCCCTGACGTCCATCGACGGCAAGACCCATGACGCGATGTCGACCTACTGGAACGATATCGGCGGTGACAACGGCGATCTGAAAAAGCTGATCGACGCCTGTGACAGTTTCGCGACTCAGCTCGAGCAGGGTGCCACCGATATCGAGCACACCAAGATCAGTATCTACATCTCGGTTGCCATCATGGTGGCGATGGCGGTGTGGTCGTGGGTTCCGGGAGTGGGCCAGGCCGAGGAGGCGGCGACCATCGTCGCGGGCAAGGCAGCCATCCAAGCGGCATTCCGGAAGCTACTGAGCAAGCTGGGGATCGACGCCGCGAAGTTCATGGAGCGGCGGGGTGCGAAACTGCTCGTGGGTGCGGGCGTCGGATCGGCTATGGGTGGGGGGACGGACCTGGCTGCGCAAGCCATCCAGGTCGCCGCTGGTACCAGGGATGGGATCGACATGAAGTCGGTCGGGTTGTCCACGCTGTCGGGGGCTATTGCCGGCACCGTGGCGGGGCCGGCGACCGAAGGTGTCTCCCATGTGGCCAGCAAGCTCGGTGTCACGAGCGCTCCGGGCAAGATAGTGACGAGCCTGGTCGGTGACGTCGTCGGCAACACAGTCGGCAATGCGACCGCCACAGCGGCGACATCCGTGGTGAGCGGACAGCCTGTCGATCTCTCCGACGTCTGGCAAGGCGCGGGTGGCGGCCTGCTGAACAAGCCTGGAACACATGCGAATTCCGCCGCATCGATGCATGACGCAGCCGCGGTGTCGGAGACCCCGGCAACCGCGGAACCTGCCGCCGCGTCCACCGAGCATCATGCTCACGCACCGGAGACAGAGAAACCGAACAACGCTTCGAGCCGTCCTGGCGAGGTGAACACCTCCCCGGCATCGGTAACCCCCTCCGACACCGCGGGCACGCCGGCGAACACGTCCACCGCATCGACAGCCCCGGTCGATTCGACGACCGCACCGGGAGCGACATCTACCGAGAGAGGTGACAACTCCGCTGCTCCCCAGACCGATTCGTCCAACTCGGGCTCGAGTGCCGAGTCCAAGCAGCTCGCGGCGAATGCGCAGTCTCAGCCCGCCGGTACCCCGGCGTCACCGGATCGCAGCATTACCAATCAGCCTGCGGCAGTGGATCGTTCGACGACACCGTCGCCAGGATCGTTGTCGCCTGCTTCGCCTGCTGCGGCGCCGAGCAATGCGACCTCGACTGGGGCCACGTCAACGAATACGCCGCGCGGGTCTACCGACACATCGGTCCGAATGGACAACACCCCTCGGCCGGACTCGCCGACACCGTCGACGAACCCCACGGCCATGCCGCCGCGACCCGCCGAGGTGCCTCCGACTTCCAGCAGTACTGGACACCGCGAAACATCTACAGCGCCAAGTATTTCCGACACCAACGTAGTGTCGCGGCCTGAGCGCACCGCAGCCGCGCAGCGTTCCTCGGCCGAGACCGGCCCCCGGGGCGAGACCGCGAAGTCCGGTGATCATGTCGGCGCCGATGCCGCTGGAGCACGCGATGAACCTCGACAATCGCGTCCTGGAACAGATGCCGACCGTCCGCGTGACATCTACTCACGGCCTGATGAGTCCGGCCGGCAACGACCGGGGGATATCCGTGCTGCCTCGCCGACTCGTGACACACCGTCACCTGGAAAGGGTTCTCTGGCGAGCGATGCCGCCGCAGATCCGGCGCGGCCCGTTGTCCCGGAACATGAAGCCCCACAGGCGCAACCGAAGCCGTCGAGTTCGCCGGACCGTGTGTCCGAGCAACCCCCGGGAACCGAGAAAACGGAGGCTGAACAGCAGTCGGCCACCCCAGGTGTGGGTGGCACTCGGACAGCATCCGATCGCGGGCCCCGCGATGCTGCGCCGGAGAACGAGCGGCCCGAGCAGACTGTGCCCGGCCGACCGGAGCAACGAAGCACCGAACACTCCCGCAGCGAAACACCAAGGGATACGGTCTGGGGCGCGCCGGCAGGACCTCATGCGGAGGAGCCTGGCAGAGCATGGACCGCCGCGGAACATCGAGACGAAGCATCGCAATCTCCCCCGGATGATCACGCGCGGCACGATGCGGCCGATCCGGGCCAACCCGACTACGCGCACACCGGCGGTGCGGTCAGGTCTCGCGATGATTTCGCGGCATTCGAATGGGCCGATGACGTGTACGAGGCATTTCGAGGCAATGACCGCGATATCGAAGACATTGCACACGTTTTGGCCGAGCATCCACCTGCGGACGGTACGTACTTCACCCGGGACGAGATCAAGCAGATCAAGGACCATCTGTTCCGTGAGGAGCACCCGATCCGCGACTATGACGGTGGGGTCGATCAGCGCCGTTATAACGCCGACCCCGACATCGCCGAAGCGTGGATCCGGCTGCGGTCGGGTGAGCCGCATCCTGCCGACCTCGTGCTGCTCGAGCACGAGCTGGCAGAATCGAATTACTATCACGATCATCCCGGGTCGCTTTACCAGGATGCGCACGCCCATGCCAACGAGAATCACAACTGGGCGGAAGTCGCGGCACCGCGTTCGGGCGAGCGATACGACACTCTGTGGGGACAACACGATGGCGCTACTGATCTACTACAACATGACTCGAAACGACCCGGACGAGGTGGAGTATCAGTTCGGGGAGACGAGAGGGAACCTCGATCGGGTATTGACGATCGACAAGGCGAGCAACAGCGCCTGCACGGACCAACCGGAGGACGTGATCTTCCGGTCGGCGGCGGGGCAGATCAGGCTCCGGGCCAAGCGGGAGAAGGACTGGCCCCGGAACGGGGTGATCGCCTCCTAGCCGACTCGCGCGCCTCCGGCAATAATGCGGAAAGGGCCCCGAGCACCGAAACTTCGAGTACCGAAACGCTGCCGTCGGACCCCGGTTCGACTCTGGATCTGCCACCGATAGAACCTGTGGTCACCAGAGCCGTGCGGGATGACGAATCGATCTTTTCCGAGCAGCAGCGCGAACCCGATCCGCAAGTGCCCGAGCCGCGGTCCAGTCTCATGCTCCCGGAACATGTGTTCCCACCTCGGGAACCTACGCGGGAGAACGAGACACCGAGTAATGAGCCGCAGTACGCGACCACGGCTACCCGGCCCGATCGGACGGCCACTGCCCCCGCAGACCGGGATATGCCCGGTGACACGCGCGGCGATGCGGACCGTCCGGTCAACGACGGCGCCGACCACGGGCCCGTGGTCGCGCCCAGTCAGCGGGAGTTTCAGCAGAGTCATGGCATAGGCGAATCCGAGGACAGCCGGGCCGATGACTCTTTCGTCTTCTCCGATTCCGAGTCGCCTCGGGAGACTCCGCGGGAGATCGACAGGCAGTATCTGTCGAAGGTTCTGGACGAGCGAGTCGGCAATCTGTGGCAGATACCTGAGTACGCGAGCGCTCAGCCCCGTTCCTTCGAAGCGGGGTGTGAAGACAAATACCTGCCCGATGGGTTGACTCGGTCGATACCCGAACACGCACTCGACGACTCCGTGCAGGCAATCGATCCCGCGAAGATCTACCTCGGTTATCCAGACAGCGAGTATGCGGTTGTTTGGCGTGACTTGAGTTCGGGTGACGCATATTTGGAGCCGCAGAACGCCCTCTTTCGAATGGATTCTCGTGGTCCGGAGATCTTCGAATCCAACTTCGAGTCTCGAAATCCTGAGAATCTGTGCATCGATGACCACATCGGGAATGGTTACGACGATGGATTCGTATCACTCGGCACGAGTCCGGAAGTTATCGTCACCAGAGATCTGACTAAAATTGATTCGGAAGTAGCGGCATTCAAGGAGGCTGTCGCCGGCCGCGATCAGAAAGCGATTCGCTCGGTAGATGGAAGATTCAAGATAACCAGTCTCCCGGACGGTACCTTCAAGCAGACCCGGTACATGCACGAGCTGTATACCCCACACGGTATCGACGTCGATGCCACCACGCACGACGCTACGGCTCGAAGCAGGCTGTACCGGCTCGGTCATCAGGAGACCGAGATTCTTGCCCCGGGCGGGGCGAAAGGTGATTGCGTCTACCGGATCTGGCCTCGCGAGGTTATCACCGACGAAAAGGGAAATATACTGTCGGTCGAGGTCGGCGAGCCGATCTACAATCCGAATTTCCCGCATCTCGACAACCCGCGCTTCGTTGCGACGCACGACCTGGACGCTCATCCGAACAACGCCCGATCCGGGGTGGGCGATGATGCTCCTCGAGCATCCGAACAAGTTGCAGCACGACAGAATCCGAACAGCACCACGCGTGCGGCCGAACCGGACACGGCGAGTTCGCAAACGCCGTGGCTCTCGTCGCGAGCGCCGGATGCCGATGCAATGGTGGAATCCGCGCCCGTGGACCCGAGACGAGCACCGGAATCGACGCAGCGCGAGTCCGTGGTGCCGTCCGAACGTCGGTCCGAGATTCGCCAGTCGTCCGATCCGAACGCGCACGACCATTCACGCCAGCAGCGGGATTCGGCGCACAACGCGTCCGAACCGCAAGCGCCGTCGGACTCTTCCCGCTCGGCCGAGCACTCGAGCGTCGATCCGCAACGGGAGGCGAATCCGCCGAGCCGTGAGTCTCCCGCGCCCGCTCCGCGTAACCCGGATCACCAGGAGACACCGCGGCCCATCGATGCGCGCCGGACGTCCGATCGTGGTGTGGCTGTACCACCGGATCGACAGGTGCCGCCAACGCAGGAGGCGCCGCGTAATGCGGCGCAGCACAATGTTGATCGGCATGGCCTCCGGCCCGAACAGCCCTCGGTGCCGGTTTCGCAACAGCGTGAGCGTCCGCAGGATCGCCCGCAACCGGTCGAATCGAGTCGGCCGCAGCCTCGGCAGCCGGGTCGGGAGCAGCCTTCGACGCAGGAGCATCCCAGCACCGACCGTGCGGGGCTTACCGATCGGCAACCCCCCGAGCAGCGGGTACCGAACAATGGACCGGAGCGGGATCCGCGAGGCGCGCAGCGTGATCCGAGGTCGGTGCGCCGCGACGAGATACCCCTGCGCGGGCCCTCGCAGGACGATGTCCGCCGCGCTCAGGACGCGCGCCGGTGGCGTGATTGGCTCCGGCCGTACCGGCCCGACGCGAATCGGGTCGTGCCGGTGACCACGAAGCTCGGTCCGAATGCCGAGCCCGCGTTCGACATTCGGCGGTATTCGAACGCCCGGGGTGGTCCGGTCGCGGTCGCGCGGATCAAGGTGCACGTGACCGCGGACCCGAATATCCATCCGCAATGGTTGAGCCATCTGTGGGAGAACACCCAGAAGGCAACGGATTTGGGGTTCAACCGCGGACATCGGCTGCTGTCCGGCGATCGGATTCTCGTCGACCTCGTGCACACCTCGAATCCGGCCGAGGCGAATCTGCACATCAATGTCGGTGAGCGTCCGGGGCAGTGGCGTCCGGACATGTCCGTCGATGCGATCACCCGCCAGTTGCGCGATCACCTCGGGCTGTTGCCGCCGGATCCGAATCATCCGGGGCTGAACGCGCACGAGATCCGGCAGCTGAGCAACGATGTCGCGCATGCCAATACGCCCGCGCGTTTCGACAACCCGTCCGAGAGTCGCGCGATCGGGGTACGACGGTTGGACGAAGTGGAGCGGACGGAATATCAGGCCGCGGTAGAGGACGCGTTGCGTGACGGCAATCGATTCCTGGTGGGCGCTGATCCGCGAACCAACGCATACGGGAAGTTGATCAACGACGGCGGTCTCGAGGTTCCGGGGCGGGCCAACAACTGCACGGATTGCTCCCTGTCGGCGCTGTCGGCGTTCTATGGAAATCCCCAGGTCAGTGCACCTCGATGGCTGGATCCGATACCTGGCGGGGTGGACCTCCGAAGCGGAGAGCGCGGTGGTCCCGAACGTGCCGCGCGGTGGCTTGGTGACGGTCTGCACAAGATCGGCGGTGACCATCCGATCCCGAACCAGTTCGGTCACCTGCACGATCTGGTCGACCGGATGGGTCCGGGATCTTCGGCGCTGGTGGTCAACGAGTGGCAGGCTCGTGACGCGAATACCGGTGCACCGCTGTACAACCCGGACGGCACACCGTGTCGGGGCGGTCTGCACGCCACGGTGATCGTCTATCCCCACGACGCCGGCGGACCGGTGTGGTGGGACCCGCAGGCGGGGACCATGTCGGACCACCCGCCGCAAAATATGGTGTACGGGTCAACAGGTCTCTGGTACACACCGATTGCTTCACATCCAGGAGAAACACATGGCGGAATGCCGCACTCGGGAACAGGTCGAGGCGTACCTGGCTCGGATCTTCAACCCGGACAGAAGGTTTCAGCCGTATCCGATCGGGGAGATCGGATGGCTGGTCCTGCCGGAACAGAGTCCGGAGGAGATCGACCCGGGCGGGACGAATCTGGTGATCGACGCGGAAACCGGGGTGGTGATCGAGTATCCGAGTTGGAGCACAACGATGATCGCGGACGACTTCCGGGAGGCCAAGGCGACGGGCCGGCGCCCCGCCGGGGGGCAGATCTATCCGCCCCTTTGGCGGCTGAGCATCCAGCGCACCCAGGAAACTCCGGAGAGGATCGGATACCGAGTCCAAGTCGTGTCCCAGGCGAATCCGCCGGAGGGGAGCGAGGAGTACGAGATAACGATCGACAAGCAGACACTGCGGCGTCAGGGGTACGGCCAGAGAGCGGGGAGCGCGGTGGCCCGGGCGGAGTGGCAGAGCAGGCAGGACGGGAGCTGGCCGGAACGGCTGACCTGGGAGGAGTAGAGCACCCTGATCATGAACCTCCGCCGCTCGACGCGCAGGAGCGCGGCGACGCCGCGGGGGTCCGCGAGTCGGACGGAACGCCCGAGGAGCCCGTGGCACAGGCCGGCGAGCGGGACAGCCCGGTCGCAGCCGTCGAACCGGAAGAACTCGACCGGATATTCCATGAGGAGATCGTCCCCGGCCTGCTGTCGGACGCAGCGTCGGTGCCGCCCTCCGAGAAACCGGAATTGGTGGTGGTCGGCGGCCAGATGGGTGCCGGAAAATCCACCATGATCGCGGAGATCAAGGCTTCGTTCGCCGATCGTGGCAGTGTCCTGCATCTGTCCGGTGACGATTTCTTCCGATTCCATCCGCGCTATGCGGAGTTGATGGCGCAACACGACCCCGACGCGATCCGGCACCTCGTCCGGGATTCCGGGCGCTGGTTCCGGATGGCGCGGGAGCATGCCATCGCCAACCGACAGCATGTGATCCTCGAACTGGCGATGGGTGATCCCGCGAAGGAAGCGGGCATCATGCGGGAGTTCGCCGACAACGGTTACACCGCGCGAGCCGAGGTGATGGCGGTCGCCGAACCGCAGAGCCGGCTGTCGACCATCGGGCGATATCTCGCCGAGCGGGTCGATCACGGTGTGCACCGCTACACGCCGCCCCGGCTGCACGAGGCATCGTTCACCGGGTCGCAGGAGATGGTGGGCCATCTGGAGTCGGCCGATCCGCCGGTCCGCATCGAAGCTCTGACGATCCGCAGCCGCAGCGGCGTGCTGTTCGAGAACATCCGCGGCGCGGACGGGCAATGGGCACATTCGCCGCGCGCCGCGGAGGTATTCGCGCACGAACGAGGCCGTCGGTGGACCGCCGAGGAAAAGCGCCGATTCCAGGAGCAATTGGCGGACGTGCGCCGCCGGATCGCGCAGTTGGCGGAGCTCCGACCCGAGGAATCGGCGACTCTGACGATGCTCGGTCGGGAACTCCGTGAAACCGAGGCCCGGGCCCTGCCGTGGCTGGCATCCGACGCGCACGACGAAGCGACAACGCCGCATCACGACGATGACACGGGCCCACCGCACGACAGTTCGGCGCCGGTCACCGCCGAGGCGGAGGCCCGGCACGATCAGGCCCGCGACGCTCAGCACGACGTCCGAGCACAAACCGCCAACCAGCACGAATATCTGCGCAACGCCCGGGAACGCGACCTCGCCGAGGCGCCGCCGGAGCAGCATGAGCAGATCCGCGCTTCCTATGCGCGGGCACACGAACTGGTCGATCTGGCAACGGCTTCCGACATGGCGAGCCTGCGCGTTCTCGCCGTCATCGATGAATGGCATCCCAGCAAGGGCGGCGTCGTCTCGGTCAACAAGAACCTGTGCGAGGCGCTGGCCGATCTCGGGCACGAGGTCTTCGTGCGGGTCGGACACGAGGTGACCGGACTCGAGGGCGCCGACAAAGTCACCCTGATCGCGCCCCGCGAGCCCGATTCGAGTGTCGAACCGCGTCACCAGTTGACCTCGGACCTGACCGGCCTGCCGACCGGGATCGATGCGGTGATCGGGCACAGTCGCTTCTCGGGCCCGGCCGCCAGGGATATTCGTGACGGGATGTATCCGCAGGCCAGGTTGGTGCACATCGTGCACATGGTCACGGATTCGTTGGGCCGGGTGCAGGGCAAACCCGAACGCGCCGAGGCCAATCACGGCCTCGAAGCGGACCTGGTCTCCACGACCGATGTCGCGGTCGGCGTGGGGCCTGCCCTCGCCGAAGAGGCTGCCCGGCTGGCCTCGATGACGGGTACGTCGCCGGTGGTGCATCAGATGATCCCCGGCATAGAGTTCTTCGACCAGATCCTTCCGCCCGCGGATCGCCGGACCAAGCGGATGCTGGTGTTCGGCCGCGCCGACGACCCGGTCAAGGGGGCGATGCAGGCCGCGAAGATGGTGAAGAAACTCAACGCGCAGGGAATCGACGTGGATTTGATCGTGCGCGGAGTGCCGGAAGGCAAGCTGCGAGATCAACTGCGTTTGCTGCAGCGAGCGGCGGGCCGTGACGTGGACGTGCGGCCCTATACGCTCGATCGCGAAGAAATCCTCGCCGATATGCGCGATGCCAATGTGGTGTTGATGCCTTCTCGCGCAGAGGGATTCGGGCTCGTCGCCACCGAAGCCGCAGGAGCCGGGGTGCCGATCGTCGTGCCGAGTACCAGTGGCGCCGGCCGATTCTTCGGCGACCCCGACCTGTTCCCGAGCGACCTCACCGCCGGAATGCTGGTCGAGCAGGGCTACGAGGACCCGGTTTCGGTCGACCGCTGGGTCGATGTTCTGGCGCGTCAATTGTCGGATCAGGACGCTGCCTGGGATCGGGCGCTGGACCTCCAGCAGACCCTGCGCGACCGGCAATACACCTGGCAGTCCGCAGCAGCCGCGCTCATCGATGCCACTGGCATGGTCGCGGCGCGCGAGCATCCGGCGGCCGGTATCCCGAGTGATGGCCGCGCACCGAGCACATGACCGGTATCCGTTGTGAGGCAGGATTGATAGCGGCCGCCATCCTGGCCCGGACAACCGTCGGATTTTCGAGGAGTGCTGCGTGAACAGCTACGAGGGCGAGACCGCGTGCGACGACGGGGCCGATCGCTGCCTGCGCAATGCCGCGATTCGCGCCCTGGATGTTCTCGCCGTGCCCGAGTCGAGCGAGGAAGCGCGGACCGCGGTCCTGACCGATCTCGACCGGTCACTGTCCGGCTTGCCCCCGGCCGCGGTCCGTCGTGCCGAGCCGGTTCTGGACCCGGCTCTGCACAGCCTCGGGGCGATCGACTACCTCGGCACTCGAGGCCGGCCCATCCCGCTCGAACAGCGAGCCCTCGATATCCGGGCGATGTTGGAAGCGGAAGGACGCGTGGTCGACGATCACGTCGTCATCACCTCCATGCGCGGCGCCATCATCGGGAATCTGCTGATGGAATTGGCGAGTCGGCTGGATGCCGGCGAGGCGTTCGGTATCGGTGACGCCGGGAAGGATCTCGCGATCACCGCACTGGATATTTCGGCCTGGCTGTACGACTCTCAGTCCGGTTATACCGAAAGGGATTGGGCGGAGAGAACTCCGATGCCTCTGCCCACCGAGGTCGATCCGGTCGTCATCCTCCGGGAGTTGCGAGAGGCGGCTTCGGCTGTGCTGCAGGCGTACTCGAGCGATTCTCGTGATCGGGGCGACGCGCTCGTTGTCCTGCACCGGGCGGTTCGCGGCCCGATACCCGAGCTGGAGGTGCGGCCCGATCGCGTCCCCGGTGACCCGTCCCACCACCTACTGTGGGCACTGGAATCGGCGGCCATCGGGAAGGAGCCACCGACCACTCTGCTCGAGGAAGCCGAACATTCCCGGCGCAGTCTCGCCGGGGACCGCGACGTCCACGAACGTCGAGATGGTGACTACAACCTCGATTTCGGCGAACCGCGGGCGATGGCCTGTGTCGCACTGCTCACCGAGCTGTCCTGTCGGCTGCGTCCCGGTGCTGCGTTCGGGCCCGGTCGCGAGGGAATTCCGCTGGCCATGGTCGCCGAGGAGCTTGCGCAGGAACTGTTGTCCCAGACCGTGCTCCGCTGACGCCGATCTCTACCGAATCAGGAGTTGCCTTGCCGTCGCCCGTTCCGCCCTTGATGATCATCGTCTTCGCGCAGGCCGAGGATTCTCGCGGTGGTGCCACCGAGGCCGCCCGTATCGTGCGGGGCCTCAACGAACGCGGCTTCGATGTCGCCCTCACCGTGCGCGGGGTCGATCCCAGCGTGACCGCGCCGGTGCGGCAGACGCTGTCGACCTTGGCTCACCGTGAGGTGACAGTGCTCCCGGCCGTCGAGAACGACAGGGCGACCTTCATCGCGGACCTCGAGGCTGCGGACCTTCTCCTGATGCCCGGCCAGACCGGTAAATTCGGATTGCTGGGCCTGGAAGCAGTAATGCGGGGTGTGCCGGTGATCGCGCCTGTCGACAGCGGGATCGGCATGTATCTGGCCGACCCCGAACAGTTTCCGCAGGAGCTGCGGCCACCGCTGGTGCCCGAACCGTTCCGGCAGCCGATACCGGTCGATCCGTGGGTGGACCGGGTGTCGGAAATGCTCGCCGATTGGCCGGCCGCGCAGGCCCGTGCGCTGCGGCTGCAGCAATATCTGTTGCAGCGCAACAAAACCTGGGAAGGTGGCGCCGCGACGCTGGCCGCGATCGCGCGTTACACGGACGCTGTCGCGGATCTGATCACCGGCCGATCGCAACAGTCCCGCACGACATCGCCCGCGCCTTCGGAGTCCCGCGAACCCTACGATCCGGCCCTGTATTACGAAGCGGCCGTGGACATTCTGGGCAGCCTGATGGCGGCGTCCTCGGCGTCGGAGTGGATCGCCGAACACGGCGGCCCGGCTGACCTCCGCGCACCCGACGGCCCGGTCGGGCCGCGGCGGGATTACTTGTCCGCCATGCGAAATCTCGATCCGGCGGACCGGGACGCGATCACCGGCGCGATCCACACCTACGGGCAGCAACTGGCCGCCCTCGGTGCCACTCCGGCCGTCCTGCCGCGCGAGGACCCCGATCGGTTCCGGCTCGCTCGCGGCGATCACCAGTGGGTGTTCACCCACAAGATCGTTCCCGAGTTGTACGGAACCCTCACCGCCGCAACCGATCCCACGGCGATCATCGTCACCGGCCCCCCGGGATCGGGAAAGACCACCACGATCCGCGACCTGCGCGTCGAGCGCCCGGACGCCGTGGTGATCGACCCCGAGTTGCTGTTCGCCTACCATCCCCGCAGCTGGGACCTGACCCTCGCCGACGATCCGCGGGCGGGCGATGTCGTGATGTGGGACGCGCTGGGCTGGACAGCGCTGGCGGCCGAGCACGCGGCGCTGGCTCGCGCCGACATGCTGCTCGAACTGACCTCGGACCGGGACAGCGAGGAGTTCGCCGCCTCGCTGCGCGACTGGGGATATCGGGTCGAGGTGCAGGTGATGGCCGTGCCCTCGGAACTGAGCAACCTGCACGCCACCCTTCGGTTCCACTGCCGCCACGGGCAGTGGCAGGCGCTGGTCACCGAGGCCTGACGGCCTCGCTGATCACCAGCGTGCGAGTGTATCCGCATAGGCTTCACGGACGGCTTCGAGTCGAAATCTGTCGAACCTCCCCGGCTCTTCCTGGTAGATCATCCGTCCTCCGGAGGACCAGAATTCCGACTCGGGCACCCGATCGGCTTGTGGCGGAATGAACTTCAGTACCTCATCCACTGCGGCTATGGCCGTCATCAAGGTATGTCTGGCGGCTCGGCGGCCTTGCTCGTCCAGCCCGCCGCTGTCCATCGGCACCTGACTGACGCAGATGTCGGAGTATCGCAGCCAGATTGCGGGGTCGAGCAGTACCGACGGTTCCGCACCGCCGAAAAGCACTCCGTCGGTCGGCGGAGGCAAGGGCTGCTCAGGCAGTCGGAAGTCGTATTCGAACGGGTTCTGGCAATGGTTACACGTGCCGCGGTATCTGCCGATCAGCATGCCGTCCGACCTGATGACCGAACTACGAAACGTCGCGCCGCGCTCGCCGCACCGTGCGCACGGCTTCAAGTCCACGAACAATCGGGCCTCGGCATTGGTCCGCGACAGCGGGGGGACATTACTCACAGTCGAACATCCTTTATCAGCGCTCGGCATTCTCTACCGTGGGACTTCGTTCGTTCACATCACATCGTGCGAAGTGCTCACCAGTGGTAACCCGAGCGTTTCCGCAGGTCCTTGATGCTCGCGACGCGCTGTTCTGTCGCGTCCTCTTCGATCCGGCCGAAGGTGTCTTCCGCAGGATTGCGGAGAATACGCATCCGGCGCAATGCGTCCAACGCAGTCAAGCCCTTCGAATGCGCGTCCATGAGCCGTGATCGCCACAGACCGCCGGCAACGACGCCGTCCTGCCCGGCGTCGACGAGAGGTAGCCACCCAGCGGCATTACCCTCCGCCGCAGCCCATACGTACCCGACGACGGAACCGCGTAGTGAGGCAGCCAAAAAGACGATCTCGCCGACCGGCTCGCCCGGATAGGTCGATATCGACGCTGTATGAGGTGCAGCCGGTTCGAACCGTGGCTCCGCGCGCGAACCGTCCGGGTACTCACCGTCCTGGACCAGAGGTTCGTAGCTGGCGTCGGGGTCGAGCCGTACCGTGGGGTTGAGTTGGTTCCACAGTTCGGCCGAACTTCCGGCCGTCAATTCTCGAGCGTCGGCGGCGACCCCTCCGTACAAAGGATGCGCGGGTTCCCCGATCCATCGGCGAATCCCCTCCCGCGGCAGCAAACCTTCCTGGAAAGACTTCTGCAGGCGGTCCTCCCAGAATCCGGTGCCGCTCAATCGGCTTATGTTGTCGCGGAAGATCTCCTCATCCATCTTGGGGTCGAACCCTGCTGACAGACCGTCGTCGGCGGCTGACGCCCACAAGTTGCCGAGTAGCCGTCCTTCACGAGTCACGGGAAGATAGATGACCGGTTTTCTGGTCCGAGTGTCGTACTGCGTCCGCTGCCGCTTGTAGCGTTCTCTCGGAACTGGTCCTGTCAATTCCGTTGCCTCCGCGTCTTTCTTCGGCCTACTGGTTCATCACGGTATCGGCGGTACGTTCGTCGAGGTGCTGTCCGCTGTGGCGCGGTCGCCGGTGCGATGCAGGTTCTATTGCCGAATTCACAGGGCCCTCCCTGCTTTTCGGCGGCCCTGCCTTCCCCCGTGAGAGTGCTATCCGATCATCCTAGGGTAGTGCGAGTGCTGCCCGGATCGGCGGTTGAGCCACCGAGGCCCGCCTGAACCCGTATCGCTCACGCGCAGACCACACGATAGGGTGATCGTGATCAATGACCTGTGGACCGTCGCGACACATCCGGGGGCGAGATACTACCGATGACAGAGTTGAAGACGGTCGGGATGTACCGGGAGATGTATGCCGATCGGCGCAAGGGGCGGCACGATGAGTTGCCTTCGCTCGCCGAGTCGTTCACCGATCGGGTGATCGAGGATCGCGCGGAGATCGTTGAGTATATGCGTTCTGCGCCCGGTGTTTTCGATGTGCTGGACGTGCTGACCGATCTGGTCGACGGTACGGAGCGGATCATGAGCGCCTCGTCGCTGATCTCGGATGGTGAGTGGATCTGGCGGGTTGATTCGGTGCACTATCTGTCGCGGTACGGGCTGGATATCCCCGAGGATTTCCTGCGGCACGTCCGGGAGCGGCGGTACCTCCCCCCGACCGAGGTCGATGACAGTGATGAGTTCGATTCGGTTGTGCAGCAATACTTTTGATCGAAGCGAGACGCTGTTGCGATCCTGATCCACTTCTGCCGGACCCGTGACGACTCGATCGAGGTGGCATATCGGTTCGGTGTCGTCCCTCGGCTGAGTATCCAACGCGCACAGGGCATTCCGGCGACGCGCGCAGCGACCGTGCCTCGTCGGCGTTCCGCAGGTTTTCGGCGTCGGCTCGGGCGAACGCTGGAGTGACCGTGACGTGCCCCTCGAACCAGTCGTTCCACCGGAGTTCCCGCGACCGCGCTGCATTTCGAGGGTGGCCGATGGTTGCGACTCCTCACCTGGGCACGAATGCGCGAAACGGCGCTCGCGTGCGTGAACTTGTTGCAGTTCACCTCGTGGTGGCGACGTAACTGCCGTGCCCGGTGTCGTGGCGTCCCTGCCGGAAGCCTCCCACCGCCACTCCCGCTGTGCGGGGCGAACCCCTGCCTCGAATCTCCGAAGCCTGGGAAAATCGAAGATACGTTGTCGGCGCGGCTTGCCGGTGGTACGGTCCAGACACATGTCCAGCTACGTGTCTCTCGTGGCGGCCGGTGGTTGTCGCAGGGGACTGAACGCGTTCTCGAATCGGAGGTGATGGCGATGACCGACGTTGCCGCGGAACCGCTCACCTTCGACCCGTACGACTACGCCTTCCACGAGGATCCGTACCCGCTGTACCGGCGGCTGCGGGCCGAGGCTCCGCTCTATCACAATCCCGGCCTCGGGTTCTGGGCGTTGTCGCAGCACGCCGACGTCGGCGCGGGATTCCGGGACAACGTGCGGCTGTCGAGTGCGAACGGCGTATCGCTGGATCCGGCCGCCTGGGGCCCGCACGCGCACAAGACGATGTCGTTCCTGGCGCTGGACGATCCGCGGCACCTGCGGCTGCGCCAGCTCGTGTTCAAGGGGTTCACCCCGCGCCGCGTCGCCGCGATGGACCGCCGGATCCGGGAATTGACGCTGCAACATCTCGAACCGGCCCTGGCTGCCGGCAGTTTCGACTGGATCGAGCAGGTCGCGGGCAAACTGCCGATGGATGTGATCTCCGAGCTGATGGGCGTGCCCGAACCCGATCGCGCCGAGATCCGGCGGCTGGCCGATCTGGTGGTGCATCGCGAGGACGGCGTGCTGGACGTCCCGGTGGCCGCGGTCGAGGCCACGCTCGAGCTGGTCGGCTACTACGCGGAGATGATCGCCCAGCGCCGCCGCGCCCGTACCGAGGACCTGACCTCGGCGCTGCTGGACGCGGAGGCCGACGGGGACCGGCTCACCGACGAGGAGATCCTCGGGTTCATGTTCCTGATGGTCATCGCCGGGAACGAGACCACCACCAAACTGCTGGGCAACGCCCTGTACTGGGCCGCGATCAATCCGGAGCAGTACGCGAAGGCCGCGGCGCAGCCCGAGCTGGTGCCGGACTGGGTCGAGGAGACGCTGCGCTACGACACCTCGAGCCAGATCCTGGCCCGCACCGCCGCGGTCGACCTGGAATTCCACGGCGGCACCGTGCCCGCGGGGGCCAAGGTGCTGCTGCTGGTCGGCTCGGCGAATCGCGACGAGAACGTCTTCGCCGATCCGGAGATCTACGACATCGAACGCCCGGACAAGGGCGGGCTGCTGAGCTTCGGCCGCGGCGTGCACTTCTGCCTCGGTGCGCATCTGGCGCGCCTCGAGGCCTCGATCGCGTTGCGGGAGTTCGCCGACCGGGTCCGCGCCTACGAGGTGGACCTCGCGGGCATCGAGCGGGTGCACTCCACCAATGTCCGCGGTTTCGCGAAACTTCCTGTGCGGGTGCAGCTTCGATGACACGCCAGAATGCGACCACTGTTACAGCCGACGAGGTGAGCCACTGATGCCCAGATTCGAACCACATCCGCAGCGCCGTCCGGCGCTGATCGCCGGGGCCTCTTCGGGAATCGGCGCGGCCACCGCCGTGGCCCTGGCCGAACAGGGCTATCCGGTCGCCCTGGGGGCGCGCCGGGTCGAGGTATGCCAGGAACTGGCCGAGAAGATCCGCGCCGACGGCGGCGAGGCGTTCGCGTACCGGCTCGACGTAGCGGACAACGACTCGGTCGACGAGTTCATCGCCGAGGCCGAAAAGGCCCTGGGCCCTGCGGAAGTCGTCGTCTACGGCGCCGGGGACCTGGAGTTCGGCCACGTCTGGGACATGAGCCCCGACGAGTTCGGCCTGCAGGTGCAGGTGCATCTGCAGGGGGCGCAGCGCTTCGCGTATCGCGTCCTGCCCCGGATGATCGAGCGTCGCCGCGGCGATTTCGTGGTCATCGGGTCGGACTGCGTGGACGTGCCGCGCCCGGGTGTCGGCGCGTACAACGCCGCCAAGACCGGACTCGAGGCCATGGCCGTACAGCTGCGAAAGGAACTGGAGGGCACCGGAGTTCGCGCCTCGATCGTCCGTCCCGGCGCGACGCAGACCGGAATGGGAATGAACGCGAAGCCGGAGGTGGTCGGGCCGCTGCTCGAGGACTGGGTGAAATGGGGTTTCGCCCGGCATCCGTACTTCCTGCGCGCGTCGGACCTGGCCGCCGCCGTGCTCGCGGTGGTGGGCACCCCGCGCGGCGCACATCTGGTGCTGGTCGAGGTGCAGCCCGAGGCCCCGCTGACCGAACCGAAATCCGATGCCGAACAAGGGAGCCGGTGATGCGCATCGTCGTGGATACCGATCTGTGCCAGGGGCACGCGGTCTGCCAGGCCGAGGCCCCCGACCTGTTCGAGGTGCCCAAGGCGGGCACCGTGCGAATTCTGCGCGAGGATCCCGGCGCGGATCTCGAGGCCGCGCGTGCCGCGGTCCGCTATTGCCCGACGCAGGCCCTGTCCATCGTCGACGACTAGATCCTTCGGGCCCCGCGCCCCTCGACAGCCCTGAGAGCAAAAGGAATTTTCGATGGCAGGCTATTCCCGCGACGAACTCGATCGGATGATCGAGCGCTGGGTGCAGGAGAACAAGAACTGTGAGGCGCAAGGGGATTGGCGTCCCCTCGCGCAGATGTACACCGCCGACGCGACGTACGGCTGGAACTACGGTCCGCAGCAGGAATTCATGGCCGTGGGCCGGGACGAGATCCGCGATCTGGCGCTCGGACAGGAGATGGCGGGCCTGGAGGGCTGGACCTATCCCTACCAGGAATTCGTCGTGGACGAACGGTCCGGCAGCGTGATCGGCTTCTGGAAGCAGATCAACGAGCGCACCCGCCCGGACGGCAGCCACTACAGCCCGGAGGGCATCGGCGGCAGCTGGTTCCGCTACGCGGGCGACTTCCAGTGGTCGTGGCAGCGCGACTTCTTCGACTTCGGCAATGTGGCAGCGCTTTTCGTGGAGATGATGGCCGCGGACGCGCTCTCGCCGGGTATGCAGAAGCGCATCGCCCGCTCGGCGTCCGGCGAGGCGCTGCCCGGGTGGTACCGGATCGGCGAGTCCCCGGTGCCGCTGTGGTGAGCGCGAGCCGGTACGCCGAGCTCAGCCGGGAGCAGCTCGCGATTCTGCTGCCCGAGCTGCTGCTGTGCGGACATCTCATCGACCGCTCCGGAATGGCGCATTCGATCGGGGCATTCGGCCGGGAGGGCATGGCCGAAGTGGCGATCGAGGAATGGCAGCTGGCCAGTCCGGTCTACACCCGGCGCATGCGCGAGGCGCTGAACATTCCGGGTAACGGTGTGGAGACCATCTTCAAGGGTCTGCAGCTGGATATCGGTGCGCCCCCGCAGTTCATGGACTTCCGCTTCCGGGTCACCGACGACAATCACGGCGAATTCTGGCTGGACCACTGTGGCGCGCTGGCCGACGTCGAGCCGATGGGCGAGGATTTCGTGGTCTCGATGTGTCACACCATCGAGGACCCCACCTTCGACGCCACCGCGCTGGCCACCAATCCGCTGGCGCAGGTGCGGCCGATCCACCGGCCGCCGCGCGTTCCGGCCGATCGGGTTCCGGTGTGCGCGTGGACCGTCGTCATCGATCCGTCGCACGAACCGCCGCCGATTCCGGTGCACACCCCGCAGATCGAGGCCACGGCCGCGGCGAAACTCGAACTCGCGCCGGTGGATTCGTCCGACGCCGGCAATGCCGACTACGCCGGCCCGCTGCTGAGCGACCTGACCTTCGGTGACTTCTCCAAGTCCGCGCTGGTGCGGATGGCCGATGAGGTCTGCCTGCAGCAACATCTGCTGACTCTCGGCTTCCTGATCGCGGTCCGCGACCGCGCGAGCGCGGAGCAGGCCACCGAGATCGCCCACAAGCAGTTCACCGGCATCGCCGGGCTGACCTCGGAACGGCTGCGCAACGCGCTGGGCCTGGGCGACGACACGGCCGCGCTGGCCCAGATACTGCGTCTGCATCCGGCGTGGAATCCGCTGCCCTACACCGATATCGACATCAGCGTCGAGCAGGAGACGGTGGTGCTGCGACTGCGCCGCGACTGTCCCGGTGTCGCCGACGGCGGCTGGCCCGCACTGGTCGACGCCGAGCACCTCGGTCCGGTCAACGCCATGGCGCGGGGTGTGAATCCGCGTTTCGACACCACCGCCCGAGACGCCGCAGACGGTGAAATCGTCTTCGAGATCGCTTTGGCGGCAAAGCCTTTCAAGGAAATTCCGGAAGTGGCCATCACCCGGTTCAGCACCGGCGCCGACTTCAGCTTCACCGAGCGGCGTTCGCTGCCGCTCACCGTCGTCTAGACCCTTTCGGGTCGTTCGCAGCGAAAGGGCCGAAAGATGCCGAACAACTTCGCCGACCTGTTCGAACATTCCGTGGACATCATGCCCGACCGGGTGGCGGTCATCCAGGGTGATCGGCGGGTGACGTTCCAGGAACTGGAGAACCGCGCCAATCAGCTTGCGCACCACCTGGATTCGGTCGGTATCGGTGTGGGCGACCATGTCGGGTTCCAGATGCACAACTCGGTGGAAACCCTCGAGACGCTCATCGCCTGCTTCAAGGTGCGGGCCGTGCCGATCAACATCAACTACCGGTACGGCACCGAGGAATTGAAGTACATCTACGACAACGCGGATCTCGTCGCGCTGGTGCATCACCGGTGCTATTCGCCGACGGTCGAGCAGGCCCGCGCAGCGGTGCCCTCGATCCGCCACGCCCTCGTCGTGGAGGACGATCAGGGCGGCGCGGACCTGTCCAGCGATTCGACGCCGTACGAGTCGGTATTCGAGAACGTCTCCACGGCAAGGGATTTCGGCGAACGAACGGCCGATGACCTGTTCATGATGTACACCGGCGGCACCACCGGCATGCCCAAGGGGGTGATGTGGCGGCAGGAGGACATGTGGCGGGTGCTCGGCGGCGGTATCGACTTCTACAGCAATGAGCCGGTCACCGACGAATACCAGCAGTCCTGCACCGGCGCGCAGGGCGATCCGAGCATGTGGTTCGTGCTGCCGCCGCTGATTCACGCCGCGGCGATGATGCCCACGTTCACCGCGCTGTGGTCGGGTAACGCGGTGGTGTTCGAGCCGCGCTTCGATCCCGATCGGGTCTGGCAGGTGATCGCGACGGTGCAGCCGCACATCCTGGTGATCACCGGTGACGCGATGGCCCGTCCGCTGGTGGAGTCGTACCGCGCGAATCCGGTCGATGCCTCCTCGCTGCTCGCCGTCGGGTCCGGTGCGGCGTTGCTGTCGCAGTCGGTGAAGAACGATCTGATCGAGCTGCTGCCGACCACCGTCATCACCGACTCCATCGGCTCATCCGAAACCGGTTTCGGCGGAATCGGTTTCGCGCAGAAAGACGATGACCCCAGTCGCGGCCCGCGCGTGCAGACCGGGCGCGGTGCGCTGGTGGTGGACGAGCAGGGCGCTCCGGTCGGCCCCGGCGGTGAGGGCTGGGTCGCCAAGACCGGGTCGGTGCCGATCGGCTACTACAAGGATCCGGTCAAGTCCGCCAAGCTTTTCCAGACCGTCGACGGCGCTCGGATGGTCGTCACCGACGACCGCGCCCGGGTCGAGCAGGACGGCTCGATCACACTGCTGGGCCGCGGCAATATGGTGATCAACACCGGCGGTGAGAAGGTTTTCACCGAGGAGGTGGAGGCGGTGGTCAAGGCGCACGATTCCGTCTTCGACGCCCTGGTCATCGGCGTTCCGCACGAGCGCTGGGGGCAGCAGGTCGCGGCCGTGGTATCCGCCGAGGCCGGCGCGACGATCGATTTCGAGGCCCTGCGCAAACACGTGCGGGCCCACCTCGCAGGGTACAAACTGCCACGCCGGATCTGGGTCGTGGACACCGTGGTCCGCGCACCCAGTGGCAAACCCGACTATCGCTGGGCCAAGGAGCACGCGGCGTCGCATACCCCTGACCACGAGGGCTGAATTCGCCTGGACCGAAAGCGATCCGGGCGAATGCGACCGGCATGCCCGTGATCGCGCTCGGCCCGAGCGCGGTGGGTGCGATCGGACGAGCTGAGCGTTTCCCCCGGGGGCCCGGCAGCCGTGCGGTTCGCGGAGAACTCATCGCCTCCGGATTGTCCGTGAGATCGGAGCAGGTCCGCGCGCCGAGTGCCTTCCGCGCAAAACGATAACGTGTTCTAATTGTTGGATGGCGGCGGTTCATTCCATTCTCGGTGAAACGGTTACGATGCCGGTCGAGATCCGCATGGCGGACGCGGCCTCGGCGATGTTCCTCGCGGACGCCGCCGCGGCTCGAAATATGCTGGGCGGCACGGGGTTGGAGCCGGTCACGGTCGCCGGGCGGGCGATCTGCACCCTGGTCTTCGTCCGCTACATCGACGGTGATCTGGGGCCGTATCACGAATTCGGCCTGGCCGTGCTGGCGCGGCTGCCCGGTGACCGGTCGAGCATCGGTATCTACATCTCCTGGCTGCCGGTGAATCAGCCCTTCACCTTGGCGGCGGGCCGCGAGATCTGGGGTTTCCCCAAGGAAATGGCCGATATCCGGATCGCCTCGCACGGCCGCGGCAAACGCTGCGAGGTGCTCATGGACGGGCGTCTGGTGGTGGCCCTGGAGACCAGCGGCGGCATCCCCGCGCCCGCGAAACTGGGCGGCGCGTCCATCGCGGCGTACACCAACCTCGACGGCGTGCTGCGCAGCACGCCGTGGGTGATGAATCCGTCCGATGTGCGGATGCGTCCGGGCGGGGCGCGGGTCGAACTCGGCGAGCATCCGATCGCCGAGCAGATGCGTGCGCTGGGCCTGCCCCGGCGCGCCTTGTTCACCAGCGAAATCGGTTCGCTGCGAATGACTTTCCAGGACGCTCAGGAGATTCGCTGAGCGCAGGATGCCTACCTCGGACAGGCACATCCGCCGGTGTCTGCCCGGCAGTGCGGATCATATCGACGGCGCCGCGCGATCGAGTCGCGACGAGCCGTGATTACGGATGACCGGCGGGTGCTGGGCGCGCCCGCCGGTCTCGTATCCTCGCGCCGAGTCGCTCAGCGCCCCTTGAACTCCGGCTTGCGCTTCTGGGCGAACGCCCGCGGTCCCTCTTTGGCGTCCTCGCTGGCGAACACCGACAACCCGACCTTGGCGTCCAGCTTGAATGCCTCCTCCTCGTGCATCCCCTCGGTGTCGCGGATGGTCTTGAGAATGGCCTGCACGGCGAGCGGGCCGTTGGCATTGATCATCTCGGCCAGCTCCAGTGCCTTGTCCAGCGCGGTGCCGTCCGGGACGACGTGGCCGATCAGCCCGATCTCCTTGGCCTCGGCCGCGGTGATGTGACGTCCGGTCAGCAGAATCTCCGCGGCGATGGTGTACGGAATCTGGCGCGGCAGCCGGACCGCCGACCCGCCCATCGGGTACAGGCTCCAACGCGCCTCGGACACACCGAATTTCGCGCTCTCGCCCGCGACGCGGATATCGGTGCCCTGCAGCAGTTCGGTGCCGCCCGCGATGGCCGCGCCCTCGACCGCGGCGATCAACGGCTTGCTCAGCCGGTAGCCCTTCAGCAGACCCGGAATGTTCGAGGCGTCGAATTTGCCGCCCTCGCCCATGGCATTGCTCGGATCGTTGCGGCTCATCGCCTTGAGGTCCGCGCCCGCGCAGAACGCGCCACCCGCACCGGTCAGGATGCAGCAGTGCAGGTCCGGATCCTCGTCGACCCGCCGCCACGCGTTGAGCATGATCTCGAGCATCTCGCCGGTCAGGGCGTTGCGGGCCGCGGGCCGGTTCATGGTGATGATCAGCGTCCCGCCGCGCTGCTCGACCAGCGCGTGTGGCTCGGTACTGCTACCGGTTTCAGTGGCTGCGGTGGTCATCGCCGACTCTCTTCTCTCTCGTGGATAGGGGCAAGCTACCCCGGGACGTTGTCCTGAACAATAACGTGTTCTAGTTTAGAGGAGGTGACCGCCGTCACGGGGCGGCAAGTTAGGGAGAGTGCGGATGGAGACAACCACGCAGAGCGGGGCGACCACGCTGCCGCCGCGGATCACGAAGACGCTCATCGACCGGCTGACCGCGATGGTGACCGCGGGCACCGCGGGTGACAAGCGCGAACCCTACGAGATGATCGAGGTGTACACCGGCGCGGTCGTCGGCGAACTGCCGCAATCCTCGCCCGAGGACGTGGTCGCGGCCGCCGCCCAGGCGCGCGCCGCGCAGAAGGAATGGGCCTCGTGGCCCGTCGAGCGCCGGCTCGAGGTCTTCCGGCGCTGGCACGAATTGATTCTCACCGAGATCGAGACCATCGCCGACCTGATCCAGATCGGCTGCGGCAAGACCCGGCGTATGGCGATCGAGGAGTCCTGCGATCCGCCGATGGTGATCAGCCACTACCTCAAGACGGCCCAGCGGGTACTGAAGCCGGTGCGTCGCGGCGGCTATATGCCGGTCATCTCCAGCTCGGTCCAGCAGCACCGGCCCAAGGGCGTGGTCGCGGTCATCGCGCCGTGGAACTTCCCGTTCGCCATCGCGATGTCCGATTCCACTCCGGCGCTGATCGCGGGCAACGGCGTGGTCCTCAAACCGGACAACAAGACCGCGCTGTGCACGCTGTTCGGCGTGGAACTGCTGTACAAGGCAGGGCTGCCGCGCGGACTGATGCAGGTCGTGTGCGGCGGCGGTCCCGATGTCGGCCCGACGCTCATCGAGAACTCCGATTACGTCATGTTCACCGGCTCCACCGCCACCGGACGCACCATCGGTGAGCTGGCCGGGCGCAACCTGATCGGATGCAGCCTCGAGCTCGGCGGTAAGAATCCGATGCTCGTGCTGGAGGACGCGAATCTCGACGACGTGATTCCGGGCGCGGTGTTCGCGGTGTTCGGCAATACCGGTCAGGCCTGTATGCACATCGAGCGCATCTACGTGCACGATCGGGTCTACGACGAGTTCGTGCGCCGATTCGTCGCCGCGGCGGAGGACTTGGGCTCGAAGGCGGGTGCGTCGTACGGCACCGATCCGGAATTCGGCTCCCTGGTCTCGCCCGATCAGCTCGCGCGGATATCCGAGCATGTCGAGGATGCGCGCGCCAAGGGCGCCACCGTGCTGACCGGCGGTAAGGCGCGTCCGGATATCGGTCCGGCGTTCTACGAGCCGACGGTACTGACCGGGGTGACCCCGGAGATGACCCACGCGACGATGGAAACCTTCGGACCCGTGGTCACCATCTACAAGTTCAGCTCGGAGCGGGAGGCGATCGAGCAGGCCAACGCCACCACCTACGGCCTCAACGCGAGCGTGTGGAGCCGCGATCTGGCGCGTGCGGAGCGGATCGCGGGTCAGCTCGAGGCCGGGAACGTCAACGTCAACGACGGTTTCGTGGTCACCTACTCGTCCAAGGCGACGCCCTCGGGTGGGCTCAAGCAGTCCGGGGTCGGTACCCGGCACGGTGACGCCGGTCTGCTCAAGTACACCGATTCGGTCAATATCGGCGTGCAGAAGTGTCAGGTGATGGCGGCCCGCGCGGCCATGCCGTATGCCAAGCAGCTGCAGACCACGCTGCTGACATTGCGGATGATGCGCCGATTGCGCCTGCGCTGAGCAGGCTTTCGCCGATGACGTCCGCGGGCCGGTTCCTCGCCGACCGGGCCGCGGACGTGTCCGTTGAGCCGTGTGGCACAACTCTGTTCGAGCACGGATTCGACCGGCCTACTCGGAAGTGTCCATCGCCCAGCGCTTTTCGACCTTCGCCAGGCGCCAGTACGCCACCGCTGCGATCCACGCGAGTACGAAGAGCCCGACGATGGCGAATCCGACGTTGTTCAGATTGATCTCGGAGATCCAGCCGGTGATCGGATCGGTGAGTCCGGCGTCGTTGTGCAGCACCGTGATCAGTTCGATCGAGCCGACCAGGATCGCGACCGCGATCGAGAGACCGGTGATGGTCAGGTTGTAGAAGATCTTGCGGACCGGGTTGGCGAACGCCCAGTCGTAGGCGATGTTCATGAAGAGGCCGTCGATGGTGTCCATTACGCTCATGCCGGCCGCGAACAGCAAGGGCAGCACCACGATCGCGTACCAGGGCAGTCCGGCGGCGGCCCCGGATCCGGCCAGGGCGAGCAAAGCCACCTCGGTGGCGGTGTCGAATCCCAGGCCGAACAGCACGCCGACCGGATAGACGTGCAGCGGCCGGGTGACCATACCCATCACCGGGCGCAGCAGCCTGGCCAGGAAGCCGCGTGCGTCCAGCGCCGCCTCGAGTTCGGTGTTGTCGAACGCGCCGCTGCGCATCTTGCGAAAAACTCGCCAGATGCTCAGTAGCGCAACGATATTGAGCAGGCCGATCAGATACAGGAATGATCCCGAGGCGATGGTCGACACGGTGCCCAGCGTCTTGCGTGCGGGCGAGTCGTCGTCGACCAGGGTGCCGACCACCCGCGCGCCGACCACCACGAGCGCGGCCAGGACGAACACGATCGTGGAATGGCCCATGGCGAACCAGAATCCGACCGCCTTGGGTCGTTTGCCGTCGCTCATCAGCTTGCGGGTGGTGTTGTCGATGGCGGCGATGTGGTCGGCGTCGAAGGCGTGCCGCAGCCCGAATGTGTAGGCGGTCAGGCCCAGGCCGACACCGAATACCTGGGTGCCGATGTGGTAGCCGTGCGGTGCGATAGCACCGAACAACAGGCCGAATCCGATCAGATGCATCAGCACGACGACGCCGAGCAGGCTGGTGGCTTCGAGCCAGTCGCGGCGATTCCAGTCGTGCAGGATGTCGCGCAGGACGCGTTGGGAATTCGCTTCGGGGGCCATGACCGGCACCGCCCTTCTGGGGATCTCGCGTCCCCGTCCACGGGATGCGACGAGTCGGGGTCTGACTCCCAGCAAGGCTGGACACAGTGGCGCGACCGCACCGGATTCCCACCGGTTTCCCGTTCTCGTCGCGAAAGTAATTCGATGGAATATAGCTCAGCCGCTCAGCGGCCCGTCCCTCACCTGCGGTTCGCCGGATTCGCGGGCTGTTCGCCGACTGGCCGAATATGTCGATTTTCTGGCCGCGAGACTCTCGTTCGATCTCGCGCGGCCTGCCTATGGTGTGCAGCTATGGACCCCGTCTCAACAGTGTTCGGCGTGCGGCCGGGTCGATGGACCGAAGCCGCTGGGCGTCCGCGAGTGGACATGCTCGTGCGGTGCGAGCCAAGACCGAGACATGAATGCTGCAAGAAATATCTTGGCCGCCGGGCGGGCGGACAAGTTCAACGCCCGCGGTGGGACGGTAAGTCTTTCCGCCCAGCGGAAAGCGAGTCCCTGTGAAACAGGAACCCACCGAGACGACGCAAGGCGCGGTAGGAATCTGCGGCCATAAGCCCGGGGAGGACGTCGAGCATTACGACGTGCTGGTCATCGGGTCCGGTTTCGGGGGCAGTGTCACGGCTCTTCGGCTGACCGAGAAGGGGTATCGGGTCGGCGTACTCGAAACCGGCCGCCGCTTCGCCGACGACGAGTTCGCGAAGAACTCCTGGCATATGCGCCAGTATCTGTGGGCGCCCAAGCTGGGCTGTTTCGGCATCCAGCGGATGACGCTGCTGAACGACACCTTCATCATGAGCGGATCCGGGGTGGGCGGCGGCTCGCTGGTCTACGCGAACACGCTCTACGAGGCGCCCGAGCAGTTCTACCGGGACAAGCAGTGGGCGCACATCACCGATTGGCGCGACGAGCTGGCCCCGCACTACGACCAGGCCCGCCGGATGCTCGGCGTGACCACCAATCCGGCCACCACGCCCTCGGACCGGGTGCTGCTGGAGGTCGCGGAGGATCTGGGCATCGCACACACCTATCGGCGCACGCCGGTCGGCGTGCTGTTCGCCGGTGCGGACGCGCGCCCGGGCAACGAGGTCGACGACCCGTTCTTCGGCGGCGCCGGACCGCGGCGGCGGACCTGCACGCACTGCGGCGAATGTATGACCGGCTGCCGGCACGGCGCGAAGAACACGTTGGTCAAGAACTACCTCTATCTCGCCGAGAAGGCCGGCGCCACAGTGCATCCGCTGACCACCGCGGTCGCCGTGCGACCGTTGCCCGAGGGCGGCTACGCGATCGACACCGTGCGCACCGGGCGATGGATTCGCAAGGGGCGCAAGACGTTCACCGCCGATCAGGTGGTCTTCTCCGCGGCCGCGCTGGGCACCCAGCAATTGCTGCACAATCTGCGCGATCGCGGTGTGCTGCCGAATATCTCGCCGCGGCTGGGGCAT
Source organism: Nocardia sp. PLKS1-43 (assembly GCF_059510335.1). Lineage (NCBI taxonomy): Bacteria > Bacillati > Actinomycetota > Actinomycetes > Mycobacteriales > Nocardiaceae > Nocardia > Nocardia sp. PLKS1-43. The sequence continues at coordinate 97,948 of NZ_JCAJZQ010000003.1, read as the reverse complement.
CTGGCGCGGACCAACTCCGAGGCGGTGCTGGCCGCGCGTTCGCGGCGCAAGGACACCGATTTCACTCGGGGCGTTGCGATCACGTCCTCGATCCACCCCAACGACCACACCCATATCGAGCCGGTGCGTTACGGCAAGGGATCCAATGCGATGAGCCTGCTGACCACGGTGCTGGTCGATGGGCAGGAGGGTAAGCGGCGCTGGGTGCTCGGCCTGCGCGAAATGGTCAGGCAGCGAAGGGATCTGGCCACGCTGCACAATCCGCGGCGCTGGTCCGAGCGGATGATCGGGGTGCTGGTCATGCAGAACGTGGACAACTCGATCATCACCTACAACAAGCGCGGACTGTTCGGCCGGCGGATGACCACCAAGCCGGGCCCGGGGCAGGCCCCGCCCGCGTGGATTCCCGAGGGCAACGACGTCACTCGCCGCATCGCGGAGAAGATCGACGGCATCCCGCAGGGCAGCTGGACCGAACTGGCGAACGTTCCGATCACCGGCCACTTCATCGGCGGCTGCGCGATCGGCGATTCGCCCGAAACCGGCGTCGTCGACCCTTATCAGCGGCTCTACGGCTACGAGGGCCTGCACATCGTGGACGGCTCGACCATCTCGGCCAATCTCGGCGTCAACCCGTCGCTGACCATCACCGCGCAGTCCGAGCGCGCAATGTCCCTGTGGCCCAACAAGGGTGAGCCCGATCCCCGCCCCGCACTCGGCGAGCCGTACCGCCGCGTCGCCCCGGTCGCCCCGAAGTCGCCGGTCGTGCCGCAGGCCGCCCCGGCGGCGCTGCGCCTGCCGATCACACCGGTCTGAGCCCGGCCGGGCGCGGCGATCCGGTCACCGCCTCGGTCGAAGTTCTCGCGCCGCGGTGAGAAGGTCCGCCGATCGCCGCAACGCGCGGCGGTCGGGCAGGCTCGAGCTGGGCCATCGCAACGTCGATTCGCCGCCCGGCAGGGGCTGTGGCAAACTCGGAGACAGCGATTGCAGAGTCCCCTGGGAGGGGCGGTGACCAAGGGTATGGCCTCCGTCGCGCGTTCGCGCGAGGGAGATGAGGACTCCGGCGAGGATCCGGCGCTTGCGCGTCGCCTGCTGGGGACTCGATTGCGGACGCTGCGGGTCGCTGCCGGTCTCAAGGGGTACGACGTCGGCCGGGCGATCGGTGCCTCGCATTCGAAGATCAGCCGGCTCGAATCCGGATTGCTGGGGTTCCGGCTGCCCGATCTGGAGAAGTTGCTGACGTTGTACGGGGTCGGCGATACGGCCCGGCGCACCGAGTACGTAAACCTCGCGCGACGGGCAAATGCGCCCGGGCATCGGCACATCGATGCCGAGGTGGCCCCGCGCTGGTACGACACCTACCTCGCCTTCGAGGATTCGGCCACCCTGATGCGGAGTTATTCGCCCGGCATCGTTCCCGAGCTGTTGCAGACTCCCGACTACGCGCGCGGGCTGCTGGATATCGCCTGTCCGGGCGCTTCGGACGACCTCGGGCATGCCGAACTGCTGGAACGGCGGCAGCGGCGGCTCACCGGATCCGATCCGTTGCGGTTGTGGGTGCTGCTGGAGCAGTCCGTGCTGCGTCGTCAGATCGGTAGTACACGGGCCTGGCGGGCGCAGCTGGAACATCTGGGCCGGGTGAGCGAGTTGGTGAACGTGACGATCCAGATCGTGCCCGACCATGTGTGCGGGCCGGTGCTCAGTTCGGTGCCGTTCACCCTGATGCGGTTCGGCAATCCGGATCTGTCCGATATCGTGCACCTGCATCACGCCACCTGTGCGCAGTTCCTCGACCGGCGGGGCGATCTGGACGCGTATCACTCGATCTGGGATCGGTTGTGCGTCAAGGCACTTCAGCCCGAGCGCACCAGCCGGATCATCGAAGGCGTCGCCTTCGGGGCCGTGGTCTGACCCTTTCAGGGTTTGCGTCCGACCGCGCCGTATGCGTCGAGTGGTTCGTCTGTCCCGATCCGCCGTATCGGCCGCCAGTCGGTGATCGGCACCATCCCCGGCTCCACCAGGTCCAAACCCTCGAAACATTCCGCGAGCTGCTCCGGACTGCGCAGAATGTAGGGCACACCGCCGGACTCGACGAGCTTCTGGCCACCGGCCAGAACCGCGTCGCCGGTGTCGGTACCGTCCCAGAGCACCAGATGGCTTCCCGAGCTCATCGGCGCGATCATGCGGCCGACGACGTCTCGCACCACCGCGAAATCCGGTTCGTAGCCCATAACCCCCATGAACAGCACCGCCGTCGGCCGGGAGAAGTCCAGCACTCGCGACGCCTGCTCGAGGATCAGATCCGGGTCGTGGTAGTCGGCGGGAACGTAGGTGGTCACGCCCTCGGGGCTGGTGTTGGTCAGCAGCGCGCGGGCGTGGGCGAGCACCAGGGGGTCGTTGTCCACGTAGACGATCCGGGATTCCGGTGCGATGTGCTGGGCGACCTCGTGGGTGTTCTGCATGGTCGGCAGGCCGGTGCCGACATCGATGAACTGCCGGATCCCGGCCTCCCCGGCCAGGTAGCTCACCACCTGGATCAGGAACTCCCGCGACAGCTTCGCCATCCGGACGATGTCCGGATACACCTCGGCAACCGCATCGCCGGCCGCGCGGTCGGACGGGTAATTGTCCTGCCCGCCCATCCAGTAGTTCCAGATCCGCGCCGCGTGCGGCGTCTCGATGTCGATCTCCACGATCGGCTCGCCCTCTTCGCCCATCCTGATCCCCTACCTCGGTCGTCGGTTGTGCCGCGCCCCCGCCGAGCGATCGCGCCCGGACCTCGCTTCCGATCGTACGCAACAACGTCTCCCATTGCCGCACAACGGATCTGAAAACGGTGCGAGCCCAGGTGGAAGGGGTGCGGGCGACAAGCCCCCTCGCCTGCCCACTCTGAACTCCTGCACTCTGGAACGTCGGTCGAATGTCCAAATCGACTGCGCGACAACGGTTCCCGCGAAGATCGCGTAGTGTGATGACACCTCGTTTCGAGGGGCGGAGGACCAGGTCCTACTCCGCGCCCAGAGGGGAGGTGGTGGGGAATGGCGAAACATCGTCGCGCAAAGAGCAAGGCCCCGGTCGACTACGGCATCATGCTTGTCTGTGCTGCCGTAGGCGCCGGGGCGCTCGAAATGGTCCGCTGGTTCATCCGGCGGGCTAGCTGACCCACCAGGTGGGGCGTCGCTGCAACGGCGTCCCACCGCCAGCATCACTGACGTGACGTCTCAACTCTAAATTATCCCCCGGCTGCGCGCCACCATCCACGGTCGAGATGTGCACGCGGCCATCCGGCGCCGCCGCCGGTAAGCGACGACTTTAGTCCCTCGCCCAGTTCGGGCGCGCGGCAGTAATCTTTTAGCATCCTTTCTCCGACGGCGTGGAAAGGGTTCCCGCCCATACAGCTTGGTGATCTTGGGTCCTTCCGGCGCAGGTCGTGTCGGGGCGAACTCTCACAAGGCGGGCACCTCGATTGCACAAGGGCGGCTCGAGGGCATGGCCGACCGGCCGCGGCCAGGCTCATAGCTATTGAACAGCGCTCGTAAACCGAAGGTCCGGCAGGACCTTCGGCCGAGAAGACATCGAGGTATGGACCATGTCAACGAAAATGATCAAGACCGTGGCCGCGACCACGATCGCCCTGCCGTTGCTCTTCGCAGCAGCTCCGGCCGCGTCCGCGGCCACGACGGTAGCTCAGCCCGTCACTTCGTCGGCGCGAACGGCTACGCCCGTGGGCGGCGGCGGGTCGGTGGTTCTGTGCTTCCCATTCGGCAGCGTCGTCTTGTGCATCTGATCCGAACCCGCCATGGGAAGGCCTCGGCCCCCGGCCGCTGAGGTCGGGGGCCTTGTGGTGAGCTGTCCGCCGAGCGCGGCCGCGGCCACCGGACGACCGTGGCTCCGCCGATCGCGAGCCGGTCCGCCGGTGCGGCGCCATCGCCACCGCGCGCAGCCCTCGGCGTTGATCACAGTGCGCACGGCAAAGAAGAAGGCCCCCGACCATGTGGACTGGTCAGGGGCCTTTCCCGTGTCTCCACACACGAGTCGGGGTGGCGGGATTTGAACCCACGACCTCTTCGTCCCGAACGAAGCGCGCTACCAAGCTGCGCCACACCCCGTGATGCGAACCTGGAGTAGCTTACAACAGAGCGGGGTCAGACGTTAAATCGGCAGGTCACTTGGGCTGGATGGGGCGGATGCTGGCGAGAATCCGCTGGGCGGTGGCCCGGTCGATCGAGCGGGCCACGCCGGTGTCGGCGGCGATGGTGATGACGAAATTGCCGTTCTCGTTGGGGAAGGCGAAGGTGTAGACGGCGTAGGTCTTGGCGCATCCGGGAGCCGGTGGCTTGAATGTGCCATCGGTTTCGGCGAACGAGCCGTGTAACTGGCCGTCCAGCGAGGTGAGCGGTTCGGCCTTGCCGGGGGTTGTGCCGGTGGAGGTGGCCCAGCCGATCTTGGCCAAGCGGGTGCCGATGTCGACCGCGGCCACCGCAGGATCCGCTTTCGCCGACATCGTCAGGAATGCGTTGGTGCGAATGTAGTTGGGGCAGTACCCCTTACCGTCCTGGACCAACCCGGCGATCTCGACGGTGTTCGGCGCCGTTCCCCATGTCTTCGTGCCGTTCGGGTCGACCTGCCACTGTTTGGGCACGTCGAACGCCGCGCCCCGTTCCGGAACCTGGACGACCTGATAGCCCGGGATCAGCGACGGTAGTCCGGCCACCGTGGTCGGTGCGGCGGTCTCGGCCGGAGTGGCCAGCGGCGCGGCGCTCGCCCCGGAACTCAGTGCGCTCACCGTGGAGGTGGAATCGTTCGAGTGCCGGCCGGTCAGCAGCAGAGTCGCCCCGATGCCGAGGATCACAACGGCCGCCGCGCCGAGTCCGGCGAACAACCATCGCTTGCGCTCGCGCGCCGACAGCGGGCGGTCGGCATGTTTGGCCGCGGCGTCGGTGGGGTCATCGGTGGTCGGGCGGGAGTCGGGCGCTTCCTGGCGATGGGCCGAATCATCCTGTCGTGCAGCAGAATTCGCCGCACCACTCGCGGAGTCCGGACGGGTTCCGGACTGCTCCGGCGCGCCCAGCTGCCACGCTTGCTCCGGCTGGCGCGCACCCTGATCCGCGAGCGGCTGCCGCTGCATCGGACTCGTCGGACCGCCGTGCGGACGCCCTCTGCCGACCGGCTGCGGAGGCTGCGCGGGCGGCGGGCCGAGGTCCTTGTCCGCGCCCGAGCGAGGTCGGCGCGCCGGTGAAACGTTCTGTTGCGGAATCGGATTCGTCCGAGCGTCGGGCCCGGACCGGCCGTCCGTGGCGTACTGCGCGATCTCCGGTGACAGCGCGAGCGGCTGTTGCCCGCCGGCCGGGCCCTGCTGCCCGAAACTCAGCTGCTGGAAGGCTTCGGTCTGCGCGGAGTCGGCCGGAACGTCCTGGCGCCCAGGCGGGTTCGCATCGTTGCGGGACGGCTGGGCGCGTGCCGCGGCAGGCGGTTCGGCCTGCGGGATCGCCTGAGTACGCGAGTTGTCGGCCGGTGGTCCGGCCTGTGGGATCGCCTGCGTCCGCGCGGCCTCGTTCGCCGCGCGGATATCGATCATCTCGGTATGCGCCGTATCGGCGGGCGAGGTCGGATGGGGAAGATCCAGCCCACGCAGCACCGAGGCCTGCTGTGACCGGGGCCGGTCCTTCGAGGAGGACCGCTCGCCGGAATCATCGCTCGTCGAACTCATAGATCACCCTCGCCCCTGACGTATCGGATCGGCGCGAGCAACCCTAACGCGCCACGGCCTCCGAAGCCGACACCCCGTGGCCGCTGTCGGCCGCGGGACGCTGCGGCGGGGCCGCGACCAGCGTCAGCAGAGTGGCCTCCGGGCGGCAGCAGAACCGGTACGGCGCCCACGGCGAGGTGCCCAGACCGGCCGAGACGTGCAACCGGGTGTGCGCGCCCCAGCGCGAGGCGCCCTTGACCCGGGAACGGTCGATCCCGCAGTTGGTGACCAGCGCGCCGAATCCCGGCACACACAGCTGCCCGCCATGGGTGTGCCCGGCCAGCACCAGGTCGTAACCGTCGGTGGCGAACCGATCCAGCACTCGCGGTTCGGGGGAGTGGGTGAGTCCGATGCTCAACTCGGCCAAGGGGTTCGGCGCACCGGCGATGGTTTCGTACCGATCGCGCCGCAGATGCGGATCGTCCACGCCGCCGGTCGCGATCTTGATTCCGCCCACCTCGACGTCGCGCCGCACGTGGGTCAGATCGTGCCAGCCGCGTTCGGTGAAGGCCGCGCGCAGATCCTGCCAGGGCAGCGGATCGCCGTAGACGCGCTTGTGGTTCTTGTTGAAGTACTTGAACGGGTTCTTCGGCACCGGCGCGAAGTAGTCGTTGCTGCCGAACACGAACAGACCCGGCCGGGACAACAGTCCGGACAGCGCCTGCACCACCGCGGGAACCGCACGCTGATGGGCGAGGTTGTCGCCGGTGTTGATCACCAGGTCGGGGTCCAGACCCTCGAGCTCGCGCACCCAGGCCTGCTTGAGCTTCTGGCCGGGGGTCATGTGCAGATCGGACAGGTGCAACACTCGTAAACTCGACGAGCCCGGTTGTAGCACCGGCAACGTGGTCTCACGCAGGACGAAGGCGTTGCGTTCGATCAACGTGGCATAGCCGATTCCGGCGACTGCGGCCCCGGTGGCCCCCAGCGCGGCTCGTCGGAATGCGGCAGACGAGAGTACGGGCATTCGATCAGGATAGGCGAGATACGTGCGGAATACCGAGTGTGATTCCGCACAGCGTCACATCCGCGCCGCGGCAAAAGTACTGGGAGTAGCCTGCCGGACCCGATAGCGTGTGCGCTATGTCGGAACTCAAATCCAAGCTGCGGGCCGATCTGACCACCTCCATGAAGGCCAAGGACGCCCTGCGCACGAACACTCTGCGCATGCTTTTGGCGGCCGTGCAGACCGCCGAGGTCGCCGGTAAGCAAGCGCGCGAACTCTCCGACGCCGACGTCATCGCGGTTCTGACCAAGGAGGCCAAGAAGCGCAACGAGGCCGCCGTGGTCTACGAGCAGGCCGGTCGCGGTGAACTCGCCGCCAACGAGCGCGCCGAAGAGACGATCATCGACGAATACCTGCCCACCCAGCTCACCGACGCCGAGGTCGCCGATATCGCCGACACCGCGATCGCAGACGTCGCCGAGCAGAACGGTGAGCGGCCGGGTATGCGGCAGATGGGCCAGGTCATGAAGATCGCCACCACGCTGGCCGCCGGTCGCGCCGATGGCTCGCGGCTGTCCGCGGCGGTCAAGGCCAGGCTGTAATTTTTGCCTCCGCTCCGCTCCGGCTGTTCGCGGCCCCCAGGGGTCTCACCGTTCGGCCCCGTGTCGGGCACTCGTTCCTCGCACCCGCCACGCGTCCGAGCGGCGAGACGGGCCGCGAACCGTGTGGGATCGGCTGCGGTCTAGCTTCGGCCCTCTGACACACTTCGGGCGGACCCGCGGATCAGGGGGTCCGCCCGAAAATGTGCCCTGACGACTATCTCGGCATGGGAATCGGAATGGGGATGGGTGGCAGCCGCGGAATCGGAATTCCGGGCACGCTCGGCACCTGCGGCGTGCCCGCCTGCGGGATCTGGCGTTCGGTGCCGTCGCTGAGGTAGAGCGTGATCACCGAGCCGGGGATCGCCGATCCGTTGGGCGAGGTGCCCTGCACCGTGCCCTTGGCGGCCGAGCCGGGCTGGGTCACCGCCGACACCTGGAAGCCCGCGCCGATCAGCGCCGAGGTCGCTTCGGCCTGGGTCATGCCCGTCACATCCGGAATCTGCGAATTGTTCGACCCGCGAACGTATTTGTCGTCCAGCGGCGGAAGCACCGACGGCGGGAAGTTGCCGAGCACCGGTTTGACGCCCATGAACCAGCTCCGGGCCGGTTCGTTACCGCCGAACAGGTTTCCGCTGCTGCAGTTGCGCAGCGGGAACGAGCAGATTTCGTCGGGCGTCGGCGAGTCGCCGTAGATGTACGCGGCGCCGGCCATCGAATTGGTGAAGCCCAGGAAGGCCGACGACCGGTTGGTCTCGGTCGTACCCGTCTTCGAGGCCACCGGAACGTTCCAGCCCGCCGCGTGCGCCGAGGCCGCGGCGGTACCGCTGGTGGCGTCCTGGCTCAGCGCGTTGGCCAGGGTGTGCGCCAGGCCCGGATCGATCACCTGCTCACAGGCCTGCTGGGTCAGCGAGACAGGTTTGCCGTTGCGATCGAGGACCTGCTTGATCGGCGAAGGCGGGCACCACTTTCCGCCCGAGGCCAGCGTGGCGGCGACATTGGACAACTCCAGCGGGTTCACCGCGACCGGGCCCAGCGTGAACGAACCCAGATTCTGCTGCTTGAACATGTCGGCCATGCTGGTGTTGCCGTGTCCGGAGGTGCCGGCCTTGGCGTATGACCGCAGTCCGAGGCGAATTGCCATATCGACGGTCGGCGTCACCCCGACGGCCTGGATGAGCTTGACGAACGCGGTGTTCGGCGACTGGGCCAGCGCCTCGGTCACCGACATCGGCGACCGGTAGTTGCCGGCGTTCTTGACGCAGTACGTCATCGCCGGGCACCCCGGCGTACCACTCGAACCCATGCCCCTGGCCGCGTAGAACGAGGGCACATCCAGTTTGGCGTCGATTCCCAGGCCCTTCTCCATTGCCGCGGCCGTGGTGAAGATCTTGAAGATCGAGCCCGCGCCGTCGCCGACCATCGAAAACGGTTGTGGCTGAACGGTTTGATGGATGTTCGCGTCCAGACCGTAGGTGCGGCTGGACACCATGGCCAGGACGTTGTGCGAGTCCTGACCGGGCGCGATGATGCTGGAGACCTCGGCGATATCGGCCAGGTTCGGGTTGGTCATCGCGTTGATCGCGGCCTTCATCGAATTCTGCACGGCCGGATCGAGCGTCGTGCGGATCAGATAGCCGCCCTTGTCGAGCTGGTCCTTGCTGATGCCCGCGTCCTCCAGATACTGCATCGCGTAATCGCAGAAGTAGCCGCGATCGTCCGCGGCGATGCAGCCGTTGGGCAGGCCCTTCGGTTCGGGCAGCACGCCCAGGGGCGTCGCCTTGGCGGCGCGGAATTCGGCGGCGCGATCGGGGATGTTCTGAATCATCGTGTCCAGCACGGTGTTCCGGCGCGCGAGCACTTCCTTCTCGTTGGTGTACGGGTTGAAGTGCGAGGAACTCTGCACGATACCGGCCAGCATCGCGGACTGCGCGACGGTCAGATCCTTGGCGTCCACGCCGAAGTACGTCTGCGCGGCGTCCTGGACGCCGTACGCGCCGTTGCCGAAGTACACCAGGTTCAGGTAGCGGGTGAGGATCTCGTCCTTGGTGAGCTGCTTGTCCAGCGTCAGCGCCAGGCGGATCTCACGCAGTTTGCGTGCGGGAGTGGTCTCGATGGCCGCGCGCCGTTCGGCATCGGTCTTGGCGACGACCAGGAGCTGGAAGTTCTTCACGTACTGCTGGTCGATCGTGGAACCGCCCTGCTGGACCTCGCCGCTCGAGGTGTTGCGCAGGAACGCCCGGAAGGTGCCCTGCCAGTCGACACCGTGGTGCTGCAGGAAGCGGCGGTCCTCGATGGAGACCTGGGCCAGCTTCATGTTGTTGGAGATCTTGTCGCTGGGAACCTGGAACCGGCGCTGGTCGTACAGCCAGGCGATCGGCGCGCCGGTGGCGTCGACCATGGTGGACACCGCCGGCACGGTGCCTTCCAGTACTTCCGCCGAGACGTTGTCCACGGCGTCGGCGGCGCGGTTCGAGATATACCCGAAACCACCGGCGAGCGGGAACAACAGCCCGGCGATCAGAGCGGCCGCCAGGATGCACGCCCCGGCCAGTCTGGCGAGCGTTTGTGAGATCGGCACGCTCCAAGACTAAATGCAGTGCCTCGGAGCGAACGTTGCGCGGTGCGGGCCACCGGCTCTCGCCCAGCTCGGGACGTGCATCTCGTCACATGCGGGCGCGTCGCCCGGAGAAAAGCCTGGCGTGTCGCCCAATTCGTTCAGACTGCCCGGTTTTATGTCGCTTTTGCATGGACGGTCGTACCAGAAAATCGGGGCACGGTCTTGCGCTACGCCCATACCTTTACCTAGATTGAGAACCCAGTGTGATAGAGCTAACACTCAAAGTGGAATGTGGTGCAGTTCGCAGCGGGGTTGGGTTGCTGCGGACTGCACGCGATTCCGGAGCGCCGTTGACCCGGTGTTCGGACTGCAAAGGGGCACACCAAATGCATATGACTACCCCCATCGCTCGATTGGACGTGGAGCAGGCCGAAGCAAGGATCGCCTGGGTCTCCCAGGCCCGATGCAAGGAAGTGGACCCCGACCAGCTGTTCGTACGCGGCGCCGCGCAGCGCAAGGCGGCGACGATTTGCCGGCACTGCCCCGTGCTGATGGAGTGCGGTGCCGACGCCCTGGACAATCGAGTGGAATTCGGTGTGTGGGGCGGGATGACCGAACGGCAGCGGCGCGCGCTGCTGAAGCAGCATCCCGAGGTGACGTCCTGGGCGGAGTTCTTCCGCGCTCAGCGCAACCAGAAGGTGGCCATCTAGGACCTTGCCGACAACGGACCGAGCCCGCATCCGCGGGCTCGACCCGTTTCCGGGACCGGTCGGGGGACTCCGGCGCCGGCTTCCGCCGCATCGCACCGAGTGTGCCGCTCAGGCGGTGTGGGCCCCGGTCGAGTCGAAGAGCTGATCGGCGACCGCGCGCAACGCCCGCAGATCCGAGACCTCGAACGGCAGCGCGCTCACCGCGACGATCGGCACCCGGGGGTGCGCGCCGGTGAACCGGTGCAGCAGATGCTGTTCGCGCTTGGCGGTGGTGGCGCGGTGCGCGTGAATGCGAAGGACATCCGCCGCCAGCGCACGCGGATCGGAGGTCGTGTCGTCGTCCGATTCCGCGCTGACCGTCCCGCCGGGCACGCCGTTGCCGGTCGCGGGGGCGAGGCGGTCGGAGGCCGCGGCGGCCTGTTCGGCCGACAGCGAGCACAGCACCGGATGCGTCCGGTTCAGGACCAGTCCGGCCAGCGGCATCGCGTCGGTGGCGAGCCGATCGACGAAGAACGACGCCTCGCGCAGCGCGTCGGGTTCGGCCGCGGCCACCACCAGGAAATGCGTCCCAGGCCGGGACAGCATCGCGTAGGTGCGGTTGGCCCGATCCTGGAAGCCGCCGAACATCGACTCCAGCGACTGCAGGAACAGTGACGCGTCCTTGAGCATCTGGCCGCCCACGATCGTGGACACGCCGCGCACGGCCAGGCTCATCGCGCCGGTCACGAACCGGCCGACGCCGCGTCCGGGGGCCATGATGACGCGAATCATCCTGCCGTTCAGGAAGTTTCCGAGCCGCTTGGGCGCGTCGAGGAAGTCCAGCGCGTTGCGGGAGGGCGGGGTGTCCACGATGATCAGATCCCACTCCTTCCGGCCGACGAGCTGCCCCAGCTTCTCCATCGCCATGTACTCCTGCGTTCCGCCGAAGGAGGAGGCGACGGTCTGGTAGAAGGGGTTGGCGAAGATCTGCTCGGCCTTGTCCGGGGTGGTGTGCTCGAGCACCATCTCGTCGAAGGTGCGGCGCATGTTCAGCATCATCGCGTACAGCTCGCCCTTCGCCTCCGGGCCCAGTTGCACACGTTGCGGGCTGTTGCCCAGATCGCTCACGCCCAGCGATTGGGCCAGGCGACGGGCCGGATCGATGGTCAGCACGACGACCTTGCGGCCGGTTTCGGCCGCACGCAGGGCGATGGCCGCGGCGGTGGTCGTCTTGCCGACGCCGCCGCTGCCGCAGCAGACCACCACGCGGGCCGAGGGGTCCGCGACGATCTTCGCGATATCGACATGCGCGGCGGTATCCGGGATGGTCATCAGCGAACTCCCTGAGTGCTCAGATGTTCGGCCAGCTCGTACAGGCCGCCCAGGTCCATGCCGTCGGGCAGGGCGGGCAGATACAGCCGGGAGATGTCGACCCGGGCCAGTTCGGTCGCGCTGTCGTCCTGGGCGCGCAGGGTCGCGCTGTGTTGCACGGTCTCCTGCACGATTCCTTCGAAGTCGTTGTCGGACAAGATGATTCCCGCTTCGTGCAATCCGGTGCGCAGGGCCTCGACGTCGAGGTCGCCATCCGCGGCGCGGGCGCGCATGGTGGCGGGCAGAAAACCCTCGGTGGCGCGGTTGACGATCACCGTGCCGATGCGGAAGTCGGCCTCGGTGAGTTCCGCGACCGCGTCGGCGGTCTCCTGCACCGGCAGCGCCTCGAGCAGGGTCACCAGGTGGACGACGGTCTGCTCGGAGTGCAGCAGATTCGACACCCCCTCGGCCTGCGAGGCGATCGGACCGCCCTTGGCCATATCCATCATGGCCTTGGTGACGTCCAGGAATCCGGCGATGCGGCCGGTCGGCGGCGCGTCGACCACGATCTCGTCGTAGACCGGGCGGGTGCGGTTGCCGACCCCCTCGGTCCGCACGGCGCATTCCTTGATCTTGCCGGTCAGGATGACGTCCTTGAGACCCGGCGCGATCGTGGTGACGAATTCGATGGCGCCCATCCGGCGCATCGCCCGGCCGGCGAAGCCGAGGTTGTAGAACATGTCCATGTACTCGAGGAAGGCGTGTTCGATATCGAGCGCCAGCGCCATGACCTCACCGCCACCGTCGGCGGTCGCGATCTTGGTCTCGGTCGGCGGCAGCGGCGGCAGATCGAACAGTTGCGCGATGGACTGCCGCCCCTCCACCTCGACCAGCAGCACCCGGCGGCCACCCGCCGCGAGCGCCAGCGCCAGCGCCGCGGCCACCGTCGACTTCCCGGTACCGCCCTTACCGGAAACGTAGTGCAGCCGGGCCTTGTCCGCCCGCTCCGGCCAACCTAACTCGGGCCCCGCTTCGCTGGAAACGGGCGCTGCTATCGGTGCTCCCACCTTCGCGAGCCTATAGGCCGCAGCGAAAAAGCCACCAAGGGATACACCAACTGTCTGGTACACCACACGGCTGTAATTTCGCCCTCCGCTTCGTCCGGCAAGTTCGTGACCTCCTGAGGTCCCATCGGCAGGTGCCGTGTCGGGTACGCGTTGCTCGCACCCGGCATCGGATTGCGGCGAGCCCAAAGGTTCTTGCTGCCGGGTTGCGCGGATAGTCTCTGGCGTATGAGTGATGTGACGCAGTGGGAATATGCGACCGTGCCGTTGCTGACGCATGCGACGAAGCAGATTCTGGATCAGTGGGGTGCGGACGGCTGGGAGCTCGTCACGGTGCTGCCTGGGCCGACCGGTGAACAGCACGTGGCCTACCTCAAGCGGGTGAAGGGCTGATGGCACAGCTCTGGCGGGAGAATCTGACCCGGCTCGGCCTCGAGGTGCCCGCGGTGACCGCGCCCGCGGGCGTGTACGTCCCGGCGGTGCGCAGTGGATCGTATGTTTACACCTCCGGCCAGCTGCCGTTCGTCGGCGGTGAGTTGTCGGCCGTCGGCAAGGTCGGCGCCGAGGTGAGCCTCGAACAGGCCAGGCAGGCGGCCCAGTTGTGCGCCCTCAACGCGCTCGCGGCGGTTCACGATCTGGTCGGGCTGGACTCGGTCGTGCGAATCGTGAAGGTTGTCGGATTCGTCGCGTCCGCACCGGGATTCAACAATCAGCCGCAGGTGATCAACGGCGCCTCGGAACTGCTCGGCGAGGTTTTCGGCGCGGCGGGCGCCCACGCCCGCTCCGCGGTGGGCGTTTTCGAACTGCCCGCGAACACTCCCGTCGAGGTGGAGCTCATCGCCGAGGTGAGCTGATCGACGGTGCGGTCGGAGCCGAAATGCGGTAAGCAGAAATGAGATTCGCGCCGAGCGAGGCAGAAGGACACGGCAATGACGCTCACCCATCCGGCTTACGGGCAATTGCGGACGGTCACGCCGACCGCATCGGTACTGCTGGCGAACAACCCCAATCAGATGACCCTGCAGGGCACCAACACCTGGATCCTGCGCGCCCCCGGACGATCCGATTGCGTCGTGATCGATCCGGGGCCGAAGGATCGCGAACACAGCGCCGCGATCGCCCGGGAGACCGGCGGAAATATCGCCCTGACCCTGATCACGCACCACCATCACGACCACACCGGCGGTATCGATCGGCTGACGAAGCTGACCGGGGCCACGGTGCGGTCGGTGGATCCGGAATATTTGCGCGGTTCGGTCTCGCCGCTGCGCGACGGTGAGGTCATCGAGGCGGCCGGGCTGCGCATCACGGTCCTGGCCACCCCCGGGCACACCACCGATTCGGTGAGTTTCGTGCTCGACGACGCCGTCCTCACCGGCGACACCGTGCTCGGCAGCGGGACTACCGTGCTCGAATCGCGCGACGGCGCGCTGGGCGACTACCTCGCCTCGATGAACCGTCTGCTCGAAGTGGCTCCGGGCCGGGCCCTGCTGCCCGCACACGGACCGGACCATCCCGAGGCCGAACCTGTGCTGCGCTACTACATCCAGCACCGCCAGGAGCGCCTGGACCAGGTACGTGCCGCACTGCGCGAACTCGGCCCGAACGCCAAACCGCTACAGATCGTCGCGAAGGTCTACGCCGACGTGGACAAGAAGCTGTGGCCCGCGGCCCGCAGTTCGGTCAAGGCTCAATTGGCCTATCTGCGCAGCCGAGAGAACTGAGCGACCACTCGGGGTCCGGACGACCCCGGACAATGCCTGGTGAACCTCGTTCCGGTACCTCGGGCGCACCACACGGCAGGTCTTGCCGTTCGGACGCGTGGCGGGTGCGAAGAACGAGTACCCGGCACGGGACCGAACGGCGAGACTCCAGGGGCGAATACGGCCGACGCCGGAATTACCGTGCGCGGCGGGCCAGACGCTCCGAATCGGAGATCAGCACGCTCTTGCCCTCCAGCCGCAGCCAGCCGCGGTGCGCGAAATCGGCCAGGGCCTTGTTCACGGTCTCGCGGGAGGCGCCGACCAGCTGGGCGATCTCCTCCTGGGTCAGGTCGTGGGTGACGCGCAGCGCACCGGCCTCCTGGGTGCCGAACCGCTGAGCCAGCGTCAGCAGCGCCTTCGCCACACGGCCGGGGACGTCGGTGAAGATCAGGTCGGCCAGGTTGTTGTTGGTGCGGCGCAGCCGCCGGGCCAGCACGCGCAGCAGTTGCTCGGCGATCTCGGGGCGCTGATCGATCCACGACTTGAGCGCGTCGCGGTCCATGGTGACGGCGCGAACCTCGGTCACGGTGGTCGCGGTGGAGGTGCGCGGACCCGGGTCGAAGATCGACAGTTCGCCGAACATGTCCGACGGACCCATGATGGTCAGCAGATTCTCCCGCCCGTCCGGCGAGCGGCGGCCGATCTTCACCTTGCCGGAGGTGATGATGAACAGCCGGTCGCCCGGCTCACCCTCGTTGAAGATGATGTGGCCGCGGGGAAAGTCCACGGGCTGTAGTTGTTTGGCGAGAGCTGCCACTGCGGTGGGCTCGACGCCTTGGAAGATGCCTGCTCTGGCGAGGGCCTCGTCCACGAATGTGCTCCTTATGGGAATTGACGGTGTACTGGCGGCGCCAGCGGGTCCCTACGTGGTGACGACGCAAGCTGCCGCCTGCGGGCCCGTCGCTGTCGCCCCGGTCTGGACCGAAGCGGCCGACAGTGCAGTCTACTTTGCATTCGGACAGCGTAGTGACAGACACCACGTAGATGCGGTTGGTGAAACGACCGCGATGCCCGAATGGTTCCCGTCGCAACCGTGTCGCGCGGCGCGGCGCGGCGAGTCAGCTCGCCTGTGCGACGTCCAGTTCGTCACCATGGGCGCGCCTGCGCCCCGGATGGGCCGCGGCAGCCGGTACACCCAGCTTCGCGAGCTCGTTGACCTCGGCATTGCTGGCACGTTCGAGATATTGCTGGACCTCTTCTTCCGGTTCGAGCAGTTTGCGAAGCCGATTTTCGACGCGTTCCATGAACAGCGCGAACAGCATCAGCACCACCGGGAAGAGCACCACAGCGAGTCCTTGCATATCGAGGAGTAAACACGCAGAAGGTCTCAGATGGAACACGGCAGGCATTCTCTGTCGCCTCGATCACGCCCCGAACGTCGCTCTCGCCCACTCGATCGAGCTCGATTTCCCCGGGTCGCGCGACTCATCGGCGGGCTGTTGTCGGAGTGGTTCCGTATGGTGGACGCGTGCGTAAACCCGCCGCCACCGCTCCCAGCGCCGCCGCCGAACCGCGGCGGCGCGATACGTCCACTTCCCGTGCGTCCAAATTCGCCGCCGAGACCAGGCTCGGCCTGGTACGCCGCGCGCGCCGGATGAATCGGACACTCGCGCTGGCATTCCCGCACGCGCACTGCGAGCTCGATTTCACCACCCCGCTCGAATTGGCGGTCGCGACAATCCTTTCCGCGCAATGCACCGATGTCCGGGTGAATATGACCACGCCCGCGCTGTTCGCCCGCTACCGCGATGCGCGCGCCTATGCCGAGGCCGATCGCACCGAACTCGAGGAGTACATCCGCCCGACCGGCTTCTATCGCAACAAGGCGTCCGCACTGATCGGTCTGGGCCAGGCTCTGCTGGAACGGCACGACGGCGTACTGCCCGCATCGCTGAACGAATTGGTCGAATTGCCGGGAATCGGACGCAAGACGGCGAATGTCATTCTGGGCAACGCTTTCGATGTGCCCGGTATCACAGTCGATACGCATTTCGGGCGATTGGTCCGGCGCTGGGGCTGGACCACCGAGGACGATCCGGTCAAGGTCGAGCGCATCGTCGGCGAGCTGATCGAGCGCAAGGAATGGACGATGCTCTCGCACCGGGTGATCTTCCACGGCCGCCGGGTGTGTCATGCCCGCAAACCCGCGTGCGGCGCCTGCCTGCTGGCCAAGGACTGCCCGTCCTTCGGCGCCGGCCCGACCGATCCGACCACCGCGGCCGCACTGGTCAAGGGACCGGAGGCGGAGCATCTGCTCGAACTGGTGGGCCGGTGAGATCGATCCCCGCGGCGTGGCGATGGACGTTCGTCGGCCTGATCGTGATCGTCACGCTCGCGGTGGCGTTGTGGCCGCGCGGCGAGCACGGGAACCGTTCCGGTACAACGTCGGTCGCGGCCGGGCCTGCCGCAGCGGTGAGCGCCGCGCAACGCTCGGCCGCCGCCCTGGCCGATTGTCCGGCGGCCGTCGCCCCGGGCCCGGCGCAGGGCCCGCTGGCGGGCATCGGCCTGGACTGCCTGGCGAACGGTCGTCCGGTGGATCTGGGTGCGGCCCTGGCCGGTAGGCCCGCCCTGCTGAATCTGTGGGCGTACTGGTGCGCGCCCTGTGCCGAGGAGTTGCCCGCACTGCAACAGTTCGCCGATCGCGTCGGCTCGGCGATGACCGTGCTCACCGTGCACAGTGATCCGAACGAGTCGATGGCCCTGGCCCGGCTACAGGATCTGAAGGTTCATCTGCCCGGTGTGGAAGACGGCGACCGCAGGGTGCGGACCGCGGTCGGAGCGGTTCCGGCGCTGCCGATCTCGGTGCTGGTGCGCGCCGACGGATCGATCGCCGAGGTCGTGTCCCGCCCGTTCCAGGACGTCGCGGACGTCAGCGAGACGGTCGCCACCGAACTGGGCGTGCGCGCGTGAGCGATCGGGAGGGGGGTGGCCGTCGCGCGCCCGGTGCGGGGTGCGGTTACCGTGCTCGGGACCGTTCCGATGCGGCTGCCGCGGGCAGCCCGGCCGCCGCGGGCGGTGATCACGGCGATGAGGCCGGAGGAGGCAGAGTGCGCGACCGCGAGGCACGCGAGCAGTCCGGCGCGCGCCCGGAGCTGGTGACCGAGAACATCCCGAGCTGGCTGCGCGGCGTCGTCGAGCGCAAGCCGGCCGATGCGACCGGGACCAACCCGGTGCTGAACCGAACCGCGATGAAGCAGGTCGCGGCCGCGGCGATGCGCCAACGTCAGGCATCGGTGCTGGTTTTGTTCGGCGGGGCGCCCGAGGCCGATCCGTCGGCGCCGGGCGGACTGCCCGCGGACGCGGACGTGCTGCTCACCCAGCGCGCGGCCACGCTGCGCCAGCATCGCGGCCAGGTCGCCTTCCCGGGCGGTGGGGTGGAACCCGGCGACCGCGGTCCGATCGATACCGCGCTGCGCGAGGCCTGGGAGGAGACCGGCCTGGACCGCGCGAGCGTCGAGCCGCTCGCGGTGCTGCCGAAGATCTTCGTGCCGCCCTCGCGTTTCGACGTGACACCGGTGCTGGCGTATTGGCGCACACCCGGTGAGGTGCGGGTGGTCAGCGAAACCGAGGCCGCGCGGGTGGCGCGGGTGCCGGTGGCCGATCTGATCGATCCGGCGAATCGGTTCGTGGTACGGCATCCGCTGGGCTACATGAGTCCGGCCTTCGCGGTCGACGGCATGCTGGTGTGGGGTTTCACCGCTGGCGTGCTGGCCGGTCTGCTGGCGGTTTCGGGCTGGGAACGGGAATGGGATCCACACGACGTGCGTGATCTGCAGGCCGCGTTGGAGGCAGTGGGGATGACACTATGACCTCGTCGGACTGGCTCGATATCGCGGTTGTGATCATCGCACTGCTGGCCGCCTCCTCGGGGTGGCGGCAGGGCGCGGTGGCCTCCGCGCTGGCCTTCCTGGGGGTGATCCTGGGCGCGGTTGCGGGCATCCTGATCGCGCCGCACATCCTGGTCCACATCGCCGAGGGCCGTAAGCGCGTTCTGGTCGGCGTCGTGCTGATCGTGGCGCTGGTGATAGTCGGCGAGGTAGCCGGCATGGTCCTGGGCCGCGCGGCCCGCAGCGGGATGCGCAACACGTTCATCCGCGCCGTGGACAGCGTGGTGGGCGCATGCCTGCAACTGGTCGCGGTGCTGGCCACCGCCTGGCTGCTGGCTCTGCCGCTGGCCTCGTCCTCGCAGCCGGCGATCGCGGCGGCGGTGAACGGTTCGCGGGTGCTCTCGGAGGTCAACAAGGTCGCGCCGAACTGGCTGCGCAAGGTGCCCAACGAATTCTCCCAGCTGCTCAACACCTCCGGACTGCCGGATGTGATCGGCCCGTTCAGCCGCGCTCCGATCGCCGCGGTCGCGCCGCCGGACGGGAGCGTGCTCGACAGCCCGGTCGCGGTCAACCTCCAGCACAGCGTGTTGCGCATCCGCGGTGTCGCGTCGAGTTGCCAACGGATGCTGGAGGGTTCGGGCTTCGTCGTCGCCCCCGAGCGGATCATGACCAACGCGCACGTGGTCGCCGGCACCAACTCCCTGCAGGTGGATACCGCCAAAGGGCCGCTGGACGCCACGGTGGTGCTGTTCGATCCGTCCAAGGACGTTGCGGTGCTGGACGTGCCCGGACTGCAGGCGCCGGTGATCCCGCTGGCGTCGGAAGCCGCGACGTCGGGGGAGAGTTCGATCGTGCTCGGCTACCCCGGCGGTGGCCCGTACACCGCCAGCGCGGCGCGCGTGCGTGAGACGCTCAATCTGACCGGCCCGAACATCTACAAGAGCGATACCGTCGAGCGCGAGGTCTACACCGTGCGCGGAAAGGTCCGGGCGGGCAATTCCGGTGGGCCGCTGGTGGATACGCAGGGTGATGTGCTCGGCGTGGTGTTCGGCGCGGCCGTCACCGACGAGGACACCGGATACGTGCTGACCTTGAAGGAGGTCAGGTCCGATCTGGATATCGCGGCTGCTCGCACCGCCGCCGTGGACACCGGGCAGTGCGTCCTGAGCTGAGCCCGCCTCGCTCCGCTGCCTCTCCGCGACGTCAGCGGGTCGTTGGGGGCGGGGGATTTACTTGTCGGGCCGGCGGTTGGGTGTTCGGTTACCGTTCGGGCGTACCCCGGGAGTTACCCATGTTTGTTCGAGATCTGTTGTCGCCCTTTGTGTTTCCAGGTGATTCAGGTCAGGAGTTTCGCCAGTTCGGCGGTGACTTCTCGGGGGCTCTCCTGGTGCGCGAAATGGCCTGCGCCCGTGAGGGTTACGATTCGGCGGTTGGGGGAGAGGTGTTGGCCGCGGCGCATGGTGGCGTCGAGGATGTAGTCGTCGGATTCACCGTGTAGGGCCAGCACGGGGACGCGAACCGGCTCGCGCATCGCGGACATGAAGCGGTGGCCGTCGGGGCGCCACTGGCTGCGGAACGCCCAGCGCTGATATTCCAGGGCGCAGTGTGCGGTGCCGGAGATGCGGATGGCCGCGCGCATCCGGCGTGCGGTGTCGACGAAATCGGCCGATCCGGCCCAGTCGGCGCCCGCCCGTTGCCGCAGCAGTCGTTCGACCTCGAAACCGTCGCGGGTGGTCAGCAGACGTTCGCCGTAGCGGGGCGGCTGATAGCGCAGGAAGTTCGGCAGAAACGTCCGGCGCTGCCGCCCGTCGCGCAGCACGGCCTGCTTGAGCGCCACCGGATGTGGAGAACTCACCACCGCGATCGAGCGCACCAGTCGCGGATGCAGGACCGCGGTGGCCCAGCAGACCAGGCCGCCCTCGGCGTGGCCCACCAGAGTGGCGTCGGTGTGTCCCAGGGCGCGGATGAGTCCGGCGACGTCACCGGCGAGGGTCCAGCCGTCGTAACCGCGCGGCGGCTTGTCCGAATCGCCGTATCCGCGCAGATCGACCGCGACCGCCCGGAACCCGAGTTCGGCCAGACCGGTCAGCTGATGCCGCCAGGACCACCAGAAATCACCGAATCCATGGAGCAGCAGAACCAGCGGGGCGCCCGTCCCCGCCGAATCGTCGCCACGGACATTCGACGCGGACGTCGCTTCGGCGATGTGGAAGCGAATGCCGTTGGCATGCACGTCCTTATGGGCCCACGGTCCGTCGTAGCGAACGATCGACGGATCCGGACTCGGGGTAGGCGACACGCCGGAAAGCGTAATCGGCGCGCTAACGGCCGGACGTGTCGACCGCATCGCCGGCATCCGACGCATGTGAGCCGATTCCGTGCGGAAGCACGGTCCGGGTCTCCTTCAGCGATTCGATGGTCTTGGCCGGCGCCCGGAGTTTGCGCACCTTCAGATACCCCAGCAGCGCGAACGCCACGGTGGCAACGATCATCAGACCGAACACGATCAGGAACGCGGCCCAGCGGTAGAGCCACACATCGAGGAGTTCGGCGAGGAAGAAGAAAAAGAAGAAGGTCGAGAACAGCAGGATCGTCAGCGCGACGATGAAGTAGACGCTGCCCTGCAGACCCTTGCGGATCTCCCCGGTCACCTCGGCCTTGGCCAGCGCGACCTCGGCGCGGACCAGAGTCGACATCTGTTCGGTGGCATCGCGAACCAGGTCTCCGATGCTCGCGGTGCGCGTGGTGTCGACCTCGGACAGCGGAATAGAGGTAATGGCCCGGCCACTTTCGGCGCCCTGCCCGTTACCGCCCTGTGTGAAGCTCAATGCTCGACCCTTCTCCCTGTCCTGTGCTGTCCCGCCTAGGCTCTGCTCACGGCAGCCCGCGGTTGTGTCCGCGCCGCACTCCATCGAATACGGCCTGTCGCAACACTAACGCCGAACCGTGCGGACGAGCCGCCATTGCTGTCGCCAACACGGCGGCGTCATGCGAGTTCTGCCACCCAGAAGGCTAGCGGCATCTTCAGCCTCTGTATTTTCGGCCTCCGCTTCGCTCCGGCTGTTTTCGGCGCTGCGGGGCTCGTCGTTCAGTGGCCACCGTTCGCTCCCTCGTCGCGCACGCGCCGGCCGCTGAACGACGAACCGCGCCGAAAAGCCTTGGGGTGCTGCGGTTTGCCTATCGTTTCGCGGGCGGATACCGGCGGATCGGCACCGAGCGGCCGCACCGCAGGGCTGACGTCCTGCGGTGCGGCCGATCGAGTATCTGTGCCGGGCCTACCAGTTGGTCTTCTGAGTGCGAATTGCTTCGAAGACGTTGGGGTCGACCAGGGTGGAGGTGTCGCCGAGGTCGCGGCCTTCGGCGACGTCGCGCAGGAGGCGGCGCATGATCTTGCCGGAGCGGGTCTTGGGGAGTTCGGGCACGATGTGGATCTCGCGGGGGCGCGCGATCGGGCTGATCTGGCGGGACACTTCGGCTTTGAGTTCGGCGATCAGGTCCTGGCCGGTGTTGGTCGCCTCGGCGGTGAGGATGACGAACGCGACGATGCCCTGGCCGGTGGTCTCGTCGCTCGCGCCGACGACGGCGGCTTCGGCGACGCCGGAGTGTCCGACGAGGGCGGATTCGACCTCGGCGGTGGAGATGCGGTGTCCGGAGACGTTCATGACGTCATCGACGCGGCCCAGGACCCACAGGTCGCCGTCGGTGTCGAGTTTCGCGCCGTCGCCGGCGAAGTACCAGCCCTTGTCGCCGAAGCGTTCCCAGTAGGTGGCCTTGTAGCGTTCGGGATCGCCCCAGATGCCGCGCAGCATCGACGGCCACGGCTGGTCCAGGACCAGGTACCCGTTGGCCTCGGTCTCGCCGAGGGTGACCGGGTTGCCTTCCTCGTCCACGACCTTGGCGGAGATCCCCGGCAGCGGGGTCATCGCGGCGCCGGGTTTGGCGGTGGTGACCCCGGGCAGGGGGGAGATCATGATCGCGCCGGTCTCGGTCTGCCACCAGGTGTCCACGATGGGTGCGCTGCCCGAGCCGATGACGTGGCGGTACCAGCGCCACGCTTCGGGGTTGATCGGCTCACCCACGCTGCCCAGCACGCGAATCGAGGACAGGTCGTGTGCGTCGGGGATCTCCCGGCCCCACTTCATGAACGTGCGCACCAGGGTGGGCGCGATGTAATAGATTGTGACGCCGTACTTTTCGATGATCTGCCAGTGCCGGTGCTCGTCGGGGAAGTTCGGGGTGCCCTCGTACACGACCTGGGTGGCGCGGTTGGCCAGGGGGCCGTACACGATGTAGCTGTGGCCGGTGACCCAGCCGATGTCTGCGGTGCACCAGTACACGTCGCGGCCGGGTTTGTGGTCGAAGACGTTGTGGTGGGTGTAGGCGACCTGGGTCAGATATCCGCCGGTGGTGTGCAGGATGCCCTTGGGCTTACCGGTCGTGCCCGAGGTGTACAGGATGTACAGCGGATGCTCGGCCTCGAACGGCTGGGCTTCGTGCTCGGTCGCCGCGTTGGCGACGGTGTCGTGCCACCACACGTCCCGGCCGTCGGTCCAGGGCACCTCGACCGCGGTGCGACGCACCACCAGCACATGCTCGACCGAATGCGCGCCGCCGATCAGCGCCTCGTCGACGGCCTCCTTGAGCGGGGCGGATTTGCCGCGCCGCCACTGACCATCGGTGGTGATGACCAGGCGGGCCTGGGCGTCATCGATGCGTTGCCGCAGCGCACTCGGGGAGAAACCGGCGAACACGACCGAATGCGTCAGCCCCAGGCGCGCGCACGCCAGCATGGACACGATCGCCTCGGGCACCATCGGCATGTAGATCGCGACACGATCACCGGCCCGCAATCCCAGCTCGGTCAGGTAGTTCGCCGCCTGGGACACCTCGGACAGCAGTTGCGCGTACGTGATCGCACGCGAATCGCCCGGCTCACCCTCCCAATGGATGGCGACCTGATCGCCGTGCCCGTCGATGACGTGCCGGTCCACACAGTTGTAGGCCACGTTGAGTTTGCCGTCGGCGAACCAGCGGGCGACCGGAGCGTCATCCCAGTCCAGGACGCGACTGAAGGGCTCGTGCCAATGCAATCGGCGTGCCTGTTCGGCCCAGAACGCGTCACGGTCCGCGGCGGCCCGATCGTACAGGGACGCATCAGCATTGGCCGCGGCGGCGAATTCCGCGTTCGGCGGGTACGCCTCCGGGTGATCAGCGGTGTTGTCGGTCATCTCGCCTCTTCTTTCGCATACCTTCGGCCGGGGGTGAGCGCGGCCACATTCCGACAGTAACGGACCGGGATCGGTGTCGTGGTCAGGTCCCGGAGGTCGAATGCGATGCCGCATCCGTTGTCCGGTGCGGACTGTCGGCGGGGTGGCGATCCGGCGGTGAACTCGGCGTTGTGCCTAGCCAATTGTGCAAGCTGCTAACCGGATCGGCCGCAATGCGTCAACGATGTTGCCGGTTTGCTAACAGGAGTGACGAACAGGGGTCGATCCGCTGACAACAACCGGTTGTATGGCTAATGTCCGATTCACCTATGGCGATAGTCCGGCCCCGTGCAGGAGATCCCGTGCACGCACACCGGTCGCTTCGCCCGTCCTGGAATCGGGAGAATGCGTTGAGAGTCAAGACGATTACCGCGCTGGTCGCGGCGGCAGTATTGGCGGCAGGTCTGGCGTTGACGGCCTGCTCGTCCGGGGACGGGGGTGTGGACGAGGGGGTTGTCACCACGTTCGCCTCGGAACCGCAGAATCCGCTGGTCCCGACCAATACCAACGAGAACATGGGTGGCCGGGTCGTCGATCGGCTCTGGGCCGGGCTGAAGTACTACGATGCCGACGGCAACGCGCACGACGAGATGGCTCAGTCGATCGATACGGCCGACCGTCAGCACTACAAGATCACCATCAAGCCGGATTGGAAATTCACCAATGGTGAACCGGTGACGGCGAAGTCGTTCGTCGACGCCTGGAACTACGGCGCGCTCAGCACCAACGGCCAGAACCAGAACTGGGTGTTCAGCCTGATCCAGGGCTACGACGATCTGGCCTCGAATCCGCCCAAGGCACAGACGATGTCGGGCCTGAAGGTCCTCGACGACCACACCTTCACCGTGGACCTGAAGAATCCGTCGATCGACTTCACCTTGCAGCTCGGCTTCGCGCCGTATTACCCGCTGCCGAGCGTGGCCTACAAGGATATGAAGGCGTTCGGCGAGAACCCGATCGGCAACGGCCCGTATAAGTTCGCGCGCAACGGTGCTTGGCAGCACCAGGTTTCGATCGATCTGGTGCCCAACCCCGATTACCACGGTGGCCGGCCGCCCAAGAACAAGGGCTTGCAGTTCAAGATGTATCAGAGCTACGAGGCCGGCTACAACGATCTGCTCGGCGGCAATCTGGACACCATCGACCGGATCCCGAACAACGCGCTGACCACCTTCAAGAAGGATCTCGGCGACCGCGCCATCGTGAAGCCGACCGCGCAGAGCGAACACATCGGCATCCAGAGTTCGCTGCCGCACTTCGGCGGCCAGGAGGGTTTGCTTCGGCGCGAGGCCATTTCGATGGCGATCAACCGAGAGCAGATCTCCGACACCATCTTCCACGGGACCAAGGGCCCGGCGAAGGATTTCACCGCGACCACGCTGCCCGGATTCAACCCGAACGTGCCGGGTAACGAAGTGCTGCAATACAACCCGGACCAAGCCAAGAAGGTGTGGGCGCAGGCCGACGCCATTTCGCCGTGGTCGGGCAAGTTCGAGATCGCCTACAACGCGGACGGAACGCATCAGGCGTGGGTCGAGGCGACCGCCAACAGCATCAAGAACACCCTGGGCATCGACGCCTCGGCCACTCCGCTGCCGACGTTCAAGCAAATCCGGGATCAGGTGCACAGCAAGACGATCGGTAAGGCCTTCCGTTACGGCTGGCAGGGCGACTACCCGTCCATGCTGGAATTCCTGACCTCGCAGTATCAGACCGGTTCGGAGACCAACGATGTCGGTTATTCCGATCCCGAATTCGACAACCTGCTGGTCCAGGCTCAATCCGCGGCGACGCCGGAGGATTCCTACAAGGTGATCACCCAGGCCCAAGCCGTGCTGTTCCGCGATATGGCCGATATCCCGGTGCTGGATTACAAAGGCACCGGAGGTTATTCGGTGAACGTCAAGTCGGCCAAGCTGGCCTGGTCCGGTTTGTTCGACTTCGAGAACATCGAGAAGAACTAGTTGCACAGGACCGGGGCCGCGCCGACTCTCCGCCCGGCGGACGGCACGGCCCCGGCCATCGACCGCGGAGGCACTCATGGCCTGGTACGTCGTGCGGCGACTGCTTCAGATGATTCCCGTCTTCATCGGGGCGACGCTGCTCATCTACGCAATGATCTTCCTCATCCCGGGTGATCCGATCCGGGCGTTGGCCGGCGACAAGCCGATGACGCCGGGGCTGGAAGCCGCATTGCGTGCTCGTTACCATCTCGACCAGCCGTTCATCATCCAGTACCTGGATTATCTGAAGGGCATCTTCACCCTCGATTTCGGCACCGCTTTCTCCGGGCGTCCGGTGCGGGCCGAGCTGGCCCGCGCCTTCCCGATCACCTTGCGGCTCAGCGTGATCGCGCTGGTTGTCGAGACCGTTTTCGGGGTGGCGTTCGGCTTGGTCGCCGGACTGCGCAAGGGCAAGCTGTTCGATTCGACGTTGCTGGTGATCAGTCTGATCATCATCGCGGTGCCGATTTTCGTCGTCGGCTTCCTCGCGCAATTCCTGCTCGGAGTGAAATGGGGCGTCGCGCCGGTCACGGTTTCCGGCAAGGCCCCGTGGGGGCAGTTGGTGGTTCCGGGGATCGTGCTCGGATCGCTGTCGTTCGCCTATGTGCTCCGGCTGACCCGGAATTCGGTGGCGGAGAACATGACCGCGGATTACGTCCGCACCGCGACGGCGAAGGGACTGAGCCGTCGTCGCGTGATCGGAGTGCACATCCTGCGCAATTCGATGGTTCCGGTGGTCACCTTCCTGGGCACCGATCTGGGCGCCCTGATGGCGGGTGCGGTGGTCACCGAGGGCATCTTCAACATTCCGGGCGTGGGCGGCACCCTGTTCCAGGCGGTCATCCGCGGCGAGGCGCCGACCGTGGTCTCCTTCGTCACCGTGCTGATTGTCATCTTCCTGCTCTCGAACCTCGTCGTCGACCTGCTCTACGCCGCCCTCGACCCACGGATTCGCTATGCCTGACAACGATTACGGTGTCACCCGCCGTACCCAGGAGTATTTCGTCGCCCCGCCGGACGAGGTGGAGGTGCTGGCCATCGACCGCGTGGACGAGGCCGGTACGCCCACCAGCATCTGGCGTGATGCCTGGCGGCAGTTGCGGCGCAATCCGATCTTCGTGGTCGGTGTGCTGCTGATCCTGGTCGTGCTGCTCGTCGCGGCCTGGCCGCAGCTGTTCACCGATCAGGACCCGCGCTACTGCGATACCGCGCTGAGTATGGCGACGCATCGTTCCGGTCATCCGTTCGGCTTCGACCTGCAGGGATGCGATGTCTACGCGCGGACCGTCTACGGCACCCGGGCCTCGGTGCTGTGCGGTATCGGCGCGGCGATTCTGTTCGTGCTGATCGGCGGCACGCTCGGCGCGATCGCCGGGTTCTACGGCGGGATCCTGGACTCCGTGGTGTCCCGGGTGGCCGAAATCTTCTTCGCCTTGCCGCTGGTACTGGCGGCGATCGTGCTGATGCAGCTGCTGAACTCGCGCACCATCTGGACGGTGATCCTGATCCTGGCGGCGTTCACCTGGCCGCAGGCGGCCCGCATCTCGCGCGGTGCGGTCATCCAGGCCAAGAACAGCGAATATGTCACGGCGGCAAAGGCATTGGGCGTGTCGCCGTTGCGGATACTGGTTCGTCACGTGCTGCCGAACTCGGCGGGCCCGCTGATCGTGGTGGCCACGATCTGGCTGGGCGTGTTCATCGTGACCGAGGCGACGTTGTCGTATCTCGGAGTGGGACTGCCGCGTTCGGTCGTGTCCTGGGGTTCGGACATCGCCGCCGACCAGCAGTCGATCCGAACCTCGGCGATTCTGTTCTATCCCGCGACGGCATTGGCGCTGACCGTGCTGAGCTTCATTCTGCTCGGTGACGCGGTGCGTGATGCGCTCGATCCGAAAGCGCGCAAGAGGTGAGTGCGGAAATGACCGATGCGACAAAGACATCCGATGCGCGGGCAGCCGATCCCGGGCAGGCCGAGGACGTCCCGCTGCTCGAGATCCGGGATCTCGATGTCTCCTTCACGGCCGATCGCAAACAGGTCCGCGCGGTTCGCGGAGTGAGCCTGTCCGTGTATCCGGGGCAGACGGTGGCCATCGTCGGGGAATCCGGGTCCGGGAAGTCGACCACCGCCCACGCGATCATCGATCTGCTGCCCGGTACCGGCAAGGTCACCGGTGGCGAAATCCTGTTCGACGGCAAGGATCTCGCGTCGGCCTCGCGCCGGGAGATTCTCGCGGTGCGCGGGAACGGAATCGGTTTCGTCCCGCAGGACCCGATGACGAACCTCAACCCGGTCTGGAAGGTCGGCTTCCAGGTGCGGGAGACGTTGGCGGCCAACGGCATAGCTCGTGGCAAAGACGCGAAGCGGCAGGCGATCGAGCTGCTCGAACAGGCCGGTATGCAGGACGCGGCGCACCGGATCAACCAGTATCCGCACGAATTCTCCGGTGGCATGTGCCAGCGTGCGCTCATCGCGATCGGCATGGCCTGCCGTCCCCGGCTGCTCATCGCCGACGAACCCACCTCGGCGCTGGACGTCACGGTGCAGCGGCGCATCCTCGACCATCTCGACGAGCTCACCGGCGAGCTGGGCACGGCGGTTCTGCTGATCACGCACGATCTGGGCCTGGCGGCGGAACGCGCGGAACATCTGGTGGTGATGTACCGCGGGCGAGTGGTGGAATCCGGTCCCGCACTGCGGATCCTGCGTGAACCCCAGCACGAGTACACGCAGCGGCTGGTGCGCTCGGCGCCCTCGCTGGCGGCGCAGCAGCGCGCGTCGGTGAGCCGCCGAGCGCAGGTGCGCGAGCGGGCCGTCCGGGTCGCCGAACAGTCCGCTGCGGCCGATGCCGGGAGCACTGCGGTCACCGACGACATCCTGGTGGCCGACCGGCTCACGAAGGTGTTCGAGGTGCGCGGCGGGTTACCGTGGAAGCCCGCGGAATTGCGTGCTGTGGACGATGTTTCGTTCCGCTTGGCCCGCGGGACGACCATGGCCATCGTCGGTGAATCGGGTTCGGGCAAGTCGACGGTCGCGAAGATGGTGCTCGGCCTGCTCGAACCCACCTCGGGCACGGTGACTTTCGAGGGCGAGTCCGTGGCGGATCTGGATCGCAAGGGCGCGTTCGCGTTTCGGCGACGGGTGCAGCCGATCTTCCAGAATCCCTACGGCTCATTGGATCCGATGTACTCGATCTACCGCACGATCGAGGAACCGCTGCGCACCCACGGCATCGGTGATTCGGCGCGGCGCGAGGCCACGGTCCGCGATCTGCTGGACAAGGTGGCGCTGCCCGCATCGGTGATGCGCAGATATCCGAACGAATTGTCCGGCGGGCAGCGCCAGCGGGTCGCCATCGCCCGGGCGCTGGCTCTGGCGCCCGAGGTGGTGGTGTGCGACGAGGCGGTCTCGGCGCTGGACGTTCTGGTCCAGGCCCAGATCCTGACCCTGCTCAACGATCTGCAGGCCGAACTGGGCCTGTCCTACCTGTTCATCACCCACGACCTGGCCGTCGTGCGGCAGATAGCCGACGACGTCCTGGTCATGCGCAACGGCAAGGTCGTCGAGTCCGCCACCACCGACGAGGTCTTCGCGACCCCGCGCGAGGAGTACACCCGCAACCTGCTCGAAGCCATCCCCGGCCGCGATCTGCTCGGTGCGCGCTGACAAGTGAACCCGCAGGTGAAAGGTCGTGTTCGGGCGAAAATATGCCGCCGAAAGTCTTGACGTCGCCGCGTAGAGGAGGAGAATCGGCTATACATCAGGAAATGCCGAACAGCAGCATATGACCGACGGAGACGTCCGGAGATGATATGAGGTTGTTGAGGCGCCTGGTCAGGCCCCCGGCACGTCAGCCCCGAGAACGAAGCCGAAGCGACGACTACGGCTAACGACTCGAGACGTGAGTACCGGGGACTGTTTTTGTCCGGACCATGTGGTCCTCTCTCGAACCCGGCACTCTTGCACTGGTCATTCCGCGCTCGAGTAGCGTGTGCAGTCGTGACCGAGCTTGTGAGTGAACCGCCGACACCGCGTGTGTCGCGAACGACCGCGGCGGGCATCGGCGAGGGGCGCTCGTGACCGACGTCCTGCAGCCCCTGGTCGACCTGCCCGGTGTGCGTGATGCGGCCGATCGGGCTCGCGACGCACTGGCCGAGGTGCACCGGCATCAGGCGAATCGCAGGGGCTGGCCCACGACGGCCGCCGAGGCCGCGGTCCGTGCGGCGCGGTCGTCGGCGGCGATCGATGGTGGCAGTACCGAGCTGCCCGAGCCAGGCAGCGTCGGTGATCCGATCCTGACCGGCGCGTTGCGGGTAGGTCAGGCGCTCGACGGGGAGGCGCTGCAGAATCTGGTCGGCGTGTGGCAGCGGGCTCCACTGCAGGCTCTGGCCCGGCTGCATCTGCTCGCGGCCGCGGATCTGGTCGAGGATCCCGAACAGCTGGGCCGTCCGCGTGCGGGCGGCGATATCGCCGAGCGGCTGGATCTGCTCGCGCAGACCGTCCTGACCTCGAACGCGCCGGCGCCGGTTGTCGCGGCGGTGGTGCACGGCGAATTGTTGGGTCTGCGTCCGTTCGGTACGGGCGACGGTGTGGTCGCGCGCGCGGCCTCGAGGCTGGTCTCGGTGTCCAGTGGGCTGGACCCGCACAGTCTGGGAGTGCCAGAGGTGTTCTGGTTGCGTCGGCGGCAGGCCTACCTGGATGCGGCGACCGCGTTCGGCACGGGCACTGCCGAAGGCGTCGGCGGCTGGGTCGTGTTCTGCTGCGGGGCGTTCGAGGACGGTGCGCGAGAGGCTCGCTCCATCGCCGATGCCGTCTGATCCCGGACACACGAAACGGGCGGCGTGTCGTCAACGACCTCACCGCCCGCTAGCACGGACCACCTGGTTACCAAGCGTGCTTGTTTGGGTTGTGTTCTGCGGCCTCGGCGATTCTCCGGATCCGGCCGGTTCATCCCCGCAACCCGTGCGAGGCCATCGCCGACAGAACCCGAATTTCGCAGGCCCACAACGCTGCTGCCCTGTCGCGGCGCGCTCCGCGTGGGTGCCCGGCGTCCGTGCTGGGAAGGGTGGGATGGGAGGTCGACGCTTCTCTTCCGCCTCGATCTTGGCCTTCCGTCCTTCCGTGAATCCATTCTTACCTGTGAGTCGCCTCACATTCAAGACCTGCGGAAACATTTTAGAAAACGGCGTGTCGCCCGGTGTTTCGTGCTTCTCTGGATGGGTTGCGCACCCGTCGTTCAGATCGTCCCGGAACGGGTGCCGGGGGTGTTCGATGTCGTTCGGCTCAGTCCCGTCGGCGCAGTAACCGGTAGCTGATCGCGCCCGCGAGAAGTGCGCTCACCCCGAGCGCGATCGTCGCCGCGAGGGTGGTGGAGGACGGGGCCGGGATCCGCGCCCACAGCGAGACCGGATTCGAGAACGTCAGCACCGGCCAGTCGCGAGAGATGGCCTCGCGCCGCAGTGTTCGGTCGGGATTGACCGCTGTGGGGTGTCCCACTGCCGAGAGCATCGGCAGATCGGTCGCCGAATCGGAGTAGGCGTAGCAGCGGGACAGGTCGTAACCCTCACTGGCGCTGAGCTTTTCGATTGCGGTGACTTTGCCCTTGCCGTAGCAGTAGAACTCGACCTCGCCGGTGTACTTACCGTTCTCCACGACCATCCGGGTGGCTTCGGTGTGCGTCGCGCCGAGCGCGGCGGCGATGGGCGCGACGATCTCCTCGCCGGATGCCGAGACGATCACCACATCGTGGCCGCGGATCTTGTGGTCGGCGATCAGATCGGCCGCCTCGGCGTAGATCAGCGGATCGACCAGTTCGTGCAGCGTCTCGGCGACCACGGCGCGGACCTGGGCCACATCCCAGCCCGCGCACATCTTGGTCAGATGCTCGCGCATCCGCTCCATCTGGTCGTGATCGGCGCCGGAGAGCATGTAGAGGAAGTGCGCGTAACTACTCTCCAGAACCGTCCGGCGATCGATGAGGCCCTGCGCGAAGAACGGCTTGCTGAACACGAAGGCGCTGGACTTGGCGATCACCGTCTTGTCCAGATCGAAGAACGCCGCTACGCGTCCCGGTCGTGTACTGCTTCGCTCGTCTCGTTGCCCGTTCGTCTCTGCTGCGCTGATCGGATCTTCCGCCGCTGTCTGGTCGCCCTCGGCCGTCACGCGGTCCAGGATAGGGAAATTTCGCCCGGCCGGGACGCCGAGGGGTGGTACCGCTCACCGCAGCGTCCGCGAATCGGATTTGCCGCCACGATGCGGGATCGGCGCCGAAAACTTCCTCCCACACTGCACTTGCGTTTCGGCCCGGGCCTGGGTGTAGTATTGCTGACACCTGGACATAGTCCAGGCGCGTTCAGCCCGACCCCCCGGGGCTGAACCCCGACGGCCCCAGCCTCCTCCCCCCCCGGCTGGGGCCGTCCTCTATTTCCGGACCTTCTCGGCCGAAATCCTGCCGGTGTCTTCTTCGGTTGCCGGATCACGCCTGCCCGTTACGTGGTACCCGGAGTTCTGTTTTTGCTCACACCCCCGGACTTGTCCACAACCGGGCGGTCAGCTCTGGTGACACGACGTCATCCGGGCGAGGCTGGCCTGCATGAATTCCGTTACAGCGGAGCAGCCTCCGGCCCTGACGCTCGTGTCCGGACATCGGCTGCGCGAGGAGGTCCGCCGCATCGCGGCCGCGGCCGATCGGCAGCTGGCCGAGCATTCGATGCCGATCGGCAGGTACGCCTGGACCGAGGCGTCGCTCGTGATTCTCGACACGGCCTCCGCGCACGCGTGCGCCGCGGCCGGATACCCGCGTCGTGGCGGCACCGTCCTGGTCAGCGAGGGGGAGCCCGGGGCCGAACAATGGGAGGCCGCGATCGCCGGCGGCGCCGAACTGGTGCTCGGGTTGCCCGCGGCGGCGGATCGGCTGATCGAGGTGTTCGCAGAACCCGCCTCCTCCGCCGAGGGCGGAGGTGCGGTCGTCGCGGTCGTGGGTGCGGGTGGCGGTGCCGGCGCGTCCACCCTGGCCGGCGCCATCGCCTTGACCGCGGCGTCGATTCGCATTCGTCCCGGCACGATTCTGGTCGACGGCGACCCGTTCGGCGGCGGTCTCGATCTGCTGCTGGGCATCGAATCCGAGGAGGGGCTGCGCTGGCCCGATCTGGTCGTCGAGGACGGCCGGGTGGCCGCCGCGACCCTGCGCGACGCCTTACCCGCGGCCGCACCGGGTCTGCGCGTGCTGGCCTGCGGCCGGGTCGCACCCGATGCCGACCCCACCGAGATCGGCCCCGGCGCGGTGCGCGCGGTGCTCGACGCGGGCCGTGCCGCGGGCGATCTGGTCGTCTGCGATATCTCCCGGGAGCGAGGTCCGCACGCCGATCAGATGCTCGACGGCGCGGACCTGGTCGTCCTCGTGGCGACACCGCGGCTGCGATCGATCGCAGCCGCCCGCGCGGCGGTGGCACATGTGCGCCGTCGAAATCCCAATCAGGCATTGATTGTTCGCGGACCCGCGCCCGGCGGCCTGCACGGCGACGAGGTCGCCGAAGCGCTCGGCATCCCGCTGCTGGCCGCGGTTCGCGCCCAGCCGAATCTGTCCGGCCAGCTCGAGCGCACCGGCCTGACCACTCCGCGCGGACCGCTGCGGGCAGCCGCCGAATCGGTGCTCTCCCTCCTGTCGGGAGATGATCGATGATTCTCGGAAGCGCGTGCGTGTCGATGCGAAAACACCGCCATGCCAGGAGCATTCACGTATCCACATTGATCGAGGTCAGACCGGTCGCGGCGGGCGCGGGGGACGTCCGGGTGGACTGTGCCGATGGCTTCGCAGATGCAAGTGCAGTCGGTGCGGTGTGGTGCACGTTCGTGGAGCGGGTGACAGGTGCACGGTCGACATCGATGAATTCGCGAAAAGCACTGAGAGAATACAGGTTTCGCGGCCTCGACGCTGCTGTGCCGCGAAATTGTCCGGTCGGCGTAGGGCTACGGTCCGGACTGCTGGATTCGGCTGTGGGGAATGCCGCCGCCGGGGTAGCACCTGGCTTTACCAGGGCTATTGGGGAATTCGGGGACGAGGCGGGGTGCGGGCGATGAGTGCGCTGGTGACGGACGAGTTGTTGGATCGAGTGCGCGAGAGGCTGGCGGTGGAGTCAGGTGAACCTGACCCGGCGCAGGTAGCCGCGGCGATCCGGGCCGAGGCGGGCGGCGTGCTCGGGGATACGGATCTGTTGCGGGTCCTGCGGTTGTTGCAGACCGAGATGACCGGGGCGGGGGTGCTGGAGCCGCTGCTGCACGATCCGCGGGTGTCCGATGTGCTGGTGACAGCACCCGATTCGGTGTGGGTGGATCGCGGTCACGGGTTGCAGCGGGCGCCCGTGGCGTTCCAGGACGAGGCCGCGGTCCGGCGTTTGGCGCAACGTCTCGCGCTGGCCGCGGGGCGCCGGCTCGACGACGCCCAGCCGTGGGTGGACGGCCGGCTGCCCGAAGGTACCGGCGTGCTGGGTGATTCGTTCGGTGTGCGGTTGCACGCGGTGCTGTCCTCGATAGCGCCGGGCGGCACCTGTCTGGCTCTGCGCGTGCTGCGTCCGGCGAGTCAGGGGCTCGATGCGCTCGCCGCCTCCGGATCGGTTCCGGCCGAGGCGAAGGAATTGCTGGAGCGCATCATTCGCGCGCGGCTGGCGTTTCTGGTGGTGGGCGGTACCGGCGCCGGGAAAACCACGTTGTTGTCGGGGCTGCTCGCCAAGGTCGACGCGGCCGAGCGCATCGTCTGCGTCGAGGACGCGGCCGAACTGGCGCCGCCGCATCCGCATGTGGTGCGTCTGGTGGCTCGTCCGCCGAATGTGGAGGGCGCCGGAGCGGTGACCGTTCGCGATCTGGTGCGGCAGGCATTGCGAATGCGCCCCGACCGCATCGTCATCGGTGAGGTGCGCGGCGCCGAGGTGATCGACCTGCTGACCGCGCTCAACACCGGACACGACGGGGGCGCGGGCACCGTGCACGCCAACTCGCCGCGTGAGGTGCCTGCTCGCCTCGAGGCTCTGGCGGCACTGGGCGGGTTGGGCAGTGCCGCGCTGCACAGTCAACTCGCCGCGGCCGTTCAGGTGATTCTGCATGTGCATCGCCGTACCGACGGTGCTCGCGCGTTGCGTGAAATCGGCCTGGTCGTTCGTGATCCGGACGGCCGGGTTCGTATCGAAGCGGCCTGGCGCGCCGATGAGGCGCCCACCCCGGCGGCGGTATCGCTCCGCCGCATACTCGACGAACGGGACGTTCGATGACTCCGCCACTCGCCCTGGGGTGTCTGGCGGCGGCGATACTCGCGGTGCCACCCGCCGCGGGCGCCCGGCGCTACCTCACGCTGTTCGAGGAGTCCGGCCCGGCCCGAAAAACCCCGTCGCGCAGTCTATTTCGAATCGGCGGGTGTCTCGGTGTCGCGGGTGCGGCCGCGGTCGGAATCGGTCCCTTTCTCGCAGCCACGTTTCTGGCGGTGACGGTCGGCATGCGCGGTCGGCGGGCTCGCTCGGCCCAGCGGCACCGAGCCGAATGCGATGCGCTGCTGGAAGGTCTGGAGACCGTGATCGGCGAACTGCGGGTCGGTACGCATCCCAGCACCGCCGCGGCGGTCGCGGCCGGGGAGGTCGAGGGTGTCGCGGCCCGGGCATTCGCCGTCGGGTCGGCCCGCAGCAGGCTCGGCGGATCGGCCGCAGCCGGACTGCGGAACCCCGAGTCCGTCATCGCCGCCGAACTCGCCCGCATCGCCGACGCCTGGCAGTTGGCCGACCAGCACGGCCTTGCCTTGGCCGACCTGCTCACCGCCGCACGAGCAGACCTGCTCGGTCGCATACGTTTTCGGGACAAGACCACTGCGGCCCTGGCCGGTGCGCGAGCGAGCGCCGTAGTACTTTCCGCCCTTCCTCTCCTGGGCATAGCCCTGGGTCACCTGATGAACGCCGCCCCGCTACGCGTCCTCCTGAGCTCCGGTCCAGGCACAGTCCTGCTTCCGCTCGGCACCGCACTGATCTGCGCGGGCCTGCTCTGGTCGGACGCCATCACAGCCCAGGTACCCTCATGAGTCACGCAGCGACAACCCTCGCCGAGCCGAGGCGGCCCACACCCGAACACTCTGTCCGCCAGTCACTTACGCTGCAGATCGCTCCCTACTGTGCACACGGACCGTCGGCTATCCGAAGAGTGCTGAAGCGAACTGCGCGCTGTCACCTTGTCGGCCGGACGTTCCCGTCGAACTTCACTCGATTCCGTGCACTCGACCTTCACGTCGTTCGAAGGAATCCCAAGCGAGCTGCGCTCGGCCTAGTTGTCGGCCATACGTTTCCGCTGCACCTGACTCCGCACTGTATGCCCAGCCTGGCGGCCCTTCGAAGAATGCTGAAGTGGGCTGTGCTCGGTCGCGCTGGCGGCCAGATGTTTCCGCCGCGGTTCGTTCCGTACTGCATGCCTGAACTTCCGGCCGTGCGAAGGGCGTTGCAGCGGCCTGTGCTCGGTCAGTTTGTCGTCCAGGCGTTTCCGCTGCGCTTCACTCCATGCCGTGTGCCTGGCCTGGCGATCGTTGTGTGCGTGCTGAAGTGGGCTGTGCTCGGCCACGCTGTCGGCCAGGTATCTCCGCTGCGGTTCGTTCCGTACGGTGTGCTTGAACTTCCGGTTCGAAGAGCATGGAAGCGCACTGTGCTCGGTCTCATTGTCGGCCCGATGTTTCGACTGCGCTTCACTCCATGCCGTGTGCCTGGCTTGGCGGTGGTTGTGGGTGTGCTGAAGCGGGCTGTGCTCGGTCGCGCTGGCGGCCGAATGTTTGCGCTGCGGATCGCTCGGTGCCGTGCGCTTGGACTCAGGATCGTACGAAGAGGGCCGAAACGAAACGCGCTCGCGGGCACTGTTCGCCAGGTGGCCCGGTCGCGCAGCATCCCACGCCGTCCGGATGGGGCACGGCCCATCCGGGGCGCCGTACGAGTTCGTGTGCTGCCGCACGCGATGCCCTCGGCTGTCGCCGCCTCTGTTGATCGACGTTGCCGGATGCGTTCCGCGTGTGATGCCGCGGCCGAGGGCACACGTTGCGGGGTCATCAGCTCCGGGACGGTGATCTTGTACTGCGGGGCGAGCCGCTCGCGGAGGTACCCGACGGCGTACGCGGGCTCGCGATCCGGCGCTCTGCGGGAGTCGGCTCGCTTGGCCGGGCAGCACGTGACCGTAGAACGCGGTCGTTGTGGCGGCATGCGTTCCAGCCGGCCTGAGGATCGAGGGAGGGAATGCATGTTCATCGGTGATCTCGGTTCGGTCGGCGGCGCTGCGGGGCATCGCAGGTTTCAGGGAACTGTGCTGTGGCGCTTTCGAATACGTCGTGAAGGGCGGAGTAATGGTTGTCTGGGGTCTGGTTCTGTTGGCGGTGGCCCTGGTGTGCGTGCCCGGCGACGCTGCGGCGTCGGTGTTGCGAAGGCGTGCGTTATTCGGTGGGGCGCAGCGGGTTTCGCGACGACGTGGGCGTGCCGTCGGCAAGGATCTGTTCGGGACCGCGGCGGCGTTCGATCTGCTGGCCGCATGTCTGCGGGCGGGCCTTCCGGTTGCTGTCGCGGCCCGCGCGGTGGCCTCGACCGCCCCGGCGGAACTCGGTACGGCACTGCACCGGGTGGCGGATCTGCTCGCATTGGGTGCGGACCAGCCCGATGCGTGGCGGCGCGTGGCCCGGGAGGCCGGCTCGGCCGATATCCAGGCGTTGGCTCGGCTGGCCGCGCGTTCGGCCCGGTCGGGTGCGTGTCTGGCCGATGCGGTTGGCGAATTGGCCGGGCAGTGCCGCGCAGCGGTGGAGGACGCCGCCGCGGCCCGCGCGGAGCGGGCGGGCGTGCTGATCGGCGGCCCGCTGGGCCTGTGCTTCCTGCCCGCCTTCGTATGCCTGGGCATCGTTCCGGTCGTCATCGGCCTGGCGACGCGGGTGCTCGGCGGCGGGTTGTGAACCGGCCCCGGGGCAAGGCAGCCGGGCCGCCGGGGCGGTCTCTATCGCCCTGGGAAGCAGGGGAACTCCGGCACGGAACGTCCGTGCCGGTGGGAGAGAAAGGGGAGATCGGTGCGGGGAGCAATGCGATCGGTAGTGCTGGAGTTGCGTGCGCGTCTGCTGCGGGCGTTGCTCGCCGAGGAGGGTATGAGCACGGCGGAATACGCGATCGGCACCGTGGCGGCCGCGGCCTTCGGCGCGGTGCTCTACACGGTGGTCACGGGCGATTCCATCGTGAACGCCCTGACGAAGATCATCGACAAGGCACTCAGCACCTCGGTGTGAGCGATGGCCGCGAACGGGAGATACGCAGGGCCGCAAGGATTCCGCGGTCCGGGCCCGGCGACCGGGGCGCGGTGACGGTGGAGGCGGCCATCGCGCTGGCCGCTCTCCTCGTCGTGGTCGTACTGTGCCTCGGCACGCTACTGGCCGCCGCGGCGCAGGTGCGCTGTGTCGACGCCGCGCGGGAGGCGGCGCGATTGGCGGCGCGGGGCGCGGATGCCGAGGCAATACCGGCGGCGCTGCGCGTGGCCCCGTCCGGGGCGCAGGTGTCCGTCCGTAGCGATGGCGATCAGGTGGTCGCCGCCGTCTCCGTGCGGGTGCCGCTACTGCCGATGCTCAGATTGCACGCCGATGCGGTCGCGGTCCGCGAACCAGGCGAGTCCGGATGACATCGCCGCGGAGCGAGCGTGGTGCGGCCACCGTGGCGGCCTGTCTGGCCCTGACCGCTCTGCTCGCCGCGACGCTGTTGTTCCTGCAGGTCGGAGTGGTGGTCGTGGCGCGACACCGGGCGCAGGCCGCAGCCGATCTCGGGGCCCTGGCAGCCGCCGGTGCGTTGACGGCCGAGGCCGATGCCTGCTCGCGGGCCCGTGATCTGGGACAGCGCATGAGGGTTCGGGTGCGGTCATGCACGATCGCCGGATGGGACGTCACGGTGGTCGCCGAGGTCACCGCATCGCTGGGGCCGCTCGGCACTCCGGATGTTCGAGCCGTCGCGCGGGCGGGACCGGTGCAGGAACAAGAGCAATGAATACCGAGCGGTTGGTGTTCAAAGAATGCGCGAAAGTTCTCGATCTGTGTTCGGCCGTATGTCGTAGAGGAGGGTTTTGGACATGTGAACAATTACGATCCGTCGATTTCCAATTGATTGATGAAGTGTCATTGACGTCATTCGACTTCAGATTGTTTGGGGAATCGGCAACGGGTCAGTTAACACGGACGTGTTTCACATCGCTCATTCGCCGCAACCGGCGTATGTGACGCCGATCTCGGCCCCGGCATCGTTCGAGCTGACGTTCACGTCGCGGCTCGGCATCGCATCGATGACCACCTCGTCACGACACGGGCGAGTCGTTGTCATCATCGGGGAGTTCGGCGACGACCGCGGTCAGCAGGGCCGCGGCACCCGCTTTGTCCAACGGCTGATTGCCGTTGCCGCACTTGGGCGACTGTACACAGGACGGGCAGCCGCTCGGGCAGCCACACGACTCGATCACCGCCAGTGTGGCCCGCAGCCAAGTGCGCAGCCGGTGAAAGCCGCGCTCGGCGAAGCCCGCGCCACCGGGGTGCCCATCGTGGACGAAGACGGTCGGCAGTCCGGTGTCGGGATGTTCGGCCGTGGACACTCCGCCGATATCCCAGCGGTCACAGCTGGCCACCAGCGGCAGCATCCCGATCGCGGCGTGTTCGGCGGCATGCAGCGCACCCGGCGCATGCCGCGGGTCGATTCCGGCGCGGGCCAGCAGGCTCGGCGTCACTGTGTACAGCACGGCCCGGGTGGGCAGCGTCTGCTCCGGCAGGTCCAGCTCCACCAGGTCGAGCACCTCACCGGTGGGAAGTGTGCGCAGATAGCCGACGACCTGCCGGCTCACCCGCACGCGCGCCAGGGCCGTGGTCACCGAGCCGTGGGCGCGCTCCGCGTCGATCTCGTCGATCGCGATCGATGTGACCGCGCGGGCGCTGGTCGTCCAACCGGGTTGATCGGCATGGACGAAGGCCACGCCGCCGTCGAGATCCAGCTCGTCCACCACGTAGGTCTCGCCCTGGTGCAGGTGTACCGCGCCGGGATGCAGGGTGGCCGGGGCGCGGCCCGCGTCGGTGGTGCCGAGCAGGCGGCCGGTCTGCTCGTCGACGATGGCCACTGCCGTGCCGATACCGCCGCGCACGTCGACCTCGTCGTGCGGCCGCACAGCAGCGGTCATATGCCACCGCGCCGGCCCCTTCGCAGGTTGCCGACGCCGAACGAGACCCTGATCGGCCAGGCCCGCGAGCAGGTCGGCCGCGCCGAACTCGTCCACCTCGGCGTCGGTCAGCGGATTCTCAATCGCCGCGCACAGCAGGTGGGGTTCGAGGACGTACGGGTTGTGCGGATCGGTGATCGTCGCCTCCACCGGCCGCCCCAGCAGCGCGTCCGGGTTCCGGACGAGGTAGGTGTCCAGCGGATCGTCCCGGGCGACGAGCATCACCAGTGATCCTTGCGCGCGCCGGCCGGCCCGCCCGGCCTGCTGCCAGAACGAGGCGACCGTCCCCGGGAATCCCGCGACGACCACGGCGTCCAGCCCGGCGATGTCGACTCCCAGCTCGAGCGCGTTTGTAGTCGCGGCCCCCAGCAGGGTGCCGTCCGCCAGCGCGGCCTCCAATTCGCGGCGATCCTCGGCGAGATATCCGGCCCGGTAGGCGGCCACCCGCCGCCCCAGATCGGGGTCGACCTCGGTGAGCATGCGCCGGGTTTCCATGGCAACGACCTCGGCGGAGCGCCGCGAACGCACGAAGGTCAGCGTGCGCGCACCCTCGACCACCAGGTCGGTCATGATCCGCGCCGCCTCGGCGGTGGCAGGCCGCCGCACCGGCGCGCCGTTCTCGCCGGTCACCGCGGTGAGTAGCGCCGGCTCCCACAGCGCGACCGTGCGCGCACCCCGCGGCGACCCGTCCTCGGTGACGGCCTCGCACGGTGCCCCGATCAGCCGCGACGCGGCCGCGGCCGGATCGGCGGTGGTCGCCGAGCACAGAATGAACACCGGATCGGCGCCGTAGTGGGCGGCGAGCCGGCGCAACCGCCGCAGCACCAGTGCTACGTGCGAACCGAAGATCCCTCGGTAGGCATGGCATTCGTCGACGACGACGTAACGCAGCCGCCGCAGCAGCCGCGCCCACCGCTGATGCGAGCGCAGCACGCTCAGATGCAACATGTCCGGGTTGGTGAAGATCCAACGCCCGTTCGCCCGCACCCACTGCCGGATCTCCGCGGAGGTATCGCCGTCGTAGGGCGCGGCATGGATCTCGCGCAGCGGGCCGTCGTGCGTGAGTTCGCCGATCGCCCGCAACTGATCGGCCCCGAGAGCCTTGGTCGGCGATATGTACAACGCGGTCGCCCGCGGGTCCTCCCGCAATGCGGTGAGCACCGGCAGCTGATAGCCGAGGGACTTACCGGACGCGGTCCCGGTGCAGACCACCACATGTTTTCCGGTCGCGGCCAGATCGGCGGTGCGGGTTTGGTGCGACCACGGCGCCACGACACCGGAATTCCGTAACGCATCGATCACGTCCGCGGATACCCAGCTCGGCCAGGCCGTGATCTGCGCCGCACGCGGCGGTAATTCCGTGACATGGGTGAGACGATCGGAACTGTCTGGCAGTCCGATTCGGACACGATTGAGCAACGATCGCCCATAGCTCGCTTCGGTTCCGGGCGCCGTGGCGGTGGTCGTGGGAGCCGGTTCTAGCAACTCGGGTCCTCGACACACGCCAAATGTGCGAAAGCTGTGTGCCGTGCGAGGCCCACCAGCGTTTTCACTTCCGAGTAGCGATCTGCGTCACAGCGCGTTTGCCGGACGCTCACTCGGTTATCCGGAAGCAAACCTACCTCGAGTACGGATTTGGGCATTGCGCCCCTTACCTGCGCATTCGCAAGATCATCTTTTTTGCAAATTGTCGGTAACCCGACTGTCGAATTGCTCGAAGACATGGTTCACTGGTTCCTGGTCGCAAGCTTCTGTGTTCGAGGGAACGGATCAAAGGTCCAAACCATCAGCAGGATCGATGTTGCGAACGGTGTGCTTGGTGCTTCCTGCAGGGGGAACAGAGTACAACGGTCGGAACGGACCCGGTGGACGAACCTACCTTGTCCGCCGTTCCGGTATGGAAAGAGAAGGAACAGAATGGCACAGGGAACTGTGAAGTGGTTCAACGCGGAGAAGGGGTTCGGCTTCATCGCGCCCGAGGACGGCTCCGCTGACGTCTTCGTCCACTACTCCGAGATCCAGGGTTCGGGCTTCCGCACCCTCGAGGAGAACCAGAAGGTCGAATTCGAGGTCGGCCAGGGCACCAAGGGCCCGCAGGCCACCGGAGTCCGCGCGCTCAGCTGAGCAAGCGAACTTACTCAAACGGAAAGCTCGTCCCCCATCGCCCCCCAAGGCGGTGGGGGACGAGTCATATTCCGGGCAAGTACACTCGACCGCAAAACGGGGCTTTCAACTCGCCGTACCAAAGGTGCTGCGGACCTGCCGTGCCACCGGTACAGCAGATGAACAGGGTATAAACGTCTCTGGCAGGGGACATCGGTTCCCTCCGCTTGCCCCAGCCGCGCGCAGCGCCTCCTCGCGCCGCGCGGGTCGACAGGAAAGGTGTGTTCGCCGGTGGCAACACGAGACCGCGGTGCAACGCCGAACTCCGAGGCAGCGTCTGATGCGGCCTCCGCGGTGCCCTCCGTGGTTACGCGCGCTGCCGCCTCCGGGCCCAACGCTACGGCCGGGTCCGATACGGGCAGCCAGGTGCGTCGTCTCGTCATCGTCGAGTCACCGACCAAGGCTCGTAAGATCGCGCCGTACCTCGGCCGCGGATACGTCGTCGAGGCGTCCGTCGGCCACATCCGGGATCTGCCGCGGGGTGCGGCGGATGTGCCCGCCAAATACAAGGGCCAGGCCTGGGCGCGTCTGGGTGTCGACGTCGATCACGATTTCGAGCCCATCTACGTGGTCAGCCCGGATAAGAAGGCCAAGGTCTCCGAGCTGAAGAATCTGCTCAAGGACGCCGACGAACTCTATCTCGCCACCGACCCCGACCGCGAGGGCGAGGCGATCGCGTGGCATCTGCTCGAGACGCTCAAGCCCAAGGTGCCGGTGCGGCGCATGGTGTTCCACGAGATCACCGAGCCCGCCATCCGCGCGGCCGCGGCCGATACCCGCGAGCTGGACAACGACCTGGTCGACGCGCAGGAAACCAGACGCATCCTGGACCGGCTGTACGGCTACGAGGTCAGTCCGGTGCTGTGGAAGAAGGTCATGCCGCGACTGTCGGCGGGCCGGGTGCAGTCCGTGGCGACCCGCATCGTCGTGCAGCGTGAACGCGAGCGCATGGCGTTCCGCTCGGCGGAGTACTGGGATATCGCCGCGAAGTTCGATGCCGGCGGTGGTGCGGCGGACGCGGCCAATCCGCGGACCTTCGGCGCTCGCCTGGTCACGGTGGCCGGTTCGCGGGTCGCGGGCGGACGTGATTTCGGCTCCGACGGGCAGCTCAAGTCCGCCAATGGCGTCACGGTGCTGGACGAGGCATACGCCCGCCGGCTCGCCGCGGCCCTGGACGGCGCCGATTTCCAGGTCACCTCGGTCGAGTCGAAGCCCTATACGCGCCGGCCGTACGCGCCCTTCATGACCTCGACGTTGCAGCAGGAGGCCGCGCGCAAGCTGCGGTTCACCTCCGAGCGCACGATGCGGGTCGCGCAGCGGCTCTACGAAAACGGCTACATCACCTATATGCGTACCGACTCGACCACGTTGTCGGACTCGGCCATCGCGGCCGCGCGGGCGCAGGCCACGCAGTTGTACGGGCAGGAATACGTCCACCCGACTCCGCGCCAGTACACCCGCAAGGTCAAGAACGCGCAGGAGGCGCACGAGGCGATCCGCCCGTCGGGCGACACCTTCGCCACGCCCGGCCAGCTGCACGCACGCCTGGACAACGACGAATTCAGGCTGTACGAGCTGATCTGGCAGCGCACGGTCGCCTCGCAGATGGCCGATGCCCGCGGCACCACGCTGACCGTCCGGATCACCGGCCACGCCGGCCTGGACGAGGGCCGTATTCCCTGTGTGTTCTCCGCGTCGGGTCGCACGATCACCTTCGCGGGTTTCCTCAAGGCGTACGTGGAGAGCGTCGACGAGGATTCGGGCAGTCAGTCCGACGACGCCGAATCCCGTCTGCCCGCGCTGACCGAGGGGCAGGAGGTCGCCGCGACCGAGCTGACTCCCGAGGGCCACACCACCAATCCGCCGCCGCGTTACAACGAGGCGTCGCTGGTCAAGGCGCTCGAGGAATTGGGCATCGGCCGCCCGTCCACCTACGCCTCGATCATCAAGACCATCCTCGATCGCGGATACGTCTACAAACGTGGTAACGCGCTGGTGCCCTCGTGGGTGGCGTTCGCCGTCATCGGGCTGTTGGAGGCGTATTTCGGCC
The DNA here is from genome assembly GCF_059510335.1 of Nocardia sp. PLKS1-43. Lineage (NCBI taxonomy): Bacteria > Bacillati > Actinomycetota > Actinomycetes > Mycobacteriales > Nocardiaceae > Nocardia > Nocardia sp. PLKS1-43. The sequence continues at coordinate 53,733 of NZ_JCAJZQ010000003.1, read as the reverse complement.
GGCTGGTCGACTTCGACTTCACCGCGGCCATGGAGGACGACCTCGACGCCATCGCCGGTGGGCGCGAGCAGCGCGGAAACTGGTTGTCCAGCTTCTATTTCGGCGGCGATCACGGTGCGGAGGATTCGATCGCGCGCACCGGCGGCCTGAAGAAGATGGTCGGCGGGCAGCTCGACGACATCGATGCCCGCTCGGTCAACTCGATCAAGATGTTCGCCGACGACCAGGGCCGTGACGTGGTGGTCCGGGTCGGGCGGTTCGGCCCGTATCTCGAGCGCATGGTGGTCAATCCCGACGATCCCGATGGCGATCCGGTCTCGCAGCGAGCCAACCTGCCGGACGATCTGCCGCCGGACGAGCTGACCCCCGAGGTGGCCGAGAAGCTGTTCTCCACCCCGCAGGAGGGACGTTCGCTCGGCGTCGATCCCGAGACGGGGCATCGGATCGTGGCCAAGGAAGGACGTTTCGGCCCGTACGTGACCGAAATCCTGCCCGAACCCGAGGACGACGGCGAGCCCAAGAAGGGGGCGAAGAAGGCCAACGCGCCCAAACCGCGCACGGGATCGCTGTTCAAATCGATGGATCTGTCCACGATCACCCTCGACGACGCGCTGCTGCTGCTGTCGCTGCCGCGGGTGGTGGGCAAGGATCCCGAATCCGGTGAAGAGATCACCGCGCAGAACGGTCGTTACGGCCCGTATCTGAAGAAGGGCACCGATTCACGGTCGCTGACCAGCGAGGATCAGATCTTCTCGGTGACTCTCGAGGAGGCGTTGAAGATCTATTCCGAGCCCAAGCGCCGCGGCCGGCAGGCCGCCAGCGCCGCACCGCTGCGGGAGCTCGGCAACGATTCCACCACCGGCAAGCCGATGGTGATCAAGGACGGCCGGTTCGGGCCGTACGTCACCGACGGCGAGACCAACGCCAGCCTGCGCAAGGGTGACGAGGTCGAGTCGATCACCGATGAGCGGGCCTCGGAACTGCTCGCCGATCGCCGGGCCAAGGCTCCGGTGAAGAAGGCGGCCAAGAAGACGACCAAGAAGGCGGCGGCGAAGAAGGCCCCGGCCAAGAAGACGGCCGCGAAGAAGACCGCGGCGAAGAAGACCACCGCCACTGCGGAGAAGACGACCGCGGCCAAGAAGACCACCGCAGCGAAGACCACCGCCGCGAAGACCACCGCGCGTAAGGCGGCCTCGGCGAAGTCGTAAGGGTGCACGGCGGTTGACGTCCAGTACGCGACCACCGACGCTGCCCGCACGGAACCCGGCCGCGAGGCGATAGGCAAAATCCAGGTACGCCAACGCTTTTCGGCACGGCTCGCCGCTCAACGGCGCCGCGTGCGCGAGGAAGGAGCCTCGCTGCAAGGGCGAGTCTCGCAGCGCCGCGCAAGCCTCGGAGCGGACCGGAGGCGGTAGATTCGGCGACGGGGCGTGAACGGTGTCTTCGACGGCCGGAAAGTATCTGTTTTCTGTCGGTGCTCTGTCGTAGTGTGTCGCCCATCCCAGCATGCTTCGGCGGAAGGACGTCCGATGACCGCACCCTCGACCGAGCGCCGCGATCAGGAACGGGAAGATCTGATCGCGATGCTCGCGGAACAGCGTGAGTTGTTCCGAATCACCCTGCGCGGCATCGATGATGCGCAGGCCCGCGAGCGCAGCACCGTCAGCGAGTTGACCCTCGGCGGGCTGCTGCACCATCTGGTGAACTGTGAACGGTTGTGGACGGGCATCGTCGTCGACCGCGACGAGAATTCGAAACTCGATGTGTCGCAGTTCGATTCGGAGTACCGGATGGCTCCCGAGGAGACCGTCGAGGGCCTGCTGAAGGAGTGGGACGCGGTGGCGGACAACACCGCTCGGGTGATTCGTGAGGTGGACAGCCTGGACACCTCGATTCCCACGCCGACCTCCCCCTGGGTTCCCGAACGTGTCTGGTGGACAGTGCGTTTCACACTGCTGCACGTCTTCCGTGAGATCGCCCATCACAGCGGTCATGCCGACATCATCCGGGAGGCGCTGGACGGCGCGAATTCCACGTATCAGCGCAAGGGCTGAAGCCGCGGGGTGGACCGGGAAGGCTGTCGGTGCCGGCCGCTAGGGTGTATCCCGTGGCGGGTGTCTTCGATCGGCTGGTCGGCCAGGATGCGGTCGAGTCCGAACTGACCGCTGCCGCGGTCGCCGCGCGCAGCGGGGTCTCGTCCTCGGCGATGACGCATTCGTGGCTGTTCACCGGGCCGCCCGGGTCCGGCAGATCGGTTGCCGCGCTGTGTTTCGCGGCCGCACTGCAGTGCACCGATCCGGGGGTGCCCGGTTGCGGGCACTGTCACGCCTGCACCACCACCATGGCCGGGACACACGGCGATGTGCGCCGGGTGATTCCCGAGGGGCTGAGCATCGGCACCAAGGAGATGCGCGAGATCGTGCAGGTGGCCTCGCGCCGGCCCAGTACCGGGCGTTGGCAGGTGGTGCTGGTCGAGGATGCCGACAGATTGACCGAGGCGGCGGGAAATGTGCTGCTCAAGGTGGTCGAGGAGCCCCCCGAGCGCACGGTGTTCCTGTTGTGCGCGCCGTCGGTGGACCCGGAGGACATCTCGGTCACACTCCGCTCGCGTTGCCGGCATGTGCATCTGGTCACCCCGTCGGTCGACTCGATCGCCCAGGTCCTGCGCGAGCGCGACGGCCTGGATGCCGAGACAGCGCGGTGGGCGGCCTCGATCAGCGGTGGGCACGTCGGTCGGGCGCGTCGCCTGGCCACCGACGAGGAGGCCAGAAGCCGCCGCAAGCGCGCCCTGGCGTTGGTTTCGGCGACCGCGCGTCCGGCCGTCGCGTACGCGGCCGCCGACGAGCTGGTCAAATCCGCTGAGGAGGAGGCCAAACAGGTCAGCGCCACCCGTGACGAACGTGAACGCGAGGAGTTGGCCACGGCCCTCGGCGCCGGCGGCACCGGCAAGGGCACCGCCTCGGCGACCCGCGGCTCGGCCGGGGTGCTCAAGGATCTCGAACGCCGCCAGAAATCCCGCGCCACCCGCACCAGCCGCGATTCGCTGGACCGAGCCCTGATCGACGTGGCGGGCTTCTACCGCGACGCCCTGGCCGTTCGCCTGACCGGGCCCGCCGGCCCCGTCACCCTCACCCATCCCGATCTGCGCGAGGAGATCCGCGACCTCGCCACCGAGGTACCGCCGGAGGGGCTGCTCCGCTCGATCGAGGCCGTCCTGCACTGCCGCGAAGCCCTCGACACCAATGTCAAACCGCGGTTCGCCGTGGCGGCGATGGTCGCGACTCTGATCGCCGCCCGCCCGCGCTGACCGCCGGAGGTTCCCGCCGGATCGGCTGGGATGCCGTAATGCCTTGGTGGAGTGGGCGTTCCGCTTGCCGAATGGTTCGCCGTGGCCGGGCGGCGGTAACGGTCGCCGCCGCGCTCGCAGCTGCTGACTGCCGGCATCACGCGGCAGATCAGATGTGTTCGGATATCGATACTGTGGCCGTTTCGGTGCCCTGGGAGACCAGGGCGTCTATGTCCGATTGGTTGGTGGAGACGGCGCCCAGGGGGACGGTGATGGTGAGGCGGCCGTCGCGGGCGGCGGGCAGGGTTTGGTTCTGCCTGCCGTGCGGAGTGGTGATCGTGACCTGGTAGGCGGTGCCGGCGCGGTAGCGGGTTGCGGTGGCGACCGTTGCGGAAGTGGTCGCGCTCAAGGTGAATCCGCTGCGGCTGACGCCGCTGAGAGTCGCGAACGCCATGCTGTCGCGGTGCACCGTGACCTGGTATCCGTATGCGTCGAAGCGCGGTTCCGCGGCGGTGAAGCTGAACGGCTCGGGCTGCGCGGGCGGTCGTGCGAAGGTGGCCATGAGGCCGGGGAGGTACTGGGCCAGATCACGTCGCCAGTACGACCAGGTGTGTGATCCGCCGCCGTAGTCGTGCCATTCGTGGGCGATGCCGAGGGCGTTGAGCCGGTTGTGCATGCTGACGCTCTGAGGATGGACGTCCTTGCCCTCGGTGGCGTCGTACGTCTTGTCGAAGGGGCCGGGATTGCCGTTGCCGGTGTACAGCGCGAGATGCATACCCCGCAGATTCGCCGCCAGATCCCACGGATTGTGTGCGCGCCAACGGATTTCCTGGGTGGCGCGTGGACCCCACAGACTTCCCGGCACGGGGTTGTCCAGGTAGGCCAGCATCTCGTCGGTGGTGACGGCCTGTGCATCGTTGGAGTCCAGCGCGCCGGAAAACGATGCGGCGGAGACGAATCGGTCGGGATGCCGGGCGGCGTAGCTCATCGCGCCGAATCCGCCCATGGAGAAACCGGCGACGGCGTGCCCGCTACGTCCGGACACGGTGCTGTAGTGCGCGTCGACCCAGGGCAGCAGCTGGCCGATGTGGTAGCTCTCCCAACGCGGATTGCCGCCGTGGCCGTTGTTGTACCAGTCGCTGTAGAACCCGCCCTTACCGGAATCGGGCATGACGACGATCACCGGCGCGTTGCCGACGATCGCCTCGGCATTGCCCTTGGCCGGGTCGGTCCAGTCGCGGGCCTGCGGTGCGGTGTTGCAGCAGCCTTCGAGCAACAGCAGTACCGGATAGCGCCGCGCGGCCGAATAGCCCTGTGGCAGCAGTACTCTCACATATGTCGGAGCGTTCAGGTCGGGCGTTGTGAACACCAGCTCGTGCAGGCGCGCGTTGATCGCTATATCGGAGCGCAGCGTCAATCCGCCGCTCGGGGCGGGTGCGGCTACCGCGGGTCCGGCCAGGGACAGCGTCGCGCATATTCCGGTGAGCAGCGCGGCACACCGAATCTTGAACCGGGACATGGGTTTCCTTCACTCCGATGAACTACAGGTGTGGCAGCGGGTCAGCGGGGCCGGACGGCCGCAGCGTGCGGCATTCGTTCGCACCGGAGATCCGGAACGGATGACCGGCCACGGTGAGCACGGTTCCGTCCCGCTGCGCGAAGGTGTTGCGATTCCGGTCGAGGGGCACGCCTGCCTGCCAGCGGCGCTACCTGCGAATTCGCGGTGCGAACCGGATCGGCGTGTGCCGTAGTGCAGTTCGATGACACGATCACGCCCGGTGTCGCAACGGCTGCGACGAGCATGCGCCGTTTGAGCACCGGATCTCCTTTCGCGACATTCCGCAGAAATGTAACCCGCGCCGGATTCGTATGCCACCGGCGGTCACCCACACGCCACGCCTGCCGAGGTCGTGTGGCGCGCTGGTACCGACGCACTTGTCGCGGTTGCGCCGAGTCCGGGCAGGTTGGGCGGGTTGCCTAGGCTCGGTAGGCAGCCTGTCCGAGCCGCAAGGTTTTGCTCGTCCGGCTGTGCAGGCGACCGGGACTACTCGAGGGAGATGATGTTGACGGCGAATCCGATCATCGCGGTCGTGGGCCCGGGGGCGATCGGCACGACCGTGACGGCGGCGTTGTACGAGGTGGGCCGTGCGGCGAGAGTCTATGGCCGAACCGCGCGTGAACGACTCGAGTTGCGGGTGGCGGAAGGCGGCATCGTCGTGCCCGGGCCGGTGCGGACCGACCCGGCGCAGGCCGACGGCGCTGTCGATCTCGTCTTTCTCGCCGTCAAGTCGACGCAGGTCGAGTCGGCGGCACCGTGGTTGAAGGCATTGTGCGGCGCTGACACCGTGGTCTGTGTGCTGCAGAACGGTGTCGAGCAGAAGACGCTTGTCGCGCCGCACGTCTCCGGCGCGCGGGTGATCCCCTCGGTCGTGTGGTTCCCAGCTGAGACCCAGCCCGACGGTTCGGTGTGGTTGCGCGGCGAAGCGCGGCTCACCCTGCCGGACACATCGGCGTCGCGTGTGGTGGTCGAAGCGCTGCGCGGCACGCGGTGCTCGGTCGACCTGGCCGCGGACTTCGAGACCGTGGCGTGGCGCAAGCTGTTGCAGAACGCGGTCGCCGGATTGATGGTCCTCACAGGTCGCCGGTCCGGGATGTTCGCCAGGACCGATATCGCCGAACTGGCCCTCGCCTACCTGCGGGAGTGTCTGGTCGTCGCCCGAGCCGAGGGCGCGGCGCTGAGCGATGAGGTGCCGCAGCAGATCATCGACGGCTTCCGAAGTTATCCGGCCGACATGGGCACCTCCATTCTCGCCGACCGTGAAGCCGGCCGGCCGCTGGAATGGGACACTCGCAACGGTGTCGTACTGCGTCGCGCCCGCGCCCACGGAATCCCGACGCCGATCAGCGATCTGGTGGTGCCGTTGCTCGCCGCCGCGAGCGACGGGCCGGGCTGACTCCCTACCGTCGGCTACGGCGTCGCCGAACGCAGGGCCGGAATGACCGAACGGCCCAATTCCGCCAGTGCGGCAAGGGGATCGGGGCCCAGGGGCGGGCCGAAGGATATGTGCCGGGCACCGAGTCGGTGCAGCTCGAGACATCCCTCGATCACCTCCCCGGGTGATCCGACGACGGCCAGGCGCATCATGCGGTCATCGACGAATTTCACCGCATTCTCGAAATCCCCTGTGCGAGCATATCTTCCAGCTTCGTGAAAGTCGTCGGGTCGTAAACCGGCAGGAGCCAGATGATCCGGGGAGAAGGACTGGCCGTAGTAGGCGAGTTTCTCGGCAAGTGCCCGGCGCGCCGCGTCACGTTCGCCGACCGATACCCAGATACACGCCGGTAGATCGAATGCGGCGCGGTCGCGCTCGGCCTCGCGCAGGCCGCGGTGAATATCGGCGCTGATCCTGCCGAACAGGTCCGGACAGGGCAGCAGGGGCAGCGCGCCGTCGGCGATCCGGCCGGCCAGGCGGCGCATCTGTGGTCCAGTCGCTCCGACGTATACGGGCACCGGACTCGTCGGAGGCAAGCGGAGCGAGGACGAGTCGCTCCACCAGTCCGGCAGATCGTCGTCGGATATACCGGAGTGGCCCAGCAGTGCGCGCAAGGCCGTCACCGATTGCCGCACTGTCGTCATCGGCCGCCTGCGTTGAAGTCCGGCCCAGCCGAGGAAGTCGGTCGCACCCGCGCCCACGCCGAGGGCGAACCTGCCACCGGAGACCTCCTGCGCGGTCGCCGCGACCATCGCGATCTCGGTGGTGTGCACCGTGTACGGATTCATGATGCCGATGCCGAGGTGGATGCGCTCGGTGTTCGCGGCCAGGGCCCCCATCAGCACGGGCGCGGAGCGCAGCAGTAGATCGTGCGATACCCAGACCTGGTCCACCCCTGCCGCTTCCGCGGCCGAAACCAGTTGCAGGAGTTGGTCATAGGGCAGATCGTTGTTGACGCGGATCGAGATCTTCACTTCTCACCTGCTCGTCGCGGAGGTCGCGGGCTCGCCGCCGAATCGGCCGTGGAATCCGGTGATTCCTGTCCGCCGGATGAGGTATGCGGCCAGCACACAGCCCAGTGCGGCGATGATCAGCGCGCGAGCCGAGCCGGCCGCGGACGGAACGGTCGCCGCCCCGGCCACACCGAGCACCGCGACGCCGATCACGCTGCCGACTTGGCGGGAGACCGTGAGCAGAGCCGAGGCCGCCCCGGCGCGTCCGGCGGACGCGACGCGCAGCATATTCGCTGTCGCCGAGGCGATCGCGATGTCGACGCCGAGCCCCACGAAGAACGACGACCCGGCCGTCAGCTCTACCGTGCGAGTCCATATGCCGGTCGCCATGACGAGCAGTCCGCCCGCGATCACCAGCAGTCCGGTGAGCATGGCCGTGCGGTTCGAGGATCGTTTGCCGATCCAACCCCCGCACGGTGAGCCGAACACCGCACCGATCGCCTCCACCGTGATCACGAAACTGGTTCGCAGCGGCGAGAGTCCCTCGACCCGCTGGAGAAATCCGGCCGTCAGGAAAAGCTGTCCGTAGAAACCGAAATTGACCACGAACGCCACCGTCGCGGCGGCGCGGGCGTCCGGGCGACCCAGCAGTGACAGCTGCAGCGCGGGCCGGGGATATCGGCGCTCGACCGCCGTGAACCCCACCGCGAGCGCCAGTCCCGCCGCGATCAGCACCGGACCGGTGACCGAATCCGTATTCGGTTGCGCCGCTCCGCATTCGATCACGCCGGCCACGAACGCCGTCAGGGCGGCCAGAAATACGCTTTGGCTCAACAGGTTCAGCCGATTGCGCACGGTCGGAGTCGCACGCAGGCACGGTCCGGACAGGGCGAGCGTGAGGACGGCGACGGCCAGGTTCGCCCAGAACAGACTCCGCCAGCCGAAGGCGGAGACGAGCGCGCCGCTGAATATGAGGCCCGCCACCGCGGCGGCGCTCCCGGCGGTGGTCCAGACGACCACCGCGCGAGTCCGACGCCCGTCGTCGATGTAGCCGGACTTGATCGACGCCAGGGATCCGGGCATGACCGCCGCCGCTCCGATACCCTGCAACGCCCGGCCGGCGATGAGCAGTCCGCCGGAGCCGGCCACCGCGCACACCGCCGAACCCGCTGCGATCAGCACTGTTCCGGTCAGGTAGACCCGTCTGGCACCCCACCGGTCGGCGAGTGCACCACCGATGAGAAGTAAGGCCGTGAAGGCGAGCATGTAGGCGTCCACGATCCAGAGCGCGACGTCGGCGCCGATGCCGAGTTGCCGCTGCATCTGCGGCAGGCCCACGGTGACGATGGTGTTGTCGAAGGTCACCAGGGAGAAGCCGAGGCACAGCGCGACCAGCGTCCAGTCGGACGGTTCGGGATGCCGGGGCGGGGCGGGCGGGAGCGTGGCTGGAGTGGGCCCGTGGCGCGCCATCACAGATCCCTGGCCGCCGTGGCGGTGAGGTGATGCGCGCCGACGAGCTGCCGGCCGCGGTGCGCGACCAGGGCATGGCGGGAGATCACCACGGTGTCGCGCCAGCATCCTTCCAGTCCGTTGCGCCGGTAGATGGCCGCGGAGCCACCGGCTTCGAACAGTTCGCGGCACACCTCCTCCGCGGTATCGACCATCTGACAGCAGGCCGAGCGCAGCAGCGCCACTTGCTCGGTGGGGACCTCACCGGCCTGTGCGCTGGCCCACGCGATCTTCGTCGCGATGTCGAGCAACGTCGCCGCGGCCTGCACCCGCCCGTGGGCGCGGGCGTATGCCGCCTGTGCGATCGGCTGCTCGGCCAGCGGTGCGGCCCCGTAGCGGGTGCGGGTGGTGGCGGCCAGATTCGTGAACGCGGCGAGTGCGCGGTCGGCGGTCGCCCGCGCGACCTCCGCGATGCACCCGGCCATCAGGCCGTAAAGCGGGTATCGGAACATCGGGGTGTCGATATTCGGCGGCGCGGTCAGATCGATGCTGTGTCCGGCCGGCAACTCGGTGTCGCAGCCGATGGTGTACGACGCGCTACCGCGCAAACCCAGTGCGTCCCAGTCTTTTTCGATGGTAAACGCGGCCGGCGGGACCAGCCACCAGCGGGTGCCGGAGGCTCCGCCGGATTCGGTGGCGGGAGCTGCGAGCGCTGCCAGGGTTATCGACGGCGCGCCGGTGACCAGCGGCCATCGTCCGCGCAGCCGCACTCGCGTGCCGTGCCGGACGGCGGTGCCGACAGGTATCGAGGAACCGCCGATCACCAGGCGACGGCCGGCGAAATCGCCTGCGACCGAAGGGGATAGGCGAGCCAGGAAGGCTCCGGCCGGACCGTTGATCGCGGCCACCCACCCGGCGGCGGGATCGGCGACGGACACTTCGTGGACCGCGTCCAACAACTGCGGCACCGACCACTCGAGGCCGCCGAACTGTGTCGGCAACGCGGCCCGCGGCAGCGCGGAATCCTCCAACTCCTGCCACACCTTCGGATGCAGCGTTCCGTATTTGTCTCCGAAATCTCGGTGTGCCCGCGCGGCGCGGGAGAGTTCTCGCACCGCTACGGCCCCGGCATCGGCGGGAGGTGTGCTGAATGTGGTCATCCGCTCTCCATCGCGAAAACGTCCGTGCTACCTGGGCGGCAGCGCTCGATGTGTTCCCCCGGCGGGTTCAATATGCCACAGTTCGATGGTACATACCATAGAATGATGTGTCATAGTTTTATGGAATATTCCCAGTGGGGGTGAGCGCTGGGCGAGTGGACGCTTCATGGACCGATGCCTGTCGAAGCGGTCATGTGCCCCGAGTGGCCGCTCGAACGGGGGTAGTCGGCCTCGACCGGCCTTCGGCGTCGGATGCCGGTGCGCTGTTCGCCGGCGCCGGCATGGTGGTGCGGATGCGCTCACCGCTGTCGCCGTTCGTCTCATTGCCGACAAACCGGTCCGGGCGGGTGTGAACTCTTCCTATCCGGGAGATTGTATTCTACTGTTACACAGGGTATTTGAGGTCGATTAGGTCGGTCGCTGGCGTCCTGTGACGCTCGCTGGATGGGGAGCGTGTGCGCCATGGGAGACCGTGCAGCGTGGATCAGTCTGGCGGCTACGGCCGCGATCATCGTCGCATTGACCGTCGGCACCTGGTTTCTGCTGAAACGCCTGGTCAGGTTGCTCTCGGCGCGGCGCGGCGCCGAACCGGAGGTCTGGAATCGGATCGATGCGTGCCGCAGCCCCGCGGTCGTGGTGCTGTTTCTCGTCCTGATTCGCACGTATGGCGCTGTGCTGGAGCTTCTCACGCACGGCAACCACTGGATCGGCGTTGTGCTCGGACTGCTGGTACTGCTGTCGTTCGGGTGGCTGGCCAGCCGCGGGGCGGCCGTGCTCATCGCCGTGATGGCGGTACGGTTCACCCACTCGACGGGTGATGATCATCAGCGCCTGAACCGAATTCGGACGCAGCTGGGCGTTTTCCAGCGCGCCGCCTCGGCCTTGATCTGGCTGGCGACGCTGATCTTCGCGCTGCTGGACTTCCCGTCCACCCGCGCCCTGGCCACGAGCCTGTTCGCCTCGGCGGGGCTGCTGGGCCTGGTGTTCGGACTCGCCGCGCAGAGCACCCTGGCGAATATGATCGCCGGCCTGCAGATAGCCTTCGGCGACTCCGTCCGCATCGACGACACGGTCCAGGTGAACGGCAAACACGGTGTGGTGGAGGAGATCACGCTCACCTACATCAGCATCCGGATGCAGGACAACCGCCGAATGATCGTTCCGGTAACGGATTTCGTGAACCAGCCGTTCGAGAACTGGACCCGCAAGAACAACAGCGCACACGTCGACAGCTACCTGTACGTCGACCACGCGGCGCCCCTGGAAACCCTTCGCTCCCGCCTGCACGACATCCTCGCAACCAGCGACCAGTGGGACGGTGAAGAGGGTTCGCTCGTGATCGCCGAATCGGACCGGGACTGCTTGAAAATCAAGATCACCGTGAGTGCGCCGTCGCTGCACCAGGCCACCCGGCTCGGCGAGCAGGTTGCCGAGCAGCTGACGCTCTATCTGGTTCGGGAGATACCCACCGCGCTGCCTCGGGAGCGTTAGGCGCTGTCCTGTTCGTCCAGAGCAGTCGCGGGCTGCTCCCGGTCGCGCACGTCCGCCTCGGCCGCGACGCCGGCCTTCCTACTCGATGAGTTTTCCGGTCCCGGTCGAGCTTCCCAGCCGGCCATCGGACAGGGATCGGACTCGATGTCCGCGCAGATATGGCCGGCGGTGATGTCCGCGCCTTCCCCGGCCTGCCGGACCGCGTGGGTTCGTCCCCGGCCCGCGCCGGCGATGAACGAAACTTGTTCCCGCATACCGCCGGTCGCCTTGCGCATCGTCACGGCCCCGGCGAAGTCGATGGTCAGAGGGTCCGGAACAGGCCGCCGTCGACCAGTACCTGAGCGCCGTTGATATAACCGGCGGCCGGGCTGGCCAGGAACACGCACAGCCCGGCGATGTCCTGCGGAACTCCGATGCGTTGCATGGGATTCATCGCGGCGGCGCGGGCCTGCGCTTCGGGGCCCCAGGCCTTGGAGATGTCGGTGTCGAAGGCTCCGGGAAGCACGAGGTTGGCGCGCACCTTGGGCGCCCACGCTCCGGCCAGAGCCAGGGTGAGTGCGTTGAGCCCCGCCTTGGCCATCGCGTACGGGAGGTCCTCCACGCCGGGGCGCAGGGTGCCGGCGGTGGTCACGTTGATGATCGAGCCGCCGTCGCCCTGGGCCATGCGCGCCCCGAACAGGGCCGACAGGCGGAACGGGCCGCGGGCGTTGACGGCGTGGACCTTGTCGTAGAGTGCCTCGGTGACCGAGGACAGGTCATCGTAGACCGGCGACATGCCCGCGTTGTTCACCAGCACGTCGCAGCGCCCGAAGGCGTCGTACACGGCGTCGAAAAGCGCCTCGGCGGCCTCCCACCGGCCGACGTGGCAGCCGACCGGCAGCGCGCGACGCCCGGTAGCGGCCTCGATTTCCCTCGCGGCCGCTTCGCAGTTGTCCAACTTGCGGCTGGCGATGACGACATCGGCTCCGGCCCTTGCGAATTCGGTCGCGACGGCGCGTCCGATGCCACGGCTGCCGCCGGTGACGACCGCGACCTTGCCGGTCATATCCAATTGCGCGGCGAGTCCGCCGGACGGAACGCTCGGATCGAGATCGGACACGGTATCTCCGTTTCTGATTATGCTGCCGCCTGCGCAGCGGGTGGTTCTCATCTGGTCGTTATGGTCGCTTTCGGCGGGCGTGGAGTCCAGAACGCCAGCCCAAAGCTGCTCATCTCGAGGCTGTGTGCATCTGGATTCGGCACGATGCCGCCCATTCGGCCAGGCAATCCTCAACACGCATGGCATTCCGCCACCGCTATGGCCGATTCGCGGAGACAGCCGCCCAATCTGCCGATCATGCTGCGCTGACCTGCTGTTTTCGCGATACAACGGCGGAGACGATAGACTCGGGCGGCCGAAAGGTACGCCGCCTTAGCTCAGTCGGTAGAGCGCTTCACTCGTAATGAAAAGGTCGGGGGTTCGATTCCCCCAGGCGGCTCAATTCTCCCTGGTAGGGCCCGTTTGAGCGTCGATGATGTTGACCTCGGACGGTCGAAGTTCCAACTAACTCCCTCCGGACCGCAGGTCACGACTCTCCGCTGACAGTGCGGTCCAGTGCATCGACGGCCGCTCTGTGCGCCTGTCCGCGTGCCATGTAGCGCTGTTGGGTCATCGCCGGGTCGACATGTATCAGCACATCCGCCGTCACATGCCGACAGGCCCGCATCGTCCAGGATTGTCGCGACCGCACCACGGACGCTGTGCGCTGTAACGTCGTCCTGGATGCCGAGCGCATCGCGTACCCGCTGTCACTCGTGACCGACGTTTTGAGGATCGCGCAGTGTCCATACGCCCGATGGAAATACCAGGTCCAGAACTTTCACCTCGGCGGAAGGCGGGGATTTCAGCCGACGTGCCGCCAGAGTAGCTTTGCGCCCCTTCAGCATCTCGACGGCGAAGGCCCGAAGGGCAATCACTCGCTTGCGGTTCTTCGGAGTGGAGGGCGAAGGTCTGGTGCGGGTCGATAAGGACGACGATCCGACATTGATCTGGAGCGTGGGACCTTGCAGACCAGCGGAAAAGTAATCTCCGACCAGAGCAGGCCGAGAATCCGACTGCGGCGCAGTCCTGTCGCGGCCAGCAGAGTTACCCAGTCGATCGGATGACGGGGTTTTGCTCTGTGCTCAGCCGAGCGTGATTTTCAAGCCTGGGTCGCCGCCGTCGAATGTCACTGCCGCGCCGGTCGATTGAAGCATTGCGTCCAGGATCATCATTCCGTTCTGAAGCGCCTGCATCGAATCGACTCCGGCCATAGACCCGGTGATCGGCTCGTCACCGATGCCGGTGATCCGGTACGGGCATACCCAGCCGAGCGCATGCATCCGGGGCGCGGCCAGATCCACGAGCACCGGTGCGCCGGTGGCTTTCAGGTTCAGCTCACGTCGTGCGATCGGCTCTCCGAACTCGCCGTAGTTGTTCAGGCTCAATTCGTCAGCGGTCATTGCCGAACCCTAACCCCGCGCACCGGCGGGCCGGAAGCCAGATTCAGATGCTTACCCGCGAGGCAATCCGAGTACCACTGCGCGGCCTCCCGATGGCACTGAGCTGCCCGCCGGGAGTCGTCGTGATACGTCTCGCTGCACTTCGATGCCATCTGCTGGTATTGCTGATCACACCACTCTTTCACCGGCCCCGGCACCCCGTCGTGCGACGTCTGCACTCCGACCGGACATTGTTGCGCCGCAACGGTGTCCGCCGACCAGGCCACCCCGCCCACAGCGTGCGCCGGGCCGGTGCCGACCGTAAGCGCTGGGCTCAGCCCCACCAGCACAGCAGCTAAGCCGAGACCTATACATATATTCATCTGTCCCCCTTGGGATTTCGATGGTCTCCGTACTTCAGAGCATCGCGAAACCGAACGATTACCTCGACCGGTAACAGTTCTGCCTTAGCTCCGTCAGCCAACTCCGGGGCCATGTACGAACCTGGTTCGGAGCGCTGGTCGAGTATCGTCACGCCCGCTCAGCCTTTGATGCCGGGAACCGAATCATGTTCGCCCCCTGCAGTTTCGGTTTTGGTCGGGCATCCCACCGGATATGTCGGCAAGCTCTCGGTCCGCTTTGCGGAGTAGCTCCGCATAGTCCGGATACGTCAACTCCAGCGCCCGCAAAGGTGTGCCCCATGTGCGTATCGTCGTGGTTGGCGTCCGGATCTCCCGGACCGCCAACGACCGGTCCGGAGCCACGAACCACACGCACCACACGTCGCCGAGTTTGGTGGTCGCCATCGGCTCAGTCCTTCCTCGGCCAGAGCATCACAGCGAAGAACGCCACCAACGGCACCGCGAACGCAACGCTGATCCCGATCATGCGATATCCGGACATTCACCAGGGTCGAATGCTCGTGCGTCGTTGCAAGACTGTCGGCGCTCCAAGTACACGCCGGTACCCGGAGCGCTATCGGGGGACTCTTGCACTTCGAGCACTCCACCGGGAAACATGTAAAGCCTTGTGCCCCTGCCCTGTTCGTATTCGTAGCTGGTCCGATCCGAGATCGACTCACCGGAGGGAACTTCGTTCCCGTCTGTGCTCATCTCAACCCCTGTAGTAAGTCGCTGGAAAGCCACCCGGGGCCGGGCCTCTCGTCACCAACCCCGGGCGCTGATTCGAAGGTATGAACAACCGCCGGACGCTAGAACCGTGCCGGGGACGTTTTCGAAGACACTTCAAACGTCCCGAATGCCCCCTAGCCTTGAGGGTATGGCTCAGCAGAGGCTGGAAACCGCAATCCTCAGATCAGGGCTCAGCTCTGCCGAGCTAGCCGACAAGGCAGGCGTAGACGTGAAGACAGTGAACCGGTGGCTCGCCGGTCGTACACCACACCGCCGGACACGGGTCCGGGTAGCCGAACTACTCGGCGAAACCGAAGAGACGCTGTGGCCTGCCGCTAGGCCGGACACCCAAGCCGGGGCACCCGCTACCGCTGAGGTTCTGGGCGCTTACGCGCACCGCTCCGAGATACCTAACGATCTCTGGATTTCTTTGGTGCACAAGGCAACCCAGCGGATAGACATCATGGGGTACGCCTATCCGTTCGTGCTCGAACTACTGCCTAAAGCCTCCGAAATGATAGCCGCCAAGTGCCTAGCCGGGTGTGATGTCCGGTTAGGGTTCGCCGACCCGGGCTGTGACCACGTAGCCGAACGCGACACCCTCGAGCAGATGAACGGCACGCTTCCGGGGCGGATACGCAATGCGTTGTCCATGCTCGGACCGTTGCCGGATACCCCAGGGTGCCGGGTAGGTCTGCACTCAACGCACTTGTACAACTCGGTTTTTCGGTTCGATGACGAGATGATCGTCACCCCATATCTGTTCCGTGCCAGGGGATACCAGCACACCGCCTTGTACCTACGGCGGTTATCCCCTTACGGGATATTCGAATCCTTCGCGGACCAGTTCGAGCAGGTATGGCAAACCACCCTGCCGTACACC
The DNA here is from genome assembly GCF_059510335.1 of Nocardia sp. PLKS1-43. Classification (NCBI taxonomy): domain Bacteria; kingdom Bacillati; phylum Actinomycetota; class Actinomycetes; order Mycobacteriales; family Nocardiaceae; genus Nocardia; species Nocardia sp. PLKS1-43. The sequence goes on along the minus strand of NZ_JCAJZQ010000003.1, from coordinate 37,928 downwards.
GAAGGGGGCTCTCGTGGGCTCACGGCGTGACTACTACAACGATCCGCAAGCGCCGGAACCGAACTCACTGAAACCGGGTGCCTCCGCTCTGGTCGTAGACGACTCCGGCCGTGTGCTCATGCAGCGACGCGGGGACTCGGGTAACTGGTCTCTGCCGGGCGGGATCATGGAGGTAGGGGAAACGCTCTCCGAGTGTGCGGTACGCGAGACTCGGGAAGAAACCGGACTCGATATCGAGATCACCGGGTTGCTCGGTATCTACACCGACCCTGCACACGTGATCGCATACGCCGACGGAGAGGTTCGGCAGGAGTTCGCGGTTGTCTACTACGGCAGGGCGACCGGTGGAACCCTCAGTGTCTCAACCGAATCCACATCGGTGGAATTTCTCACACTGGAAGAACTGGAATCGTTGCCGGTGCACCCTACGGTGCGCCTTCGGTTGCAGCATCATGCAGAGAACCGGGGCGTGCCGTACCTGGGGTGAACGCTCGCAGTCCTGACCGGGCGGGGCGTTCGTATTGGGCCGTGGAGATTGCCGACAGGTGGGGAGTGCGTGGGGCACGTTGCGGGCGGCGCTGATCAAGGAATCGGCGAGTGCTCGAGCTGCGGGACCGGCTCCACGCGGCTGAACTTCGAGCATTCGGGGCAGTCGGCTATCAGGGGGTGGCTGCAGGTGGTGAGGTGGGCCAGGAAGGTGTCGGTGGCTTGCAGGAGGTGCATTTGGGCTTGTAGTTCGGCGCGTTTGGATTCGATGAGGGTTATGCGGGTGGGGCGGGGGGTGGTGCCCAGGGTGCGGATTTGGTTCAGGGAGAGGCCGGTGCGTTGGAGGGTGCGGATGAGGCGGGCTGTGTCGAGGCTTTGCTGGGTGTAGGTGCGGTGGCCCGCGGGGGTGCGAGGCGGGTGTAGCAGGCCTACGGATTCCCAGTGGCGTAGGACGTGGGCCTCGATGCCGAGGATCGCGGCGGCGTCGCCGATGCGCAGGGTCGGTTCGGTGGTCACGGTCGCCTCCTTGACTTCATGTCGACATCAAGTATTAGCGTTCCGGCATGTCGAAAACAGTTCGCAGTCCAAGTCTGTTCGAATGTTGCTCCGCCGCAACGGGATTGGTGCGCGGGATGGTGCGGCCGCGCAGGCCCGACGAGGCTTTCCTGCGATCGATCACCGATGCGGGGTTGCCGGTCGCGCGGCGCACGGTCGAGATCACGACCCTGGAGCAGGTGCCGCGTTCGGTGCCGACGGCCATGGTCGTGGAGGGGCGGTTCGAGCCGAAGCGGATTCGCAATTCGCTCACCTCGTTCGTTGTCCGGCATCCGGAGGCCACCTTCCTGGTGGATCCGAGTTTCTGCCTCGACGCCGAGCGCCGGGCCATCGCCGAGTTGCCCGCGATCCTGCGGGTCGCGGTTCGGCCGCCCGCCGGCACGATCGCGACGGTCACCGCCTTGAATGGCGAAACACAGCTTCCCGCACCGGATTTCGCGCTGCCGACCCATGCGCACTGGGATCATGTCTGCGGTCTGCTCGACTTTCCCGGGCTGCCGGTTCACCTGCACGGCGACGAACATCGGTGGATAACCGAGGGAGTGGTCGCTCCGGTGGGCGGGGTGCGCGACTCGTTGCGCGATCGTCCGCTGGAGCGATTCGACCTCGACGGGCCGCCGGTACTCACCTTCACCCGCAGCCACGACCTGTTCGGCGACGGCAGTGTGGTGCTCGTCGATCTGGCCGGTCACACCCCGGGCAGCATCGGGATCCTGTGTCACGCCTCGAGCGGCTGGGTACTGCTCGCAGGCGATGCCGCGTGGCACCACCTACAGATCGAGGATATTCGCCAGAAGGCCAGTTACCCAGGGCTTTTCGCGGATGCGGACCGCGACGCGACCTTCCGGACGCTGCACCGGCTGCACCTGGCCCGCAACACGGTGACCATTGTCCCGACCCACGATCACGACGCGAGCAGCCGGTTCGCGACGCACCGCATCGATCCCGCGCGGGCGCTGCCGTGAATTCGACGATCACCGCTCGTGCGGCGATCCCCGACATCGCGCGACGGCCACGCAACTGGGCCGCCGGTAGGAGATCCCTGCCGGCGGCCCAGCTGCTCTGGTTGTCAGGCGTAGGTGTAGGAAACGCCGTTACTGGTTCCGCCTCCGGTGGTGACGGTGACAGAAACCGTCCCGGCCGGCTCGGCGGGGGTGACCGCGCTTATCTGGGTGTCGGAGTCGACGATGAACGAGGTCGCCGGTGTGCCGCCGAAGCTCACCGCGGTCGCGCCCGTCAGGGCCGTCCCGGTGAGGGTGACGGCGGTCCCGCCGGCCGTCGTGCCCGACGTCGGAGCGACCGTGGTCAGGGTGGGAACCGCGGCATAGGTGAAGGCGACGCCGTCGACGGTTCCGCCCGAGGTGGTGACGGTGACGAGCACCGTCCCCGCCGACCCGGCCGGGGTGACGGCGGTGATCTGGGTGGGTGAGTCGACGGTGAACGAGGTCGCCGGTGTGCCACCGAAATTCACCGCGGTCGCCCCGGTCAGGGCCGTGCCGGTCAGCACCACGGTGGTCCCGCCCGCCACCGGCCCCGAACCGGGGGCAATGGCGGTCAGGGTGGGAACCGCCACGTAGGTGAACGCGACGCCGTCGACGGTTCCGCCGCCCGTGGTGACGGTGACCAGCGCCGTTCCCGCCGGTCCGGCCGGGGTGATCGCGGTGATCTGGGTGTCGGAGTCGACGATGAACGAGGTCGCCGGTGTACCACCGAAGCTCACCGTGGTCGCCCCGGTCAGGGCAGTGCCGGTCAGCACCACGGTGGTCCCGCCCGTCACCGGCCCTGAACCGGGGGTGATGGCGGTCAGGGTGGGAACCGGCACGTAGCTGAACGGCACTCCGTTACTGGTTCCGCCCGCGGTGGTGACGGTGACCAGCACCGTTCCCGCCGATCCGGCCGAGGCGATCGCCGTGATCTGAGTGGGCGAGTCGACGGCGAACGAGGTCGCCGGTGTACCCCCGAAACTGACCGAGGTGGCTCCGCTCAGAGCCGTCCCGGTCAGCACGACAACTGTCCCGCCGGTCACCGGTCCCGCATTCGGCGCCACCGCGGTCAGGGTGGGAACCGCGGCATAGGTGTACCCGATGCCGTTGCTGGTTCCGCCCGCGGTGGTGACGGTGACCAGTACCGTCCCGGCCGATCCGGCCGGGGCGACGGCCGTGATCTGGGTGGGCGAGTTGACGGTGAACGAGGCCGCGGGGGTCCCGCCGAAGCTGACCGAGGTGGCGCCCGTCAGTGCAGTCCCGGTGAGTACGACGGTCGTTCCGCCGGCCACCGGACCCGAGTTGGGAGCGATGCCGGTCAGGACGGGAACCGCGGCATAGGTGTAGGACACGCCGTTGCTGGTGCCGCCCGCGGTGGTGACGGTGACCGCTACCGTGCCCGCCGGTTCGGCCGGGGTGACGGCGGTGATCTGGGTGGGCGAGTTGACGGTGAACGAGGTCGCCGGTGTGCCACCGAAACTGACGGCCGTCGCTCCGGTCAGTGCCGTTCCGGTCAGGATGACGGTCGTTCCGCCCGCCACCGGACCCACGTTCGGTACCACCGTCGCCAAGGTGGGAACCGCCACGTACGTGTACGCGACGCCGTTGCTGGTTCCGCCCGCGGTGGTGACGGTGACCAGTACCGTCCCGGCCGATCCGGCCGGGGTGACCGCGGTGATCTGGGTGGGCGAGTTGACGGTGAACGAGGCCGCGGGGGTTCCGCCGAAGCTGACCGAGGTGGCTCCGGTCAATGCCGTTCCGGTGAGGATGACGGTCGTTCCGCCGGTCACCGGTCCGGCGTTCGGCGCCACCGTGGTCAGGGTGGGAAGCGCGGCATAGGTGTAGGAGACACCGTTGCTCGTTCCGCCCGCGGTGGTGACCGTGACCGCTACCGTGCCCGCCGGTTCGGCCGGGGTGACCGCGGTGATCTGGGTGGGCGAGTTGACGGTGAACGAGGCCGCGGGGGTTCCGCCGAAGCTGACCGAGGTGGCTCCGGTCAATGCTGTCCCGGTGAGTACGACGGTTGTCCCGCCGGTCACCGGTCCCGAGTTGGGTGCGATGGCGGTCAAGGTGGGAACCGCCGCGTACGTGTACGCGACGCCGTTGCTGGTGCCGCCCGCCGTCGTAACGGTGACCAGCACTGTCCCCGCTGACCCTGCTGGTGCAACGGCCGTGATCTGAGTCGGGGAGTTGACGGTGAACGAGGTTGCCGGTGTGCCGCCGAAGCTGACCGAGGTGGCTCCGGTCAGGGCAGCCCCGGTGAGCACCACGGTGGTTCCGCCGGTCACCGGCCCTGCATTGGGAGCGATGCTGATGAGGACGGGGATCGCGGCATAGGTGTACGCGACGCCATTGCTGATTCCGCCCGGGGTGGCGACGGTGACCGCCACCGTGCCCGCTGACCTCGCCGGGGTGACGGCGGTGATCTGGGTGGGTGAGTTGACGGTGAACGAGGTTGCCGGTGTGCCGCCGAAGCTCACCGCCGTCGTACCGGTCAGTGCCGTCCCGGTGAGCACCACGGTTGTCCCGCCGGCCACCGGGCCCGCGTTGGGTGCGATGCTGGTGAGGGTCGGAACCGCCACGTACGTGTACGCGACGCCGTTGCTGGTGCCGCCCGCTGTGGTGACCCTGGCAAGCACTGTCCCCGCCGTATGAGCGGGCGTCACCGCCGTGATCTGAGTGGGCGAGTTGACCGTGAACGAGGCCGCGGGGGTCCCGCCGAAACTGACCGAGGTGGCACCCGTCAGCGCCGTCCCGGTGAGTACGACGGTCGTCCCGCCGGCCACCGGCCCCGAACTGGGAGTGATGCTGGTGAGTGCAGGGGCCGCGACGTACGTGTAGGGAACGCCGTTGCTGATTCCGGTGAAGCCGGTCACGGTGACCTGTACCGTGCCGGGTAGCCCCGGAGGGGCGACGGCCGTGATCTGCGTGGCGGAATTGACGGTGAATACCGTTGGGATGATGCCGAATTGCACCGTGAGGGTTCCGATGAAACCGGTGCCGGTGATCGTGACGCTCGTGCCCCCGGTCGTGGGACCCGAGGTCGGAGAGATGGACGTGATGGTAGGCATTGGTGTCGGCCTCCCCTTGCTGCTGTAGTGATGATTCTCGGGGTAGCGGGCCCGCTCCTTCCAGTAACGTCCTGAGATCGGTTGTCCGGCAAGGGTTTTGCGGTTCGCTTTCGTCCACTTTCGTCCGTTTTCGTCCGCTCGGATTCCGCCGGGTGTCCGCGGGTTTCGCCACATCGGCGTAGCCGAGGGCGATTCCGGCGCAGGGATCGCTACTCGATCAGCAGATACTGCAGATGGGCCGTATCGTCGGAGTTCGCACCGACATCGACTACCGCGACGAATTCGCGGTCACCGGCGCGTCGCTGCAAGGGGATCCAGAAATTGGCGAGATACCAGCTTGCCCCGGTGGTACCGCGCGGGCCCAAGCCCGCACAGAATATCCAGTATCGGTCGGGGTGTAGATCCGGGCTGGGGCGCACCCGGGCGATGATGCCGATGTTGTGGTCCGGGCTCGAGCCGAACCGGCTGCCGTCCGCCAACTCCAGCTGCTCGAATTGTGAACCGTCCTCGGCGACATTGCCTTCGAGAGTGAACAGTGGATGCTCGACACTTTCCAGATACAGACGTGTGCAGTCGTTGCAAGCCAGCCCGAAGCTGATATAGGGACGGTCGCTGTGGGCGACGACGTACCGATCGCTCCGGACTTCGGTCAAAATTCCGGTGCGGCGCTGGAGCGCGGAAAACATGTACAGCAGGCCGCGAAATTCCTTGTCCGGTAGCGCGGTCAGCACATCCGAGCGGTGTTCGGCCGCGTATGAATGGGCCTTCCGCTCGAAGGTGTATCGATGGGGAATTTCGGCAGTTCGGAATGCTTGCCCCTGCCGCAGCGGCAGTTCGAAGCTCGGGTAAACGAGAGTGATCCCGCTGGTGACCATTTCGGTCCCGAGGAATGCCTCCAGTTCGATATCCGTTCCGGGGAGGCCCAATTCGTGTGCTCGAGCGGCGATCGGTACAGCCTCGGTCATCTGGAACAATCGCTCGATCGTCCAGCCGGGGAACATTTCGAGCAATACGCGGCAATGGTAGTCGCGGGGAAGGCCGACCATTCTTCCCGAAAGCCACCGATAGAACTGTGTCTTCGCCGGTCCGTAACCCGGAGGGATAGGAGGATCGAGCCGCGCGGCGTGCCTGTCGTATGCGAGCAGAAAATCCGAATGAGTCTTGAGATGCCGCTCGGCCAGCAGCATCTTCAGAACAGTAGCCATTGAAACCCCCTTTGCCACCTCTGCAGCCGCTCTGTAACGGCGCCTCGACCTGGAATCGCACCCCGGACAGACCGCACATCCTGTCCGGGGCGGGAGTACTTACTCGGACACGGGAGCAGGAGCCTTCGTTGTCGACCTCACCCACCGCGGCGTCGACGAGCTGTGCCGTCCTCGGCTCACCCACGCTGACCCGCAACGAGTTCCGTGTCCGGTTCGATGGCGCGCGAGGTATCTGCGGTGCTGCCGATGAAAGCCGGCGCAGTGGACGGTCTCGAGCCCGGTCGAAGCGGGTACCGCAAAGCGACAGGCTCCGTTGCCGGTTCGGTCCGCGGAGACGGGCCCCGAGCTCGGCGAGAGGGAGGTGATGGTGGGCATGGCACTGCCTCCTTTGTCGCGATGGTGTTTCCGCTACTGCATCTGGTGGTCGCCCCGACTCGATTAATGGCTAGCTATTTCCATTAAAATCCCCCGACCATGTTGCGGGGCAACGCATCCGATCCGTTTTCGTCCCTTTTCGCATGTCGGCCCGGGTCGAAGCCGCAACGACCACACCGCCGGGCTGGAGCTGCTACGCAGCGTGGCGTGTCTCGAGCGGAGGGTGTTGCGCTGAGCCGCGATGTTCGTCGGATCCGGCTATCACGATAGCGTTCGGCGGGGATCGCCTGGCTGTAAACGTCGTTGCAGACATCCTCGGGGCGCTCGCCCGGGTACGCGGCGGCCATCCGCCGACTTCGATCCGAACCGCCGTCCGGCACTGGGTGTTTCACTCGTCACGAGAAGCCGGGCGATTCACCGGGCGGCTTCGTCTCCCTGACGGAGCGGTGCGGTTACAGTTCCCAGGTGCCCTGGGCGGGCCAGCCGCCGTGTTCCCTGTGCCGCGCCTCCGCCCAGGCGATCACGGTGCCCGCCAGGGGGCCGTTGCCCTCGCGCTGGAAGGTCTGCTTGTCGATGGTGAGGTCGTACTCGGCGTTATCGGCCGGCGGTGTTGCCAGGGACAGCGCCCGGACGTGGTAGCCGATCGAACCGGGAGTTTCCCCGGTTCGATGGATGGTCACCCGCCACTGCGGCGGGTGGACCTGTCTGCCGTTGGGGCGCAGGCCGTTTCGTTCGGTGGTCGTGTAGTCGTCCGCGACCGCATCGACGGACCAGCTCGGATACTCGAGCACCACCGCTGTTCGCGCGTCGATCAGCAGGTTCGCCCGGCCGAGACCCCGGCCCGCCCGGATCTGTTCCTCGGTCGGTTCCGGCTGGCAGATCCAGCCGTGCTGGAACCGGTAGATCCGCCATTCCCGAGCGTCGGCGGGAAATATCTCGGTCAGGTACGCGCGGGTGTGTTCCCGGGTACTGAGGTCTGGCATGTGCGGCTCCTTGTCGGGGCGAGCAGGTTACGCGGGCCTGGTCGCCGTCGTGCGGGTCAGCCGGCGGGTCCGGCCGGTGTGGGCGTGCGGGGCGCGAGCAGGTATTCCAGATGTGCCGACCTGTTCACCAACCAGGCGGGCGGGTGGTCTGAGGTGGCGCCGCTCTGCGGGTCCCACCACACCGGCCCCGGCGTGCGGTTCGGCGCGACGGTCGCCGGGTAGACGATCACCGTGGCATGGCCGATATCGCCGAGGACGGGATACCCGCTCGGGTGGAACAGCGGTTGCCCGGTGATCGGGTCCTGCTTCTGCCAGATGTTGTGGACCAGCGCCGCAGAGCCGGGGCCCTGCTGCTTCATGTATTCGTGCAGTGCCGCGAACTGCCTGTCCATGTCACCGGCGGACAGGAAGCTCCGGATCGGGCTGCCGAGGAAGTTCTGGGCGCGCTGCATGCCGCCCGCCTCACCCCAGCGGTCGTCGAGCCACCGCGGCAGTGCGACCTGCGGATCGCCCAGGAAGCTCGCCAGACCGGCCAGCGCCGTATCGATGCAGTTGTTGTTGCGGCCGGGTTCGCTGATCCCGCCGGCGTTGACGAGTGTGCCGTAGTCGTTGTCGCGCGGGTCCGCGCCGACCAGGAACCGGTCGCCGTCGCGCAGGGCATCCTCGACATCGTGCTGAAAACTGTTGTCCTCCAACGGTTGCAGGTAGTCGATTCCGTAGTGGCGAGTGTTGCCGAGGCCGGTGAGCCGGGATGCGGTGAGTGCGCGGGCCATCGCGTTGGTGAGGTGCCGCAGATCCTCCGCGCTCAATCCGTCGGGGTCCGAGGTGCGCGGCAGGCCGAGGTGCTCGCGCAGGTGCTCGGTGAATGATTCGACGGACATGTCCGGATGCCATTGGCCGTGGTCGTGACCGATGGTGATGTTCAGGTGCGCCGAGGCGATATCCGCTGGGCTCTGTGTGGCCACGAGGTCGACGTGCAGCAGTTGCATCGGCTCCAGGATTTCGCCGCGTCCGAACTCCGAATCCGTTGCCAGATGGGCTCTTTGCCAGAACTCTCGGGCCTGCTCGGGAGTGACGCCCGCGCCGAGGTCGGTATGCATGACGATCCGCGCCACCGCGACCGGCGCCACGAGATCCTCATCGCCGGCCCGTTCGTACCGGAGGTGATCGAAGGAGGCCGCGGCGCTGCGCGGATTTGCCGCCACCGGCGTGGCGGGGCCGATGGGTGTCGCTGTCCGGAGCATCGCACGCCGCTCCCGGGCCTGTTCGAGGACTGCTCGTCGATCCTCGGACAGGCCGTGGGCGGGCGGGGCGCTGCCTTCGGACGATGGTGAAACTGGTTGCGGCAGTCGCTGTTCGGCAACAGTTGCCGAATCCCCCGGTGCGGGGACGAGTGTGTCCGTTGCCGGGGCTCCGGGTGCGGCGGTCGACGGCGATGTGCTCACGGGCCGGTCATCGAGAGCCGGGAAGACCGGTCGCGCGGAGCCCGGGTCCGCGGCGCGGGCCGGGTTGCCGAGTTCGGTTTCCGGGTGCGATGTGACGCGCTGTTCGAGTGCCGCGAGTGTTTCCGGGACGGAGAGCACGTGGGTTCGGGCGTCGGCCGGTGCGTTCAGGTGGGTGAGGACCTCCTGGATCAGCATCGGTGACCTGCTCAGGGCCGGGTCGAAGACCTGCCAGGCGGCTACGTCGCCCTCGACGGTGTGCACGAGGTTGGCGGTGTACCGGCCGATGGGCACGGACTGTTGCGCGGACACGTTGCGGCGCAAGGCATCCGGCACCGTGGTCGGCGCCCGCATCCCCTCGGCGGTGAGCACGAGTGTGCGGGGATGGGTGCCCTGGCGGATCAGCGCCGACGCGATCAGATCGGCCCGTTCGGCCGACCCGACCTCGGTGGTGAAGGGAAGTTTGCTCAGTGCCTGGATCCAGTCCGTGGCCGTATCTTCCAGGACGGGGGCCGGGTCCGCGTCCCTCGGCCGGGCGAAGGCGTGGTCGATGTAGTCGTGTTCGCCGGGCAGGGCGGTCCGCAGATCATCGCGCAGTTCGCGGCCGCCGGTGGCGGTCCGGTACGCGGATTGGACGGGCCACAGCGCGTGCGGATCGCGGTCCAGCTGCGTGACCATCGTCAGTGCGGCGAGGGGCTGTCCGGAATCGATCCGGTCGCGTATCGCGTCGGTGTATGCGCGCAGCGCCGGGCCGTTCTCCAGGTGCTCGGGCACCGCGGGCACGGATGCGGGAATCGTCGCGGGTTCCCAGCCCATCAGCTGCCGCACCCGGGATGCCTGCGCGGCCGACAACCGGTCCGTCTCGTGGGCCTGCTGCACCGCGGCGGCCAGCGGAGTGGTGTGCCCGATCCGGTAGACGCCATCCAGGAAGGCCGGATCGCGTTGCGCAGTGGCATGCCGCAGCGTGTCCAGCATCGCGGGGAAGTCGATCCGATCCGCGCCGTGCAAGGCGGCGGCGAGCTGGGAGGCGTATTCGTGGTCGGAGTCGGTATCGCGATTACCCACGATGAAGCGGTGGAATTCGGTGGGCAGGTGCGATCGCAGGAATCGCGCGAGTGCCGGGTTTTCGTCGACGAGTCCGACTCGTGCCGGGTTGCCCGTCGCATGGGAATCGATGATGGCGAGGATGTCGGTCTCGACCGGTGCCGCGCCTTCGGCCTGACGTGTGCGCAAATAGTCCTGCACCGCGTCGCGGATCTGCCCGCCCAGGGTCCGGCGCGCCATGATGTTCAGGCTCTGCAGCAGACGCTCGTCGGTGTCGGCGTCCGCCAGCGTCCGGTCGAGTTCCCGCAACGATTCGGGGCGGTGCACGTCGTCCTCGCCGCGTGCGGGGAGCAGGCGTCCGGGGGCCAGGGCCATCGCGTGCGCGTCCGTGACGACCACGGTCTGATCGCGCAGATATCCCTGCTGCGTCCAGCGCATCCAGGAGCGGTCTGCGGCGTCGTCCGCGGCGCGCCGTGCGGCGAAGGTTTCGATGACCCGCTCGGCCGGTCCCTCGACGCGCACTGCCCGGCCGGGATCGAGGTGGAGTTTCGCGAGCCAGGAGTTCTGGCTCACCGGTTCGCGGGCGACGGCCGGATCCCAGACCATCCACTCGGGGACACCATCGGGGTTGCGGGTGTAGACCAGGTTGGCGACGTGGTGCCGCCAGTTCAGGAGCTTGGCGGTACCGTCCGGCAGGGCCTGGCTCATTCGCAGGTCCTCGCCGTTGACGAGGATCTTGCGTGGCTGGGTGCCCAGCGAAATCAACTCCAGCGCAACGTGATGCGCCAACTGGACGCATCCGGTGTCGAGATAGCCGTGCGGCATCGGGTGGTCACCGGACCAGTGCTCGAAGGTCATGGTGTCGAGGTGCTCGAACCATTGCCGGGCGGTGTCCCACTCCACCGGCACCCGCTCGTCGTCCGAGGCCCAGGACGTTTGCCGCTCAGCGGATTCGGCGAAGATGTGGTCGAGATAGTCCTTGTCCTCCGGCAGGCCGCTGCGCAGATCCATGGCCAGATCGCGGCCCTCGGTCTCGTTCCGGTAGGCGTCCTGGACCGCCCACAGTTTGCGCGGGTTGCGGTTCAGATGTTCGACGAAGGCCAGTGCGCCGTCGGTATCACGCACCGACAGAAGCGATTTCACGTATTCGCGCACCGCGGGCAACGCCGCGGGCGACTGGCCCGGACGTGCCGCCGTGCGGGGCGGGCGAACCCCGGCCGGCAGGTCCTGTTTCGGTTGCCAGCCCATCAGCCGGGCCATCCGGCGTTCCTGGGAGGCGGACAGTCTGGCTTGCTGAACCGCTTCGCGGACAACGTCCTTCAGAGGGCGGCCGTGCGTGCGGGCGAACGCGTCGTCGAGCGTCTCCCGCGAGGTGTGCGCGTGCTCGAGCATGGTCAGCACCCGGGCGAAGTCGATCGGCCGGTCGCTGGTGAGCGCCGCGCCCAGGGCGCGTGCGTAGGGGTGCTCGGGCACGGAGCCGGTCTCGGATGTGAACGCCACGGGGACGGTCTCGGTCGCCGGCCGGATCGTTCCGTCGGTGGACTCCGCCGACGGCCGAGCCGGCTGGTCGGCTGCGGACGCGCCCGCGGCATGCGGCGTACCGGCCGGTTCGTGAGGCAGGTCCGGCAGTGCCGCGGCGGTCCGGGATCGCGCTGTGGTGATGTGGCCGGCAGGTTCGCCGGACCGGATGCCCAGCACGCTGTTCTGGTTGTCCTGCGCCTGGACCTCGGGCTGCGGGCGTGCGGAGAGGGCGTGGGCTCCTGGTCCGCTCATGCCGATCGCCAGGAACTTCGGTAAGTGGGTGAGGTCGACCGCGAGGATGCCGCCGCGGCGCGGGACCGTGGTGTCGGGTGGGTCCTCGCGGTCGGGGTCGGGGATCCAATCCGAGGTGCCCGGTGCTCTGCGCTCCTTGTCGCCGTTGGGTTCGGTCGAGTACCGGGTGCCGTCGGAGGCCGTGCGGAGTCTGCCGCCCCCGGGGTAGGTGTACTGGATCGTGCCGTCCTGCTCGCGGCGGTAGCGGGTGCCGTCCGGTTCGATGCCGTATTCGGTGCCGTCGGGGTCGCGGCGGTAGCGGGTGCCGTCCGGCTCGGTGCCGTATTCGGTGCCGTCGGGGTCGCGGCGGTAGCGCAGGCCGTCCGGCTCGGTGCCGTACTCGGTGCCGTCGGGCTCGCGGCGATACCGGGTGCCGCTGGAGTAGGTACCGTATTCGGTGCCTCTGGGGCTCTGGCGGGGCGGAGTGCTCGGTTCGCCGATGTGGTCGGTTCCGCGGGGGTCGAGGCGATATTCGATACCGGCACGCGGCATGGGGTAGTGGCCGTGGTCGCCGTACGGGTCGTCCAGCAGCAGGCGCACCGGGGCGCCGGCCTCGTCGTGTTCGATCGCCAGGACGGTGTAGACGTGATTCTGGGTCAGGCCCGGGACTGTGCCCGAGCCCCCGAAGGTATCGGTTCCGATGGATACCGTGGTCCCGCGGCGCAGAGCCCATTCGATGCGGCTGCCGATCGCCCGGGCCGCGGTGCCGGCCCTGCTCGACAGCACCCGGTCCTGGGCTCGACCGTCGTAGATTTCGCTGAAATAGGCTGTGAGAGCATGTTTTTCGCGCCCCCACTGCTGTGGATGGAGCTGATCCAGATAGGCGCGGAAGTCGGCGGAAGGCGTGGAGTTCTGCGTGCGCAAGAACTCCTGCCACGCGATGGCGAAGGCGTTCGGGTCGTTGTGGTGGCGGGTGGCCAGGCGCGCTCGGGTGGAATTGAACAGCGCCAATTGTCCGGTGTGCCCGTCCCGGAAGGTTTCGGCGAGTTGGCGGGAGAATTCGAGATCTGCTGTGTGGGGCCCGCCGTTCGTCGTGTCCGAGCGCATGTAGTCGCTCACCAGTTCGTGCAGTGTGTCGATGTCGAACCGCAGCGGATGCAGGATGTCCACGTTCCTGAACCGAGCGACGGGTTGTGCGAACCAGCCGTCTTCGGCCCGGTGGAACCCCTTGCCGAGGCGCGCGGCCGCGGTGGTCATCGGTGTTCCTTCGATCGCTCGGTACCCGTCGCCGTTGCCGAACCGGTGTGCGTATGCCTTCTCGATCATGGTGGCCCAGAGCGGTTCTCCGGGTTCGTGACGGATGAAGTACCCGGTATCGGTGCCCGGGGTGACATAGATCGTCTTTTCGACCCGCACCCATTCCAGAGCGGCGTCGCCGTCCTGCCGTTCGGCGAGGAAGCGGACGCTGACGGTGCCGTCGCCGTGGTCGTGCAGTATCTCGGTGATCGCGCCGGGGTTGTATTGGGCGAGTGATTTCAGGTCGGCCAGCAACGAGCAGTCCCCGGCCGAGCCCTGGCGCACCTCTTCGGGTTCGGGTATCCCGCTCGGCCCGAAGAGCGGGTCGTCGTATCGTGCGCGTATCTCGGGCAGCGCCGGAAGCGCACCGCCGGAGGTGTTGACGCGAATCCACGGGAAATTCCCGGGGTACTTCACCCATTGCCAGGGCCTGTTGCCCTCCCGTGCCACGAGTGCGGCGTCGTACGGCAGATGCGCTGGTTGCCACTGGCCGTGTTGGTCGAAGGCGAGGAATCGGATGCCTCCGCCCGCGACGTTCCAGCTCAGTGTGCCGGTGTCGGTGCCCGCGGTCCGGTCGAATACGAAGTCCTGCGACAGATCTCGCAGGACGTTGTGCACCTGTCCGTCGGGTCCGCTGAACCGATAGTGCGCGGGCAGGCCGGGATCTTCGACGAGACGTGCCGGTACCTTGGCGCCGGTTGCCGCCAGTCGTTCGACTCGGCCGTTGTGGTCGACGAGGGTGAGGATGTCGGCGCCACCGGCGGGGCGGGTGATCCTGGTCGGAACCGCCGGCATCGGCAGTAGCTGCTCGCGCTGGGTGAGGGTCAACTGCTGTAGCTGCTGGTCGGGACTCAGTAGCTGTGGACCCGGGTCGGGGCGTTCGAGTTGTGGTCGGGCGATGTGGGTTTCGCCGTCGAGTTCGGTTTCCAACTGCTGCTGCAGGTTGCGGCCGAAGTAGGTGTCCCCGGCGGCGGGTTCGAAATTCCCGGAGGTGCGCGGGGGGTCCGATGAGACCGGACCGGAGACGCGGGCGGGCAGGATCTCCGCGTCGAGGACGAGCATGTCGTTCGCTTCGTCTCGGGTGACCCCGGTGATGCGGTAGCGCGTGTCGTGGGCGAGCAGGAGTTCGTTGTCGCGGGGTACGCCGCTGCGCGGGCCGATCCACAGGCCCTCGGCGCCGGGCGGAACGGTGAAATTCACCCGGTACTCGAATCGGCGGCCGTCCGGCATGGTGGCCAAGTCACGACCGACCGAGGTGGACAGATAGCCGGGCTCCTGTTGCACGGCGCCCACGAGGTCGGCCGGATCCCGCCAGGAGGACATCGGATTCCCGTCGCGATCCCGCAGGAAGCCGATGCTGGTCAGGCCGCGCACGACCCGGAACGGTTCGGTGTTCGGCAGCGGCCGGATCGCCCGGTCGAGCGTGCGGATACCGTGCTCGAGCACCTCCAGGCTCGGTGACGTGCCGAAGTAGCGCTGGAAGAACGGTTGCAGGGTCACCCGGTAGAACTGATCGTCGGCGATCAGCTGCCTGAGCGTCGACTCCGGGTCGTTCCGGTTCGAGATCGCGTTGATCAGCCGCCAGGCGGCGTTCGCGCGGTACGGATCCGGAATCCGTTCGTGCACATGCGCTTCCCCGGCTCGGCGATGTGCCGTGAGCTCGGCGAGCGAGGGCTCCTGCCGGCCGGTCAGTTCGGTCAGCAGCGCCATGTGCTCGCCGGCGGTACGCCCTCGGTCGAGGACTTCCTGCGCCCGGTCGCTGCCTTCGCGCAACAGTGTGTTGTGGATCGCCGAAGCGTGATAGGCCCACGCCGCGTGCTGCTGCTCCGGAGTGAGTAGCTGCCATTGGTTCAGGACGGTCTCGCCGTAGTTCAGGCCCTCGGCGTCGGAATCGAATGTCCGGGTGTGGTTTTCGTCGATATGCCCGATGCCCGGGCGCTCGGTTCCGGTTGGTGTTTCCGGCCGCCACTCGTGTCCCGGCGGCGGCTGGAATGCGGCCGGGGTGTGCAGCTGGTCCGGGCGAAGCCGCAGCGGTGCGCCGTCGGCGGTCCGGGCGATCCGCAGATGTTCGGGGTGCTCGGCGGAGGCGTACAGCAGGGCGAACGGCGCGTCCGGTGCGCCGTGGTGGTAGACGTCGCGAGGCGCATCGCGATGCAGCACAACGGCATTCAGTCCGAGTTCCCGGGCGGCGATGGGCAGGAGGTCCGCGCTCATCAGATGGTCGGTGGGCCGGTTCGGGTCACGCACCGCGTCGAGCAGATACGCCAGCCGATCCTGCGCGCGCCGGCGCACGGATTCGTCGAATTGCCTTGCCGATTCCTCGAATTGCTCGCGGCGCCGGGTTTCGGTCGCGACCTCCTCGGCGGGCCTGGGCAGCGGATCGTCGCGGCCGAGTTCGCCCCTCGCGACGAGTTCGGAGTGCAGGCGGATGCGCCGCCAGCGCTCCCCGCTGCGTTCGGCGTCCCAGCGGGCGCGGCGGAGCTTCTCGACCTTCAGCTCTTCGAGCCCGTCGGGGGTGTACGTGGGAAGCAGTTCGACGTAGTCCGCGAGATGCGCTTGCATGCGCTCGGCGAGCGTGGTGCGCAGGTGCGCCGGCGTCGGGTGGCCGGAGAATTCGGCCAGCACGTCCAGCAGCTGGTTCCCATCGTGCGGGGAGGACTGCCAGACCGGTGTGGACGGCTCGCTGCTGTCCTGTGCCGGTCGCCGATTCACGACGATCCGGCGCCTGATGTCCTCAACCCGGATGCCGGGTTCGGCGTCCTGCAGGTTGTCGGCCTCGAGCCGTAGGTCCACGGCCAGCTCGGGAGGTACTCGAAGCGCGGTCGCCGCGCTGTGGAATGCGTCCCGCAATTCCGGGCGCAACCGCTGCGCCAGTTCCAGGGCTTCCCACGGTTCGGCGGAACTTATCGCCTCGTCGATTGCGGCGAATTCCCGCAGCGCATCGGTCTGCGCGCGGGTCAGCTCGCGGAACTCCGGCGTCGGCGTGCGCGCAGCGGCTTCGCGCAGCGGCGGGGCGGCGATCGGACCGGTCGACCGGTCGCCGGAACTTTCCGCTCCCAAGTCCGCACCGGGATACCCGGCGAAGTCGGTTCCGGCGTGGAATTCGGCGAAGTCGTCGGTGAAGTCGTCGCTCGCGCGGGTTTCCTCGCGTGCGATGTCCTGCAGGCTCAGGCCGAGGTTGTCGGCCCGGCGTTGCCAGTGCACCGCGTTCCGCGGGGTGGTGGCGAGGGCTTGCGCCGCGCCGGCGAGGTCGTCGAGCAGGTGCGGGCGGATCTGTTCGATGAGGTGGAAGACCTCGGCCTCATCCATGCCCGCGACCGAGAACTTGTCCTGCAGGACCCGCTGGACGTCGGCGTATCCGCGCAGCGCGTCGTTCTCCTGCGGAGTCAGATCCCGGATCTCGGTGGCGGCCGGACGCGTCGGTGCGGCGGCGGAATCGGCGGCCGGACGATCCGCGGGCGACGCCGACGGGCGGTCGTGCCCGGCGGCGTCGGTAGTGGTCTCCGACTGTCCGTCGTCGGTGCTGCTCGCCTCGCCGGTCGTGCCGGGGCGCAGGACCGGGCCGGCGTGGCCGGGCAGGTGCAGGTGTGGTCGGTCGGGGTCTATTCCGTTGGTGCGGAACAGGTTCCGGACCTCCGCCTGGAATTCCTCGAAGGTGCCCCCGCCG
The DNA here is from genome assembly GCF_059510335.1 of Nocardia sp. PLKS1-43. Taxonomy (NCBI): domain Bacteria; kingdom Bacillati; phylum Actinomycetota; class Actinomycetes; order Mycobacteriales; family Nocardiaceae; genus Nocardia; species Nocardia sp. PLKS1-43. The sequence goes on along the minus strand of NZ_JCAJZQ010000003.1, from coordinate 21,069 downwards.
TGCGTTCCCAGTGCGTCGTGCACCAGTTCGGCTCGCACCTCGCCGAAGCTGTCCACCGGTGGTTCCGCGCCGAAGCCGACGCCGGCCAGCACCTGCTCGGCTCCGCGCGGCACGTCCCACTGGAACATGTCGGCGTGATCGTGCTGAAAGTCCCTGAACCAACCCGTGATTCGATCCACCGCGTCCCGATCGCGAACGTAGATCACGATTCCGTCCGCGCGCTGCTGGAATGCGGTGCCCACCTTCGCCGAATGAACGCCCGGGAACTCGTGCGGCCGGTCCAGGACGTTGTGGACGAATTCGCCGAAGACGTGCGGTCGTGCGTTACCGGAGGTGTTCACGAACATCTTGAATCCGACGTCGGCGCCGCGCATCCCGTCGGGGCGGTCCACCCGGCGGAAATGTAGGAAGGAGGGATCGTCGATCGCCCAGAAACGAGCCATGCCCGGCGAGAACGGTCGCTCGTCCTCGTCGGTGGCGATCTGCGCGCCGGGGGCGCGGTGTCGGAGGATGTCCACCAGCTGGTCCCGATACCGCTGCGGATCCTCGGCCCGGGCGCCGCCGCCGGGCCGGGAATACAGCGCGTAGACGTTGCTCGAACTCCGGATCCACCCGCGGTGGTCCCATACCTCGCGCAGAAATGCGTCGAAGTTCTCCCGCGACACCGCCGGGACGGCCAGGCCCCGCTGCTCGTAGGACTGTGCCCGCAACGTCCGCAGGTCGTCGAACGAGAGGTCCGGCAGCCGTCGATGCAGCAGCGAGTACAGGGCTTCCAGCGTTCGCGGTGCGTTCAGGATGCTCGAGAATTCCCGGCGGGCGCGGGTGGCGATGGGAGTCGGCGCCTCCGTGCTGGGCGGCACGCTCGGTCGTGCGAGCAGCAGCGGCGGCGGCGCCGGTCTGGACGGCTGCTCCGCTGTGCCGGCCGAGTGCGCCGGTGCGGCGGCGGCCGAATCCGTCGCGCCGGAGCCGGATTCCGCGGGACGGGTCCGCGGGCCCGAATCGTCCGCGCGCTCGTCATCGGATCGCGCGGTTTCGGCGGCATCGTGAGTGTCGCTGCGGCCCTTGCCTTTCGGATCCGCCCAGGGGGCAGTGCTGTCCGTGCCGCCAGGGAACGGTCCCGGGTTCGGCCCGGGGCCGGACGGGCGGTCCGGTTCCGGCGGCAACAGCAACTCGGCGTGCAGGACCGGTAGCCCGCGGGCGGGACGTTCGATCCGGGTGATCCGGTAGCGGCTGTTGCGTGCCAGGATGAGTTCGAGCTTGTGCCGGTCCCGCGCGTCGCTGCCGATGTAGACGCCGCGCGCTCCGGGCGGAACGCTCAGTGCCACATGGTATTTCATCTCATCCGGCATGTGCCGGACGCGCGAGGAGAACGACGTGGACAGGTAACCGGGCTCCTGCTGGATCGCGCCGACCAGGAGATCGGGGTTCCGGTCGCCGAGGCGCTGCCCGTCCGCGGCGGTCAGGAAATCGATCGTGCTGAGGCTGCGGGTGACCTGTACCGTTCCGTCCAGCCGCAGCGGTGTGCCGGTCACCTCGTCGAGCACCCGCATATGTTCGTGCAGTGGGCCGGGGGTGAGCGGTTCGGAAGAGCCACGGGGAACGAAGTGCTCGCGCACCAGATCGTGCATGCGGGCGTCGGATCGGATCTGCTCCCACCGCGCGCCGGGCCGGGCATCCAGGAGTGTGCTCGGAACCGCCAACTGCTCCGCGTCGGACGACCAGGGCGACACCCCGGCGCGTCGCAGCTCGTCCTCGCGGGCCTTCCACTGCTCGGCGCTGTCGACCAGATGGGCGACCCACCGATCGATCCCGGACGCCGTGCCCCGGCGCAGTGCGATATTGATCAGGGCGCCCTCTTCGTACCGGCGGAGGGTGTGCCGCACCTCGTCGGAGAGGTCGTCCCAGGTGCGCAGGACGTTGTGCGCGAAATTCTCGCGGGCGGCGTCGTCGGCGAAGTAGCGCACGCCACCGACGAGCCGGCCCTGGTCGGCCAGTGCATCCGGTTGCGGCTCGATCGAATCCCACGATGAACGCCGGGGTGCGCCGGTCGGTATGTAGCGGACGTCGTCGCGGTTCGGCTCGGACGGGACGACCTCGGCCGTGACGCGCCCGTCGTCGGTGACGCCGGTGAAGCGGAATACGGTGTCGCGGGGGAGCAGCAGTCGCGGCTCGGCGGGATCGCCGGACAGCAGGCCCCGGACGCCGGGCGGCACGGTCAGCTCGACCCGCGGGCGCGTCGGCGGCGTTTGCGCGGCCGCGGTGAAGGTGTGGTGCAGCATCTGCGAACCCACGCCGCCCGCCGTGAGCCGGTCGGCGAGCGTGCTGTCATCGCTGGCCAGATGCATGGGCATGGTGATCGGCAGCTGTGCGGACGTGGCCTCGTCCAGCCGCCGGATCTGGTCGCGGAGTGCGTCGATGCTGAACGGTGCGTTCAGGTTCGCGCGGAAGTGGTCGTTCAGTTCGTGATAGCGGTGGAAGTCGTCCACCACGTTCTGCCACTCGCGGCGCGGATCGTCGGTGGCGAGCAGATTGCGCAGGACGTCCAGCATGCCCAGCTGAGCCGAGTCGATTTCGTCCTCGATACGTTCCATGTGCTCGACCTGTGGACGAAGGTCTTCGAACGCGGGTGGTTGCCGGCCCGGCCACAGAATCTCCATGCCGGTCGGCGTGTCCTCCACCGCGGCCCAGTTCCGGACGAAACGGTCGGGATCGGCCAGGAACTCGTCCACCACAGCGGGCTTGCGGGTGTGGGCGAGGATCGCGGAACGCTCTCTCGGGTTCAACCGATCGAACAGGGTCGGCGCGGGATGGGTGAGTGGTGTTGTGCGCGAGGTGGTTCCGTCACCAGGGACGGTGATGTCGACGAGGCGCTGTGCGGTTCGGGTGGTGATGTCCGATGTGCCGACACCCGATTCGCGGTTGCGCCCGAACAAGGTACGGATGCCGCGGAAGGACGAATTCGCCGTGGGCAGGGTTCTATTGCCCCGTGCCGCAGAGGATGTCGACTGTGCCGAGGACGACGCTACGGCGGTGTTCCGGCTACGCAGGCGGGATACGAAGCCCTGGAGTCGTTGCAATCCGCGTCTGCGTGCGGAGCCCGGTGCCGAGTCGGTGGCGCGAGCGGTGCCGTCGATTCCCGGACCCGTATTTCGGTGGCCGGTCTGACTGGATGCCGTGTCGCCGTGTGGAATCAGCGATGAGCTGCCGGTCCGGTCGGCGGCGGTGGACGAGGTACGGCTGCCGCCCGGCCGGTCCTCGGGTGCGCCGATGCGGATGTCGGCGGGGAATTCCGGGACCGTCGTCCTGCGAGGGAGCAGGGGGCGGACCGTATTGCCCTCGGGGGTGTAGAGGATGGCGTGCACGCCGGCCGGGCGTTGCCGGCCGGGCAGGGTGTGGGTGGGGTCGGCGGCGTCGTCGACACGGATGAGGCCGTTGTCGTTGAACATCCGGTAGGCGTGTGCGCCGATCCCGTTCGCGTTGGGAGCGGCGTGGACGGCGACGACGAGGGCCTGCGCGCCGGGCCCGTGAATCTGGAGGTTACGGACGATCGTGGTGTCGTCGGGGTAGCCGCGGAGTCTGCCGCCCGCAGCCCGTTCGAGTTCCCGGCGAGTGTGGCCGGCCAGCGAGGACGGGCGACGCGGCATGCGGATTCTGGTGCCGGGCAGGGTGTTTCGGATGGCGGTGAGCGCTACGACGACGCAATCGGCCGGTGCCGGCGGCGGGGCGAGCACGGCATCGGCCCGACGGTTCGTGACCGTCGTGTGAGCGGTGCTGCCGTCGCTGCGGACCGGGCGCGGCGTCGGTGTCGTAGCGCTGGTCGGCGTGCGGAGGTTCAGCCGGTCCAGGCGGCGACGGAAGAGGTCGCGGATGCTGCGGCGCGGTGTGTCTTCGGTCGGGCGGGGGATTGCGGCGCCGGTGGTTCGATCCGATGTCGGGGTGATGCGGGATACGAAGCGCCGCAGTCGGTTCCACGGGTTGCGCGAGCGCCGGGCCGGTGTGGCCGTTTCGCCGGAGCGCAGCGGGGTGCTGCCGTCGGTCGCGGGGGCCGTGCGCGATGTTTTCGGGGGCGCGAGCTTGTCGAGCGGCTCGAAGCCCTTGGGGACGAAGGCGTCGTCGAACAGCTTCACGTCATCGACGGAGGCGGCCCTCTTGGCTGGTTCGGAGCCCTTGGCTGTCGTGAAGTCCTTGGGGGCCAAGGGATCTACGACGGGCATGATGTCTTCGTTCGGGTCGAGCTTCTCGGCCGACTTGAAGCCCTTCGCGGCGGTGCCGCCCCCGGACAGCTTCGCGTCGTCCAAGGACGCAGCCCGTTTCAGGTTCTTCGGCGCCGTGAAGCCCTCGGGGAGGACGAGGTCGTCGGAGAGCGTGAAATCCTTTGGTGCAGTGGGCTTCTTCGGCTGTGCGGGGCCGTCGGTGGGTTTGATGAATTCGGTTGGATCGAAGCCCTCGGGGGTCGTGAAGCTCATCGGGGGCATCGGAGACAAGGGGCCCACGACCGGCGCGATGTCCTCGTCCGGGTCGAGTTTCTTGGCACGATCGACATCCTTGGGTGCCGTGAAGTCCTCGGGGGCCAAGGGATCTACCAGGGGCATGATGTCTTCCTCCGAGTCGAGCTTCTCGACCGGCTCGACGCCCTCGGTGGAAGTGGTGCTGTCGGACAGTTTCGGGTCTTCGAAGGACGCTGCCTTCTCCGCTGGTGCGAGGCCCTTCGGGGTGATGTCCTCGGTGGTGGTGAGGTCGCTGATCGATTCGATGTCCTCGGGGGAGGTGAGCTTCTCGGTCGGCGTGATGCCTTCGGTGACGGTGTTGTCGGACGGTTTCACGTCGTCGACGGAAGCGGCTTTCTCGACCGGCTCGACGCCCTTGGGAGAGATGGTGTCCTCGGGCAGTTTCAGGTCGCCGACGGAGGTCGCTGGTTCGAGGCTCTGGGTGAGGGTGTCGTCGGACAACTTCACGGCGTCGTCGGTGGCGTTCTTGTCCGGTTCGACGGTCTTGGCGGAGGTGGTGTCCTCGGGCAGTTCGAGGTCGTCGAATGATGCGGTCGGTCCGAGGTTCTTCGGGGCTGTGGAGTCGGACTTTTCGAGTATGGGGCGGTATTCGGAGGAGGGTGCCTTCTCGAGGAAGTCGCGGTGTACGGGGGAGTGGGAGAAGTCGGTGAGGTGGGGGACGAAGCGTTTGGGGCGGGCCGAGGCGGAAGGTGTTGGGAGTAGCAGGTTTTCGAGGGATTTGGCGAGGGGGAGGGGTTTGGTGGGGGAGCTGAAGATGCGGGGGTCGACGCTGGGGGTGGTTTCGTCGAGGAGTACGGGGAAACCGGTGAACGAGTTGGATCGGTTCGGGCGGCGGGGCGGCACGTCGGGGGTGGTGGGGACCGTATTGCCTTCGGGGGGCAGGGAATTCGAGCGAGGGCGGCCGGTGTGATCGACGGTCGTTTCGTCCGTGGGGAGCAGGGATTCCTCGTGGTCGAAACCCGGGAGGGTGGTCGCATCGTCGAGGGTGGATCGGAGGTTGGTGAGCCGGAGCGGGGGGAGTGTCGGAACCGTGATGGTCCCGGTGTGCAGTTCGCTCTCCGAGGGCGTGTGCAGGGCGGTTGAGGAGGATGTGGGGTCGAGCAGCTCGCTTTCCTGGGGGGTGTGCTGGATGTTCGCGGCGGAGAGCGGGGTGAGCACCTCGCTGTCCGAGGGGGTGTGTAGGGCGGTTGTGGCGGATGCCGCGGCGGCGAGTTCGGTGTCCGAGGGGGTGTGCTGGATGGTCGAGGGGGATGCCTGAGCGGGCAGCGCGGAGTCGAGCGAGTGCGCCATGAGGGACGGATCATGTTCCACCACAGCGGGAATGGGGATCTGTCGAACCCTGTCGCCGACGGGGATGCCGGCTTCCGCCGGTTCGGTGAAGGGTATGACCTCCTCGTCGAATTCCTTTGCGGCATGGTAAGATTGCTTCTTCTCGGTCGCGGCGGGTGTGCTGATCGTGTGCTCGTCGTGCTCCGTGGACGACTCGGTGTCGAGCGTCGTCTCCTTCTTCGGCAGCGCCGATTCATCCAGCAGCTCAGGCGATTCGACCGGTCCGATGCCCCCGAGGTCCTCGTCCGAGTCGGTGAGGTGCGGGGCGACCCCGGTGGCGAAGGGCAGCTTCTTCCCGGACGGGTTGTTCAGATCGAGGCCGCGGATGGAGATGTCGTCGTCCGAGGGGAACTCGTGGGTGAGTTCGTGGTGGTCGGGGTCGTGGATGACCGTGCCCGTCGGGGACGGCGGCGGGAGGATGAGCTTGCCGTCCGCGTCGTAGAGCCCCTTGTCGGAACCCTTGTCGAGCCCGCTGTCGCCGACGGTCCCGGGCTTTTCGAGCCCCTCCATCGACAGGGCGATGGCGGCGGCCAGCTCGGGGTCCTTGTTCTCCTCGGCCTCGACCTTGGCCTTGGCGGCGGCCGCGTGGAACTCGGCCACGGATTCGTCGATGGCGGCGGCGAGTTCCGGATCGGTCTGCTTCAGGTCCGGCCCGGCGGCTTCCTCGGCCACGGCGGGTGTGCGCACGACGGTGACGGCCGGGTCGGCGAGCGCCTCGCCGAAGGTGAGATCCACGGGTTGGCTGTTGGCGTCGAGCATTTCGCCGGGTTTGGAACCGGCCGACGGGAACCAGAGGTAGCGGGCGGCCTCGGCGTCGCCGAATATCGCGATCCGGCCCGGACCGGGTGCGGTCTGGGTGTCGTCCTGCGGGTTGTATTCGTCGAATTCGAAGGTGAGCAGGCTGGCGAAATCGTCCCAGGGCCTGGTCGGCAGGGTGAGCGCCGGAGTGTGATCGCCGATCGGTACGGCGAGGTGGTAGTGGTTGAAGGCGACCAGGGTCGCGGCGTCGGCCGGTGCCGCGGCATTCGGGCCGAAGGTCTGTCCCCGCCGCATGTCCTGGCCGTATACCCGCACGTTGCGGCTGTTTTCGCCGCTGCGGGCGAGTGCGGCCGCGGCGGCCTGGGGGACGACGTGGAAGACGTCGGTTCGCCAGACGCCGCGCTGTGTCAGCTGTCTGACCTGACGGATGTACTCCTCGAAGTGGGCGATCTGGTCCGCGGCCGAGATCGGGTTCTGCTCCTCGGCGGTGGTGAGTTGTCTGCCCAGGTTCTGGTCCGCGTTCCTGATCGTCGTGAAGTCCAGCAGGTATTCGCCCATCCTGGGCCCGACCAGCTCGGCGGCGGTCATGAGGCGCAGGTCGCGGATCCGGCGATCGAGTTCGGCCGCCGAGTCGTACGGAGTGCTGTACATGATGCGTTCGAGGGCGTGGAAGAAGCAGTCGCCGTCCGGCGGCATCGATTCCCACACGAATCCCTCTGGGGCCGCGATCCCGTCCACGACGCGCGATCGGGGGCCCGTCTGGCGTCCGACCTTCGGCGACATACTGCTGCCGCCGAACAGGCTCGAGATGAAACCCTTGGACTTGGTCTTCGGCTTGGACGCCTCGGCACTCGCCTCCGCCTCGGTCCCGGCCTTGGCCGCCTTCAATTCGGCAGCGAGCTTGTCGGCCGCCGCGGCCTGCGCCTTGATCTCCTCGGGATCGAGTTTCTCGGCACCGCTCGGATCGAACTTCTTGGTATTCGAGGCGGTCGCGTTCGAAGACTTCGTATCCGGCCCGGTCTCGGTATCGGTCGCCCCCTTCTCGGCTGCGGCCTTCTCGGCTGCAAGTTTCTCGGCTTCGGCCTTGGCTTTTTCGGCTGCGAGTTTCTCAGCCGCGAGTTTCTCGGCTTCGGCCGCGGCCTTCTCGGCCGCGTCTGTGCTCTTGTCGGGGTCCTCGGTCTTGGTGTCGTCGTCCTCGGTATCGCTGGTCGGCTGCTTCTTCTTGGGTGCGGCCTTCTTCGCCTCGGCGTCCTCCTGGGCCTTCGGCTCGGTTTCTTCCTCGGCTTTCTTCTCCGCCGCCTCCTTCTCGCCTGCGGCCTTCTTTTCCGCGGCGGCTTTGTCCTCTGCCGCCTTCTTCTCCGCTGCGGCCTTGTCCTCGGCCGCCTTTTTTTCAGCTGCGGCTTTGTCCTCGGCGGCTTTCTTTTCCGTGGCGGCTTTGTCCTCTGCCGCCTTCTTCTCTGCCGCGGCTTTGTCCTCTGCCGCCTTCTTCTCTGCCGCGGCTTTGTCCTCTGCCGCCCTCTTCTCGTCCGCGGCCTTCTTCGCGGAATCGGTCTCGTCGCCCTTCGGCCCGCTCTCCTTCGGCGGCACGAAGAGAGACGAATCATCCTTGGGTGCAATGACTTTCGGAAGATTGGCACTGTCCGGCGGCTTCTCGTTGGAACGCAGGATGAGATCACCGGTGACCCAGAGCGTCCCCTTGGGCCCGATGACCTCGACCACGGCCACCGAACGCAGTCGTTTACCTTCCGGTTTTCCGCCCTTCACGTTGGTGCGGAACAGGTTTCGCAACACGCTGCCGATCGCGACGGTGCCGCCCTTGCCGGAGACGTCGCCGCCCAGCGGGATGCTGCTGGGTCCGCCGCGGTCGTTGGTCTGCTTGGCCCCGCTGTATCCGAAACTCAGTGCGGTGCTGGTGTTTCTGCTCGACGAGGAGCCCATGTTGTCGACGGAGAATTCGAAGGTGTCGAACGCGATCTGGTCGTTGCCGTCCTCCTCGCGCGGCGAATACAGGCTCATCTTGACGACGGTGTCGCCGATCTTCACGCCCGCCGCATGCTGCTGCGGGGTCGGCATGGTGCCGGTCTGCTCGACATTCAGGAACGGCGCGGTGGACTGCGGTCCCAACTGGACGAAATCGCCCTTCGCGACCAGCGTGACCAGCCGGTTGTACATGCCCTCGGCGACCCGGGTGCTGTCGTTGGTGCGCAGCGACGGGTCGACGCGCAACAGCGCCTCGGCGAACTGCTGTGACGCGCCGAATTCACGGATGTCGAATGCCAGCTCGGGCTTCCAGGAGGGCACGGACAGCAGCTCGCGCACGTCGTCGGGCACCTTTTCGGCCGGTTTGACGGCGGTGGCCGCCTCGAGGTCGACGGTCTCGGGAGTCCCGATGGCCTTGGCCGGTTCGAGCTTGCTCTTGGTCGGATCGAATCCGAACACCTGCGGCTCGGTGCGTGCGACCTCGGCCGCGGGTGTCTCGCCGGGCTTCGGGATCGGCTTCGTGTCACCCTCGTGCACACGCATGAAAGTGGTGGCCTTGACGGAGTCGGATTCGGACTGACTCGGCGTCGGAATCTCGTCGGGATCCAGGCCCTCCGCGACGCCCCTCCACTCGCCGGTCGCGATGAGCGCCTGCCCCTCGGCGATCGCGGTGCCGCCCGTGACGAGGAAGTCGCCGAGCTTGTCGTACAGATACCCCGACAACGTCTCGTCCATCGTCCGCCAGTCGACCGTGACGGTCCATTCGGTGGGGATCTTGAACTCGTACTGGCGCGCTGTGCTGCGCTGCCATGCGCTCAGGTCGCGGGTCGAGTTCTGTACCTCGCTGTGCGTGCCCGTGCGCTGGATCGCGAGCGTCGCCCCGGGACGCTGCTGATTGCTCTGCCCGCCGAGGCCGACACTGAGCTGGTTGCTCTGACTGTGGCTGCTGCCGACGTTGGTCGCGCCGGGCTCCACCAAGGCGTTGCCGTCGGCGCGGATGTGCCGGTGGACGTTGTCCAGGGCGGCGGTCCGGGGGACCATCTTGCCCTGGATGGTCGCCAGGGTCTGGCCGTCCGGCATGTCCTCGTCCGATTGGGGGCGCTGGGTGAACGTGACGCCGACCATGCGCGGGATGCCGCCGGACCGGTCGACGAAATGGAACGAGTGTTTGCCCTCGGATCCGGCGTTGGCGAGGTTGCGCACGCCGTAGCTGGTGGTGTGCGCGTTGATCAGCGGTGCGACGCCGGGGTGGTAGTTGTTGTGGCCGACGACGGTCGCGCCGGGGGAGATCTTCTCCAGCAGAGTCGTGGCGGCGTTCTCGAGCGCGCCGCGACCGTCGTCGAAGATGACCTCGGTGGCGCCGCCGAAGGCGGGCAGGGCCTTGGCCGTGTCGGGAGCGTCGGGGCGCTTTCCGACGTAGGCGTCCGACAGCAGGCGCGGCTCGACCGGTACGTATTTGTCGACTTCCTTCTCGGTGCCGTCGTCCTGGGTCTCGGTGACCTTTTGTTTCTCCTGCCCCTCCGGGATGATGTCGAGCTTCCACCCCTGCTCTGCGGCCGTCTTCACGAGCAGCGCCTTGTATTCGGGATAGTCGTGCAGGTCGTTGTCGGTCAGGAAGAACTCGAGCCGGTTGGGGGCGTCGACGATGCGGGTGCGGGTGCCGTACGGCTTGCCGTGCGCGAGGCCGGACAGGAAGTTGCGCCAGCCCGCCTTGACGGTGACGGCGTAGTGGCCGTCCGCGACGAACCGGTACACCTTGCCGCCGTAGTCGGAGGTCACGCGCATGCTGTCGGTGGCATCGCCCTTGGTGACATGGGTACTGGTGGAGTTGCCGCCCTGCCACCCGCCGCTGGGCCGGAAGCTGTGATCGGATTCCTCGCCGTAGGTGCCGCCGAGGATGAACGCTCCCCGGTGGCCCTTGTTCACGCCCGTGGTCCGGGTCGTGGCGTTGTTGGCCTCCAGCCAGTGCTCGGTGTCGACCGCGGCCGGTTTCAGTGCCCTGATGTTGTCGAAGAAGCCGCGGATGTCGACGCTGTAATCGGTGCCCGTCACCTTGCCGGGGATCTCGGTCTCGAATTTGTACGAGTCGCGGAAGATCAGTGGCGCGTACATGATCATGTGCTGCGGTGACATCGAGGCGTGCAGCACCGAGCTGGCCTGAGACGCCGGGTCGGTGGCGGGATCACCGAATGCGGTGCGCCATATCCACTTTCCGACGCCCGTGGCCTTGGTCCACGCCCAGTGACCCCAGGTCTGGCTGTCCTCGGGTGCGGTCGTCTCGGGGTCGTCGTTCTTCTCGGTTTCGTCGGGCCAGGCGCCGGGGACCTTCGGCTTCTTCTCGGCCGGCTCGAGTGGCTTCGGGAGCGGCTCGAGTTCTCGCAGGGGCTTCGGGGCCTCCTCGGCTTCGGTACCGGTGGTGACCGCCTTCTTCGGGATGGTGATGGTCGTCTCGGGAACATCCGGGCGGGAGGTCGAGGTTGTGCCGCGCTCGGGGAGATCGATCGATTCCGGCTCGTGATCCTGCTTGCGGAACCACGGACCCAGGCTCGGCCGCCATCCGCTCAGGTCCGGAACCCAGGAGTGGAAGCTCGCGCGATGGCTGCGCCACCACGAGGACGGATCTTCGGTCCGCCCCGAGCGCGGTTCGGTGATCGGGAGTATCGGCCCGCGGTCCTCGGGGAATTTGCCGGGAATATTCAATGTGCTGGGGTCGAAGTCGCCGGCCGCGGCCGCCACCGAGAGCTCGATGTCGTCGATGAGACCGCTCGTTGCCTCGTGGAGTATCTCGCCGACCGAGTGGTTGGCCACGACGGCGGCCAGCGGGAGCCTGCCGACGCCGTCCTCGATGGATTTCTTCGAGGCCAGGCCGAGTCCCTTGGTGATGTCGGCGGGGAGTGCGCCCCCGTCGGCGCCGTGATCCTTACGGATCTTCGGTAGGACCACCGGGTCGGTGTTCGGTGTTGCGGTGGTCAGGTAGTGCGGTACGGCCAGGCTGACCTTGCCCTTACCCTCGATCGGAGCCGGCCCGTGGCCGTGGCTGTAGGAGATCTCCGCGACATAGCGGGTGCGCATGCCGAAGATCTCGAGACCGGCATCGCCTTTGTAGTCGTCCTCCCCGGAATTCTTCGGGCTGAAGGTGTAGATCTCCTCGGCGTGGTATTGGCCGGCGCCGCTGCCTTTGGGTTTGCCGTAGGAGAAGTCGTAGGAGGCGGTGAGGCTCGACAACCGCTGGGTGCCGAATATGTTGAGTGGATTGGTGAACGACGCGCTGGCACCGGCATCAGCGGCGAGCGGGGTACTTTCGGATTCCTCACCGGAGGACAGGATGATGCCGCTGTAGTTCATCGTCTGGAGGATGGGGGTCCGCCAGGCGTGGGTGACGCCTTGATTCGGATCGGCCTTCGGGTCGTACTTGCCGTCCGGGGTCTCGTACTCTCGGACGGCCTTGATCGTGACGGTGATGCGGGCGGGATCCAGACCGGCGGCGGTGGTCCCTTCGAATTCGGTGCGGAAACCGCGCTGGAGCATTTCATCGAATGTCGCGAGCTTGGTCAGCCTGGCTTTCATCTGCGCGAGTTTGCGGGCATTCTCCAGGCGTTCCTCCGCGGTGGAACTCAGGTCGAGCAGGTCGTTCGCCTTGCTCGCCGAGGGGAGGAAATCCATATCGGAGACGAATTTCTCGATACCGTCGAAGATATTGTCGGGTATTTCGACCTGGAGTGGGGTGGTCAGCAGGTCGAGATTTTGCAGATGCAGCAGGTGCGGCGGGAGGAAGCGTTGTTCGCCGGCCTGGGGTTTGCGGCCGAGGGAAGCCTTCGACGGCACCAGCATGTTGATCGGATATCGCTTCCCGGTGGCCGAGGTCGTCGCGGTGTCGTCGGTCGTCTCCTTGACCGGCGTGGTGTCGTCTGTGGCCGGATTCGTGTCGGCCCCGGCTGGTTTCGTGTCGTCTGTGGCTGGTTTTGTGCCGTCTTCGGCAGGGACGGCGTCCTTCGTGGACGCCTTTTTTCCGGTATTGTTCAGGGGCGTGCCCGGCTTCGGCAGAATGGGCGCTCCGTCGGGGCGAACGAATTTGACCCGGATCTCCATCTCGGGTGTGGTGTGCAGCAGGCGCGCGACCAGACGCAGCGCGCGGGATATGTAGCCGCGGCCGCCGTAGGTCAGCGCATGGCTGTTCTGGTGCGTGACCCCGCCCTTGAAGGGGGTTATATTGCCGCCGCGTGTCGCATAGCCGGTCGCCTTGTCGGATTTGCCCTGCGCCAGGCCCAGGGAAAACGCTATCGCCGCGCCGAGCCGGTTGGAGATCGCGGCTCGAGCCTGTGTGCGCAGGCCGCGCACCACGTTGTATTCGAGCCGTGACTGGCCTTCCGCGGTGACGGGGCCGGTGAGTTTGTCGCCGCCGTGGAAATCGACGACCTCCACCTCGAAGAACCCGAGCGGTTTACCGGATGAGGTGTACATCGTCGGTGATTGCACCGAGCCGCCGTGCATCATCGGGATATTGCCGCGCAAGTTGTCGCCGAAGAAAGTCCGCAGCTGGATCGCCGACGCCTTCGAGATCTGCTCGATCTGGTCGGGGAACCCCTTCATCACGTCGGCGAACAGCTCGTCGTGGGCCGGGAAATCGAGCGGACCGTAGAAGGGCATCTGATCGACGGAGATGTGCGGGTTCGGATTCTCGTCCGACTCCGAATAATCGGCGGGGCGATGGAACGGAATCGGCGTGTGCTTATCGTCCTTTCCGGCCTCAGGAATCTTTATCTTGTTGTCGTGCAGATGGTTGGGGAACCAGGCGGTAATGAGGTCGGGGGCGGCTTCGTGATCGATTTTCACCCAGTCGTCTTCATGATCGCGGATATCCGGTGACAGCACGCCGGCCAGCCCCTCGGGGTTGTACCGCATCTCGAAGTGCACATCGAAGTCCTGTGATATCGCTTCGGCGTCCGTGCTGCGCTTCTTGATGACCGATTGCACCGATCCGATCACGGCCATGGCCGAGGACAGCTGATTGTGCGTGAAATTGATCTGTGGGGTCACACCCCAGTTGACCAGTTTGCCTTTTTCCAGATCGAACAGGTGGGTGTACGGGAAACTGAACGATCGTTGGCTGTGCTCGCTCGCGGAACTACCGAGGTCGACGTTTCCGTAGGTCCAGCGCTGGAGGCTCACCGCCGGGCCATTGCTCGGTCGCGAGTTCTCGCGCGGCGTGAATCTCGCGCGCAGGAATACCGGGAACGGGTTGCCCTTGTATTCCGCGGCCAGCGGCATACCGGATTTGCTGAGCAGGCGGTACATCTCCGCCGTGGTCAGGCGTGAGGTCAATTTCTGTTTGACGGCGGCGTGGAACGGGTCCTTCGGGGTCTGAGGGCCGGCCAGCGCTTCGGTCAGTGCTGCCTTGCGCTTGGCGTCGGGACCAGTGTAGGCCGGCCTCACACTGTCCGTCGGCTTCTTGTCGTCTGCCGGGGTCGCCGCCTTCTTACTGTTGTCGGCGCCGACCTGCTGTTCGGCACCTTCGGCGTCCGCTGGTTTCGTGCTGCTGGTGGTGGCGACCAGTTGTTTGGCGGCCTCGGTCTCCACAATGTGGATGGCTTGTAGGCGAAGCCACTTGATCGTGCTCTCCCGAATCGGCTCGATGAAGACGAAATCCTCGGCGCCCTTGCGATGCCCGCCGAAATTCCAGACCGTTCTACTCAGATTCGAGTCGGACGGGGGATCGGTCGGTTCCGAGTCGCCCGAGGACCGCGCACCGATCATGGTCGTCGTCGGAAGCTGATCCGCCATCGCGGGATCCATGGTCCTCGCGACACCGTCGGCGGAGTAGAGCACCGCGTGCGTACCCGCCAGCTCCCGCGGCACGTTCGGCGGGAAGGATCGGGTATCGGGGTCGGACGCATCGTGGACCGCGACACTGCCGTCGTCTTCGACGCGCATCAGATACGCATGTGCGCCGACACCATTGGAGTCGGTGTAGTCGCGGTAGTCGTCCACCACCAGGGCCACCGCGCCCGGTCCGATCGCGGTCAGCTGTTCGGCGATGCGGTCGTGGTTGTCGAACCGGGTCAGCGGCGCACCGGCGTTGTGCGCCAACACATCCGCGGGCATACCGGTGATTCCGGCGAGTGATTCGGGCACCTGCGGGCGCGGACGTCCGGTGAACGTGGACAGCTGCTCGAGCGCCACGACGGCGCAGTTGACACCGCCCCATACCGCGGCCGGATCCTCCGGGACGGTGTAGTCCGGCAACGTCGGGTATTCGGGGGGACGCGCACCCACCTCGCCATAGTTCGGCAGCAGTTCGTGCGCGGCAGCCACGGCCTGAGCCACCGGGATCTCGGTGGGTGTCACGGATCGGTCCGCGGGCCCGGCGATGACCAGATCGCTGATGCCGTGCTGGCGCATCAGATTTTCCAGCACCACGACATGGGATCGCCCGGACTGACCCGTCTGGGGGTTGTAGACGCGGAACTCGTCACTGGCGCCGATGCGTTGCGCCGCCAGCGCGTGGGAATCGTAGGGATTCAACATCCACACGCGTGTGTCGGCGGGCAGATCGGTCAACCGCACCGAATCGCGAGCTTCGTGCCGGGCGTCCGCACCCAGGCTCAGTTCCGCCCAGCGGAGCCACTGCGCGAGGGTACGATCCTCGTCGTTCGCCCGCAGACCGGCTATCACGTTGATCGCATCCTGGCGCTGCGCGGATGTGAGTGTCGTGTAATCGAATGCGTTGGCGCCCGTGGAATCGTGCCGCAGCCAGTGCATCGCCAGCCAGCCGCCGAACCGGCCCACCGTATGTCCGGCGATCGCTCGGGTCCGGAGTTCGGGAAGGACCGCGAGTCTGCGGTTGTTCGCCTCGCCGCTCAGATGCAGATAGGGATTGCGCATGGTGGCGGGCGGATGCCACGGCTCTTCGTGCACGTAGGTCCGGCGGCCGTCGACCAGTGCGGTCGGAATCCGGCGGGAGAACCCCTGGAACAGCCGCCCGAGCCGGAACCTCGACGGGCCGGGCTGCGGACGTTCGTAGGGGGCCAGGGTCGCGGGGAATTCGCGCGGTGCGGGCCGCGGCTGTTGCTGCGTTTCGGGCGGCGGCGCCTTCTCGTGCGGCGCGGTCGAACCGTCGACCGTCGGGGTGCCGTACTGATACCTCGCCGGCGTCGAGGGGCCCGCCTGGTTCTGGTCGGGCTGCTGGAGAGAGCTGTTGTGTTGTGCCGCAGCCGAATTCGCGGGGAGGTGTGCGGAGAAAACCGACCGCTCGCCGCTCGTCCCGGGGATGTCTTCCGGGCGGAAGGTGGGCGAGGGAGTTGTCGTGTTGCTGCGGTCGCCGCCGAACTCGGGTGCGGTGTCGGAGTGCGGACTGTTGCCCTGTTCCGAGCCGAGTGATCCGAATTCCGGGTCGCCGAGCATGGTTTCGATCGTCGGCAGGTTTCGCTGCGGCTGGAAAACGATGGGGCGCGCTCCGGGAGACCGGTTGGCGCCCGGGGTTTCGGAGGACGGGTGACGCTGCTGCTCCGGGGGCAGCGCCGCGTGAATGCCGTTGCTGCCGTCGGTGTTCGGGGCCGGGCGGTGGGACGTGGTGTCGGTGGATCTGGGCGGCGGAGTGACGGGGCCCTGGGTATCGGCGCCCTCCTCGAGCGGGGGTGCGCGCGAGGGGTTCGAATCCGCGCGACGGGAATCCAGCAGTTGCTGTTCGACCGCGGCCTTCTGCATGGGCGTGGCCTGATCGCGCAGGTCCTTCTCGGCCGTGTCCAGCGCGCTCCTGGTCTCTTCCAGTTTCGCCTCGGTCTGCTCGTTCCCGTTGTCCCGGTGCGCCGCGGCGGCATCGCGGTGTTCCTGCGCCGCCTCCTGATAACGCGTGATGAACGTCTTGACCCGGGCGTTGGGCGCGGCGCTGCGGTAGTCCTCGGGCGAGATGTAGTGCACGGCCTCCCCGGGAGTGCCGCCGGTCGCCCAGTCCCCGTCCGGATTGCCGCTGCGCGCGGCACGGGTCTCGGCCTGATGATTCACGCGTTCCGAATATGCCGGGCCGCCACTGATTTTGACCTTCAGGCCGCCGTGCGCGATGGCCTCCTTGGACGGGGTGATGTCCACGCCCCGGCCCATCATCTTGTTGCCGAGGATGATTCGGCCCATCTCGCCGCCGTTGGCGATGATCTTCTGCAATTCGTCGTTCGCCCGGTCCTTACTGCCGTGCGAATCGACCCATGCCACATCGAGTTTGTCGAATTTCACCTCGAGCCCGCGCTCGTTCGCGGCGTGCTGGAGCGCATCGGACAGCTTGGCGACATCGGCGTTGTCCATTGCGATCGCCAGCTGCGGCGAACCCTTCTGTTCCCATGCCCCGGTCTTGGCATCCTGTACGAACGCGGTGTCGAGGATGTCGTTCGCCATCGCCTCGAATTTCTCCGCACCGGAGGCGAAATGCCGTGCGTCCGGGGTTTGCAACTGTGATTTGAAGAACCTGTCCACCTTCGAGATCGGCCCGGTGCCGTACTCCTCGTGCATGACGTCCTCGACGCCGCGCGGATTGCCCTCGGTGGGGGTGAGCAGGGTGCCCGACATTCCGGTGATGTGGTCGAAGTGGCCGCCGCTGAAGATCTGCTTTCCGGTGATGCTCAGCGAATGCTCCGAATCCGCAGTGATCGACAGGCCGTTCTTCGCCTCGAGATATTTGGCGAATCCGTTCCACCGGCTCGAGCTCTGCTTCTCCGGATCGTCCATGACCTGGTCATTGGTCTGCGAGGAGATGATCTTGATCTTTCCGTCATCGCTGACGTGGTAGTCCGAATTCCGCTCCGGGCCCCATTCCGCTTGTGCCGCATGCGCGAACTCCTCGGCGTCCGCGTCGCTGATGTCCCGCTGGCCGTTGCGCAGCATGATCGCCAACTTGGCCCGGCCGAAACGGGTCATCTTCGAATCGAAGATTCCGCGCTTGTCCGGATCCTTGCCGAAATCCGCCGGGCCGAGTACGCCGCGTTCCTTGGCCTCCTGCAGCGTGTTCCAGACGTCGTGCACGCGGGTCGTGAACGCCTCGTCGGCGGGGCCCGACTTTCCGGGCGAGAGTACGTAGTGGGTCTGCTCGTCGATCAGCTGCGCGTCGATCTCGTCGATGATCAGATCGCCGCCGGGGAACGGCTCGAAACGGTCCGGCAATCCCCGGCTTTCGGCTGCCGCGTCGAGGATCTGCTTGTACTCCTTCATCGATGGCGCCTGTTCCAGATCCGCACGCAGCTGCGCCAATTCCTCGGCCGACATCCCGCTGTCCTTCAGCTTGTCGACCACCGCCTGCGCCTCTTTGACCGCGCGGAACCCGTAATCCTGAGCGGTGCCCAGGACGATCAGCTTGCGCCCGGGCACCCGCTCCGGGAACGGCTGGTCCGAATCCAGGTGGTACACATCGATTCCCAGGCCGTGATCGCCCGCGACCAGACTCTCGAATTCGTGCTGCATGTGCACCACGAGCGGATCGCTACTGGTCATCACATGGGCGATGCCCTTGTCCAGGACGGTGCGAGTCGCCCGCGAAATGGCGGTCAATTCCTTGCCCTCGCCGGTGTCCATTTCGACCGGGCCGTGTCGCATCAGAATTTCGGAGGTGAGCTGTGTCCAGCGCAGCACCTTGCCGCCCGGGCTGCCGATCTCGCCACCGGTACCCCGGCGGAACAGTTCGATCTGCGCCGCACGCGAGTCCTTCTCCGAACCGGTGAGGATGCGCTGCTCCAAATCCTCGGTGCGCAGCGTGCCCAGCGGTCCCGACCGGTCCTTTCCGGCCTGGATGTCGTAATGCTCCAGCAGCGCTTCGGCCGCCGCCTTGGCAGCGGAGACACGTTGCCTGCGCACCAGCGGGAAGGCATCGTCCTGGCCGATATGCCCGTCCTGGAACGCTTTCCAGGCGTCCGTGCCCGCTTTCTCGGCGCCGGACATGAGTTCGTCGACGGCCGTCTCGACGGTCTGCCGGTGATCTTCGGCCGCCTGCTCGTAGACCGCCCGCGCCTCGGAGATGCGCGCCTCGTCGTGGGAGGCCTCGGCCGTCTCCAGTGCGCGCCGGGCCTCCTCGACACTGCTGCCGGAGCGTTGGATGGTCTGTTTCACCTGCTGCTGGTGCTGCTCGGCACGTTCCTGCGCGGCGACGAGACGCCGATACACCTCGGCGTCGTGTTTCGGCGTCGTGGACCCGGCGGGAAAGTCGTTGTGCGACTGAGGATCTTCCGGACCGGACTGCCGCGTCGCCGGGTGGTCGGAAGTTCCGGGAACGCGGATGTCGGTGATTCTCGAATCCGACACGACCGTATCCAGCGTCGTCGACCTCGGCACCGCACGCCCCTCGGCGTCGGTCAATCCGCCGGAGCGGGACCAGATGTATCGTGCGCCGGACTCGTCGCCGAACACCACGAGATCGTGTGTGCCCGAGGCGCTCTTGCCGAATCCGGCCTTGGTCAGCTGCTGCGGGCGGGATCCCAGTTCGGTGACCTCGTCCCAGGCCTTGCCCGGCGGGCCCGCGAACTCGTGACTCGTTGCGGCGGCGGGGATGTCGTCCGGCGGCGCGGGCTCATCATGTGCCGAAGTCTCGCCGAGATGGGGTTCGGCGGCGGTGGACGAGCCGATGCGGACGTTGCCGGTCGCGCGGACACCGTCGAGACCGCGGCCGGGAGCGTGGGCCGGGTTGCCGTCGGCGGTGTAGAGCACCGCGGTCACGCCGGCGACATCCTCGCGATCGTGGAAGATCAGCGGGGTTTCGCGATTGGTGGCCGGATCCCAGACCCAGTCGTTCTTGTTCCGGACGGTCATCACCACGGCGTGCGCGCCGATGCCGTGCTGATCGGCCGGGCCACGGAAGGTTTCGATGACCGCGGCCTTCGCTCCGGGACCGAGTTCGCGCAGCGCCTCGCCGACCGCCTCGTGGTTGGGGAAGCTCTGCAGTGTTCCGGTGGAGCGCATCTCGAACTCGAGCGCGTCCATGCCACGCAGGCCCACCGGCTCCTTGGGCGCCTGGATTCTGCGGTTGCCGGGAAAGTCGGAGGCCAAGCGCCGCAACACTTGTCGGCTGCAATCGTTGACGACGCGCGCACCGGTGAGGTAGTCGGTGATGACGTGCTCGTGGGTGGAGCCGGAGATGTCGTCGGATCGGTTCGTGTGGGTCGAGTGTTCGATCCCGGCCTCGGTCGAGGTCCCGATCGGCTCGCGCCGCTGCGTGCTGATGCGCGACTGCGGATCGTCGCCGGGTTCGACCGGATGAGAACGGGTCTCGGTATCGTCGCGACGTAATGGGCTGCTGCCGCCGAGGTTCCGGTCGCCGCCCTGCCGCGCGGTGGACCGGAACGGATTCGTATTGCCGGTCCGGTTGTCGGGACCGGTTCTGGTGAGCGGGGTGCTCTGCGTCTGGTCGGCGGGACGCAACGGTGTGCTGCCGTTGCGAGTGTCCTGGGTCGTGGTGAACCGGGCGGCGGACTCGTCCGGGACCTCTTCGACCGTGGTCTGGAACGGGTTGCGGCGCTGGGTCTCCGTGGGGAACGGTCGCGGCGCATCCGACTCGTCCGGGAGGTCTTCGACGGTGGCGCGGTACCGGGTGCGGTCCGGGGTGTCCGTCGGTGTGGTGGTTCGGAGCCCGGTGTTCGGCTCTTTCGGGGCTTCCCCGACAGTGGTCCGGAACGGGTTGCGGGACGCAGTGGTTTCGGTGCTGGGGGTGGCGCGCAGTTGGTCGGTGCCGTTGGCGGTGAGTTTCGTGCCGGTGCGGAAGGGGTTCTTGCCGTTGCCCGGGGTGGTGGCGGCGCGGGGCTGTTCCTGAGTGCTGGTGCGGAAAGGGTTGGTCCGAGTGGAGCCGTCCGCGATCTTCGTGGCCGTCGAGTAGATCCGGGGCGACTGGGCCGGTCGCGTCGAAGCGCCGTCGACACCGGATGACATCGACTGCCGCACAGGCGAACTCGTGTCACGGGAGATCCCCGGCGAACGGATCGGGGAGCTTTGCGTGGATGCCGGGTTCGCGGACCGGTCGGCGGTCCGGGTGAAGGGGTTGGTCTGCGAGGAGCCGTTCCGGCTGCGGTTCGTGGGTGTGGTCTCCGGGGTTTCGCGAGGAGAACCGCTTCCGGCCGATGTCTCGCCCCGCGGTCCTTGATCGGTCCGGCTGTTCGCTGTCAGGTGTGTGTCGTTGTTGCCGTTGACGTTTCGGCTCGCATGATTGGCATTGGCGGCGGGGACGTTGCGATTACCGCTGTCGGGCGTGATCTCGGTGCCGTTGCGGTTGGACGCGACGGTGTCGTGGGTGTTGCCGTTGACGATGCTGCCGTTTCGAGGGCCGCCCTCGACGGTGCCGCCGTTGCGCTCGGCTCCGTTCGTGGTGATGCCGTTGCCATTGCGCGCGGCCTCGTTCACCGCCGGCGGATTGGCGCTGTTGCTCTGGGCGCGTTGCGAATTGCCGTTGACCGAGGGTGAGTCGAAGGCGGTGGGGTTGTCGGTCTTGACATCCGATGCCCAGGACTTCTTATCGGACAGCGATGAGCTG